>CAKRLX010000001.1 GCA_934359835.1 uncultured Blautia sp.
CTGAAAGTTGCAAACATCGACATCAACAGAAAAATGCTTGCTGAGATGGCAGTAAATGATGCAGAAGGATTTGCAGCACTTGCAGAAATCGCAAAAAAAGCAATCGCATAAGTAAAATCATCTGACCGCAGTATCCGTCATAGGACTGCGGTCTTTTTTATATAACAGGAAATTACTCCGTAATGTTCCTTTTACATAAAAATGTTCCGTGGATGCCTGTGAAATTAATCACAAAATAACGCATAAATGTCCGCTGTAAGAAGACAACGGTTTTTGACGAAAAAACAAAATCTTAAAATTTTGTAAATTTTCGCTTGCATTCATATATAGTGGGTGCTATAATCAAAAACATTAAAGCTTTAGCGAACGAAAGTAAAAGCTTAAATAAGCTTAATAAGGAGGAGTTTTATTATGAGAAACTGGAAAAAAGTACTTAGCCTTACAGCTGCCGCTGCAATGGTTGCAGCAATGATGCCTGTATCTGTATTTGCGGACGATGCGGATACATTTAAGATTGGTGTTATCGGACCTATGACAGGAGATGCTGCACAGTACGGCCTTGGCGTTTATCATGCAGCACAGGTTGCAGCAGAAGAGATTAATGAAAATGGTGGATTTAACGGATACAATGTAGAAATCCTTGATGCCGGTGATGATCAGGCAGACCCGGAAAAAGCTGTAAATGCATACAATGACCTTCTTGACAAGGGAATGCAGATGCTTTGCGGTACTGTTACATCAGGTTCCTGTATCGCTGTAGGTGCAGAAGCAGCAGAAAGCACTTTCCTGTTTACACCATCTGCAACAGCTGTAGACAGTATCACATCTGGAAGTAATGAATTCCGTATGTGCTTTACAGACCCTGCACAGGGAACAAAATCCGCACAGTATATCGGTGAACACGGACTTGCTACAAAAGTAGCAGTTCTCTATGATTCATCTGCAGACTACAACTCAGGCATCAATGATGCGTTCGTTGCAGCAGCAGAAGAAAACGGATTGGAAGTTGTAGCAGATGAAGCTTATACAGCAGACAGTAACACAGATTTCTCCGTACAGCTCAAGAAAATCAAAGACAGTGGCGCAGAACTTCTCTTCCTTCCTAACTACTATTCAGACAACGCTCTGATCCTTCAGCAGGCTCATGACGCTGGTATGGATGATATGAAGAAATTCGGTGTAGACGGTATGGACGGTATCCTTGGAGTAGAAAACTTCGATACTTCCCTTGCTGAGGGTGTAATGCTTCTGACACCATTCTCTGCTACAGCAACAGATGAAAAGTCTCAGGCATTTGTTAAAGCATACGAAGCAGCTAACAAAGATGAAGTTCCGAACCAGTTCGCAGCTGATACATATGATGTACTTTATGCTATGAAAGCAGCAGCAGATGCAGCAGAGATCACACCGGATATGTCTAATGAAGACATTAGCGCAGCAATGTCTGAAGCAATGCTCAGCGTTGAACTTGACGGTCTGACAGGTGAAGCTAAATGGACAGAAGACGGCGAATGCGATAAAGAGCCAAAAGCTTTTGAAATCAAAGACGGCGCTTACGTAGAAATGGAATAATAAGATATTGGATATAATCAGAGGACGGGGGACGGTTGCCTGTTATCACAGGGCCGTCCCCCTTTCTTGCTGTAATATGATACATCTGTTCAGGAAGATATTATCGTTGCTGAACAGTAACACAATTATCTAAAGAGGTGCAATATGAGTTTTATATCTTATTTAAAAGATGGAATCAGCCTGGGCAGTATCTATGCGATTATTGCTCTGGGGTATACAATGGTATACGGTATTGCAAAAATGCTGAACTTTGCTCATGGTGATGTTATCATGGTAGGTGCATTTGTGATCCTTACTGCTGTCACCAAAGGAGGGATGTCTCCGGTCCTGGCTATCATTCTTGCTGTGATATTCTGTACTGTTCTGGGGATGGTGATCGAGAAGGTTGCATACAGTCCTCTCCGTAAAGCTTCCTCCAACCTTGCAGTACTGATCACAGCGATCGGTGTCAGTTATCTTCTTCAGAACCTGGCACTTCTGATCTTTGGCGCAGATGCCAAGAGTTTTGTCACTGTAATCGATGTGCCGTCACTGTCTTTGTTTGACGGACAGCTGGTTATTAAAGGAATAACAATCGTAACAATCCTTACATGTATCGTGATCATGGTTGGTCTGATGTTCTTCGTTCAGAAGACGAAACCGGGACGTGCCATGCAGGCGGTTTCCGAGGATCGTGACGCAGCACAGCTGATGGGTGTAAATGTAAATGCTACGATTTCCATGACATTTGCCATAGGTTCCGGTCTTGCGGCAATTGCAGGTCTTCTTCTCTGTCAGGCATATCCGACACTGACACCTTACACGGGTGCCATGCCAGGTATCAAGGCTTTCGTTGCCGCTGTATTTGGTGGTATCGGATCAATCCCGGGAGCAATGGTAGGTGGGATCCTGCTTGGAATTATTGAAATTTTTGGAAAAGCATATATTTCTTCACAGGTTGCAGATGCAATTTGTTTTGCAGTTCTGATCGTGGTACTTCTTGTTAAACCAACCGGATTGTTCGGTAAGAACATCCAGGAGAAAGTCTGAGAGGTGATCAGGATGAAAAAAAGTATGAACAAAACAACAAAAAATAATCTGATCAACTATGGCATTGTAATTGCATTGTTTATAGTTGTACAGATACTTTCCGGAACAGGAAACCTGTCCAGACTTCTTACGGGACTTCTGGTTCCGCTGTGTGTATATACAATTGCTGCCATTTCGCTGAATCTGGTAGTAGGTTTTTCAGGAGAACTGAGTCTTGGACATGCAGGATTCATGTGTGTTGGTGCTTATTCCAGTGCACTTTTTTCACATGTTGCAAGTGATATTCCACAGGTACCGAGATTCATTCTCGCAATTCTTCTTGGCGCTTTAGTGGCAGCTGTTTTTGGCGTGATCATCGGTATTCCGGTACTGAGACTTCGCGGTGACTATCTGGCTATTGTAACACTGGCATTTGGTGAGATTATCAAAAACCTGATCAATATCCTTTATGTTGGTATGGATGATACAGGCCTTCATGTAGCTACAAGTGCAGCAGGGCTGAAACTTGCAGCAGGCGGCAAACAGATTCTGAAAGGTGCTCTTGGTATCTCCGGTACAGGTGCCCTTTATAAGGATGTGAAACATTACTTCTTCCCGATTGGAATCCTTCTTGTTCTTATTACATTATTTATTGTACAGAACCTGGTGAATTCCAGAAGCGGACGTGCAATTATGGCAACCAGGGACAACCGTATTGCAGCAGAATCTGTAGGAATTGACGTTACGAAGTTTAAACTTCTTGCCTTCACAATATCCGCAGCACTTGCAGGCGTGGCAGGTGTGCTTTATGCCCACAATCTTTCCATGCTGAAAGTATCCGGATTTGACTATAACATGTCTATTCTGATTCTTGTATATGTAGTACTTGGTGGTATCGGAAACCTGAGAGGTTCCATGATCGCAACCATTATCCTTTATGCACTTCCGGAACTTCTCCGTGGATTTGCAAACTATCGTATGCTTATCTATGCGGTCGTTCTGATCGTAATGATGCTCTTTAACTGGGCTCCGGCAGCAAGAAACCGGAGAGCGCAGATAATGGAAAAAATCAAAGGAACAAAAAATAAAAAGGAGGCAGCTTAACTATGGCAATGTTGGAAGTAAATCATCTGGCTATTCAGTTCGGCGGTCTTCGTGCAGTTGACGGCTTTAATGTATCCATTGAAAAAGGTCAGCTTTATGGACTGATCGGACCGAATGGTGCTGGTAAAACTACGATTTTTAACCTTCTTACGGGAGTATACAAACCAACAGAAGGTATCATCAAACTGGACGGACAGGATATCACAGGAAAAAGCACTATTGAGATCAATAAGGCAGGTATTGCAAGAACTTTCCAGAATATTCGACTTTTTAAGGACATGCCGGTACTTGACAATGTTAAAGTAGGGCTTCATAATCATCATAAGTACTCTACACTTACAGGTATCTTACGTCTGCCGAAATACTATAAAGTAGAAAAAGAAATGAATGAAAAGGCAATGGAGATCCTGAAAGTGTTTGATCTTGACAAAGAGGCAGACACACTGGCAGGAAACCTTCCTTATGGTAAACAGCGTAAACTGGAAATTGCCAGAGCGCTGGCAACGGATCCGAAGCTTCTTCTTCTGGATGAGCCTGCAGCAGGCATGAATCCGAATGAAACACAGGAGCTGATGGATACGATCCGTTTCGTTCAGGAGCATTTTGACATGACCACTCTTCTTATTGAGCATGATATGAAACTGGTTGGTGGTATCTGTGAAGAACTGACTGTTCTGAATTTCGGACAGGTACTGGCACAGGGCGAGACATCTGCGGTTCTTAAAGATCCTGCAGTAATCACCGCATATCTGGGAGAATAGGAGGAACGGATCAATGGCAATGTTGGAAGTAAAAGATCTTCATGTTTATTATGGTGTGATTCAGGCGTTAAAGGGAATTTCCTTTACTGTAAATCAGGGAGAAGTCATTGCACTGATCGGTGCCAATGGTGCCGGCAAAACAACTACACTGCAGACTCTGACAGGTATTATCCCTGCAAAATCCGGCAGTATTATGTTTGAAGGTAAAGATCTCACCAGAACACCTGCACACAAGATCGTAGAAATGGGTATGGCGCATGTACCGGAAGGAAGACGTGTATTTGCAGATATGTCAGTATACGAAAACCTTCTTATGGGAGCATATACACGTAAAGATAAAAAAGAGATCGAAGAAAGTCTCGAGAATGTTTATAAAAGATTCCCGCGTCTGAAAGAACGTAAAGGACAGAGAGCCGGAACACTTTCCGGAGGCGAGCAGCAGATGCTTGCAATGGGACGTGCACTTATGAGTAAACCACGTATTATTCTTATGGACGAACCGTCCATGGGTCTGTCCCCGATCTTTGTAAATGAGATTTTTGATATTATTAAAGAAGTCAGTGAAAGTGGAACAACAGTTCTTCTTGTAGAGCAGAATGCAAAAAAGGCTCTTTCTATTGCAGACAGAGCATATGTCCTTGAAACAGGAAGCATTACTCTTGAAGGAAAAGCTGATGATCTGCTTCATGATGAATCTGTCCAGAAAGCATATCTGGGCGAATAAAACAACGTGCAACGGGAGGAAATCGATATGGATAATAATCATGTTGTTGTTACGATCGCAAGACAGTATGGAAGCGGTGGACGTACGATTGGTGAAATGCTTGCAAAAAAACTTGGCTGGTCTTTTTATGACAAACAGATTATTCATATGGCATCCGATGAAAGCGGAATTGATGTAGGTCTGTTTGGAAAAGTAGAAGGAGGAGATTCTGTAAAGCCATCTATCTTCAGCAAGGACAGCGTATACAAAGGAAATCTGATCAAGCCAGACAGCAAAGGATTTATATCTGATGAGAACATCTTTAATTATCAGGCAAAGGTTGTTAATGACCTTGCGGAGAACGAATCCTATGTGATCGTAGGTCGATGTGTAAACTATGTTTTCAAAGACCGTCCGAATACTCTCAGAGTGTTCATTCATGCACCATGGGAATTCCGTGTAGAACAGGCATCAGCAAAAATCTCCGGTTCAAGAGAGGAAGTTGAAAAATTCCTTCTCAAAGATGATAAGAGAAAACAGGATTATTACCGTCGATTTGCAGGCGGTGTGTGGAATGATGCCACAAATTACGATCTGTGCCTGAACAGCAGCAAGCTGGGATTTGAAAAATGCGTGGAAGCTATTGAAGCGCAGCTCAATATCATGTTTGGTAAATAAAAAATAAGTGGAAACTGTCGGTTTTTCTCCATAACAGAAAGGAGAAATTCCGGCAGTTTTTTTGTGGATACTGCATATATTATAAAGAATATATTGCCTGGAGTCTGCATGAAACGAATATGGATCGGATTTATATTTCTGCTTCTGATGGCGGGGAGTTTTTTATATGTTTACAGGGATTCGGAGGATCGGCAAGCAGCTGCGGTGAAGACAGCCGAGATAGTTGCCGGAAAAGGAATGCTGAATCTTGTAAGGGATTCTGTGGAACACCCGGTTGTAGCACTGACTTTTGATGACGGACCAAGTCCGAAATATACGCCTGAATTACTTGACGGACTGAAAAAGAGAGGGATAAAAGCATCCTTTTTTCTACTTGGAAAAAATATAGAAGATAACCGCGATCTGGTGGAAAGAATGGAAAAAGAAGGACATCTTATTGGCAATCATACCTATAATCACGTAAAACTGGATGAATTATCAGAAACATGCGCAAAGCAGGAAATCCTGAAAACAAATAATAAAATCTATGAAGTTACCGGAAAATATCCTCAGTATATGAGACCGCCCTATGGTGCCTGGAAGAAAAACCTGGAACTCGGTGTGGAAATGCTGCCTGTGTTCTGGGATATTGACACACTGGACTGGAAAGTGCAGAATGCAGAAACTGTGATAAAAACAGTGATCAGTGAAGTGGCGGATGGCTCTATCATACTGATGCATGATGAATATCCGTCAACAGTAGAAGCAGCACTGTCTGTTGCTGATGAACTTCAGAAAAAAGGGTATGAATTTGTCACTGTGGATCAGCTTATTTTACCGTAAGGGCAGGCAGAGGCATTTTTTGTCCGTTGCAATTTTTCTCCATTTTAGCTATACTATTCAGTAAGAGAAAAAAGTGAAACTGTAAAATTATCAGTAAGTTTCAACTAATTATCTGAAGGAGCTGAAATTATGGGGCGTTTATTTGACATGGACAATAAATTTTTCCGTTTTATGGGAAAGCTGGCAGACTTGTGTATACTGAATGTACTGTGTATTCTCTGCTGCATTCCTGTTGTAACTGCAGGAGCGTCTATTACGGCGATGTTTTATGTTACAATGAAAATGGTCAGAAACGAAGAGGCTTATATTGCCAGAAGTTTCTTTAAATCTTTTAAGGAGAATTTCAGACAGGCGACGGTTATTAACATTATCATGCTTGTGATCGCAGGTGTCCTTTATGTGGATTTCAGAGTAGTGAAATCCATGCCAGGTACTGCATCAACTGTATTTCAGTATCTGTTTCTGATTTTCGCGATACTGTATGTGATGCTGTTTACCTATATTTATCCGGTACTGGCGAAGTTTTATAACTCAATAAAAAATACTTTCAGAAATGCTATTCTGATGTCTGTGCGTCATCTTCCGTATACAGTACTTATGATCCTTGTAAGTATCTGTCCGGTTCTTGTTTTTTATATTCAGTCTGCCAGAGCACAGTCAATGTTGCTCCTGCTGTTGATCATGGTGGGATTTGCTCTGGTCGCATATATAAATTCATTTTTCTTTGTGAAGATTTTTGACAGATATATTATCCAGGAGCCCGAGGAAAAATCTGAAAACGCAGAAGAAGTACAGGCAGCCGGAGGGCAGGATTGATGGGGGAAGTTTCCCGCAGAAACTGGAATGGAAAGCCGTATCATTCGCTGGATTATATGCTCAGGGAACGATATGGTGAAAAAGTCTACAAAGTAACGCTTAACGGCGGCATGTCCTGCCCGAACAGGGATGGGACACTTGGCAGCAGAGGCTGTATTTTCTGCAGCCAGGGTGGAAGTGGTGATTTTGCAGCAGATGCAGAACTTTCTGTTACGGAACAGATAGAAAGCCAGGTAAAAATCCTCAGTGAGAAACGGCCGATTCACAAATATATTGCTTATTTCCAGGCGTACACCAATACCTATGCGCCGGTAGATTATCTGCGGAAGATTTTTACAGAGGCAATCGCCTATCCGTCTGTAGTGGCGCTTTCCATAGGGACAAGGCCGGATTGCCTGGGTGAAGATGTACTTTCGCTTCTGGAAGAACTGAACCAGATCAAACCTGTCTGGGTGGAACTTGGTCTTCAGACAATCCATCCGAAGACTGCGCAGTATATCAGAAGAGGATATCCGTTGAGTTGTTTTGAGAAGGCGGTCAGGGAGCTTCGGAAACGTAATATCGAGGTGATCGTCCATACGATACTGGGACTTCCGGGCGAAACAAAGGAAATGATCCTGGAGACCATGGAGTATCTGAACCATCAGGATATACAGGGAATCAAGCTGCAGCTTCTTCATATACTTAAGGGAACAGATCTTGCAGATGATTTTCTTGCAGGCAAATTCAAAGCGTATGAAAGAGAAGAATATCTGAGTCTTCTTATCAATTGTCTTGAACATCTGGATCCGGATATTGTGATCCACAGAATGACAGGGGACGGACCGAAAGACCTTCTTCTGGCGCCTTTATGGACCAGCCGTAAGAGGGAAGTCCTGAACCTTCTTCATCATCAGATGAAGATCACGGACAGCTGGCAGGGGAAAAAGCTTAACAGAACGTCTGAATAAAAGGGGTGATTGAAATGGCAGAACCATTCACAATTTATAAACTCATTGTCTTATATATGGCACAGCATTCAAAAAAAGCTCTGACAAATTCGCAGATATCGGAGTTTGTCCTGGACCGGGACTATACGGACTATTTCCAGCTGCAGAAAGTGCTTTCAGAGCTGACAGAGACAGGACTTCTGAATAAACGGACAATCTCCAACAGTTCCTATTATGAACTTACCGAAGAAGGCAGTAATACACTTTCTTATTTTGAAAAAAACCTGTCACAGGAGATTAAGAAAGAGATAGAAGAGTATCTGAAGAACTGCGGCTACGAAAAGGAAGCCAGAATCCTGACCCCTGCAGACTACTACACGACACCTCAGGGCGGCTATGCAGTGCGCTGTCAGATCATCGAAAAAGATTCCACGGTTCTTGACCTGAACCTGATCGCCCCCGGCAAGGAGGCAGCTCAGGCAATCTGCAGGAACTGGGCACATAAGTCGCAGGATATCTACAGTACCCTGATGGCAGAACTGATATAAAGTAAGAAAAAGATCTCATTACCATAATGGCAGTGAGATCTTTTCTTATTTGCCTCCAGCTATTGTGATGTCTTTAAATCAATGGCAATGGCTGTTGTTATAGTACATTATTTCAAGTAGTTTATTTATCTTTTTGAAAGAGAATTTGGGGAAGTCTTGTAAGTAAAACGGAATATACAAAATGTCCGCATAAGTAAGATATAATTATCAAAAATCTACATCAGAAGGGAGAATGCCTTTATGAAAAAGAAAAAAGGATATTTATGTAGTTTTATCATAAGTGTGTTGCTGACTGCACTGATGATAATGCCCTGTTATGCAGCTGTGGGAAAGGATTATAAATTTCAGCTGGACAGAACGGTAACGAACAAAACCACAGAATTTGAAGTTGTTTTTGCAAATTATGGACATGTAGCTTCCCCTGAATATGCAGGTGCCCGGCTCTGCGTGGAAAGTGGTAATAAAATTATCTTCAGTAAGAAATGTGGTTCAGACGGATATATGAAAATTAAGATTCCGGCACAGCGGACAGGCTCAGTGCTGAAGATATACCTGAAAGACGCTGATTCAGTCAGCAACATAAAGACGCTCAAGGTTAAGAAGCTTAATTCTATTCTTAAGGTAAAAGCCGGAAAATCTGTCCGGGCTCCAAAGGTTTCGGTAAACAAAAAAGGTAATTACTGTGTTTATGCGAGAAAAGGAGATCGTCTTGTCGTAAAGAATGCAAAAGGAAAAACAGTTAAGACTGTACGTTATACAAAAACAGGACGGAAAATCATTCCGAAACTGAGCAGACTTTCTGAAAAAAGTGAATTATATCTTTATGTGCAAAAGGGAAATAAAAGAAGTGCCTGTGCAGTAATTCCAAAACAGATAGATATACTGGAATAAAGAGCAAAAGGGTGGAGATCAGTCTCCGCCCTTTATATGTTTCATATGTTCTTTGAGTGTTTTTTCGTAGCCCATATCACTGAGTTCATAGAAGTGTTCGCCCAGTATCTCAGAAGGAAGATACTGCTGGTCAACGTAGTGGTTGGGATAATTGTGTGCGTATTTGTAGCCAATGCCCTTGCCGAGATTTTCATGGCCGCCGTAATGTGAGTCCTGAAGATGTACGGGCACGGTGGTACGGGTCTTTTTGACGGAGTCCATGGCGGAGAAGATGGCATTGACAGCTGCATTGCTCTTGGGGGCGCAGGCCATGTAGGTGGCTGCCTGTGAAAGTATGATCTGGGATTCCGGCATTCCGACACGCTCTACGGCCTGGGCGGCAGCAACTGCCACACAAAGCGCCTGAGGATCGGCATTTCCGATATCTTCTGAGGCAAGGATCATAATGCGCCTTGCAATAAACTTCACATCTTCACCTGCATAGAGCATTTTTGCAAGGTAATAAACAGCAGCATCCGGATCAGAACCACGCATGCTTTTGATGAACGCAGAGATGATATCGTAATGATTATCGCCTTTTTTGTCATACTGGACAACACGCTTCTGGATACATTCAGAAGCGACTTCCAGAGTCAGGTGGATATAACCGTCATCAGATTTCGGTGTGGTGAGGATTCCAAGTTCAATGGCATTCAAGGCGCTTCTTGCATCACCGCCTGCCATATCAGCAAGAAAATCAAGAGCCTCATCATCAATGACAGCACCGTAATTTCCCATGCCTTTGTCACAGTCATTGACTGCACGGAGGATCAGGGTGCGGATATTTTCGTTACTGAGCGGTTTCAGCTCGAAGATGATGGAGCGGGAAAGAAGAGCTCCGTTTACCTCGAAGTACGGATTCTCAGTGGTAGCGCCGATAAGGATAATGGTACCGTCTTCCACAAACGGAAGAAGATAGTCCTGCTGCCCCTTGTTGAAACGGTGGATTTCATCGATAAAGAGGATTGTTTTCTTTCCGTACATGCCAAGGCTGTCCTGTGCCTCGTGAACAACCTGTTCCATATCTTTCTTGCCGGCAACCGTTGCATTGATCTGTGTAAAATTGGCGCTTGTTGTGTTGGCGATTACTTTTGCAAGGGTTGTCTTGCCTGTTCCTGGCGGACCGTAAAAGATAACAGAGGTCAGTTTGTCAGCTTTGATCGCTCTGTACAGTAATTTATCTTTTCCTACTATATGTTCCTGACCGACTACTTCATCGAGAGTTGTCGGGCGGAGTCTGGAAGCAAGCGGAGATTCACGGTCCAGAGTCTTTGATTTTGCATATTCAAATAAATCCATAAAAGATTCTCCATTCGTACATTTGTTCCTATTATATGCCATATCCGGCAGAATTTCAATGGTGGAGGAGAGTTCAGATATAATCGGATATGGTATTACTGGAAACCAAAATACCCCTTGCTTTTCACGTGTTAAAGTGTTAATATAAAAAAATATGATAGATAATGTATAATCTAAAAGGAGTAGGGATTATGGGTAAAAAAATCAGAACAGAAGAGGTTGATCATCTTTTTGAGGCAATACTCTGTTTGAAGAATAAAGAAGAGTGTTATACATTTTTTGAAGATGTATGCACTATTAATGAACTTCTTTCTCTTTCACAGCGTTTTGAGGTGGCGAAGATGTTGACAGACAAGCGTACTTACCTGGATATTTCCGAGAAGACGGGAGCTTCCACAGCAACGATCAGCCGTGTAAACCGTTCACTGAATTATGGAAATGATGGGTACGAAATGGTATTTGCCAGAATGAAAGAAAAAGAGGCATCAAAGAACGACTGAAAATAAAAGAACACATAATAAAACCAGCGGAAAGCCGATAACCGGAACCGCTGGTTTTTTATTGCCTGGAAAACATGCAGATAATTTATTCTGCTGTTGTCTGAGATGTCATGAAATCATAAACTGTTTTTGATATTCCGATAATTGTTTGCTGGGCATTTCCGCTGCTGGCGATATTGTTTGACAGGACACAGAGAACATATGGATGGTTCTGGTCAAAAACAATGGCAATATCGTTTTCTACAGTGCCGAGAGATGCATCGGCAAGCTCGCCGGTTTTATTCGCTGATTCAACACCGGATGGAAGACCAGACGGAATTTTGTTTTTGCGTGTCTGCTGTTTCAGAAGATTCAGCATATCAGAAGAAGCATTTTCATTTACAAGTGTTCCGTTATAAATGTCAGAAAGAATCCGGCAACAGTCAGAAGCGCTGACATAATTGTCATCTGTCGGGTTCTGTGCAAGAAATTCACGTCCAAGGTGAGTGGAGGTGTATCCGTGCTGCTGGCAGAAACTGTTTACAACAGCTGCACCTGCGCTGAAATCTCCGTTTCCAAGTCTGCGGACCAGCTCATTGGAAGCATCATTGTCACTGACTGTGATCATCGAGGTCAGCAGTGACTGAAGAGAATTCTGATATTCGGCAGAAGGAGAATCACTTCCGTCAGGATATACAAGATTTTCATAAACAGCTCCCATGATAAATGCTTTGATAACACTTGCTGATTTCATAGTCTGATCTGCGTTGATGGTACTGTAATCACGGTTTTTCAGATCCATGGCTGCAACTGCCCATTTTTCACCGCTGTTTTCGAGAGCGTTGATATAACTGGAACGGAGTGAATCAGTAAGCTGTGAAAGATGTTCTCCTTCGGCTGCGGACTGTGGTTCAATGATGCTGAAATATTCATCAATCCCATCTGCGATCCCGCGTGCCATGGTTTCATGATTGGTTGTATCTGTGATATAGAGATCGTCATTCTGGTTGCTCATAAATCCCATTTCAATAACAGCCACAGGAACCGTACTCCAGTTTGTTCCGGTCAGATTATCGGCGGAGATGACACCTTTATTTCCAAGTCCGGTGGTAGCACAGTAATTGTCGATAATGCAGGAAGCAAGGGTCTGGCTTCTCTGGATAAGTTCTGCATTAAGATACTGATTGGAATCAGTCGGTGCCATGGTCAGTGCGCCGGAAGCTGAAGAATCATTATCGCTGTTGGCATGGACACGGACTGTAATGTCGGCATTTGCTTCTGTGGCAAATTCAGCACGTTCTTTGTTGCTGATGGCCTTGTCATTGTCCTCGCGTGTCATGACAACTTTGTAGCCTCTTTTGGTCAGTTCTTTTTCGAGTACCTGTGAAACCTGAAGATTGACTTCATACTCGGGAACTTTGGAAAAGTTTCCTGTTGTACCGGTGGTTGCTTTATTCTTGGTCTGGGAAGAGCCGGGAGCCATGGGTTCCTGGGCACTCATATCTACCCAGCTGCCCTGATGGCCGGGGTCAATGCAGACTGTAAAAGTTGTATCTTTGGAAGCCGGAGAGGCAGCCGTGTTTGCAGCAGACCAGTCCACACCTGAAGAAAAAACAGAAGCATCGTCAGAACTTTCATCAGTGCTGTCTGAATCGCTGTCAGCAGATGCTGTACTGCTCTGGGAACCGGGAGGTTTCAGCATTCCTTCTTCCTGGGTTTCAGCGGTATCTGCCTGAGCTGCCAAAACTGTAGCAGGAAAAGCCAGAATGAGACTTCCGACAAGTAATAAACGTAAAATTTTATTCATTTGAATTCCTCCTGAATGGTTATTCAAAATTACAAATATAGACAGCTAATATGATAAGCTATAATTAAATATTTTACAAGCAGTGCTTTTGGTAAAAAATATACATCAGAGGTATAAATAGTGCAGCTGTTCACGGTGGAAACGGTAACTGTAATTATGCATAATTTTTTGACATGTTGTGACGAATAATTGTGAAAAATGATTGCAAAAAATACAGCATAAATTTATAATGGTATCAGTAACGAACCATCAAAAGGAGGTTAACGCTATGAAAAAAAGAGAAAAATCAACATTTCTGAAATGGGCAGTGCTGTTTGTTCTTGCATTTGTACTTTCTGTTCCGGGAATGACAGAAATCAGTTTTGCGGCTGCAAATAACTACACAGTCACTGTTGCCAGCGGATATCTTGCCCTGCGTAATGCGAAGGCTTATAATGATGCGAATGAAATCGGACAGCTTTATACAGGTGATACGGTTGAAGTGACAGATGCCAGTGATTCCACATACTGGACAGTATATTCTGCAAAACTTGGCAAGTCAGGTTATGTTAACTGCGCATATCTGACCAATGGAGCTGACACAAGAACAGTCAGCGTGAACAGCGGTTATCTTGCACTCAGAAATGCAAAAGCCTTTGATTCCAAAAATGAAGTAGGGAAACTTTATACCGGAGATATCGTATATGTTGCGAACCGGGAAGACGCTACTTACTGGTTGGTATATGCGCCGGGGCTTGGCAAGGGCGGTTTTGTAAATAAGGATTATCTCAGCGGAAATACAAGTGATGTACGTACAGTCAGCGTAAGCAGCGGATATCTTGCCCTGCGTAATGCAAAGGCTTATGACAGCCGTAATGAGATCGGTAAGCTCTATACGGGAGATACAGTTACCGTACTTGACAGCAGTGATTCCACATACTGGTATGTATATTCTCCGAAATATGGAATGAATGGATATGTAAACAAAGATTATCTTACAGGCGGAACAGCAACTGTCAGCCGTACAGTAAAAGTATCCAGCGGATATCTTGCCCTGCGCAGTGCGAAGGCATATGATTCCAGCAACGAGATCGGAGAGCTTTATACAGGTGATGTTGTTACTGTTCAGGACAGCAGCGATTCCACATACTGGTTTGTATATTCTGCGAAACTTGGAAAGAGCGGATATGTAAACTGTAAGTATCTGTATTAAAAATATAAAGAACCGGGTGATGAACTGCCCGGTTCTTTTTTTGCCAAAGTATGCAAGAGAAGCTGCCAGTGGCAGGTTCTCTGTATGCCAAAGTATGGAAATATTTACTTTTTGTGTTTTTTATCAGGAGAATCCCCACGGAGTTTGTCGATCATCTGTTCAATGATCATTTTTTTTACGTACACATCGAAACTCAGAATACAGATAAAGGAAAAAAGTTTCAGAAAATCCTGATCCTCTTCAGGAGCATCGGTGAAAGTATTTTGTGATATCTGATATCTTTCAAGAAGTTCTTTTTTCAGAGATTCGATCTGTCCTTTTTCCATGCTGAATACTTCATTATAAATGTCTGTCAGATCCAGATCTTTCTGAGATTTAAAATATTTATCTGCGATAGGTCCGAGCAGAGTCTGAATATCGTTGATGGACAGGATATTTTTGAAATAGTAAATGAAGATCAGCATAAGAAGGTGTTCTCTCGAATAACGTTTCTTTTCCGGGGAGGGAAGAAGATTATTCTTTGCGTAATTGTTGATCATTGTCTTGGTAAGAATCTTGTCATCAGTATAACGCTTGGAGTGAGCAAGCTGTTCCTCCATGAATGTGGTGACCTGATCCATATATAAATTAATATTCGGGATATCTTCCGGCTTGATGTATCCCATGCCGGAAATCTGGTCCAGAATATCCTGCATTAGTTTGTCTGTGTTAATGGACATGTTTCCTCCTTTTCCAGGATTTTTGGTGTGTATGTAAAATGCTATCATCGGAACCCTGGATTTTTACATTTATATCTCTGCTCTTTATTATATAGTTTTAAATACTACTTGTAAATGTTTTTCTAAACCTTTTTGTTATTTGCTGTGAAAGGAATGAAGTATCCTGGCGGGGCACTGATGAATGGAGGGCTGAAGCTGGAAGAGGCCCGTGAAGAATATCAGAGTTGGAATTATCATATCGTAATGGAGTAAATCACAGGCAGGAAAATTGATTGGCTGATTGACGCTTCTGAATTATAAGAGAGAGAAATCGAGAAGATGCAGACGGGCTTCGAAAACGGGTATTACTAAGGTATTTATATTCCTGTTAAAAACATAGAGTTCATTTCACCAACTCGCTTCGCTCAAACAGAGTGAATGAACTCTATAACACAGAAATAACATACCTAAGAAATACCATCGTTTCCTGCAGAGTGTCTGCACTTCTTCGATTTCTTCTCTTATCTTTAGAAGCTGTATAAGACGAGCGTTCAACATTATCCTGCCAGGTGTTTACTTTTTGTTAGCGGCGGAGAGAGAAGCAGAATAAAGACCCGCAGAACTTCTTCGGAGTTCATGCGGTCTCTTTTTGCTTCTCCGCGCCGCTGCCCTGGAGTGTAGATTTCGAGAGAAAAACAGAAAAAGAAATCAGGCAGGAAAACAGAAGACGATACAGTATGGAATGAAATATCAGCGGCGTGGAGGGTTGTGTCGGGGTGGAAGATATCTGAAAAGTGAGCAGAAGTTCTTATATGTCAGGAAATCTGCGTTACAGAAAAAATCCGATTGTCTGAGCGTAAGCGAGTTTGAGGATTTTTCCTGTGGTTTTAGCAGATGAGAGACATATTTAGAACTTCCTCACTTTGAAGCCGATCTTTCACAACGACACAACCTCACACGCCCCGTTGATATCCATTTATCTGTGCTTATGAAATTTTCTTTCAAAATGAATTTGATTTTTTGTTTTTCTCAGCGAAACTACACGAATACCTTCTTTACCAGAACTCCTGTTTCGTGTATAATGAAACGTACACAACACTTGACCTTTATCTAAACGAGGAGAACATACATGAGCATATATGATACACTGAATCCACCACAGAAAGAGGCAGTCTTACATACAGACGGGCCTCTTCTTATTCTGGCAGGAGCAGGTTCCGGCAAGACAAGAGTACTGACGCACAGGATCGCATACCTGATATCAGAAAAAGATATAAATCCATGGAACATACTGGCGATCACATTTACCAACAAAGCAGCGCAGGAAATGAGAGAACGAGTAGACAGGATCACAGGAACAGACGGTGGAAGCGTCTGGGTATCCACCTTTCATTCCACCTGTGTACGCATACTGAGACGTTATATAGACAGGCTCGGATACGATACAAACTTTACAATATATGATACTGACGATCAGAAAACCCTGATGAAAGAAGTATGCCGCAAATTAGATCTCGATACAAAGAAATACAAAGAACGTTCCCTTCTGGCACAGATATCCCATGCAAAAGATGAACTGATGACGCCGGATGAAATGCTGATGAATGCCGGCGCTGACTTTAACCAGAAAAAAGTAGCCGAAGTTTACAGAGAATATCAGGCCTCACTTCGCAGAAATAATGCACTGGATTTTGATGATCTTATCGTAAAGACAGTAGAACTTTTTCAGAACTGTGGAGATGTGCTTGAGTATTACCAGGAACGGTTCCGCTATATTATGGTAGACGAATATCAGGATACAAATACTGCACAGTTCAAATTTGTCAGCCTTCTTGCCTCACGCTATGAAAACCTTTGTGTAGTAGGCGATGATGATCAGTCTATTTACAAGTTCCGTGGTGCAAATATTGGAAATATTCTGGGGTTTGAAAGAGTTTTTCCTGATGCAAAGGTTATCCGTCTGGAACAGAATTACCGTTCTACACAGAATATCCTGAATGCGGCCAACGGAGTGATCGCAAATAACACCGAACGAAAAGACAAAAAACTCTGGACCGAAAATCCGGAAGGTGAAAAAATACATTTCCGCCAGTTTATGAATGGATTTGAGGAAGCTGAATATGTAGTTGGTGATATTGCAAAAAAACGAAGAGAAAACACAGGGCATTACCGTGACTGTGCGATTCTTTACCGTACCAATGCCCAGTCCCGTCTCTTTGAAGAAAAATGCCTCCATGCAAATATTCCGTACAAAATCGTGGGAGGAGTAAACTTCTATGCGAGAAAAGAGGTAAAAGATCTCCTGTGCTATCTGAAAACAGTAGATAATGCAGCGGATGATCTGGCAGTAAGAAGAATCCTGAATGTTCCGAAAAGAGGAATTGGGGCAACGACAGTTGGACGTGTTCAGGATTATGCAGATAATATGAACATCAGTTTCTATGATGCACTCCGGGTGGCAGAAGAAGTTCCTTCTATCGGAAGAAGCCTTTCGAAGATTGACGGATTTGTTACCTTTATACAGTCACTGAAAAGTAAGGCTCAGGCTTATACAGTAACAGAACTGCTGGAGGAGATCATCGACCTTACCGGTTATGTGGATGAGCTGAAAGCCGAAGATACAGAAGAATCAAGAGCAAGAATCGAGAATATTGATGAACTGATCTCGAAGACAGTATCTTATCAGGAGACAATGACTGCAGAGGGAAGAGAAGCCACACTGTCAGGCTTTCTCGAGGAAATTGCCCTGATCGCTGATATAGATACTGTAGATCCTGACCAGGATTATGTACTTCTCATGACATTACACAGTGCAAAGGGACTTGAATTTCCGTATGTATATCTGGTAGGAATGGAAGATGGCATTTTCCCGAGCAGCATGTGCATTTTTTCCGGAGATTCTTCAGATATGGAAGAAGAACGAAGGCTGTGTTATGTGGGGATCACAAGAGCAATGAAAGAACTGACACTCACAAGTGCACAGCAGAGAATGGTAAGAGGTGAAACGCAGTACAACCGTGTATCCAGATTTGTACGGGAGATCCCCAGAGAGCTGGTTGAACTTGGACATACGGTGCAGCAGCACAAACCGAAACTTGAAGATGTCGTCCCTGCAAAAAGCAGCTACATGCAGATGAAGCAGAATTTCCATGCAAAGGTCTTCCAGCCGCAGAATTTCAAGGTGACAAAAGCAGATTCACTGGATTACGGAGTCGGAGATACTGTACGTCATGTGAAATTTGGCGTAGGTATTGTGAAGGATATCGTAGAAGGCGGAAGAGATTATGAAGTTACAGTGGATTTTGACAGAGCAGGCGTCAAAAAGATGTTTGCAGGTTTTGCAAAACTGAAGAAAATCTGATGAAATCCTTAACAATTCTTAACGTTTGGGCTATATTATTGAATCACCGGAAATGGAATGGTATACTTTTAGTATCGGAAAATAATGGAGGTTATTAAAGTGAAAAAAATACTAAAACTACTTACGAAAATAATACCTCCATATGGGATTTTTCCTGTTATTTTTTCATTTGTTTTTAATTGTCTGGTATATTCAGGATCCAGAATGATTGCAGGAAACTGGTATCATTATAATATCGAGAGCAGTCTTGACCGAAAACTGCCATTTATTCCGCAGTTTCTGATCGTATATTTTGGATGTTATATTTTCTGGGTGCTGAATTATATTCTCATTGCCAGACAGGATAAAAAAAGTGTATATCAGTTTTTTACAGCAGATTTTTTGTCCAGGTGTGTATGTCTTGCGTTTTTCCTTCTGTTTCCGACGACCAATACAAGACCGGAGATTACCGGAAGTGGTCTGTGGAACCAGGCGGCGATGTGGCTGTATTCTATAGATGCGGCAGATAATCTTTTCCCGTCTATTCACTGTCTTGTCAGCTGGTTCTGTTATATCGGCATCAGAGGAAGAAAAGAAATCCCGGTCTGGTATCAGAGAACATCTCTGGGAATTGCAGTACTGGTATTTATTTCCACGTTGATGACCAAACAGCATGTGCTGATAGACGTTGCAGGTGGCATACTTCTGGGATCCGTCTGTTTTCAGATTGGAAAGAAAACCAGTCTGTACTGTATATATGCAAAAATCGGCGGACGGATTGAAAATGTGATCCGCGGTCTGCTGGAAGGATAAAAAATGCAGAATAGGAAAAAAGTAATATTTAATGGTGTTTTTCTGGCAGTAGTGTTTGCGCTGACAGTTTATGGAGTGTTCCATGGAGAAGATTTATCTTCCATGCTGGAGGCAATTCATAATGCCGGAAAACAATGGCTGCTTCCCGGGATTGCACTGGTTGCTTTTTTTATCTGGGGTGAATCCATTATCATATGGTATATGATGAGGTCTTATGGGATTCATCTGCAAAAAAGAACCTGCTTCCTTTTTTCGTCAGTAGGGTTCTTTTTCAGCTGTATTACACCGTCAGCCAGTGGCGGTCAGCCAATGCAGATTTACTATATGAAAAAAGAAAAAATACCGATTCCTGTATCCACAGTTATACTTATGATCGTGACCATTACATACAAATTTGTACTTGTAGCGGTTGGAATCGGGATTGCAGTATTTGGACGCGGATTTCTTCACAGATATCTGGAAGGAATACTTCCCGTATTTTATCTTGGACTCGCATTGAATATTTTTTGTGTGACATTTATGACGATACTTGTTTTTCATCCGCTTCTGGCAAGAAACTTTATGGTAAAAGGACTTGCACTTCTGGAAAAGATACATCTTCTCCGCAGAAAAGACGGAAGACTGAAAAAACTCGAAGATTCAATGGATGTTTACCGTGATACAGCAGTTTATCTCAGAGAACATCCGAAAGTTATCATAAATGTTATAGGAATTACATTTGTACAGAGATTTGCTCTTTTTGCGGTAACCTGGTTTGTATACCGGGCATTTTCCCTGAACGGAACGGGATTCTGGACAGTTGTATTTCTTCAGGCAGTTATTTCCGTTTCCGTGGATATGCTTCCTCTGCCGGGAGGCATGGGCATCAGTGAGACATTGTTCCTGACTATTTTTGCCCCTGTTTTCGGAAGTCTTATTCTTCCGGGAATGGTTTTGAGCAGAGGTCTGGGATATTACGGAGAACTTTTGATCAGCGCAGTTTTTACTGTGATAACACATCTGACCATAGGTCAGAAACAGGGGGAAACCAAGGAGAGAGTTAAATGATAGGAGTTTATGATTATACAGTAATTGTTACATATATCAGTCTTGTCTCATCAATTATGGGAATTTTCTGTGCTATAGAAGGCAGAGTACAGATAGCAGTATTTTGCCTTGCCTTTTCCGGATTATGTGACATGTTTGATGGAAAGATTGCCAGGACCAAAAAAAACCGTACCGAAGACGAAAAGTCATTTGGCATCCAAATAGATTCTCTCTGTGATATAGTCTGTTTTGGGATTTTTCCTGTTGTGCTGGCTTATAAACTTGGAATGAATCATTTTTACAGTGTTATTATTCTTGCATTTTACGGACTTGCGGGAGTGATCCGTCTGGCATATTTTAATGTAATGGAAACAAGAAGACAGAGTGAGACATCAGAAAACCGCAAATACTATCAGGGCCTGCCGATCACTTCCATGTCGGTCATCATGCCGCTTCTGTTTATTGGATCGCTGTTTCTTCCGGGATACAGATGGTTTATATGTTGTCTGCATATTGCAATGTTTCTTGTGGGACTGCTGTTTATTGTGGATTTCCGCTTCCGTAAACCGACAAATAAGGAACTTGTTGTTCTTGTAGCTGTTGTTTCGGCAGCAGTGCTGGTAGTCCTTTTTTACAAAGGCGGAGCATGGTGGAAATATCACCAGCTTGCAAAATTAAAAGCATTGAAAGGATGTGCGTGATGGGTTGTACTGCTGACAGAAATGGAAATATTGTCAGAAATGATTCCGGACAGGATCGTTTTCTTGAGAAATTATATGGAAGCAGAACCGGACGCTTTTTACTGAAACCACTGGTAAGTCCGGTGGTTTCTGAAGTTATGGGAAAAGTTCTCGATTCAAGGGTGTCTGCTTTGGCTGTGAGACCATTTATCAGGTCAAATGGAATTGATATGAAAGATTATCTGGGGGCACCGTACAGGTCTTATAATGATTTTTTTGTGCGCAGGATACGACCGGGAGTTCGCAAAATTGAAAAAAATCCCGGAACATTTATCAGTCCATGTGACAGCAGACTCAGTGTCTACACAATTGACGGTGACTGCCGGGTAAAGATCAAACATACGCCATATACGTTGAACAGCCTTCTCAGAAATCACAAACTTGCAAAGCGTTTTGAAGGCGGTTATCTCTGGGTATTCAGACTCTGCGTAGATGATTATCACAGATATATCTATGTGGATAATGGAATGGAATCCGGTCATGTGAAAATTCCGGGAGTTTTTCATACGGTAAACCCGGTGGCAAATGATGTATATCCAATTTATAAAGAAAATGCAAGAGAATATTCACTTTTGCGTTCAGATAATTTCGGAACGCTGCTTCAGATGGAAGTCGGTGCACTGATGGTCGGAAAGATACAAAATCACTATGAGCATACGCAGGTCAGCAGAGGATTTGAGAAGGGGAATTTTGCATTTGGAGGTTCAACGATCATACTGATTTCTCAGAAAAATCGTGTACAACCGGATGAAGATATTCTTTCAAATTCATTAAACGGAATCGAGACGAGAGTGCATCTTGGCGAAAAAATCGGTGTTCAGGCTTTATCCAGTATGAAAAATAATTTTATGTAGTTAGATGCTCTGGTAACTTGTTGCCGAGTAGTTCACTTATAAAATCATCTCTCAAAATTAAAAGAAGATATGGTAAAATTATATAGATAGTGGTATACTAAAATCTATAATTGATATGAATTATTTTACCAGAAGTTGCCACAGATATGGAAGTGCCGTATCAGATGGGAATATCAGCTGGAAGAATGAGAGGATGGTGCGCACAATGAATTTGAACAATCTGAACATGAATGCAAAAATCGAAGAATTGATGGCAGCATTAAAGAAAAAAGAAGATGAAAAAGAAAAAAATACAGTTCTCTGGGTACTGGCAGTTATTGGTGCTGTTGCAGCAGTAGCAGGTATTGCATTTGCAGTATACCGTTTCTTTGCTCCGGATTATCTGGAAGACTTCGAAGAAGACTTCGATGATGATTTTGATGATTATTTCGAAGATGAAGAAGAATAAAATAAATAAAATGAGGCAGCTCTGGCATATTACCGGAGCTGTTTTTAGATTATAAAGGAATCCGAAGGATGGAACTGTAGCAGGAGAAAATTATGAAAAAAGGTGAAGTATACGAGGGAATCATAGAAAAAGTGGAGTTCCCGAATAAAGGATATGTAATGGTTGATGATCAGAAGGTACTGGTTAAAAATGGTATTCCGGGACAGAAAGTACGTTTCATGATCCAGAAGAAACGTTCAGGCAGAGCGCAGGGACGGATTATGGAAATTCTTGAGAAATCAGAGCAGGAGACAAGAGAACCTGTATGCAGTAATTTCCCGGCATGTGGTGGCTGTATGTATCAGACTATGTCCTACGAAAATCAGCTTGCAATGAAGGAACAGCAGATCAGGGAACTTCTGGAAGATGCTCTGGTGCAGGGCGGTCAGATCAGTGCAGATGGAAGTGCGGACTTCAAATGGGAGGGAATCAGACGAAGCCCTGAAGAATTTGAATACCGCAATAAAATGGAATTTTCTTTTGGAGATGAATACAAAGACGGACCGCTTTCCCTTGGCCTTCACAAAAAAGGCAGCACATATGACATACTAAATACAGATGACTGTAAACTTGTCCATAAGGATATGACGGATATTCTTATATGTGTGAGAGATTATTTTAGGGAAAAAGGAGCTTCTTATTACAGAAAACTGCAGCATACAGGGTACCTGAGACACCTGATGATACGAAGAGGTGTGACGAGCGGAGAAATCCTTGTACATCTTGTGACAACAAGCCAGGAAGAGTATGACCTGGAACCGCTGAAAAACCTTCTTCTTGAACTGCCGCTTGTTGGAAAAATCGTCGGAATCATGCATATTATCAATGATTCACTTTCTGATGTGGTTCAGAGTGATGAGACCAGAATCCTTTACGGAAACGATTATTTCTATGAAACACTGCTTGGGCTGAAGTTCAGAATCAGCACATTTTCTTTTTTTCAGCCAAATTCACTTGCTGCTGAGGTATTGTATTCAGTAGTCCGTGATTATATTCAGGATACCAGTGGCATGGAGGTGTTTGACCTGTACAGTGGAACCGGAACGATATCACAGCTTCTTGCCCCTGTTGCAAAAGAAGTAATCGGTGTGGAGATTGTAGAAGATGCAGTAAAAGCCGCCAGGGAAAATGCAAAGTTAAACGGACTTGACAACTGTAGATTTATTGCGGGAGATGTACTGAAAGTTCTGGATGACCTGGAAGAAAAACCGGATGTAATAGTATTGGATCCGCCGAGAGACGGAATCCATCCGAAAGCTTTGCCGAAGATCCTTTCCTATGGAGTAAACCGCATTGTGTATGTATCATGTAAGGCAACCAGCCTTGCACGCGACCTGGAAACATTTCTTCAGGCAGGCTACCGCCTAGAAAAAGCCTGCTGCGTAGACCAGTTCTGCCAGACCGTCTGGGTTGAGGCAGTGGCTTTGCTTGTCAAGGAGCAAAGCGACGCCGAGAAGCATTAGCACTGCCCATGCGATAGACGTCCAAGAAGACAAGCAGGAGGCGCAGTCTGATTGGAAACGGCGAACCGTTGAGGCAGTGGCTTTGCTTGTCAAGGAGCAGGGTGAAATAATATGTAAATACATAAAATAATAAACAGTGATTTTGCCTGCAGGTTCTCATAAGTGCCTGCAGGTTTTCTGTATAAGAAATAAAAGAAATTAAAATACAGAAAACCTATTGACATATATAACACGAGTGTTATAATACAAACAAACATATGAATGAATGTTCATATGAAACAACTTGAAGTTAAAATATGTAAAAAGGAGAATACCACTATGAAAAAATCCTACAAAATCGAAGTTGACTGTGCAAACTGCGCAAACAAAATGGAAGAAGCTGCAAAGAATACAGCAGGTGTAAAAGACGCAACTGTAAATTTTATGATGCTTAAGATGAATGTAGAATTTGAAGAAGGACAGAACCCGAAAGAAGTTATGAAAGAGGTTCTTAAGAACTGCAAGAAAGTAGAAGATGACTGCGAAATCTATTTATAAGCAGTGCCTGAAGAGAGTATTCTGTCTGTGACAAACAGCAGAATACTCTTTGAATGCCAAAGTATGCAGTGGCAGGTTTTCTGTATATGCGGAGCAGATGGAGGAAAAGACTATGAATAAGAAGCAGAAAAAAATGCTGACAAGGATTATTGTGGCTGCAGTATTGCTGGTTGCGCTGCATTTCATTCCTGTGACAGGAATTCCGGAATTTATCTGCTACCTGGCAGTTTATCTGGAAATTGGATATGATATTATCAAAAAAGCTTTCAAAGGCATTAAAAATGGACAGGTATTTGATGAAAATTTCCTGATGGCAATTGCTACTGTCGGTGCTTTCGGTCTGGCTGTTTATGAAAAAAGCGGTGACTATAATGAAGCTATCGCAGTTATGCTGTTTTATCAGATCGGTGAACTTTTCCAGAGTTATGCAGTGGGAAAAAGCCGCCGTAACATCAGTGAACTGATGGATATCCGTCCGGATTATGCGAATATTGAAAAAGACGGAAAGCTGGAAAAAGTAGATCCTGACGAAATTGAGATTGGATCTGTTATTGTTGTACAGCCTGGTGAAAAAGTCCCGATTGACGGTATTATTGTTGAAGGAAATACAACGCTGAATACAAGTGCGCTGACAGGAGAAAGTCTTCCGAGAAATGCAAAAACAGGAGATGAGATCATAAGTGGCTGCATAAATATGACAGGGGTCCTGAAGGTACAGACAACGAAGGAATTCGGAGAATCAACAGTATCAAAAATCCTGGAACTGGTGGAAAATTCAAGTTCACGCAAATCCAGATCAGAGAATTTTATTTCCAAATTTGCCCGCTATTATACACCGGCTGTATGCTATGGAGCCCTGGCACTGGCAATTCTTCCTCCTCTGATAAATATGCTCATTCTTCATAATCCGGCAATGTGGGGACAGTGGATCTACAGAGCTCTTACATTCCTTGTTATCAGCTGTCCGTGTGCTCTTGTTATAAGTATTCCGCTGAGCTTTTTTGCAGGAATCGGCGGAGCCAGCAATGCAGGTGTCCTTGTAAAGGGTTCCAACTATCTGGAGACACTTTCCCGGACAAAATATGTTGTATTTGACAAAACAGGAACGCTGACAAAAGGTGTGTTTGAGGTAAGTGGTGTTCATCACAATTCATTAGAAGAAGAAAAAATTCTTGAATATGCGGCTCTTGCAGAGAGTTTTTCCACACATCCTATCAGCAGAAGTCTGAAGGCAGCCTATGGAAAAGAAATTGACCAGAAACGTGTAACAGATGTGGAAGAAATCAGCGGAAACGGTGTTATGGCAAAAGTAGACGGCATTTCTGTTGCAGTTGGAAATGCAAAGCTGATGAAACGTATCGGTGTGGAAGCTGTAGAGTGCCATCATGTGGGAACTGTTATCCATGTAGCTGTTAATGGTGCATATGCAGGCCATATTCTGATTTCGGATGTGGAAAAACCAACTTCAAAAGAAGCAATCCGTAACCTGAAAAAGATCGGCATCAGAGAAACAGTCATGCTTACAGGTGATATTGACAAAGTTGCTCATCAGGTGGCTGGAAATCTGGGCATTGATAAAGTTTACAGCGAACTGCTTCCGGCAGACAAAGTAACAAAGGTAGAAGAATTGCTGGATAGAAAATCTGAAAAAGAAAAACTGGCATTCGTAGGTGACGGTATTAATGATGCACCTGTGCTTTCCAGAGCAGATATAGGTATTGCCATGGGAGCACTCGGATCAGATGCGGCAATTGAGGCAGCGGACATTGTACTGATGGATGATGATCCGATGAAAATCGTCAAAGCTATAAAGATTGCAAAGAAATGTATGCGTATTGTATATGAAAATATTTATTTTGCCATTGGAATCAAGGTGATCTGCCTGATTCTTGGAGCTGTCGGTATTGCAAATATGTGGGTGGCAATTTTTGCAGATGTAGGTGTTATGGTAATTGCCGTACTGAATGCGATCCGCACGTTATTTGTAAAGAATTTGTAACTATTCAGAAGGTAGTATCCCGAGAGGCGTTTTGGCATGTTTTTTGCCAAAATCCCGAGACATACAAGGCAATATACAGAAAGAGAGACAGATATGACAGATGAGAGAGAAGAAATAAGCTGCGAATGCCAGGAAATACATGAGGATCTCCTGAAGATAGTCAATGAAACAATGCCTGATGAAGAGGAATTATATGATCTGGCTGATCTTTTCAAGGTTTTTGCGGATTCTACCCGTATCCGAATCCTGTTTGTACTTTTTGAATCAGAGGTATGTGTATGTGATCTGGCAAAAGTCCTGAACATGACTCAGTCAGCCGTATCGCATCAGCTCAGAATTCTGAAACAGAACAAACTGGTCAAAAACAGAAGAGAAGGAAAATCAATTTTTTATTCCCTGGCAGATGATCATGTAAGAACCATTATTTCCATGGGGAGAGAGCATATTTTAGAGTAACTGGTAAGTAATTGCATGTAATAAGCCTGTGGCGGAGAGTTGAATATGGACTATTTATCAAATAATGTGGCAGTGAACCTGAAAAGAACCAGACAGGCAAGAGGAATGAGCCTTGATCAGGTATCAGAACAGACCGGAGTCAGTAAGAGTATGCTTGCACAGATTGAAAGAGGAACAGCAAATCCATCTCTGGGAGTACTGGGAAAAATCACCAGCGGATTACGTATAGAGTTTCAGGAACTGATCCAGCCGCCAAGAGTGGACTGCTGTCTTGTAACTCCGGAAGACCTGGTTCCGACAAAAGAACAGACAGGGCAGTACAGAGTCTGGACATGTCTGCCTTATGAAGATACACGCCTGGTTGAAGTTTACAGAATAGAAGTTGAACCTGGTGCAACTTACATCAGCGGGAGCCATGGGGAAAAGACAAGGGAGTATCTGATCGTTACAGACGGAGTTCTTACAATAGAATGCCATGGTCAGAAACATGATATACACAAAGATCAGATTTTTAAATTTGAAACAGATCAGGGGCATATATACAGAAATGAAGGAACGGAAAAGGCATGCTGTACCTGTTTCTTTCTGGACTACCATGGGAAATGACAATGGTGGCCGGAGGATTCACAGCGATTCCTATGAACGCAGACAGGAGAAAAACAATGATAAAATCAGTAATCTTTGATCTGGATAATACTTTATATGATTATGACCGAAGTCATGTTTATGGGATGAAGGCACTGTCAGATTATTGTGGAAAAAATTTTCATATGTCACCGGAAGAAACAGAACAGTGCTACAGAAAAGCAAACAGGATTGTAATCGACCGTATCGGAACGGATACTGCATCAATCCATAACAGGCTTATTCGGACTCAGTGTATGCTTGAACTTATTGACAGGCCATTGTTTCCTTACGCACTTGAAATGTATCATGCATACTGGGACGAATCAATCAGACAGACACTGCCTTCGCCCGGAGTACTGGATTTCCTGAAAGAGTTGAAAAAAAGAAATATCCGAACAGGAATAGGGACAGATATGACTGCTTATATTCAGTACAAAAGAATTGAGCATATAGGTGCAGCACCGTATATAGACTTTGTTGTGACAAGTGAAGAAGCAGGGGTGGAAAAACCGCATTATCATTTATTTGAACTCTGCGCACAGAAAGCAGGGGTACGCCCGGAAGAATGCATCTTTATCGGAGACAACGTAAAGAAAGATATTGAAGGTGCATGGGAAAGTGGAATGAAGGGGATCTGGTATACACAGGAAAAAGATCCTCCGGAGCACAGATACTTCCCTGTGTTACGTTCATTCAGAAATATAGATATAGATCAGTTTCTTGAATGATTGAAAAATAAAAAGTGCAATATAATGCACAAAATATACTGAATAATCATAGATAACAAGCTGAAAAGTCTTTTAAAAGTGGCAAAAATCTTTTTGATAAAAAGATGTTGACAAATAATACCCATAGTGATATTGTATACGTGTACAAAATAATACACAGAAATTAAGCAAAGGCGCTTACCGGTAACGGAAATCTGCCTTTGCTTTTTTTTTATCTTAAGGATGCGGGGAGGAATCAGCAATGAAATTAAAAGACACAGGATTAACTTTTCAGGACATCAAGGACAAAGTAAACAAATACATGATCGAGACTTATGAAAGGTTCGATTTTCTTGCTGAAACAGCAGAAGGCATGTATATCTACGATGAAAACGGTACACCATATCTTGATTTTTATGCAGGTATTGCCGTAAACAGTGCCGGAAACTGTAACCCGAAAGTAGTTGCAGCAGTAAAAGACCAGGTAGAAGACATCATGCATACTTTCAACTATCCATATACAATTCCACAGGCTCTGCTTGCCGAAAAAGTCTGCGAGACAATCGGAATGGACAAGATTTTTTACCAGAACTCAGGTACAGAAGCAAACGAAGCCATGATCAAGATGGCACGTAAATATGGCATTGAAAAATACGGACCGAACCGTTATCATATTGTAACTGCAAAAATGGGATTCCATGGAAGAACATTTGGAGCAATGTCAGCAACCGGCCAGCCGGCAAATGGATGTCAGGTTGGATTCGGTCCTATGACATATGGTTTCTCTTATGCACCATATAATGACCTTCAGGCATTCAAAGATGCATGCACAGAAAATACGATCGCAATCATGGTAGAGCCTGTACAGGGCGAAGGCGGTGTACATCCTGCTACAATGGAATTCATGCAGGGACTCCGTAAATTCTGTGATGAAAACGATATGCTTCTCCTGATTGATGAGGTACAGACAGGATGGTGCAGAACAGGTGCTGTAATGTCTTATATGAATTACGGAATCAAGCCGGATATCGTATCTATGGCAAAAGCACTTGGAGGTGGAATGCCGATCGGCGCAATCTGTGCAACTGCAGAAGTCGCAAAAGCATTTACAGCCGGATCGCACGGAACCACATTTGGTGGACACCCTGTAAGCTGTGCAGCAGCACTTGCAGAAGTAAATGAACTGCTTGACAGAGACCTTGCAGGAAATGCAAAGAAGGTTGGCGATTATTTTGCAGAAAAACTTGCAAAACTTCCACATGTAAAAGAAGTAAGACATCAGGGACTCCTGGTTGGTGTGGAATTTGATGATACCATCAGCGGAGTTGAAGTAAAACATGGCTGTCTGGACAGAAAACTTCTGATCACAGCTATCGGTGCACATATTATACGTATGATTCCACCACTTATCGTAACAGAAGAAGAATGTGACAAAGCAGTAGCAATCATTGAAGATACACTTAAATCCCTGGAAAAATAATAAACAGTCAAAAGAGTGCACAAAGAGGTGACAAGGGCGTCGCGGACTATAATATCAGTTCGCACGCCTTTTGTTTTTCCGGTAAGAAAATGATGTGAGAGGAAATCGATATGAAACATCTGGTCATAACAATTGGCTGCGAATATGGAGCCAAAGGAAATGCCATAGGCAGAAAAATTGCAGAAGACCTGGGAATCAAATTCTACAGCAGAGATCTTGTAGATGAGATTTTTGAAGAGGTTGGTATCCCCATGGAAATCATGGAAAAAGTAGAAGAAGGAGGCACTATTGCCGGAAAAGGTGCAGAAGGCGATGTTCGTGGATCGTTTTCAAAATATGCGGATCTTACGGAACGTGCAATACATGTGCAGAAGCAGATTGTAAGAAAGCTTGCTGAAAGAGAATCCTGTGTGATCATAGGACGTTCAGCAGATTATATATTGAAAAATTCCGAGAATCTGAACCTCCTGAGAGTATTTATTTATGCGCCGAACGAAACAAGAATACATAATATTATGAAAAGTCACAGCCTTTCAGAAAAGGATGCTCAGATTTTACTGAAGGAAAAAGATAAAAGATATCATGCAAGGCATCTGGCACTGACAGGAAGCAATCGCGGTGACCGTCACAACAGGGATATACTGATGGACAGTTCTTATCTTGGAATAGACGGAACAGCAGAGTATCTGGAAGCGCTTGTCAGAAGAAAATTCGGAAGTGAGGAGGAATGAGAGTATGGGACAGAAGAAATCAGAATTTGATAAAGTTTTCAGCGCGTGGGATATTCTTGTGATCGCATTTGGCGCCATGATCGGATGGGGCTGGGTTGTTTCCTCCGGAACATGGATTGATGCTGGTGGAGTTGTAGGCGCTGCGCTTGCTTTTGCAATTGGTGGTGTCATGATCTTTTTTGTAGGTCTTACTTATGCAGAACTTACAGCAGCAATGCCTCAGTGTGGCGGTGAACATGTATTCAGCTACAAAGCTATGGGGCCGACCGGTTCTTTTGTCTGCACATGGGCTATTATTCTTGGTTATGTGGGGGTTACCTGCTTTGAAGCATGTGCATTCCCGACAATTATTACTTATCTGTGGCCGGGATTCCTGAAAGGTTATCTCTATACAGTTGCAGGATTTGATATTTATGCTTCCTGGCTGATCGTTGCTATTATTGTAGCTTTTCTTATCATGATGATAAATATTATAGGTGCAAAAACAGCTGCTGTACTCCAGACTGTTCTAACCTGTATTATCGGAGGTGCCGGTATACTTCTTATTGTTGCATCTGTTATAAATGGTAATGTGGACAACCTTCAGGGACAGATGTTTATTGGCGAGACAACCGGGTCTATGATTAAAAATGTTCTGAAAGTTGCAGTTATCACTCCGTTCTTTTTTATCGGTTTTGATGTCATTCCGCAGGCAGCAGAGGAGATCAATGTACCGCTGAAAAAAATCGGTAAGATGATGATCTTGTCTGTTGTTCTGGCAGTGGTATTTTATTCATTTGTTATTCTTTCTGTTGGATATATACTGAATCCGGCTGAGATTACACTTTCACAGAATACAACAGGGCTGGTAACAGCAGATGCCATGGCAAAAGCATTTGGAACATCAGTTATGGCGAAAGTTATTATTGTAGGTGGTATGTGCGGTATTATTACATCGTGGAACTCTTTTATGATCGGTGGTTCCCGTGCCCTGTATTCCATGGCTGAATCTTATATGATCCCGAAAGTGTTTGCAAAACTTCATCCAAAGCACAAAACACCGGTAAATGCACTGATCCTTATCGGAATTCTTACAATGATCGCTCCTTTTGCAGGACGTGTCATGATGGTATGGATCTGTGATGCAGGAAACTTTGGATGCTGCCTGGCATATTGCATGGTTTCTGTTTCATTTCTGATTCTCCGCAAAAAAGAACCTGATATGCCAAGACCATATCGTGTGCCGGCATATAAATTTGTAGGAACTATGGCAGTAATCCTTTCCGGGTTTATGGTACTGGTATATTGTATTCCTGGTTCAGGTGGAACACTGGTTATGCAGGAATGGTTGATGGTAGGTGGCTGGAGTCTCCTTGGAGTGGTATTCTTTGCAGGCTGTAAACTGAAATACAAAGAAAAATTCGGCAGTCTTATCGAGATTATTTCTGATGAAGATGCAGCATCTCTTATGCCGGAGGCTGATGATGAAGAACTTGATCTTGTCATTGACGCTGCAATTGACAGAGTGCTTTCCAGAATGACTGCATAAATTAAAAGATATTATATATAGAAGAAAAGAGGCAGATTATGAATCCATTTGAATTTTTTATTCCACAGAATATTATAGTAGGAGCAGGGACTATGTCAAAACTTCCGGAATGCGCAGAGAAGCTCGGCGGTTCTCATGCAATGCTGATCTCCGGTCCTACACTTCGCAAAATGGGGATTGTGGACAAGGCAGCAGATTATCTGAAAAAAGCAGGTGTTTCTGTGGATATCTTTACAGATGTTGAGGCAAACCCATCTGTGACAACTGTAGAAAAGGCAACAGAAGCGTTTAAAGAATCAGGGGCTGATTTTATTGTGGCGCTGGGCGGCGGCTCACCGATGGATGTGGCAAAAGCAGTAGGTGTTACTGCAAAATTCGGCGGAAGCATTACAGAATATGAAGGCGCACATAAGGTACCGGGAAAAATCATTCCGCTGATCGCAATTCCGACAACAGCGGGCACCGGCTCTGAAGTGACAGCATTTTCTGTAATTACAGATCACAGCAGAGATTACAAACTGACTGTGTTCAGTTATGAACTGCTTCCTTCTTATGCAATTCTTGATCCGGAACTTCTGACTTCTGCACCGGCATCTGTTGCTGCAGCCTGCGGAATTGATGCTTTTATTCACGCAGAAGAAGCATATGTTTCAACTGCTGCATCACCATTTTCAGATGCAATGGCAGAAAAAGCTATGGAACTGATCGGCAGAAATATCAGACGTTTTGTTGCCAGAAGAACAGATCTGGAAGCAGCAGAAGCCATGATGACAGGTTCACTTTTTGCGGGAATTGCTTTTTCTTTTGCCAGACTTGGTAATGTACATGCAATGAGCCATCCGGTCAGTGCATTTTTCAATGTTCCACACGGTGTTGCAAATGCGGTTCTTCTTCCTGTAATTGCAGAATATAATGCCCTTGCTGATCATGGAAGGTATCTGAAAATATTTAATTATATCAGTCCTGTAAAAGCTTATCAGGATGAATTTGAGCCAATGATGCTTGTTGACGCAATACAGGAACTGAATGAGGCAATCGGAATTCCGCAGGATCTTACGACAGCAATCCGACAGGCTGCAAGAGGTCGTGAAGTGACAGATGAAGAAATTGAAAGCAAAATCGACGCAATGGCCGATGATGCCATGAAGAGTGGCAACATTGCAGTTAACCCGCGTTCTTCCAGAAAACAGGATATTGTAGAACTTTATCATAAAGCATTATAAAAATACATAATACTGATATGATCATAAAAGTTATTATTCCCAGGTAATATTTATAAAACGTACAGGACTTTGAAAAATAAAGTTGCTGTACGTTTTTTATATTCAATGGTATAATGAAAGAAATTTTATCCGGGAATCAGATATGTTATCTGCAAATAACAACTTGGATATTGTCGTTGCTGTGAACGGAGTGAACAGTAATTTATCGTTGAAATAAAAGAAAGATTCCGGAGGGAAAATATGAATAATTTTGAATTATACAGTATAATGGAGAAGATTCAGGATAAGAAAAATAATATCCTTGTTACCGTAACGGAGGGGGCTGCCGGCAAATATCTTTTTTCAGAAGGAGGACCGGTGGTGAAACTGGGAGAAGAACTGACAGAAGAAGAAATCCGTCTGCTTTCGGAAGCGGAACAGAGCTGTAAATTGGAAATAAAAAATCGTAAATTTTTTGTTGAAAGACTGAAAAGGCCGGCACATCTGATTATATGTGGCGGTGGTCATGTGGCACAGAGTGTGATCCGCCTTGCCGGAAAAGTGGGATTTTTTGTTACTGTACTGGAAGACCGGCCATCGTTTGCAGATGAAGCCAGACGTGCAGGCGCAGATCAGGTGATCTGTGAAGAGTTTGAAAAATCACTCAGTCAGATACAGGGAAGCGAAGATACCTATTTCCTGGTTGTTACAAGAGGACACAGATACGACAGAGTATGTCTTGAGGCAATTTCGGGGAAACCGCATGTTTATGCAGGAATGATGGCGAGCCGTGGAAGGGCGGCACTTCTGAAAAAACAAATGAAGGAAGAAGGTACAGATGAAGAATTTCTTGATGGAATACATACACCTGTAGGACTTTCCATCCATGCGGAAACTCCGGAAGAAATTGCCATATCAATCATTGCTGAGCTGATCATGGTAAAAAACAGCGTCATTAAGACAAGCGGATATGATCCGGAACTTCTGGAATATCTGACAGGACGCAGGGAACCGGAAACAGGAAAAGTCCTGGCAACGATCATCGCAAGGAGAGGATCTGCTCCAAGAGGAATCGGAACCAAAATGCTGGTTCTGGAAGATGGAAGGCTGATCGGAACAGTCGGTGGCGGCTGCATGGAAAGTGAGGTGCAGCATCAGTGCCTCAGAATGTTCAACGAAGGAAAGCAGATGACGAAATGTATCCGGGTGAATATGACAGTTCAGGAAGCAGAAGATGAAGGTATGGTCTGCGGAGGGACGATAGAGGTTTTTCTTGAAGTCATAAAATAAAAAATACAATTATCCAACAAGGTATGTTATAATAAGAACACTTGATGAGATGGTAAGAATTCTTTTTATATGGAGGATCAGAAATTATGAAAAAAAGAAATTTGATGGTTGCATTACTGTGCAGTATGTGTCTGGCTGTAAGCACTCCGATGCCTGCAATGGCAGATGCCACAAAGGTAGTAACACTGGGAGCAGATCTTACCCAGGATCAGAAGAATACAATGATGAATTATTTTAAGGCAGATGCAAACCAGGTACAGATTGTTACAGTAACAAATACAGATGAACACAATTATCTTGGTAAATATGTACCGAGCGAACAGATTGGAACAAGAACTTTAAGTTGTGCCTATGTAAAACCTACACAGTCAGGCGGAATCAAGGTTCGTACAGCCAACCTTAATTATGTAACCTGTAATATGATCGCAACAGCACTTTCCACAGCAGGCGTAACAAACTGTGAAGCTGTTGCAGCGTGCCCGTTTGAAGTTTCCGGAACAGGTGCACTTACAGGTGTTATGATGGCATATGAGGCAGCCAGTGGATCACAGCTGGATTCTACCAAGAAAGATCTTGCAACACAGGAAGTTGTTGTTACAGGAAATATCGGCCAGCAGGTTGGCCAGGACAATGCCACAAATATCATCAATCAGGCAAAGATGCAGATCATCGGCGACAATATCCAGAATGCAGATGAGATTTATAATATTGTAAACAATATCGCAGTACAGAACGGAGTTGACCTGTCTTCTGATGAGCTGAATACTATTGTTTCCCTGCTTCAGCAGATCGTACAGCAGAATTATGATATTCAGGATATGAAGAAAACTCTTGAGAATATCCAGCAGAATCTGGAACAGAGCAAAGCAGAGGCAGAAGGACAGCCGACACCTACACCTATCCCTTCAGATGACAGCTCAAGCGGAGATGATATCACATCTACTGTAGACAGTTCAGCGCTTGGTGGAGATATCAAGGAAACATCTACAGAAGATCCTGGACTGGCAGAAGAGACAGGCGCAGGTACTAATGATGCAGCAGGAGACAGCAATACATACACAGAAGATGCAACAGGTATTCCGGAAGCGACAGAAGACGGTTCTGTAGAGACAACTCCTGAAGATAACGGAGAGAGCACAGATGGAACTGATCAGAATGTTGAAAACACTGATCAGAATGTCGAAAATACAGATCAGAATGTTGAAAATACAGATCAGAATATCGAAAATACAGACCAGAATACAGATGGTACAGAACAGAATGGCGAGGGAACAGATGAAGGTGGAGATCAGAGCGGAGAAACCGCAGAAGATCCGCTGAATACAGATTCTCTCAGTGATGAAGACAAAGCAAAATTTGATCAGGCAAAACAGTTCTGTACCGGTGAATATCAGGGAGATCTGGCAACACTCCAGAGTGTAATGCCGGAAGTGACGGACATCACAGTTTCTCTTGATGGAGAACAGGGAACAAAACTTACTCAGAAAGTTCTGGAAGCATATATCAATATACTGAAAGACGGAGGAGTATCCTATGTTCCGGCTGACACAGATGTATATATGTCTGCGCAGATGAATATGATCAACACAGATATGAAGAAAATCTTCAGTATTGAGAATGATCCTGCGGAAGATGATATCCTTGTGGATAAATCTCTGGAAGACAGAACCACACTGTACAATGATACGATGAAATTCTTTGAGACTCTGTACAACGAAACTTCAACACAGGCTGCTTCAGAGGAAACAGCAGAAGGTGCAGGGGATGCGGAAAATACAGAATCTGCAGAAACTACAGAAGAATATTCTGAGGAATCTGCAGACGGAATGGAAAATGCTGTAACAGAGGAAGCAACATATTAAGTAAACCAAAATCACATTCGGGCAACTGCCTGGATGTGATTTTTTTGTGACAAAGAGATTGGAATGTGTGAAAAACTGGAAAACCGAAAACATATGTGCTACAATAAACAGATAATGCATGTGCAGTAAACACTGCACAGTAAAGGAGGAAATCCCTAAAGGGATACCATCATGTGCAGTAAACACTGCACAATAAAGGAGGAAATCCCTAAAGGGATACCATCATGTGCAGTAAACATTGCACAGTAAAGGAGGAAATCACGTGAGTCTTGCAGTGGTTACACTGAAAAAAGGTGAGGGGCGTCTTCTGAAATCCGGAGGACTTTGGATCTTTGACAATGAAATTTCTACAATTATGGGAAGTTTCGTAAATGGAGATATCGTATTGGTACACGATTTTGACGGATATCCGTTAGGAAGAGGGTTTATTAACACAAATTCCAAAATAACAGTCCGTCTTCTGACCAGAGATGAAAATCAGAAAATTGATGAAGCATTTTTGGAAAAAAGAGTGAGAAATGCATGGGAATACCGTAAAAAAGTTACAGATACTTCAAGCTGCAGGGTTATTTTTGGAGAAGCTGATTTTTTACCGGGACTTGTTGTTGACAAATTTGAGGATGTACTTGTTGTACAGTCTCTGGCGCTTGGAATTGACCGTCTCAAAAACACGATTCTGGAACTTTTGTGTAAAGTACTGGAAGAAGATGGAATTAAAATTCGAGGCATTTATGAGAGAAGTGATGCAAAAGTCCGTAAACAGGAAGGAATGGAACTGTACAAAGGTTTTATCGGTCCGGAATTCCCTACATTGGTAGAAATTACTGAAAATGGTGTGAAATATCAGGTAGATGTAAAAGACGGACAGAAAACAGGATTTTTCCTTGATCAGAAATATAACCGTCTGGCAATTCAGAAACTCTGTAAAGATGCAAAAGTTCTGGACTGCTTTACACATACGGGTTCTTTTGCACTGAATGCTGGAATTGCCGGAGCAGGAGAAGTTCTGGGGGTAGATGCATCTGAGCTTGCAGTACATCAGGCAGAAGAAAATGCAAAACTGAATAATCTGGACGGAACTGTGAAATTCTTATGTGAGGATGTTTTTGAACTTTTGCCGGAACTGGAAGAGAAGGGTGAGAAATTTGATGTGGTCATTCTTGATCCGCCAGCTTTTACGAAGTCAAGGAACTCTATAAAAAATGCAGTAAAAGGATACAGAGAGATTAATCTTCGTGCCATGAAACTTGTTAAGGATGGAGGATTTCTTGCAACCTGTTCCTGTTCTCATTTTATGGATTACGAGCTTTTTACAAAAACCATCGGCCAGGCTGCAAGAAATGCGCATAAACGTCTGAGACAGGTTGAGTACAGAACACAGGCACCGGATCATCCGATTTTATGGTCATCTGATGAATCTTATTATTTGAAATTTTATATTTTCCAGATTTGTAATGACAGATAGTGAGGCGTTTATATGAGAGACAAAATTATGAAATTTATGCAGGGGAGATATGGAGTAGATCAGTTTGCACGTTTTACAATGGGAGCGGCGCTTGTATGTATCGTTCTTTCAGTATTCTTCCGTAATGGAAGCAATCTGGGAGCATTACTGGATACTGTCGGCCTGCTGGCACTGGTTTATACATATTATCGTATGCTTTCCAGAGATATAGCGAAACGCAGCAGAGAAAATCAGAAGTATCTGTCTTCCACTGAGAAGTTAAGGCAGCGTTTTCGCAGAGAAAAAAATATCATGGAGCAGAGAAAAACTCATCACATTTATTCCTGCCCTGGCTGTGGACAGAAAATCAGAATTCCACGCGGCAAAGGAAAGATAGAAATTGAATGTCCGAAATGTCATACTAAATTTATCAAGAAGAGCTGACAGCGGTATGTAAATAACTGTATGCAGAACAGCCAGAATAAAATGAAGTTACAGAGGGAGGAGCTATGTTCGGGTATGTAGTAATGAATAAACCTGAAATAAAATTCAAGGATTTTGATCTGTACAGGTCTTTTTACTGCGGACTCTGCCGGGAACTGAGAGAAAAATATGGAATATCCGGGCAGATTACACTGACATATGATCTGACTTTTGTAATCATGCTTCTGAGTGGCCTGTATGAACCGCCTATACAGAAAGGGACAACACGGTGCATTATACACCCGTTGAGAAAGCAGCCGGTGCGTAAGAATGCCATTACAGAATATGCGGCAGATATGAATGTATTTCTTGCATATTATAAGTGCGTGGATAACTGGAACGATGACCGCAGTCCGGTCAGTCTCGTGTATGGTCAGACTCTCAAAAAGAAAGATAAGAAGATTGAAAAACAATACTCTGAAAAAACCAGAATTATCACAAATCTTCTGGAAGAACTTTCCAGAATGGAAAAAGAAGGAGAAAGAGATTTAGACCGTGTATCGGGATGCTTTGGCCGGATCATGGAAGAAATTTTTGCCTACAGAAAAGATGTCTGGGAGCCGACTCTTCGCAGAATGGGATTTTTCCTTGGTAAATTTATTTATCTGATGGATGCTTATGATGATGTCGAAAAAGATGTTGAAAAGGGAAATTACAATCCTTTTGCAGAAGAGTATATAATGGAAGGGTTTCAGGAAAAAGTACAGCAGATGCTGGTGATGATGATGGCTGAAACATGCAGGGAATTTGAGAAACTTCCTATTATTAAATATACAGATATCTTACGAAATATTTTGTACTCCGGTGTGTGGTGCCGTTTTGAGACAGTGAGCAGACAGCGGAAAGAAAAGCAGAATCAAAAACCCTGAAGGGTACCATTATGTGCAGGAAATATCGCACTAAAGAATGAGAAACAGGAGAAAGAACATGTTTGATCCATACAGTGTCCTGGGCGTGTCAAGGGACGCAACAGACGAAGAAATAAAGAAGGCATACAGGAAACTCAGCAGAAAATATCATCCAGATGCCAATATCAATAATCCAAATAAAGCACAGGCAGAAGAAAAATTCAAAGAAGTACAGCAGGCCTATGATCAGATCATGAAAGAACGCGAATATGGTTCTTCTTATGGAAGCAGATCAGGTTACGGAGGATTTGGAGCAGGAAGTTCCAGAAGCGAATATCAGGATGAAGAGGCAATCCGCAGACAGGCGGCTTCCAATTATGTTCAGAGCGGACATTACAGGGAAGCAATGAACGTGTTGTCTTCTCTTTCTCAGCGAAACGGAGAATGGTATTACCTTTCCGCTATGGCAAACATGGGACTTGGAAATAATGTAAATGCACTAAATGACATTCGGCAGGCAGTAAATCTGGAACCGGATAATCTTCAGTACAAAATGGCACAGCAGAGAATGGAAGGCGGTGGAACCTGGTATCAGGAACAGCAGAATCCGTTTGGCGGAATGCCTGTAGATGGAAGCGATTATTGCATGAAACTCTGCCTGGCTAATATGCTCTGCGGACTCTGCTGTCCGGGCGGCGGTGTTTTCTGTTGCTGACAGCTGCTGTGAGCAGTATAAAATGTTTGACAATTACAGACTGAAATATTATCATTATTTATGGACTGCATAAATATGTTGCTGTGAACGGAATGAATAGTAACATAAAGATGCATGATGATTTGATAAAATCAGAGGAGGAAATCGTTATGAGTATTCGTATTGGTATTATGGGATACGGCAATCTCGGAAGAGGCGTAGAATGTGCGATCAAGCACAATCCTGATATGGAACTGAAAGCTGTATTCACACGTCGTGATCCTGCAACTGTAAAAATTCTTACAGAAACAGCAAAAGTCTATCATGTAGATGAAGCAGAAAAAATGAAAGACCAGCTGGATGTACTGATCATCTGTGGCGGAAGTGCAACAGATCTCCCTGTACAGACACCAAAATATGCACAGTGGTTTAATGTAGTAGACAGTTTTGACACACATGCAAGAATTCCGGAACACTTTACAAATGTTGACAAAGCAGCTTCCGAAAACGGACATGTGGGAATTATCTCTGTAGGCTGGGATCCGGGAATGTTCTCACTGAACAGAATGTATGCAAATGCAATTCTTACAAATGGTAAAGATTATACATTCTGGGGCAAAGGCGTAAGCCAGGGACATTCAGATGCAATTCGCCGTATTGACGGAGTAAAAGACGGAAAACAGTATACAATTCCTGTAGAGTCTGCACTTGAGGCAGTAAGAAACGGTGAAAATCCGGATCTCACAACAAGAGAAAAACATACCAGAGAATGTTTTGTCGTTGCAGAGGAAGGTGCGGATCTTGCACGTATTGAGCAGGAAATCAAAACTATGCCGAATTATTTTGATGAATATGATACAACTGTACATTTCATCACTGAAGAAGAGATGAAACGTGATCACAGTGGTATCCCGCATGGCGGATTTGTTATCCGCACCGGAAAGACAGGCTGGAATGATGAAAACAGTCATGTGATCGAATACAGCCTGAAACTGGATTCCAATCCGGAGTTTACATCTTCTGTTATCGTTGCTTATGCAAGAGCTGCATATCGCATGAAACAGGAAGGACAGACAGGATGCAAGACAGTATTTGACGTGCCGCCTGCATATTTAAGTGCACTGGACGGAGCTGAACTTCGCAAACATCTTCTGTAATAATATAGAAAATAATCAGGACGGGATTTTTTGATCCCGTCTTTTTTGTTACTATTATTTTTAGCAAATAAGTTTTTATTGACGATTAAATAAACATGAGATATAATAACTACATATTATTGTAACAAGATTGTAAAAAATATGCTAAAAATGATATATGGAAAGAGGACTATTCTATGAAAAAGGTGTGCAAAAGGTTGGGAGTTATAGCTGTCCTGATGGGAATAATGCTTTTTGCAGCAGGTTTTACTTTTCATGCCACTACAGTGGAAACGCAGGCAGCTGCCAAAACAGGCTTCCGCGTAAAGAACGGAAAAACCTACTATTATAAAAACGGCAGGAAACAGACAGGATGGATCAAAGTCAAAGGCAGAAAATATTATCTGAATGCCAAGGGCGTTGTTCAGAAGGGCTGGATGAAAAATGCTGATGGAACCAAATGCTACTTTAATAAGAAAACTGGTTCCATGTATAAATATTTCCAGAAAGTCGGCAGCAAGTATTACTATTTTGATCCCAAGACCGGAGCTACACAGAGTGGTTTCATTAAATGCCAGGATGGCAAGACGAGATATTTCAGTCCGAAGAAATTTACAATGGCAACCGGCTGGATGACGAATAAAGAAGGTCAGAAATGGTACTTCAACAAAAAAAACGGTGTCATGTATACAGGCTGGAAAAAGATTGGCAAATACTACTATCTTTTTAATAAGAAGTCAGGTGTTGCTTTCAGAGGATTTTCAAAAGGTTCCAACGGTCTTGTGAGATATTATCGGAAGAATTATAAAATGGCGACAGGATGGCTGACTGAACGACCATCAGGTCTGAAGAGATACTTCTCCAAAAAAGGTGTCATGTATACCGGACTCAAGAAAGTCAGCGGAAAGAAATATTATTTTGATCCTGATACAGGCCTCTGGAAAAGCGGCTTTGTGACGATTGGCGATAATAAATATTACTTTGATCCTGATACATATGTGATAGTAACAGGTACAAGAACCATCGATAATATCAAATATGTATTCAATTCCAGTGGTGTTATGACTTCCGCAACAAATATAAGTGCAGTAAAAGCGGTCTATACCACATCAGCAAGTGAACGTACCATCAAAAATTTCCTTGCCGGTGCGCTTCAGCCAGTAGGTTCTACACTCTATATCTGGGGCGGCGGACATAATTACAGTGATTCTGTGAGAAAAGGTGTCAGCTCTGCATGGAAGACCTTCTATAACAGTCAGGGCGGCAATTATAATTATAAGAGCAACGGACTGAATAACTTAAGTGCTTCAAATGAAGCTAAGGGACTTGACTGTTCCGGTTTTGTAGGCTGGTCTGTTTATCAGGTACTGCAGACTGCTTCAGGTGGTACCTGTTATACAGAAGTTTCCGGAGATATTGGAAGTTCTTACAAGTCCAAGGGACTTGGCTCCATACTGAACCAGGCATATCTCGCCAAAACAGGCTGGAAAGTATATCCGGGAGATATCGGATATGATGACGGACATACATGGATCATTCTGGGACAGTGCAGTGACCTGAGTGCGGTTGTACTTCATTCCACACCGAATGCAGGTGTTCAGATATCAGGAACACCTACACCGAGCGGTACATATAACAGCCAGGCTGTGTCGCTTGCGAAACAGTATATGTCGAAGTTTGCAGGATATAAGAAGTTTGATTATCATACTTCCTGTGGTAACTATATCCGTCGAGGTAATTATTTCAGATGGAATGCTACCCTGTCAGATCCAAATGGTTACAAAAATATGACAGCAGATCAGATTCTTGCAGATTTGTTCAGTTAATAAAAAATCGGCAGCGGAAACGCTGCCGGTTTTTTTGTTCAGAACTTACAGTAAAACAGGCTGTAAATTGTGCTTGTATTATAATTAGTTGCGTATGTGTTTCTAATTGTTACAAAGATTTTAAATTTCTTAAAAATTACTCTTGCATTAATGATAAGTATGTGTTAGTATGTAAAAGAAGTTCAGAAAGATATTTCGCAAATATTACAAAATTGATTATATTATGAGGTGAGAAACATGAAAAAGCGAATTGTATGCCTGACATTAGCTCTTATGATGACTGCAGGTCAGGTTGCAACTGTAAGCGCATCAAGAGAGGATGAACTGAGAGACGAACAGGCATGGACCAGTCAGCAGCTGGATGCTACCTATTCTCAGATCGATCAGTATTATGCCGCAAAACAGCAGTTGGAGAACGAAATTGCCAGCCTGGATGCAAATCTTGTAAATGTCATGGTTTCCATTCAGACTCTTGAAGGAGATATCAGTAATAAAGAAGCTGATATCCAGCAGACACAGGCAGATCTGACAAAAGCTCAGAATGCCAAGGATAAGCAGTATCAGGCAATGAAACAGCGTATCCAGTATCTGTATGAAAAAGGCGGAAGTGAAGCATGGTTCCAGATGATGGTAAATGCAGATAACCTTTCCGATCTCCTTACAAAAGCTGAATATACTCAGAAAATGTATGATTACGACAGAAAGAGCCTTGAAACATATGCAAATACTATCGAGCAGGTAACACAGCTTGGTGAGCAGTATCAGTCAGAGAAAGCTGAGCTGGAAGGCATGAAACAGGAATATGAAACAGAATCTGTAAACCTTCAGACAGCAATCGATGAGAAAAAGGCTACTTCTGCAGATTACGATAATGAAATTGCCTATGCACAGCAGATGGCAAATGAATATGCAGCGCTGATCCAGCAGCAGCAGGCAGAAATTGAACAGCTTGAAGCAGAGAGAATTGCAGCCGAAGAAGAAGCCCAGCGTCAGGCTGAAGCAGAAGCGGCAGCTGCAGCAGCAGCTGAGGAAGAGGCAGCAGCACAGGAAGAACAGCAGACTGTATATGATGAAGACGGCAATGAAGTAGATGCAAGTGAAGCAGCAGAAAACGGTGATACCGTATATGATGAAGAGGGTAACGAAGTAGATGCAAGTGAAGCAGCAGCTTCTTCCTCATCTGATACCAGCAGTGATGTTGAATATGATGAATATGGAAATGTGATCGACAGCGATAATACAGTTGATCCTGATACAGTAGATACATCTTCCAGTTCCTCATCTTCCAGCAGTTCTTCCGGAAGCTCATCTATCGTAGATTATGCAACTCAGTTTGTTGGTAATCCGTATGTATGGGGCGGAACAAGCCTTACAGGCGGAGCTGACTGTTCCGGATTTACACAGAGCGTTTATGCTAAGTTTGGTTACAGCCTTCCGAGAACATCTTATGAGCAGCAGAACTGGGGAACTGAAGTTTCTTATGCAGATGCACAGCCTGGAGACCTTATCTGCTATGGCGGACATGTTGCAATCTATATGGGAAATGGACAGATCGTACATGCATCTAACTCAAGAGATGGTATCAAGATCAGTAATGACGCTACATACAGAACTATCCTTTCTGTAAGACGTCCTTCATAAAAGTCTTGACTTTCCTTAAATAAAGTATTAAAATGGGGCAAAGCGCAACGGAGCACTTTGCTCTTTTTTTGCGCCTTTTTTTAGACAGGTGTTAAATGCTTAAAGAAGAAAAATAAATTTTCAGGAGGAAACGAAAATGAGAAAGAACAGAATGTGGAAAATGTTGACAGTTGCAGCAGTATCAGCTTCTATGACATGTGGGATTTTTGGAGTACAGAGTGTCAGCGCAGATGACAAGAAAACTTTGAAAGTTGCAATGGAATGTGGATATGCACCGTATAACTGGACACAGCCGGATGATTCCAACGGAGCAGTTCCGATTTCCGGAAGTTCTGATTATGCATACGGTTATGATGTTATGATGGCACAGAAAATTGCAGACGAACTTGGATATGACCTTGAAATCGTGAAACTTGACTGGGATTCTCTTGTACCGGCAGTACAGTCCGGACAGGTTGACTGCGTTATCGCAGGTCAGTCTATTACAAAAGAACGTCAGCAGATGGTTGACTTCACAGAGCCATATTACTATGCATCTATTATCACACTGGTTAAAAATGACAGTGATTACAAAGATGCAGCAAGCGTAGAAGATCTGAAAGGCGCTACAGTTACTTCACAGCAGAATACAATCTGGTATGATTCCTGTCTGCCACAGATCCCGGATGCAGATATCCTTCCTGCACAGGAAAGTGCTCCTGCAATGCTGGTTGCACTGGAATCAGGTAAATGTGATGCAGTTGTAACAGATATGCCTACTGGAAAAGCAGCATGTGTTGCTTATCCGGACTTTAAACTTCTTGACTTCACTGGCACAGATGGAGAGTTTGAAGTTTCAGAAGAAGATATCAACATCGGTGTTTCTGTAAAGAAAGGTAACGATGAACTCAGAGAAGCTATTAACGGCGTACTGAAAGACATGACAGAAGATGATTTCAACAAGATGATGGACGAAGCAATTTCCGTACAGCCTCTGTCTTCAGAATCATAAAGGAGGAGCAAGATGCTGCCTGAGAATTTTGGAGGAAGAATTATCTATCTTCTTCAGCAGTATGGCCCTTCTTTCCTGAAGGGAGCCGGAGTCAGTCTGTGGCTGGCTCTGGTAGGGACACTTTTTGGATGTATCATAGGTTTCTTTGTAGGTATTGTTCAGACAATTCCGATTGACAGAAATGCTTCTGCACCAAAAAAAATCCTGATCAAAATCATTAAATTTATCATGGCATGTTATGTGGAGTTTTTCCGTGGAACTCCTATGATGGCGCAGGCAATGTTTATTTATTTCGGAAGTGCTTATCTTTTTAACATCAACATGTCCATGTGGTTTGCAGCTATTTTCATTGTTTCTATCAATACAGGTGCATATATGGCGGAGACAGTCCGTGGAGGTATCCTTTCTATCGATGAGGGACAGACAGAAGGCGCAAAAGCAATCGGTATGACTCATGTACAGACAATGATCAATGTTATCCTTCCACAGGCGCTGAGAAATATTATGCCGCAGATCGGCAACAACCTGATCATCAATATCAAAGATACCTGTGTACTTTCCATTATCGGTACCGTAGAGCTGTTCTACACCACAAAAGGTGTTGCAGGTGCCCTGTATACATACTTTGAATCTTTCACCATCGCAATGGTAATGTATTTCATTATGACATTTACATGTTCCCGTCTCCTGAGACTTCTGGAACGCAAGATGGATGGCCCGGATAACTATGACCTGGCTACAGCTGATACCCTGACACACACCAGCGGTATGTATTCCTACAAAGAAAGGAAGGAGAAGAAACATGAGTGAGACAATTCTGGAAGTGAAGCATCTGGGAAAAGCTTTCGGAAGCCATGATGTCCTCAGAGACATCGATTTTTCTGTAAGTCCGAAAGATGTTACCTGCATTATCGGTCCTTCAGGATCCGGTAAATCAACATTGCTTCGCTGTATGAATCTTCTGGAGACCCCTTCCTCAGGTGAGATTAATTATCATGGTACAAATATTATGGACAAACATGTAAATGTACCGGAATACAGATCAAAAGTAGGAATGGTATTTCAGAGTTTCAATCTTTTTAATAATATGACTGTTCTTAAGAATTGCACAGTAGGACAGGAAAAAGTTCTTAAAAGAAGCAAAGAAGAAGCACTGAAAAACGCTATGATGTATCTGGAAAAAGTTGGAATGGCTCCTTATATCAATGCAAAACCAAAACAGCTTTCCGGCGGACAGAAACAGCGTGTTGCAATAGCAAGGGCGCTTGCAATGGAACCGGAGATTCTTCTTTTTGATGAGCCGACTTCAGCACTTGATCCTCAGATGGTCGGTGAGGTACTGGAAGTAATGCGAAGCCTTGCAAAAGAAGGTCTGACAATGATTATTGTAACTCATGAGATGGCCTTTGCAAGAGACGTTGCAAAACATGTTATTTTTATGGGTGACGGAGTTATTGTAGAAGAGGGAACTTCACAGCAGATCTTTGAAAATCCTCAGAAAGAAATGACAAAAGAATTTTTAAGTCGTTTCAGAAACGCCTGAATTCTATAAGAAATAATTCAATAAAAATATCAGCAGGTGGCCGGTGTCGGCCATCTGTTTTTTTAACCGAACCAAGTAAGTCCCCTGCTTCAATTGCGAAAAGCAATAAGCAGTGGGTGGGGACTTGCTTGTATCAGGAGGAGTGCAAGCTCCTTCTGATAAACTGCGAAGCAGTTATTCGGTTATGAGCAAGTAGCAAAGCGGATTGCGAATATCCGCTTGACCAAAAAATTATCAAAGAAATTGAATGATGTTTCATATTGTGAAATAAATAATGCATTATATGTAATATTATTATAATAGCATAAAAAAATAAATGATTTTTGAGCCTTTTGTCAATGGAAAAATTTGAAACGAAAGGTTACAATAAGTTCAACTTGAAAGAAAACATTACATACAGTTTCATTATTGAAAAATATCAGGAGGTAATTGAAGATGAAAGTTGGATTTATCGGTCTTGGAATCATGGGAAAACCAATGTGCAAAAACCTGATCAAAGCAGGACATGAACTGGTTGTTAATACACATAACCCGAACACACTGAAGGAAATGGCTGAACTTGGTGCAACCACAGTAAGCTGTGGCCGTGAAGTAGCAGAAGCAGCAGATGTAATTATCACAATGCTCCCGAACTCTCCGCAGGTAAGAGATGTTGCACTTGGAGAAGGCGGAATCATTGAAGGCGGTAAAGAAGGAACAGTTCTTATTGATATGAGTTCCATTGACCCTACCGAAAGTAAAGCAATTTCCGCTGAACTTGCAAAAAAAGGCATTGATATGCTGGATGCACCTGTTTCCGGTGGAGAACCAAAGGCTATCGATGGAACAATTTCCGTTATGGTTGGCGGTAAAAAAGAAACATTTGATAAATATTATGATCTTCTTATGGATATGGCAGGTTCTGTTGTATATGTCGGACCGATCGGATCCGGAAATGTTGCAAAACTTGCAAACCAGATTATTGTTGCTGTTAATATTGCAGCAGTTTCAGAAGCTCTTACACTTGCAAAAAAAGCAGGAACAGATCCGGAACTGGTATATCAGGCAATCCGTGGCGGTCTTGCAGGATCTACAGTGCTTGATGCGAAAGCACCGATGATGATGGATAGAAACTTTAAACCTGGATTCCGTATTGAACTTCATATCAAGGATCTTAATAATGCACTGAATGCAGGACATGCTATTAATGCAGCCCTTCCGCTTACTGCTGAACTGATGGAAATCATGCAGTCTCTGAAAGCAGACGGATGCGAAAAAGAAGACCATTCCAGCATTGTTAAATTCTATGAAAAAATGTCAAAAGTTACAGTAACAAGAGACGAACACTAACTACTCAAAAATCGTCAGACTTTTCGTTTACATACATATGCAAAAGTTCCTCCACAAGAATTCACTCTCTTTTGCATAGGCTGGGAAAGCTCCGACAGGTCTGCCATGAACCTGCCGGGGCTTTTTGACTTTCATATTATACAGAGAAAGGAATAAATCTATGTCAAAAATAGCCATTCTCCTTCCAAAAGAATATATGCTGGAGCAGGCAAGAAATGTGATAAGAGAAGATGAACTGGATATTGATATACTGAAGGTTATAAAAACTTCTGATTCTGTTTATGAAGCAAGAAAAGCAGTGGAACAGGGGGCAGGAGTCATTCTGGCAAGAGGTGTTCAGGCGTCTTTTATCAGACAGTATACTAATATTCCTGTTGCAGAGATGATTCTTACCGGGCAGGAAATCGGTCTTATGATCGCCAGTGCCAAAAAGAAAGTGCCGAATAAAAAATGTCCTCAGATCGCACTGATAGGTTTCAGGAGTATGTTCAGTGATATGACATATGCAGATGACCTTTTTGGTGTACGTCTGAAATTTTATAATATTACAGCTATCGAACAGGCTGCCGAAAAAGTTAATCAGGCAATTGATGAAGGCGCAGATGTTCTGCTTGGGGGAGATACGGTTAATGCACTGGCTTCCCAGAGAGGCTTTCCGGGACAGTTTATTGACTCGACAGAAGAGTCTATTCGTTCAGCTCTCACAACAGCAAGAAAAATGCTCCAGACTGCAGATGTTGAAAAAACATATATTGCGCAGTTTGAAACAGTACTTGATAATTCCTATAACGGAATCATAGAGATTAATGAAAAAAAAGAAATTACAATTGTAAATAAAGCCGGTGAAGAACTTTTCCGTAAAAAATCAGCGCAGCTTATGGGAACATCTCTCGAAAAAGTTTTTCCGGAACTGGAACTTAAATATATAGATGATGTACTTGAAGGTAAAAGAGATGCTTTTATGACATCAGTTTATATGGCGGGAATGCCGATGATGATCACTGCGGCACCGATCCAGTATGAAAAACAGATTCGTGGTGCGATCATAGCTTTTTACAGAAATATGTCCGCTCACAAAAGAGGCGGCGAAGAGCTGCACAGTCATTATCTGAAAGGGTATGTTGCACAGACTCATTTTGCAGACCTGAAGATAACAAGTAAAGAAATGGAATACTGTACAGAACTTTCAAAGATGTATGCTCTGTCCAGAAGACCGGTTCTCATTTGCGGTGAGGAGGGAACGGATAAAGAAGTACTGGCACAGTGTATTCACAATAACAGTTCTTATAAGGCAGGACCTTTTGTTACAATTAACTGTAGCGGCATGACCGAGCAGATGCAGGTGGACAGAATTTTTGGAAATCCTCATGCGGAAGATGAAGGAATCCGAAAGGGAGCTCTTGCAGTAGGTGATCTTGGTACAGTTCTTATATCGGAAATCGAGAAACTCTCTTTTGTCTGCCAGTACAGACTGTTCCGAGCGATCCGCTATGATGCGCTGATCCAGAATGATCTGGAAAGAAGCCAGACGCTGGACAATCGTATCATTGCCACGACATCGGCAGACCTTTATCAGTGCGTAAAAGAAGGGACTTTCAGAGAGGATCTTTATTATCTTCTGAACGGACTGACTGTGGAAATCCCGCCATTGCGAAAACGAAAAGAAGATATCCGCGAAATTGTAGAAGACTGCAGGATAAAGTTTACAAGAAGATATGCAAAATTTCCAAGGATAGCAGAGGATGCCATGGAAGTAATGCTGGCATATCCATGGCCTGGAAATGAGCTTCAGCTGGAAACTTTCTGTGAGAGAATGATGCTGACTACACCGAAAAAAACAATTACAGGTGATTTTGTCCAGTTTTTGCTTGAAGAAATGTATCCGGTGCAGGAAACAGTAAAAGAAGATGGTACAACAGTTATTTATCAGCATCCGGAAGCTGCCAGACTTACAGAACTTCTGGAAAAACATCATGGAAGCCGTTCCGCAGTAGCACAGGAACTGGGAATAAGTACGACTACTCTCTGGCGAAGAATGAAAAAATATGGTGTGATAAATAAATATGATCTGACCTGAGAGGGCAGAGGCGTTCTTGAATAAATAAAAATGATGGATGAAGGAGATCAAAAATGGCTATTCATATTATAGACGAGGCAAATCGCTGCCTGAACTGCAAAAAACCGAGATGTATGGAGGGATGCCCGGTGCATACACCAATCCCGCATATTGTTCAGATGTTTAAAGAACATAAGGTCATGGAGGCAGGGGAAGAACTGTTCCAGAACAACCCTATGTCTGTGATCTGTTCGATTGTCTGCGATCACGAACAGCAGTGTGCAGGACATTGTGTGCTTGGAAAGAAAGGCAACCCGGTTCATTTTTCAAGTATTGAAAACTATATTTCAGATACTTATCTGGATCGAATGAAGATTGTGAAAACGGAAGAACAGAAAGAATCAGTGGCTGTTATCGGTGCAGGACCGGCTGGCCTGACGGTTGCTATTATTCTGGCACAGAACGGATACAAGGTAACTATTTTTGAACAGCAGGATAAGATCGGTGGAATCACACGGTATGGTATTCCGGAATTCCGTCTTCCGAAGTCCATTCTGGACCGTCTGGAAAAGAAAATCCTGAAAATGGGAATTAAGATCCGTCCTCATACAGCAATCGGTACAGTTCTGACTATTGACGATCTGTTCCGTGATGGCTATGCTTCTGTTTTTGTTGGAACCGGCGTATGGAAAGCGAGAAACCTGGGAATTCCTGGAGAGTGCCTTGCAAATGTTCACTTCGGAATTGACTATCTTGAAAATCCGGCTGCATATGATCTGGGCGAAAAAGTTGCAGTCATCGGTATGGGAAATGCAGCTATGGATGTAGCACGTACTGCTCTTCGTAATGGCGCACTTCAGGTGACTCTGTATGCAAGAGGAACACATGTGGCAGCAAACTCTCATGAAATGGCGTATGCAGAACTTGACGGAGCAGAATTTAAATTTGGAAAAGCTATTGAACGTATTACTGAAAAGGGACCTGTATTCAAAACTTCTATTATTGATGAAAACAATAAAGTTGTCGGCTATGAAGATGGTGAAGATCAGGTAGAAGCTGATTCCACCATCATAGCGATCAGCCAGGGCCCGAGAAACCGTCTGATCCGTACAACTGTCGGCCTGGAAGGTTCCGATAAAGGTCTGCTGATCGTTGATGAGAACGAGATGACAACCAGAGAAGGTGTATTTGCGGCAGGTGATGTTGTCCATGGCTCCAAGACTGTTGTACATGCAGTTGAGGAAGCGAAGAAGGCGGCAGCAGCCATGATGGCATATATGGAAAAGAAGAACCAGTAATCAATATTCATTCCAGAATTCTTCGGCCAGGGACACAAAGTCTCTGGCTGCTTTGCTTAAATAGCGCTTTTTGTGGTGGCATGCCATGACATTCCAGGAGGGATTATCCGGGAGTGAAAAAAAGCGTATCCGATCTTCATATCCTCTGGCATAAAAAGTAGGGATCAGACCACAGCACATTTCGGCACTGACCATGGTTGCGATAGTGGCATTACTGGAAGTTTCAAAAAGCACATGAGGTTTAAAACCGGCTGCCTCAAAAATGTGATCCGTGATCTCCCGAAGGGTTGATTCCTGATATGTAAGAACAAAAGGTTCTTCCCGGAGTGCATAAAGATTCAGTTGTGGAAATTCTTTATGGACATCGGTTATTGCATTTGCCCAGTTACCTTTGGGGCTGGTGATGACCGGATGTCGTGCAGGTACTGCAGCAAGGATCTCTTCGGAAACAAGAGGTATGTATTCGAGGGAAGTCTTCTGCTGGGAAGATACCAGGGTAACAAATCCGAGATCCAGTTCACCGGACTGCAGAAGTGCCTGTTGTTTTTGTACGCTTAGTTCTTTTGGTGTGACCTGAATATTTGGATGAAGCCGGTGAAATTTTGGATAAACATGTGAAAACATGGCAATTCCACGTCCGGGTGTAAATCCTATTGAGAGCTCCCCCTGCTGTATTTTGGCCAGGTCGTGGATTCTGTGGTAAGTGTCCTTTTTCATAAGAAGCATTTCTCTTGCAGTTTTCAGATAAATCTCACCGGCTTCGGTGGGCCGCCAGTCTGTACGTGAACGGTGGAAAAGCGGAACACCGAGTTCTTTTTCCAGTTTCAGAAGCTGCTGGTTAAGGGCAGACTGGGTGATATAGAGTTTTTCGGCTGCGTGGGTGATATTGTTTTCGTCGGCGATGGCGACGATATATTGTAATTGACGTAAATCCATGGGTGTACCTCCAGTTATAATGCGGGTGAAAGTGATAAAAATGCTCCGACGGTTTAGACAGCAGGAAGGTTTAAAGGGATTGGGGAAAGGGACGTCATAAACATACCGGTACATCAGAACTGCAAACGGCTTCGGAGTCAAGAAGCACTAAATACTGCCTTAACAGTAAAAAGCATTCAGAAAAAATACGAACTCGCTACGCTCAGACATTGTATTTTTTCTTCATAAAACTGTTTCAGCAGTATTAAGAACTTCTAAAACTCCTGCAGAGGTTTGCTGTCTGATGTACCGGTATGTTTATGCCTGTTATTTCCGAACGTTGAAGAAAATCTTCCTGCTGGCAGCCGTTATCAGAACATTTTTACGTTTTCACCCTTTGAAAACTTCCGGTTAAAGGTGTCCCCGGTATGGGGAGGGAGAGACTGCACAGGACAGGAACTGGTATCTGTGGGGCAGGCAAACTCTGAGGAGTGCATGGAAACACTTAGTGCTGAAATTTCTGTGTTATTCTCAGGAAATTCACTGTTTGAGCCGAAGGCGAGTTGGGATTTCCTGAGAATGAACTTAACAGAAAGAGCAGTACTTAGTGTTTGCGTGCGACGAAGCCTGTTGACTGCTTCCACAGATACCAGATACCTGTCCGTGAATTCCCATACATAATTCAGATACCTGTCCGTGAATTCCCATATATAATTCAGCTTCCTGTCCGTGAGTAGCCATATATCATTTCTATACTGACTGCCTAGTCGTGTGCGTTCATACATTTCTTTATACATCATACCTCATTTTACTTTAGAATTCCATAGAAAAATAAGAAAAATTAAGAGAACTATAAATACAATGAATTTTACTTATTGATAAAACTGTACTACAATAAAGACAACAAAAACAAAGGAGGAAAACCCATATGTCACTGTTAGTAAAAGTGCATCAGTCAGACAACGTTGCCATAGCAGTACAGCCCCTCTCAGCGGGAACCGAGATTGAAGGAATCCACATCAACCAGGACATACCGCAGGCACACAAAGTGGCACTTGCCGACATTCCAAAAGGAAGCCCCGTAATCCGTTACGGCGTAATCCTTGGATATGCAATGAATCCCATCAAACGTGGTGACTGGATCAACGAATTCATGCTGGAACTTCCGACACCACCGTCAGTAGACAACATGGAATATGGTAAGAACATCGTTACAGATCTGCCTGAACCACCAGTAACAACCTTTGAAGGATATGCAAACCCGGATGGAGGATATGCAGGAACCAGAAATATTCTGGGAATCAGCACAACAGTACAGTGCGTAACCGGCGTACTGAATGTTGCAGTCAAAAAAATGAAAGAAGAACTCCTTCCAAAATATCCGAATGTAGATGACATCGTACCGATCAACCATGCATATGGATGCGGTGTTGCCATCAATGCACCAGAAGCAAAAGTACCGATCCGTGCACTTCGCAACCTTGCAAAACATCCAAACTTCGGCGGACAGCTGATGGTAGTAGGACTTGGATGCGAGAAATTCACAGTACAGATGCTCCTGGATGAAGCAGATATCACACCAGAAAACGTGATCATCCTTCAGGAAAAGAAAGGCTTTGATGCCATGGTCGATGCTCTCATGGAAATGGCTGATAAGAAACTTGCAATCCTTAACCAGAGAAAACGTGAAACACTTCCACTTTCCAAACTCTGCATTGGTATGCAGTGCGGCGGAAGCGATGCATTCTCAGGAGTGACAGCAAACCCATCCGCAGGATATGCGGCAGATATGTTGGTAAAAGGCGGCGCAACAGTTATGTTCTCCGAAGTAACAGAAGTACGTGACGGAGTACATTACCTTGCAGAACGTTGTGTAAGCGCAGAAGTAAGAGACAAACTTGCAGCAGAAATGCGCTGGTACGATCATTACCTTGCAGAAGGCCAGGTAGACAGAAGCGCAAACCCGACACCAGGAAACAAAAAAGGCGGACTTTGCAATATCGTGGAAAAAGCCATGGGATCTATTGCAAAATCAGGAACATCACCTATCGTAGAAGTACTTTCACCTGCAGAAAAACCAAGCAAACATGGCCTGATCTATGCAGCAACACCTGCAAGCGATATCGTATGCGGCCCATGCCAGCTGGCTTCAGGAATCACACTTCAGGTATTTATGACAGGACGTGGAACACCTTACGGACTGGCAGCAGCTCCGGTGATCAAAGTCTGTTCAAGAAATGAAATGAAGGCAATGTGGCAGGATCTGATCGATGTAAACGCAGGTCCGATAGCAACAGGAGAGGCAACAATCCAGGAAATCGGAACACAGCTGTTTAATAAGATTATTGCAGTAGCAAGCGGTAAAGATCAGTCCTTCGCAGAGAAGTATAAACTTCACAATGATCTGTGCATCTTCAACCCTGCACCAATCACCTGATATCCGGATTTCAAAACTTCAGATACTTTTCATGCCTGCATGATAAAGTATCTGAGGTTGGAAACTGTAAAATATCATACCCGCACTTTGAGGGTGCTTTTTTTATACTCATTTTTACTGCAAACAGCTGTCATCTCTGACAAAAAAATGTCAATTTGTATTCCGGTGAAAGAGTTATTTCACCTTTCTTTTCTGCAAAACCTGAGCTTTCTTTTTTATGTAAACCAAACAAAATGCATTTTGCGAAAAACATGAAATGAAATGAAATGCAAATGAAATAAAAATATTTCAAATAGTGAAAGATTCAAAGATGCGTAAAAATTAACAATTCGTTCTTGGATATTCTGCGAATTGAAACATGAAATGGATTGTATATAATAGGGTACATAGAAAAGAAAAACAAAACATTGTGGCCGCAATGACAAAGCTCTAGGAGGAAGAAAAATGATACCTGTTGTAGAAAAAATGGAAATCTTTCCGGTAGCCGGACATGACTGTATGGAATTAAACCTTTCCGGCGCACATGCCCCTTATTTTACACGTAACATTGTAATCCTGACAGATTCCAACGGTGTAGAAGGTGTTGGTGAAGTACCAGGAGGCGAAAAGATCACAAACGCTCTGGAACAAGTAAAAGATCTGGTAGTAGGAACAAGCATCGCAGACTACAAACAGACACTGAACAAAGTTCGCAAATGGCTTGATGCAAACATCAAAGATGATGTTCGTGGATTACAGACATTTGACCTTCGTACAGGCGTTCATGTGGTAACTGCAATTGAAGCTCCACTGCTTGACCTTCTTGGAAAATTCCTTGATGTTCCTGCAGCAGCTCTTATGGGTGATGGTATCCAGAGAGAAAGAGTTCAGTTCTTAAGTTATCTGTTTTATGTTGGAGACCGTAAGAAAACAGATCTTCCATATGAAGAAGAACCGGATGCAGACTGCGACTGGTATCGCCTTCGTCATGAAGAAGCTCTTACACCGGAAGCAATCGTTGCTCTGGCAAAAGCTACTCATGAAAAATATGGTTTCGTAGATTTCAAACTTAAAGGTGGAGTACTTGCACCGAAGGAAGAACTCAAAGCAGTTCAGGCAATCAAAAAAGAATTCCCTGAAGCAAGAGTTGACCTTGACCCGAACGGATGCTGGAGCCTGAAAGAAGCTCTGGAGATCGCTCCTCAGCTGAAAGAATGTCTCGCTTACTGCGAAGACCCATGTGGCGCAGAAAACGGATTCTCAGGACGTGAGATCATGGCAGAGTTCAAACAGCTTTCCGGAATGCCAACAGCAACAAACATGATTAACACAGACTGGAGACAGATGCATCACTGCCTGTCACTGCAGAGTGTAGATATCCCGCTTGCTGACCCACATTTCTGGACAATGAACGGTTCCGTACGTGTAGGTCAGATGTGCAATGACTTCGGTATGATGTGGGGCTGCCACTCCAATAACCACTTCGATGTCAGCCTTGCAATGGTAGTACAGTGTGCGGCAGCAATTCCTGGAAAGATGAACGGAATTGATACTCACTGGATCTGGCAGGAAGGCCGCGAACGTCTTACAAAAGAGCCAATGCAGATTGTTGACGGTTGCATTGATCTTCCTAAGAAAGGCGGACTTGGTATCGAAGTTGACCGTGAACAGGTTCTTAAAGCCCACAAACTTTACATGGAAAACTGCCTTGGAGCACGTGATGATGCAAAGGGAATGCAGTATCTGATCCCGGGATGGAAATTTGATAACAAACGTCCTTGCCTGGTTCGTTAAGAAATACCCCCATATGAGGATCTGGAAACAGATCCTCCCCCTCTAAAAAAGTAACAAACGAATGAATGAATATATGAAAAAGAAATAGGATGAGGAGAGAGAGAAATGTCTGAATCAACAAGAATGTTATTAGGACTTGCATTAGGTATTATCGTAATGATCGTCCTGGTAATGAAAACAAAAGTACATTCCTTTATGGCACTGCTGATCGCGGCAATGATCACAGGAATCATCGGCGGAATGCCGATCTCAGATGTAACCCTCGCTGATGGCACAGTACAGACAGGTCTGATCACAGCCATTCAGGAAGGTTTTGGAAGCACATTAAAGAGCACCGGTATCATCATCGGTCTTGGCGTTATGATGGGTGGTATCCTGGAAAAATCCGGAGCTGCCGAAAAAATGGCTTACAGCTTTATTAAGCTGATCGGTCAGAAGAACGAAGAATGGGCACTGGCAATCACAGGTTGGTTTATTTCAATTCCGGTATTTGCCGATTCCGCAATCGTTATCTTTGCACCTCTTTGTAAGGCAATGTCCAAAGTAACAGGAAAATCTGTTGTCGGACTTGCACTTTCACTTGCAGTTGGTCTTCAGCTGACACACTGTCTGGTTCCTCCGACACCGGGTCCTCTGACAGCTGCAGGAATGTTTAACGTAGATGTAGGACAGATGATCATCGGTGGTGCACTGATCTCTATCCCGATGCTGATCGTAGTAGTTTTCTATACAAAATGGATTGGAAAGAAAATCTATCAGGTTCCGAACGATAACGGCGGATTTGACAGAAAAGAGTTCAAACAGGAATACATCAAATCCATGGATGAACTGAATGCAATGATGGATGCAAAACCGCTTCCGGGATTCTGGGTATCTGTTGCACCGATCTTTATACCGATCGTGCTGATCCTTCTGAAAACAGTACTTGGTTTCGCCGGTATAAGCAATGACGTGATCAACTTTATCGGTTCTCCGATCGTAGCTCTTGGAATTGGTACACTCCTTGCTATCTATGGACTGGTTCCGAAGGAAGATAACAAGAAAGTCCTCAAAATGATGGATGACGCCATCAAAGACACAGGTATCATCATGCTGATCACAGGTGCAGGCGGATCCCTTGGTAACGTTGTAAAAGTAAGTGGTATCGGTACAGCACTTGGCGAGATGGTTACTTCATGGGCTCTGCCGGCAGTACTTATTCCATTCATCATTGCAGCACTTATGCGTATCGCACTTGGATCTGCAACAGTTGCTATCACAACAGCAGCTTCTCTGTCAGCACCTCTTATGAGTGTCCTGAGTATCAGCCCGCTGCTTATGTCCATTTCCTGTTGTGTAGGTGCAATTTCATTCTCCTACTTCAACGACAGTGGATTCTGGGTATTCAACGGAATGTTTGGTCTGACTGAACTGAAAGACCAGGTAAGATGTAAGACGGCTGTATCAATGATCATGTCAGCTGTAGGTGTTATTGAACTGTTGATCGCACAGTTCTTTATCTAATAATTCAAACCTGAAAAACTTCAGAAACCGTTCATGCTTGCATGTATAGGTTTCTGAGTTTGGAAGGTGCACACATATGAGGAAGTAGTGATTTATGAAATAAATCTACGGATTCCGAATATGTGTAGGATTGCGAGAATTACGAAGTAATGTAGCAATCCGTAGAATTGTTATCATTAAAATTTAATAAATCATATATAGACAAGAAAAGGAGACTTAAAAATGAAAGTAGGATTTATCGGACTTGGAATTATGGGAAAACCAATGAGCAAAAACCTTGTAAAAGCTGGTCATGAGCTTGTTGTATTCGACTTCAATAAAGATGCAGTAGCAGAACTCGTAGAAGCTGGCGCAAAAGCAGCAAACAGCAGTGCAGAAGTAGCAGCTGAATGTGACACAATCATCACAATGGTTCCGAACTCCCCACACGTACGTGCAGTATGCCTTGGAGAAAACGGTGTATCTGATACAGCAAAACCTGGCACAGTTGTAATCGACATGAGCTCTATCGACCCTGTTGAATCCAAAAAGATCGGTGCTGAACTTGCAGAAAAAGGTATCGAACTGATGGACGCTCCTGTATCCGGTGGAGAACCAAAAGCAATCGACGGAACACTTTCCGTAATGGTTGGTGGTAAAAAAGAAACATTTGACAAATACTATGACCTTCTTATGACAATGGCTGGTTCTGTTGTATACGTTGGTGATCTTGGATCCGGAAACGTAGCAAAACTTGCAAACCAGGTAATCGTTGCAATCAATATCGCAGCAGTATCTGAAGCACTTACACTGGCTAAAAAAGCAGGAACAGATCCGGAACTTGTATATCAGGCAATCCGTGGTGGTCTTGCAGGATCCACAGTACTTGATGCAAAAGCACCTATGATGATGGACCACAACTTCAAACCAGGATTCCGTATCGAACTTCACATCAAAGACCTGAACAACGCACTGAATGCTTCCCATGCAGTAAATGCATGCCTGCCTCTGACATCTCAGCTGATGGAGATCATGCAGTCTCTGAAAGCAGACGGATGCGAAAAAGATGACCACAGCGCAATCGTTAAATTCTACGAAAAAGCTTCTAAAGTTTCTGTAGAAAAAGACAAATAATTATCTGAAATTAAATTCGAGGAGGAAAAAGAAATGGGATTCGTGCCTAGAGGTATTATTCCGCCAATCATTACTCCACTTACTGATGACGGAGAAGTAAATTATCCAGTATTAAGACAGATGGTAAATCATCTGATCGACAACGGCGTACATGGTCTGTTCCCGCTTGGAACAACCGGTGAATTTTATGCATTTGATGATGATACATATCGTAAAATTCTTGAAACTGTAAAAGACGAAACAAGAGGACGTGTTCCGGTATACGGTGGTGCAAACCACATTACTACAAGAGGCGTTATCCGTCTTGTAAAGATCTGTGAAGAAGTTGGAGTAGATGCAGTTTCTGTATTAACACCAATGTTCGTTTCCCAGACACAGGATGAACTTTATGCTTACTATAAAGAAATCGCTGAGAGCACAACTCTTCCGATCATCCTTTACAACAACAAACCAAAGACAAACGTAACAATCGAGCCTGCAACAGTTGCAAAACTGGCTGAGATCGATAACATCGTTGCTGTAAAAGACAGCACAGGTGATATGACAAATGCAGCAGAGTACATCCGTCTTACAAGAGACAATGACAATTTCCACGTACTGATGGGAAGAGATACTCTGATCCATGCAGCACTCTGCTACGGAGCAACAGGAGCAATCGCTTCCTGCGCAAACGTTGCACCACGTATCACAGCTGATATCTATGACAAGTTCATGGCAGGAGACCTGAAAGGATCCCTGGACGCTCAGTTCACACTGGCTCCGCTTCGTATTGCATGCAGTATGGGTACTTTCCCGGCTGTCATCAAAGAAGGACTTGTACAGGAAGGAATTCCGGTAGGAAAATGCCTGGCACCGATCGGTGAACTGAAACCTGAAGAAAAAGAAAAACTTCATCAGGTTCTTGTAGATATGAAACTGGTTTAATCTTCAGTTAAGAACTCAAAGTTCTATCTCCCAATAAAATAAAAGGCAGGAATGTAAGATGCGTATTTCCTATGATGAAATGAAAACACAGCTTAAAAACATTCTTGTGAAAAAAGGTTTCGATGAGAAACGAGCAGAGGAATCGGCGAAGAATTTCGCCGATTCTTCTTTAGATGGAGTATATTCTCATGGATACCAGCGTTTTCCAAGAGTGATAGAATACATTGAAAAAGGCTATATAGATATCAATGCAAAACCGGAAAAGACTGCGGGATTCGGTGCAGCAGAAAGATGGGACGGTCATCTTGGAATGGGAAATCTCAATGCGAAGATGGCAATGGACAGGGCTGTAGAACTGGCAGGGGAGCATGGTATCGGACTGGTTGCCATGTCCAACACAAATCACTGGATGCGTGGCGGGGCTTATGGATGGCAGGCAGCAGAAAAAGGTTGTATAGGAATCTGCTGGACAAATACATGCCCGAATATGCCGGCATGGGGAGCCATTGATGGCAGGATCGGAAACAATCCGTTTGTATTGGCTGTGCCGGACAGAAACGGAAATCACGTAGTTGTAGATACAGCCATGGCTCAGTATTCCTATGGAAAACTTTCAGTATGCAGACAGAATGGAACAATGCTGCCTTTCCCTGGCGGATATGATGAAGAGGGAAATCTTACTTGCAATCCGGCAGCTATCGAAAAAACAAGAAGAGTGATACCGATCGGTTACTGGAAAGGCTCCGGTCTCTCTGTTGTACTTGATCTGATCGGTGGCGTTCTTACTCTCGGAAGAACAGTTACAAAAGTGGGAAAAGAATGTGAATCAGAATACGGACTTACACAGGTATTTATTGCAATCCGTCCGGAACTTCTGAATCAGGATCCGGATAAAGCACAGGAAATCCTGGAAGAAACTCTGAAAGACATACAGGATTCCGTACCGGCAGAAGAAGGTCGTGCTGTTCGTTATCCTGGACAGGGAACGGTTAAAAGACGCCAGGAAAATCTGAAAGAGGGAATTCCTGTAAATGAAGAAATCTGGAAAAAGATCTGTACACTGTAAAAAGACAAAAAATCCAGCTCAGGTGAAAACCGGGCTGGATTTTTATTACATCTTTAAAGCCAGATACAGCCGGACAGCATCCTGAAAATCGCGGGGATTATAGCCACAGCGGTTATGGATCTGGTTCAGTCTATACTGAATCGTGTTTTTGTGAAGAAAAGTTTTCTCACAGGTTTCTTTCAGCGACATGTTGCAGGAAAAATAAATTTTCAGGAGGTCTTTGTCTTCCTCAGAGAGCTCTGCAAGAGTTTTTTGCAGGAAATCCTTTTTACTCTGTGCATTTGCAGAGGCCAGGATAAGTTCAAGGTCAAGATTTTCTGCTTCTATATAATTGTGTTCACTGTCTGCTGTTTTGAGTGCAATTGAAGCGGAAAAAGCAGAATCAGAAATATTGTGGATCAGTGAAGGAGTTCCTACTGCAATACACAGGCTGTTTTTATGTTTCAGTGCAAAATCTGTCAGAAGATTTCTCCGGCGGTGGAAAATTCCGTTTTCAAGCACAGCCAGATATTCGTCAGGATAAACGAAGGTAGAAAGAGTGATCTCCATTTTCATAAAAAGCCGGTGGATAGAAGCTTCCAGCGGACCGGAGGTATTGTGAAAGCTGTCATCTGTTATTTTCAGTCGAAGAAGATAAAAAGAATCTTTTTCATCTATTTTCCATTTCTGAAGATTTTCTCTGAGATAATCCGGATGGATTTCTTCCTGATCAATAAGCCCGCGAAGAATATAGCTTTTCTTTTCTGCTTCTGTGCGGTTAAAAGCATCCAGTTCCTTTTCGCGTATCAGAAGGCGGGTGATCCGTTCTGCCAGACGGGCATATTTACGGACCTTTTCAGGATCTCCTGTGATACCGATCACAGCAATCAGATTATGATTATGATATACAGGCAGATTTACCCCTTTTTGTGTGCCCGTAAAGTGATCGCTTTCACTGACTTCAATGATGCTGCCTTTTTCGGCAGCTTTTTTTCCAACTTCATGAAAAGTACCGATCCGGCTTTCATCTGTGCTGGCAAAAATCCGCCCGGAACGTTCTATAAAATTCACATTCTGTCCGCAGAGGTCTCTGACTGTTTCGACAATCTGCTGGGCAAGAGATCTGGTAATATAAGGTGTCATAACTGCCTCCTGAATAATGATATTGGTACAGACGTGTCTGTGCATAGAGGATGGAAACAGTATAACATATTTTTGCAGATTCTGTAACACAAAAAGAACCGCTGGTCTGTACCGACGGTCCTTTTTGTTGAATATGTATATGGAGAAATCTATCAAGTATAGATAGCGGTAATTATAACAGGCGGAAAACCTGTTCAGCTGCAGCTGTCATATTGGCTTTTGCGGTAGCTGGATCCATGGCTTCTTCCAGAGTGGAGATGCCACGTACGATTGGGAAAAACGCATCGATTCCGGCTTCATTGCAGGCAACAGCCTCTTTTGTAACGCTTCCTGCGAATGCAACAGTCTTTGCGCCGTATTTCTTGCCGAGTTTTGCAACGCCAACAGGTGCTTTTCCCATTGCTGTCTGATGATCCAGACGGCCTTCGCCTGTAACTACAACATCTGCATCTTTCATTTCGTCTTCCAGATGAACTGCGTTCAGAATCAGAGCGATTCCAGGTGTCAGCTCTCCTTTTAAGTAACTGAGAAATGCAAATCCAAGACCGCCTGCAGCACCTGCGCCTGCAGCGTTCATATTATCATGTCCGACAAATTCGGAAGTAACCTTAGCAAAATTTTCCATGCCTGCATCAAGAACAGGAAGCATTTCAGAAGTAACACCCTTCTGAGGTCCGTAGATATAAGTTGCACCCTGGAAACCACAGAGAGGATTTGTAACATCACATGCAATTCTGAAATTGCACTGGGAAAGAAGATCGGCTTTGTCAGTAGTTTTTACGGAAGCAGCTTTTGCAAGTGCCTGTCCGCCTTCGCCGACATCTTCGCCGTTTTTGTCAAGGAAAGTGAAGCCGAGTGCTTTCAGCATTCCGATACCACCATCATTTGTGGCACTTCCGCCGATTCCGATGATGAAATTGCGGATTCCTTTGTTGATCGCATGAAGGATCATTTCGCCAACACCGTATGTGGTTGCTGTCATCGGGTCTTTTGTGCTGGAAATTGTGATTCCTGCTGCAGAAGCCATTTCCATAACAGCAGTGTTGCTTTCTTTCAGATATCCGTAATATGCATTTACAGGTTTGTGATAAGGTCCTGTAACGGTAAGATCTACGCGTTCACCATTAAGACCTTCGATCAGGGCATCAGTTGTTCCCTCACCGCCGTCTGCCAGCGGTTTTACAATAACTTCGGCATCTTTATGTGCAGCAAGAACACCTGCTTTTACAGCCATTCCCGCTTCCATGGAAGACATGCTTCCCTTAAATGAATCAACTGCTACAACAACTTTCATAATGAAACCTCCCATTGGTTTGTTACTTTTTTATTACTGACTCTGTAGATTACGATCCGGTCAGAATTGTAACTGTTCAGTACACTCACAGTCACTTATGTTATGGATACATTTTAGCATGGAAAAACAGGGCGGGATATGTTATGAGAAATAAAATCCGCCCTGTAATTGAAAAAAGATATGTTATCTGTAACAATAAAAACAAGTAATCCGGTTATGACTTCTGAAGCTGCAGATCACAGGTCACCGAGGCTCTTTACCTGCTGCAAAAACCATCATCATTTCATTGGTGAGGCTTATATCATTTCCCTGACCAACGACTTCACTGCGGTCAAACCACTGTGCCATGGAAAGTTCTTCGTGATCTACTGTAAGAGTATCTTCTCCGTCCAGATCACAGAAAAATCCAAAAAGAAGGGTACCGGTAAAAGACCACGGCTGGCTTTTGTAATAACGGAGATTTTTTACCTTCAGACCTACTTCTTCCATAACTTCACGATGTACAGTTTCCTCAATTGTCTCACCGATTTCTGCAAAACCGGCAATGAGAGCGTATTTTTTGAAATTTCGTCCTTCATATTTTGAAAGAATGATTTTGTCCCCATTTGTGATCGCTACAATAACGGCAGGCATCAGAACCGGATATTCGTGACGGCCGCAGGAAGGACAGTACATCATACGTTCTTTTGTATCATGTTTCATAGGCTGTCCGCAGCATCCGCAGAAACGGCGTGTGCTGTACCACTGATAAAGCTGATGGCCGGTGATCCCTGCAAAGGCATGGTAGCGTGGACCGACTGTGCGGAGAAGGCTGGTATTCTGGAAACTGTAATCCGGAAGAAGAGAAGTGTCCAGTCCGGGAATCAGGTAAAAACGCTCTTTGTCAATAGAAAAAAGATATATATAATTTTCGTACAGCCCGGAAATTTTTCCTTCCAGTTCCTGAAAATGCGGGAAAACGATATCAGATTCATTATTTTCCAGTTTCATAAAAACAGTGCCTTTGTCATAGGCGAGAATATAACTGTTTCTATCCGGCGGAACAGGTTTGTATTCGTTGTGGTAAATATGAGGTGCAATATCCTGTATCATAAAAAACATTCCTTTCGTAATTGATTCACCGGCAACATTCTAAGTTGCTGTAAACAGTTACCATTTTAACCCTTTTGGCTGGCGAGAGCAACAGACAGTTTTTACATATTAAATAGATATTGTTTGATTAATCACATTTTTGCAAAAAAAATAACAAATTTACTGGAAAATACCGCCGGAATTATTGACAGCTAACTCATATCATGTTACTATAATGCCAGTATAATTCCATATAGAACATATGAAGTGCTGACTGTTGTCCGCGTAGCAGCCAGAAGAGGGAATCAGGTGAAAGTCCTGAGCGATCCGGTCACTGTAACAGAGGAATTTCCTTTCATTAGCCCATTGTACAGATGTATGAGAAGGGGAAAGGAAGTAATGATGCTGAAGTCAGGAAACCTGCTTTGTATGGCGAGGTTAAACTTCCGTGTAAAGTGTAACAACCAACTGGGGATATCCGCAATCCTGAGTGTTGTCTGCATGAAAAGCAGACATTTTTTATGGAATTCGCCTGTTCGTGTGAATTATACCTGTGTGCATTGTGGTAGCCGCCACAAGACACATAACCCTTAAAGGGTATGATTAAATGGCAGGCGGTACTACTCCGGATGCATTCGTTCCCTCCGCATAATTGAACGGATTCATTGTCTACCCCGGAGCAGTATCGCAAATCCTCAAAACGAATTCTGATCAGCAGCATGACTTCAGTCATAGCTGTTTTTTTATACTTCATAAAGAGATTGAACACATTGTCTACAAAATATACCATTCTTCTTTTTGTTTTGACGCTTCTGTCGATTTTGTTTTCCCCTATTGATTTTCAGTATATGAGTATGATACATTTGATTTACAAAATAAATATAGCATTTGTGCACAATAGAATGCTGATTCGCAATGGAAGAATAGGATATAATTGCCTTATATTGCTTCGGATGCGAATGAAACCCGGGACAGAACGAACAATACTGACACAATGGATCACTACTGAAAAGTTATTGTACAACATGTACATGTGTAGCGGATTTTTGTGCTGGACGGGAGGTAAAATGAGTAGATTTAATGAAGATGAACTGAAAGTGATCGGCAGCCATACACAATTTGGTATCTATGGAGCGCCGGATATTGAGGTTCCAAGCTATAATTATCCAATTACTCCAAAAGAAAACATGCTTCGCATGCTTCGGGGAGAAAAACCTCTCTGGGTGCCTAATCAGACGCTGGAAAACAATGCCATACAGCCGTTGGTTATGGATGATGCCAGAGCAAGAAATTTTGGTGGAAAAGACTGGTTCGGAATTGAATGGGAATATGAACCTCTTACAAAGGCGGCTATGGTAAAACCTGGAACAAGAAGGCTGGATGATATTGAGAATTGGAAAACACTGGAATTTCCGGATCTTTCCAGGATTGACTGGGAAAAAGATTATAAAGAACGCTATGAAGGAAAAATTTCAGAGGATCGTCTTTCTTATTTCATTATCGTAAATGGTCTTTTTGAACGTACTGCAGATCTGACCAGTTTTGAAGATACGTTCTGTTATCTTCTGGAAGAACCGGAAACGCTGACAGAATTCTATGACAAACTGGTAGACTGGCATATTGAACTGATTAAAATTGCAAAGAAATATTATCATGTCGATATGATTCTTTTCCATGACGATATGGGAACACAGATCAACACCTTCTTTTCACCGAATACTTTCAGAGAATTATTTTTGCCGCAGTATCAGAAGATCACCAAGGCAGCGCATGATCTGGGAATGTATGTATGCCTTCATTCCTGCGGATGTATTTCCAAATTGATGCCACTGATCATTGAAGCGGGCTTTGATGCATGGGAGGGACAGGATTCTGCCAATGACAAGAAAGCCATTATTGATGAATATGGCAAAGATCTTGCGCAGTGTACCCTTTATATTATTCCTGAGGATATGAGTGATGAAGATGCCATTGCAGATATCCACAAACGTGTAGATGAATTGGGAGTAACCGGCAGATTTGCCTGCCGTCTGAGAGATAATAAGTCCGACAGAGCAGTAAACCTGGCAGAAGAACTCTATCGTTACAGTCGTGAAAAATTAGCAGAACAGCAGTGAGAGGAGAGTTAAAATGGGAGAGGAAAAACAGAAGAAAAAAGGCCTTAGTGGTGCTTTGAAAAAGTTTTATGGAGTAGGTGACTGCGGCTTTACACTGATGTCAAACATTGAAAGCTATTATTTCAGCTTTTTCCTGACAAACCTGGCACAGTTCAGCCTTCCTATGGTTACATTTATCACAACCGTATCCAGTACAGTAGATGCACTTCTTTCCTGGATCTACGGAGCGATTCTTAACAGTATCAAACCTATGAAATGGGGACGTTATCGTTCCTGGCTTATTGCCATTCCATGGCTGGTTCCATTCCTGTATGCCTTCCAGTTTGTAAAAATCGGTGATGGAATGTTGTCAGCAGTAATTATCATAATAGCAGCGATCGCCAGCCATGTAGCGTGGAACTTTGCATATGTTGCCAATGTATCCATGATCTCTGTTGCAGGAAGCACACCGGAAGAACGTTCTCAGCTTTCTTCTACCAGAGCAGCATGGGCAAATCTTTCCAAGGTTATCTTTTCCTATGTAGGACCTGGACTTGCAGCATTTATGGCAGGTATTATCGGTGAGGTAAACCAGTACGGTGCAGCGGCATTTGTACTTGGATGTGTTATGGCAGTTCTTTATTATGTGCATTTCCGTATGTTTGATGGTTATGAAACTGTTCAGCCGGAAAAGAATACAAAAACAACAGCAAAAGACAAAACAGGCGGGATGGATCTGATTCGTGCACTTCTCCAGAATCCTCCGCTGATAGCACTTCTTATTGCGGACCTTGCAAAATTTATGTTCAACTTTGTGCTTATGGGTGTTGCAGCGTACTATTTTTCTTATATTGCAGGAAACAGTGGCATGCTTCCTACATACATCCTTGTAACCAATATTTTCTGTGTAGTAGGAGCTTATCTCAGCAAAACACTGAGCAACAAATTCAGCACCAGAACTACCACTATCGGCGTTATGGCAATTCAGGCGGTACTTCTGATCGTATCTTTCATGTTCTATAATAATGTGACACTGGTTATTGTTCTTATGAGTGTTGCAATGTTTGGTTATGGAATCACTTATGCATGTACACCGGCTCTTTATGGTGATACTATTGTATATAGTGAATGGAAAACAGGCAAAAATGCAGCAGGATGGATCAGCGGACTTCAGAATGTGCCTCTGAAAGTTTCTATCATGACACGAGGCATCATCATTTCTGCCTGTCTGGCTATGGGAAATTTCAGCACAGATATAGATCCTGCACAGGCTCCGGAAGAACTGAAAAGAGCTATCAGCATCGGATTTATGATCATTCCTGCAATTGCCCTGATCATCGCTGTTGTTGCATTGCTCTTTGGATTTAAACTTACCAGAGAAAAAGTTAATCAGTATGCAGCTGAGATCGCATCCCGTTCATAAAATAAAAAAGGACGGATCTTTATGAGCGCAAATATCAGATTTTATCTGAACCTTCGGATGGTTGCAGATGAAATGCAGTCCAAAATCCCGGATTGTGTCTTTGTTCCGGGAGAAGATGAGAAATGTCTTCGGGGAATATGCTTTTATCGAAAAGGAATCCATCTGGAAAAGCAATATGCCTACATAATAAAAGAACAGGATATAACAGGGGAAACAGTGCCAAAAGTGCACTGTACCCTGATCGTGCTGGGGAAAATCCCTGAAAAATGGCTGAACAGCAAACATACGTTGCTGAGTGTGCCGGCAGAGACAGACATTCTGGATCTTATGAACCTCTGCCAGGAGATTTTCAGGAAACATCTTTCCTGGGCAGAAGATCTTCAGGATATTTTTGTGAGGGAAGGAAGCGTGGATGATCTCTGTAAAGCAAGTGTAGATTATTTTCAGAATCCATTGTTTGTCCATGATCCTCAGATGACAGTGATTTCCTGTCCGATCTGGCGAGACAAGATGATCCCATGGGAACAGGATGAGAGAACCGGCTGCATGATCATGCCTCTGGAAGAACTGAATGAGCTGAAAACAGACAGGGAATATCTGGAGACAATGACGACGCGAAATGCACAGATATTCTCAGCAGAACTGAGGGGATACCGGGATATTTATGTAAATATCTGGAACAGTTATGGAGGCTACGAAGGCAGACTGGTTATCTGCGAAATCGATAACGACCTGAAAGAAGGACAATTTGCGGCTGCAGAATATCTGGCAGAACTTGTACGGCTGACACTTGCCCGGCGAGGCAAGATGGACAATACCTACAGCAGGGCGTTGGAACGGATGATCATATCCATGCTTCAGGGGAAAGAATTGCCGGATTCAGAAATAGTCAGCAGAATCGGACAGTGTGGGTGGAAACAGCAGGATACGTATATCTGCATTCGTATGGATGCAGAAGAACAGGAAGGAAATCCTGGATCGGCAGCCAGCGTATGCAACTACGTTGAAGCCAGAGTGGCAGGAACCAAGGCTGTTTTTATGGAAGATCATATCTGTATCATTATTAATCTTTCTGTTAACAATCACTACACATCCGATATGGCCTGCATTTTGCGAGACGGTCTTTTTAAAGCTGGCGTCAGTAATCCGTTTCATGATTTCCTTGCACTGGAACGATATTACAGACAGGCTTCAATAGCGTTTGAATATTGTCGGAAGAAAAATGACATGATGTGGTATTATACTTTCGATGATATTGCTGTTGATTACATTTCGGATACCTGCTGTAAAGAATTCTGCCCGGAAGATCTCTGCGCTCATGAACTGATTCAGCTGATGGAATATGACAGAAAAAATAAAACAGAATTATACAAAACTTTAGTTACCTATATATTAAATGAAAGGAATACGGTAGCGACTTCTTCGAGTCTTTATGTGGGAAGGAGCACCTTGTTCTATCGCTTGAGGAAAATCCAGCAGATCACAGGGCTGGATACAGAACATATGGCACAGCCAAAACAGAATCTATATCTGAGGCTGTCGATTTACATAATGGAAAATTTAAATCAGATTAATGAACAGAAATAAATTCGAAGGGAGAAGTTTTTATGCTTACACCAAAACAAAATTTGCTGGAAACATTGAAAAAAGACGGAAAGCCTGAGTGCTTATGTAATTCATTTACAATGTTCAGGGGTATTCCGGGAGATCCATGCTTTAAACTGATAAGAGGAAACCGTATTCGCGGCACTAATTCTTATGACCAGTGGGGTACACTGATTCTGTTTCCGGAAGATGCTCCGGCAGCAGTTCCTTATGTTACTGAAGAAAATCAGGTGATAAAAGATATAACAGAATGGCGCAAATATGTGAAAGTTCCGGATCTGATCGGCAAGTGCTCTGACGGATGGGAAGATGCCATTGCTGCAAAAGAAAAAATCGACCAGGATAAATATCTGACTATGGTAATTATGGGGACTGGTATTTTTGAGCAGCTTCATATGCTGATGACTTTTGAAGATACACTTATGAATTTCCTTCTTGAGCCGGAAGCTATGCATGAGCTTATTGATGTGATCTGCGAATATCGTCTTACCTATATGAAACTGGTTGTAGAACATCTTCATCCGGACTGTATCGTTTCCCATGATGACTGGGGTTCTAAGACAAGCCTCTTTATGTCACCGGAAGTCTGGAGAGAATTCTTCAAAGAACCATACCGCAAACTCTATGATTATCTTCATTCTCAGGGTGTTATCGTCATGCACCATGGTGATTCCTATATGGAACCGATAGTGGAAGACATGGCAGAAATCGGCGTGGATATCTGGCAGGGAGTTCTGAATACCAACAATATCGCTGCTATTTCCGAAAAGGTCGGGGACAGAATGCTTCTTATGGGCGGCGTGGATTCTGTTATTGATAGAGAAGATGCAACAGAAGAAGAAATCCGTAAAGAAACCAGACGTGCCTGCGAAGAGTACGGACATCTGAAAGGATACTGGCCGGGAATTACTTATGGTGGTCCTGGAACAATCTATCCGCAGGTAGAAGATATTGTGATTGATGAAATCAACAGATATAATAAAGAACGTTTTGGAGTATCTATTTCCTGATGGGAAATTGCTGCCTGAATGTAAGATTCTTCCTGAATATGATAAAAAGAAACGGGCATGCAGAAAAACTGTGTGCCTGTTTCTTTTTGCGCTTTATAAAAAGCAGAAAATATGCGATAATCAGAGCAGTGTAAAAAATTAACGGAGGTGATGATATCATGGAAAAATCATATTGGGAAGGAAAACATTTTTCTTATTTCAGCAACAAAGAGTGTGAATACTTTCCGTGCCATAAAGGTGCGGATCCGCAGAACTTCAATTGTCTCTTCTGTTATTGTCCGCTGTATGCGCTGGGGGAAAACTGCGGCGGGAATTTTCGGTTTACTGAGAACGGAATAAAAGACTGTACAGAATGCCAGGTACCGCATAAAAGACAAAATTATGGATATATAACCGGAAAGTATCAGGAACTGGCGGAGTTGATTAAAAGAATGCGAGAAAACCAGTGATTATCATTATGTACAAAATCGACCCATGCTTCCGTTTCCATGAACACGCTTCGTTTTCGGGATACTTACGCGCGCCTGTTTGCAGCTGCTCCGCATAACTCGCACCAGAGGTGCTCAGACAATGCTTCACAGCAGCAGCTAGCACGTTGCGTATCCTCGAAAGCCTTGCTAGGTTCATAAAACGGAAACATGGGTCGATTTTTGATATTCGCTACATTAAATTATTTCCTACAATTGTGAAAATAACTCCCGGGCTTCCTTCCTCTTTCCGGTACCGGGGCGGCGCCAGCGGACCGCGGTCCGAAGGACCGTGAAGTGACCCGGGGCGTGGTGGCACCACAAAGATGATACGGAAGAGAGGAAGGGAAGTTTTTTCTTATCTACATACAGGAAAAATTTAAAAACACATAGCAGACTGGTTAGGTAACTTAGCAAGGCTTTCGCAGATTCCGACTGCGCTAGCTGGGACTGTCGCAGCTTGTCTGAGCACGAAGTGCGAGTTCTGCGGAGACAGTTCCAAATCAGCGCGCGGGAGGAATCCGAAAACGCAGTGTGTTATCATACCAGTCTGCTATGTGTTTTGAAACATTGTCCAGTTTACTACAAAAAATCACCGTTCACTCAGTATCATCTTCAACCGGGGAATGTTACTATTAAGGATAAGATTTTCCGGGAACATTTCTTCATGCACAAATTCCTCTGCATATGTAAAATCCCCCACATGTTCAACCCCATGGCTGTCACTCGACAACACGATCGGAATTTCATATTTCTTACAGCAGCGCAGAATCTCCCTGTTATTTTCCCTTGTATCACCTCTGTATCCGTATGGCGCAAGAGACGCCTCATTAATTTCAAATATCACACCGTTTTGTCTGGCTGAATAAGCCAGAGTCTCGTAATCCGCCTGAAAAGCCGGATTGTCACAGTGACCGAGAATCTTTACCGCAGGATGTCTCATGACATTCAGATAAGCTGTGGTATTTTCTTTGACAGATCCGCTTCTGAAATTCTGTGCATGCATACTTGCGATTGCATAATCCAGCTCTGAGAGAAGTTCATCAGACATATCCACCTTACCGTCAGGATCCAGAATATTCAGTTCTACTCCGTAGAGAAGTTCAATACCGAACCGTTTCCTTGGAGCATAGGTGAGACTTCTGAAGTAAGAAGAAGTTCCGGAAGCGAGAGTGCCGGGACCATGATCCGCGATTCCGAGCAGTTTCAGCCCTTTGTGTGAAGCTGCCTTTGCCATGTCGGAAATAGTACAGGTTGTACCATGACCGCTGGCAATAGTGTGAGTATGTATATCTGAAAGGTACATAAAAATGCCTCCTTATATATAGAAGAAAGATGCAGATAAAAATAAAATTCGTATTAATTATCAGTATGGCAGTACAAATATGGAATGTCAATTAAAAAAATATATTTTTTGTACAATTCAACAAAAAACAAATAAAACCACAACAAAAACCACAACAAAACCCTCGCAAAAACAAAAACATATATGTTGGTTTTTGTTGACATAGAAGACGGTGTCAGGTATAATTGCAGTATATGGATTAAGAAAGGAGATTGTGGAGATGTTTAATACCACAGATGTTCCAAAATCATCCAGGATACCGAAACTGGTAAAAGATCTTTACGCAAAAATGCCGGTTATCGAATCTTCCAGGGCTAAACTTCTTACAGAGTCATATAAGGCTACCGAAGGCGAGCCAATGGTCTCCAGACGTGCGGAAGCTTTTGCCCATATACTTCGGAATATTCCGATCATCATTCGAGATGATGAACTGATCGTAGGAAGCAGTACCATCGCACCACGAGGCTGCCAGACTTTCCCGGAATTTTCCTATCAGTGGCTGGAAGATGAGCTGGATACAGTTGAAACCAGAAGTGCAGATCCTTTTTATATTGCCGAGGAAACCAAACAGGAATTAAGAGAAATACATAAATACTGGAAAGGCAAAACCTCCAGTGAACTGGCTACCTCTTATATGGCACCTGAAGCAATAAAAGCGATCGAACATAATATCTTTACACCTGGAAATTATTTTTACAATGGTGTAGGACACATAACTGTTAAATACGAAGAAGTTCTTGCAATCGGCTATAAGGGAATCATAGAAAAAGCGCAGAAAGAACTGGCAAAATGCCAGGTCGGAGACGGTAATTACGCAAGAAAGAGTCATTTTCTTAAAGCAGTGATCCTGTCCTGTCAGGTCGTGATCGAATATGCAGAGCGTTATTCCAGACTGGCTGCTCAAATGGCAGCAGAATGTACAGATCCTGTACGTAAACAGGAATTACTGAAGATTTCTCAGAACTGCAGTCGTGTGCCTGCCAATGGTGCGACAAGCTTTTATGAGGCATGTCAGTCATTCTGGTTTGTACAGCAGCTGATTCAGATGGAATCCAGTGGACATTCTATTTCACCAGGACGTTTTGACCAGTATATGTACCCGTATTATAAAGCGGATATAGACAGAGGCATTATCACCAGAGAATTTGCGCAGGAACTTATAGATTGTATCTGGGTAAAACTCAATGACCTGAATAAATGTCGTGATGCTGTTTCTGCGGAGGGATTTGCAGGTTACAGCCTTTTCCAGAATCTGATCGTAGGCGGCCAGAACAAAGATGGAGAAGATGTGACAAATGACCTTTCTTTTATGTGTATTCAGGCGTCCAAACATGTTTTCCTGCCGATGCCGTCACTTTCTATCCGTGTATGGAACGGTTCGCCTCATGAACTGTTGATCAAGGCAGCTGAACTTACGAGAACCGGTATCGGACTTCCGGCTTACTATAATGATGAAGTTATTATCCCGGCACTTCAGAACAGAGGACTTTCTCTGGAAGATGCGAGAGAATATAATATCATCGGCTGTGTGGAACCACAGAAATCCGGTAAGACAAACGGTTGGCATGATGCTGCATTCTTCAATATGTGCCGTCCTCTGGAACTTGTTTTTGCAAACGGACAAGATAAAGGTGAGATGGTAGGAATCCCGACAGGCGATGTCACAAAGATGACTACATTTGAAGAATTCTATGACGCATATAAGAAACAGATGGAATACTGCATCTCACTTATGGTAAATGCAGATAATGCCATCGATGTTGCACATGCAGAGAGATGCCCGCTTCCGTTCCTGGCTTCCATGGTAGATGACTGCATGGAAAGAGGTCTTACAGTAGAACAGGGTGGTGCTGTTTATAACTTTACAGGACCTCAGGGATTTGGTATTGCGAACATGGCAGATTCACTCTATGCGATCCGCAAGCTTGTATATGAAGAGAAAAAAGTTTCCATGAAAGAATATAAAGAAGCTCTGGCGTGGAACTATGACAAAGGCCTTGATGAAAAGTCAGCGTCAGATATGACAGAAATGATCCTGAAAGGTATGCAGGAAGGCGGCATGGCGATCAGCGAAGATGTTGCAAAAGCTGTACTTCAGACAGTGATGAGACTGAAACCTACAGAAGAGCAGCTTCGCAGATTTGGCGAGATCCATCAGATGATTGATGAAGTTCCGAAATTCGGAAATGCCATTGATGATGTGGATTATTTTGCAAGAGATGTTGCCTATACATATACACGTCCGCTTCAGAACTACAAAAATCCACGTGGAGGACAGTTCCAGGCAGGACTTTATCCGGTATCTGCAAACGTACCGCTGGGCGGACAGACAGGAGCCACACCAGATGGACGTTATGCTCATACACCTGTTGCAGATGGTGTTTCACCGTCAGCAGGCAAGGATGTAAACGGACCGACAGCTGCAGCTACATCTGTTTCCAGACTTGATCACTTTATTGTATCCAACGGTACACTGTTCAACCAGAAGTTCCATCCGTCAGCATTGGCGGGAAGAGAGGGACTGGAGAAATTTGTGGCACTGATCCAGGGATTCTTTGATCAGAAAGGTATGCATATGCAGTTCAACGTTGTAGACAGAGAAACACTTCTTGATGCACAGAAACATCCGGAGAATTATGCACACCTGGTTGTTCGTGTCGCAGGATACAGCGCACTGTTTACCACACTTTCCCGTTCGCTTCAGGATGACATTATCAGAAGAACTGAACAGGGATTTTGAGTATAAATTCAGATGCGCGGCAGGTAATGAAAGAATCTAGGCTGCACATTTGAAAAGAGGTAGAACATGGACTATTTAAACACTAAAGGCCGCATATTTGATATTCAGAGGTATTCAGTACATGACGGACCGGGGATCAGAACAATCGTATTCCTGAAAGGCTGTGTACTCCGTTGCAGATGGTGCTGCAATCCGGAGTCACAGGAATATAAGATCCAGACAATGAAAGTTCTCGGAAAGGATAAGGTCATCGGCAGAGATGTCACAGTGGCAGAAATGATTGCCGAGGTAGAAAAAGACAGAGCTTACTACCGCCGTTCAGGCGGAGGGCTGACTCTTTCCGGAGGTGAAAGCCTCTGCCAGCCGGAATTCGCCAGAGATATGCTGAGAGCCGCAAAAGAACGGGGAATCAACACAGCACTGGAGAGTATGGCATGTGCACCGTATGAGGTGATCGAATCGATACTTCCTTATCTTGATCTTTATCTTATGGATATCAAGCACACAAATCCGGAAAAGCACAAAGCCTTTACGGGCCGTGCAAATGACCTGATGATGGAAAATGCCAGAAAAGTTGCACTTTCCGGACAGACAGAGCTTATAATCCGTGTACCGGTTATTCCGACATTTAATGATACAGTAGAGGAAATACAGGGAATCGCATCTTTTGCGGACACACTTCCGGGAGTAAAACAGATCCACCTGCTTCCGTATCACCGCCTTGGTCAGGATAAATATGAAGGACTAGGAAGACCATATTTAATGGAAGGAATCCTTCCGCCGACACAGGAAAAAATGGACACTCTGAAGAAAGCTGCCGAGGCGGCAAGCTCTCTGAAGGTTCAGATTGGCGGCTGATCGGAGATACAGATAACACAAAATCAACAAAACAATAAAAACAACACAAAAAACCCAATAAAACAACAGAAAACAACGATATTTTCTTGACAATATAGGGTATAAGGAGTAAAATCTCCTTAGAAATAAAAAAGAAACCAACCAAATTGCTTAAGGAGGAAAACAAGCATGGTAAACGAATTTGAAATCAAAAAACAGATCTGTGACATTGGAAAACGTATCTATGACCGTAACATGGTAGCGGCAAACGACGGAAACATTTCCGTAAAACTGAATGACAACGAATTCCTCTGCACACCAACAGGTGTATCCAAAGGATTTATGACACCAGAGTTTATCTGTAAAGTAGATAAAGAAGGTAACGTAATCCAGGCTAACCCGGGATTCAAACCATCTTCAGAAATCAAAATGCATATGAGAGTATATCAGCAGAGACCGGACGTTGGATCTGTTGTACATGCTCACCCGATTTATGCAACTTCTTTCGCAATCGCTGGTATTCCGCTGACACAGCCGATCATGCCTGAAGCAGTTATCGCTCTTGGATGTGTTCCGATCGCTGAGTATGGTACACCTTCTACAATGGAAATTCCGGACAATCTGGAAAAATACCTTCCATACTTCGATGCAGTTCTTCTTGAGAACCACGGAGCTCTTACATGGAGCACAGACCTGAACGCTGCATACATGAAGATGGAATCCGTTGAATTCTATGCACAGCTTCTGTATCAGAGCAAAGTTCTTGGCGGACCAAAGGAATTCGACAAAGAAAACATCGAAAAACTTTATGCTATCCGTCGTAAATTCGGTATGCCAGGAAAACATCCTGCAAACATCTGCCTGAACAAAGACGGAAAGAACTGCCATAACTGCGGTGGAGCATGCCACAATGAAGATTACAAACAGTTCCCGGGATATCAGTATGATTTCGTTGGAAAAGATACTTCTGCAGCAGCTTCCAACGGAACAGATGCTGAACTGGTTGCAGCAATCACCAAAAAAGTTATGGAACAGCTTGGAATGAAATAATCAGAGTCAGACATATTTTGTTTAACTCTTCATATTAAGGAGGACAATCTCATGCCAATAAGTGAGAGCATGGTACAGGATATTGTACAGGAAGTTATGGCAAAAATGCAGATTGCAGATGCTCCGACCGGTAAACATGGTATTTTCAAAGATATGAACGATGCAATTGAGGCTGCAAAGAAGTCTGAACTGATCGTAAAGAAAATGTCCATGGATCAGAGAGAAAAAATTATTACCTGCATTCGTAAAAAAATCAAAGAAAATGCAGAAGTTATGGCTCGTATGGGCGTTGATGAGACCGGAATGGGAAATGTAGGGGACAAAATCCTCAAACATCATCTGGTAGCAGACAAGACACCTGGTACAGAAGACATTACAACTACTGCATGGTCTGGTGACAGAGGACTGACACTGATCGAAATGGGACCATTTGGTGTTATCGGTGCGATCACACCTTGTACAAACCCGAGTGAAACAATTCTCTGTAACACAATGGGTATGCTGGCAGGCGGAAATACAGTAGTATTCAATCCACACCCGGCAGCAATCAAGACTTCCATCTTTGCAATCAACCTGGTAAACGAAGCTTCTCTGGAAGCAGGCGGACCGGACAACATCGCAGTAACAGTTGAGAAGCCAACCCTTGAAACAAGCAATATCATGATGAAACATAAAGATATTCCGCTGATCGCTGCAACAGGCGGCCCTGGCGTTGTAACCGCAGTTCTTTCTTCAGGTAAGAGAGGAATCGGAGCAGGAGCAGGAAACCCGCCGGCAGTTGTTGATGAAACAGCAGATATCCGCAAAGCAGCTCAGGACATTGTAAACGGATGTACATTTGATAACAACCTTCCATGTATCGCTGAGAAAGAAGTTGTTGCAGTATCTTCTGTAGTTGATGAACTGATGCACTACATGCTTACAGAAAATGACTGCTACCTTGCATCAAAAGAAGAACAGGACAAACTTACATCTGTTGTTCTTGCAGGCGGCAAACTGAATCGTAAATGTGTAGGACGTGATGCGAGAACACTTCTTTCCATGATCGGAGTTAATGCACCGGCAAATATCCGCTGCATCATCTTTGAGGGACCGAAGGAACATCCGCTGATCACAACAGAGCTTATGATGCCAATCCTTGGAATCGTCAGAGCAAAAGACTTTGACGATGCTGTAGAGCAGGCAGTATGGCTGGAACACGGCAACCGTCATTCCGCACATATTCATTCCAAGAACATTGACAACATTACCAAATATGCGAAAGCAATCGACACAGCAATCCTCGTTAAGAACGGACCTTCCTATTCAGCACTTGGATTCGGTGGAGAAGGATACTGTACATTTACTATCGCAAGCCGTACAGGAGAGGGACTTACAAGCGCAAGCACATTCACAAAGAGAAGACGCTGCGTAATGTCAGACAGCCTTTGCATTCGCTAATCAGGAGGAAATTAAACAATGGATATGAACAATGTAAATATCGAAGAGATTGTTAAACAGGTTCTTTCCGGAATGACCGGAAACGCACCGGCTGCATCAGCAGCACCGGCAGCACCTGCTGCAGGAAAAGCAATCCCTAAAACAGCACGTGTTGCAATGATGACCGAGAAAAAACATTTCGAACTTCAGGAATATCCGCTTCCGGAACTGGGAGATGACGATATCCTTGTTAAAGTAGAAGGCTGCGGTGTCTGCGGAACAGATGCTCATGAATATAAAAACGACCCGTTCGGACTTATCCCTGTAGTTCTCGGACATGAGGGAACAGGTGAGATTGTTGCAATGGGTAAAAATGTTAAAGTTGATACAGCCGGAAAACCGGTTAAAGTCGGCGATAAAGTTGTTACCTGCATGATCTTCAAAGATGATCCGGAAATCACAATGTTCGACCTGAATAAGAAAAATGTCGGCGGAGCTGATGTCTATGGACTTCTTCCGGATGATGATGTAAAATTCAACGGATGGTTTGCTGACTACATCTTCATCAGAGGTGGAAACTTCGGTTCTACATTCTTCAATGTAAGTGATCTGGATCTGGATTCCCGTATCCTCATCGAGCCATGTGCAGTACTTGTACATGCAGTTGAAAGAGCAAAAACAACAGGCATCCTGAAATTCAACAGCAGAGTTGTTGTTCAGGGTTGCGGACCGATCGGTCTTATCTGCATCGCTGTTCTTCACACAATGGGTGTTCAGAACATCTGCGCTGTAGACGGAAACGCAAAACGTCTTGAATTTGCCAAGAAAATGGGCGCAAACGCAACTGTAGACTTCACACAGCATCAGGGACTTGAAGCTCTGACAGAAGCTGTAAAAGAAGCTCAGGAAGGTCATCTTGCAGACTTTGCATTCCAGTGCACAGGAAATCCGCATGCACATGCAAACATCTACAAATTCATCCGCAACGGCGGTGGCCTCTGCGAACTTGGTTTCTTCATCAATGGCGGAGATGCAACAATCAATCCGCACTTTGACCTTTGCTCCAAAGAAATCAACCTTGTTGGTTCCTGGGTATACAACCTGAGAGATTATGCAACAACATTTGATTTCCTTAAGAGAGCAAAAGCAATCGGACTTCCGATGTCTGACCTGATCACTCACAAGTTCCCGCTTGAAGAGATCAACGAAGCACTGGAAACAAACCTGGCAATGACAGGTCTGAAGATTGCAATCGTTAACAAATAATAAGTGACTGTAAAGTTACATAAATCCGTAAATAAAGGAGAAGCAAAATGGCAGAAGCTGTAGGAATTTTGGAAGTGTTCGGGCTGGCAACAGCCTTTGTAGCGGCAGATGCCGGATGTAAGGCTGCAAATGTCCGCCTGGAGGTATTCGACAAGAATAAACCTGCAAATGCAGACAGCCTGCCAGTACCGCTTCTGGTATGCATCAAGTTCCGGGGAAGTGTGGAAGATGTAACCGCTGCTGTGGAAGCCGGAATGGCAGAAGCAGAACGTCGGACTGGTGTGGTGCAGCATTACGTAATACCGAATCCTACAGAGGATACGGTGAAGATGCTGAAGATCAGTGCTCTGGATAAAGATTAACAGACGCTGACATCCAGTTAAACTGCCCGCTATATGCTGTGCAGTTATCCAATTAACAAAGAATTTCAGGAGGAATAATCATGGCACAGGAAGCTTTAGGAATGGTTGAAACCAGAGGACTTACAGCTGCAATCGAAGCAGCAGATGCAATGACAAAAGCAGCAGAGGTTGCACTTGTAGGAACAGAAAAAATCGGATCCGGACTGGTAACAGTTATGGTACGTGGAGATGTAGGAGCTGTTAAGGCAGCAGTAGAAAGCGGAAGCGCAGCAGCATCCAGACTTGGTGAGCTGGTAGCTACACATGTAATCCCGAGACCACACAATGATGTAGAAAAAATTCTTCCTACTATCAAATAAGACAGACTGATATTAAGGAGTTCGCTCATGAATAAAGCATATGGTTTTATTGAGATCACAGGTGTTGTAGCTGCTATAAATGCACTGGACATCATGTGCAAAACTGCAGACGTTGAGCTGGCGTCATGGGAACGTAAGCTGGGCGGACGACTGGTAACTCTTATTGTACAGGGCGATGTATCGGCGGTAACCGAAGCTGTTGACGCAGCTGTGGCCAACGCAATTAAGAAACCGGCAAGTTATGCAGTGATTGCACGACCACATGAAGAGATTGTGAAACTTGTGGAACTGAGTGCAAGCCGATGGAAGAAAAAAGCCGAAGAGGCATCTGAAACAGAAACAAAATAACAAACAATTTAATTTTTTTAATGATCCATAAGGAGGATATAATCATGACACAGGAAGCTTTAGGAATGGTTGAAACCAGAGGACTTACAGCAGCAATCGAAGCAGCAGACCAGATGTGCAAAGCAGCTAACGTTGCACTTGTAGGAACAGAAAAAATCGGATCCGGACTGGTAACAGTTATGGTACGTGGAGATGTAGGAGCTGTTAAATCTGCAGTAGAAAGCGGAAGCGCAGCAGCATCCAGACTTGGTGAACTGGTAGCTACACACGTAATCCCGAGACCACACACAGACGTAGAAAAAATTCTTCCGGCTATCAAATAATCCAGCCTTATAGGAAAATTATTTCTGGAAGAAAGCAGGTGCGTTCTTGGAAACAAAAAATATTGAACTGATCACAAAAATGGTAATTGATGCCATTAACAAAAGCGAAGACAAAGGCGAAGGCTTTATGGTACCGATCGGGGTTTCCGCAAGACACATTCACCTGACACAGGAACACGTAGAAGCATTATTCGGACCAGGATATCAGCTTACAAAGAAAAAAGACCTGATGGGCGGACAGTTTGCATCAAATGAAACTGTCACCATCGTTGGCCTTAAACTCAGAGCTATCGAAAACGTTCGTATCCTTGGACCTGTACGTAAGGCTTCTCAGGTTGAAGTATCTGCAACAGATGCTATCAAACTTGGAATGAAAGTTCCGGTTCGTATGTCCGGTGATATTGCAGGAAGTGCTCCGATTGCCATCGTCGGACCAAAGGGTGCTATTTATCTTAAAGAAGGATGTATTGTGGCTATGCGTCACATTCACATGTCTCCAAAAGATGCTCAGGCAGCCGGCGTCAAAAATGGTGATATTGTTTCTGTTAAGGCAGATAATGAACGTGGCACAATCTTCAATCATGTTGCGATCCGTGTAGACGACAGCTTTACACTGGAAATGCACATTGATACAGATGAGGCAAATGCCGCACAGATTGCCACAGGAACTACAGTAACCATCATAAAATAAATAAAATTTCTCCTGAATGAGCCGGTGATCTTAGGGTCACCGGCATAGGAGGTTAAAAAGAGTTTATGCGGAGGCACACATGATTGTAGGAAAAGTAGTGGGAAGTGTAGTTTCCACACGTAAAGACGAAAAATTAATCGGCCAGAAATTCATGATTGTGGAGCCGGTGCATCATATGAAAGCTGACGTTTCTCAGATTGTTGCAATTGATATCATTGGAGCAGGAATCGGAGAATACGTACTGGTGGCACAAGGAAGCGCAGCAAGAATTGGCTGCGGCGAAGAAACAGCACCCATTGATGCTGCTATTGTAGGTATCATTGATGATGGTGCAGGATTGGAGTAACGCCATGGAAATCAAAGATTTACAGAAAATTATGCAGGACAACGGTGTAGTTGGCGCTGGTGGAGCAGGATTTCCGTCTTATGCCAAGCTTACCGATAAGGCGGACACAATTCTTATGAACTGTGCAGAATGTGAACCATTGCTGAAACTTCACAGACAACTGCTTGAAAAACATGCATATGAGATCATGAAGGCATTTAACCTGGTCAGAGAGACTGTAGGTGCCAATGAAGCGATCATCGGTATCAAAAAATCTTATGTGCAGACTATTCGGGCACTGCAGCAGCATATAGAAGAATTCCCGGGAATGAGAATTCATCTTCTTGATGAAGTTTATCCAATGGGAGATGAAGTTGTACTGATTTACGAGGCAACCAAGAGAGTTGTAAGACCTGGTGGTCTTCCTATTGAACAGGGTGTAATCGTATACAACGTAGAGACTATGTACAATCTGTACCGAGCACTGGAAGAACAGAAACCGGTAACAGAGAAATATGTGTCCGTTGTTGCAGAAGTAGGTAATCCGGTAACTGTCCATGTTCCTCTTGGATGTACACTGGATGAAGTTGTTGCACAGGCTGGAAACATCACAACCAAAGACCCTGTTTATTTTGTTGGCGGTCCTATGATGGGACGTATCGGCAGCGGATCTGATCCGGTGACCAAAACAACAAATGCAGTACTGGTTCTTCCTAAGGACCACGTGATCGTAATGAAGAAGCAGAGAACATCTGCAATTGACCTGAAACGTGCAGCATCTATCTGCTGCCAGTGTAATACCTGTACGGACCTTTGCCCGAGACATAATCTTGGACATCCGATCGACCCGGCACGCTTTATGAGAGCTGCATCAGCCGGGGACTTCAGAGATGTGAATCCATATATTGACTCAGCATTCTGCTGCTCTTGTGGTGTTTGCGAAATGTATGCCTGCCCTCAGAGTCTAGCACCAAGAACACTTCTTGCAGACATGAAAGGCGGACTTCGTAAAGCAGGAATCAGACCTCCTCAGGGAGTACAGCCGGTACCGGTCAAAGAATCAAGAGAGTACCGTAAAGTTCCGGAAGAACGTCTGATGGCAAGACTGGGACTCACAAAGTATGATAAAGATGCACCGCTGATAGAGGATATTGTTCCTGTATCCAAGGTAAAAGTGCTTCTGAGCCAGCATATCGGCGCACCGGCACAGGCAATTGTGAAAACAGGCGACATGGTAACAAAGGGACAGATCATTGCAAAACATGCAGACGGATTAAGCGTTAACATTCACGCAAGTCTTTCCGGAAAAGTAACTGAAGTAACAGATCGTCATATCATAATTGCAGCAAAGTAGAAAGGACGTGCAGAACATGAGTAAAGCAATCGGAATGATTGAATTTAAAACGACTGCCACTGGTATCACAGCAGCAGATGCCATGGTAAAGACCTCTGAAGTTGAGATCGTCGAGGCGCAGACCGTATGTCCGGGTAAATATATTGCAATTATCACAGGCGATTTAAGTGCGGTAAAGGCAGCTGTTGATGCAGCAGTTACTACATATGAAGATAAATGTATCGACAGTTTTGTACTGGGTAATCCTCATGAATCCCTTTTCCCGGCTATGTATGGAACAACTGTAATAGAAGGAATCAGTGCTCTGGGTATTCTGGAGACATATGATGCTGCATCTATTATCGAAGCAGCAGACCAGGCAGCAAAAACAGCTATCGTAGATGTTATTGAGCTGCGTATTGCAAAAGGTATGTGTGGTAAATCATATATGCTTCTTACAGGAGAAGTTTCCGCAGTAGAAGCATCTATCGAAAAAGCAAAAGAACTGGTTGCATCCAAAGGAATGTATCTGGATTCTTCCGTAATCGCACATCCTGATCAGCGTATGATCGACAAAATACTGTAATACAAGCCTTAAAAGGTCAAAATGCCGACCATGTTTACATGGGGAGGTATTTGAACTTGGAAGGCGCTCAAACATGAGGAAGTAGCAATTTATGTAATAAATTTGCGGATTCCGAATGTTTGGAGGAGTATGAGATTGTGTAGCAATGGAATACTCCGTAGTATTACAAAAACTAACAATACAAAAAAGGGGGCAAATTCAATGCTGGCACTGGAAAGGCGTAATTTGATCCTTGAGAAGCTTCAGGCAGAAAAAAGAGTTGTAGTCAGCGAACTGAGTCAGCTCTATGGAGTTTCCGAGGAAACCATTCGTCGAGATCTTGACAAACTCGAAAAAGAAGGACTTGCCACGAAGAGTTACGGTGGTGCCGTAATAAAAGAAGATGTAAGTATTGATCTGCCCTTTAATATCCGCAAGAACCAGAATGTAAGTGGAAAACAGAAAATGGCTGAGATAGTGGCTTCTCTGGTGAAAGAAGGAGACCATATCTTTCTGGATGCGAGTACTACGGCAGTGTTTATTGCCAAAGCATTGAAAGAAAGAGAACGTCTTACCGTGATCACCAATTCCATGGAAATTCTTCTTGAATTATCTGACGTATCCGGATGGAACATTATTTCCACAGGAGGCGTGATGAAAGAAGGCTATCTGGCATTCCTGGGTGCAAGGACAGAAGAAGTGATCCGCTCCTATTATGTGGACAAGACTATTTTTTCATGCAAAGCCCTTGATCATGAGTGGGGTATTATGGAATCTAAGGAATCCTTCGGTACCACCAAAAAAGCCATGATCACATCAGGAAGAAAAAAGATTCTGGTTGTAGACAGCACTAAATTTGATCAGACCGCATTTTCCGTTGCAGGAACTCTGCGGGATGTAGATGTGGTTGTAACAGACAGAAAACCATCTGATAAATGGATGGGATATTTTGCAGAAGCAGGAGTGGAATGCAGATATCCTGATATGCAGCCATAGAAAAGGAGCAACAGAGATGAAGACCTTTGGAATGAAAACAGTCATTCATTTTGGAGACAATGCACTGGAGCGTCTGGAGCAGATACCATACAAAAGAGTTCTGATCATTACAGACCCGTTTGTTGTTCAGAGCAAAATGATTGACCTGATTACAGCACCCCTGGAGAAAGGCAGAATCGAGTACGATATTTTCCATAATGTAGTACCGGATGCGCCTGTTGACAAAATCGCAGATGGAGTAAAGAAATTTCTTACCTATCAGCCGGAAGCAATCATTGCAGTCGGCGGTGGATCAGCAATTGACTCCTCCAAGGCTATTCGTGAGTTTGCGCTTAAGATCAACCATTACAGTGATGTTGGTCTGATTGCTATTCCAACAACAAGTGGAACCGGATCAGAGGTTACCTCTTTTGCAGTAGTAAATGATACTGAAGCAAAAGTAAAATATCCACTTGTATCATCCAGCCTTACAGCAGATGAAGCAATCCTGGATGCAGAACTTGTAAAAAGTGTGCCTCCGGCAATTACAGCAGATACAGGTATGGACGTATTCACCCATGCACTGGAATCCTATGTAAGTACAGATCATAATGAATTTTCAGCAGCACTGGCAGAGAAAGCAATCGAAATATGCGGAGTATTTCTTCTGAGAGCTTATCTTGACGGCAGTGATATGCATGCAAGAAAGAAAATGCATGTAGCTTCCTGTCTTGCGGGACTTTCCTTTAATACCGCAGGTCTGGGAATTACCCACAGTATGGCTCATCAGCTGGGCGCAATGTTCCATATTCCTCATGGAAGAGCAAATGCAATGCTGCTGCCTCATATTGTTGAATTTAACTCAAATATCAACAAACAGAGCAGGAGCCAGAAAGAATATCTTCCTTCTGTAGAAAGATATGCATCTATTGCTCATATTCTTGGATTAAGCAATTATAACCAGGTTATGAGTGTACGTTCTCTCGTAAACTGGATTCAGTTTATGCAGAAAGAAATGAACATTCCTATGACAATTCAGGAAATTGGAACTATTACACCGGATGCTTATTTTGCAGCTGTGGACAAGATGGCAGATATGGCACTTGCAGATGCCTGCACGCCAACTAACCCAAGAGTACCGAAAAAGGAAGATATTGTTAAAATCTATACAAAACTCTGGTCATTCTGATCACGGGATTTGTAATTTGAAACAGGAGATGCCGGGATGAACATTTATACCAAAAACGGGGACAGGGGAACTACAGATCTTGTCCATACCAAAAATGTCTCCAAGTCTGATGACCGTATTCAGCTGGTAGGAGCAATTGAAGAACTGACCAGCCATCTGGGACTTGTCAGAACCATGACAAAGGATCAGGAAACAGAGCATTTTCTGGAAAAAATCCAGGGAACACTGACATCGGTTATTTCAGGAGTGGCAGATCCTTATAACAGAGAATATAAACTGGGAGACGGGCAGGTAGAACTTCTTGAACAGGAAATTGAACGACTGCAGGGATTATTTCATGAACCGCAGTCGATGGTACTTCCTGGAAGAAGCCGCCTTTCAGCAGAGACGGATATAGCAAGAGCAGTTGCGAGAAGAGCTGAACGTTCACTTGCATCTGTAAGCGTAAAATTTGGTGCAGATAATGGTGCAAAAAAATACCTGAACCGATTAGCTGATTATCTTTATGTTCTGGCCAGATATACAGATGCATTGGAGGATAAAAAAGTGGATAATTCTACAGAAAAAATATCCGATGGTGGAAAAGAAGAGGTCAGAACAATGACAGATGATCAGAAGCAGATAGGTACTTCCGAAACAGTCAGTGAGGCTGTGATTCAGGAAGTTTTAAAGAAAATGGGTATTCAGGGACGGATTACTCTTGCCAGTGCAAAATGCCTGATTGAGAAAATTGAACAGGAAGCAGAGCGCCGTGGCAAGAAAGCTGTCATTGCAGTCTGTGGACCTGACGGAAATCCAATTGCAGTACATGTGATGGATGGCGCTTTTCTGGTAAGCTTTGATGTTGCCATGAAGAAGGCGTATACATCTGTAGCTGTGAAAATGTCTACAAAAGAATTGAGTGTTCTTGCTCAGCCCGGAGGAACCTTTTACGGAGTTGACAAGATGGATAATGGTAAGATCGTGATATTCGGGGGAGGCATTCCGCTGAAAGCAGGAGACGCGATTATCGGAGGACTCGGAATCAGCGGTGGAACAGGTGAAGAGGATCACAGTCTGGCTGAATATGGCTTATCTGTGCTGAAAGAAGTGCTTTAATATAATATAGAGTGCTTTAAAAATAAAAAATTAACAGGCTTCGGAGGTATAGAACTTCCGGAGCCTGTTTTGTCTTGTTCACGCTTTTTTGTATTTGCCTGGTGTGATTCCTTTGTATTTCTTAAATGTTCTTATAAAGTAACTCAGATCATTAAATCCATTCCGATAAGCAATTTCCGTGATGGAGTCATCGGTGGTGGAAAGCTGATAGCATGCCTGTTCGATCCTCTGATGATTCAGGTAATCCATAGGAGTCTGATGAGTCATTTCCGAGAAAAATCTGCAGAAATATTTTGGAGACATATTTACTGAAGCAGAAAGCTGGTTCAGTGTCAGCGGGCTGGAATAATTGTGTTCAATAAAATCAAGAACCTGTTTCAGCTGCAGGATACGTTTATAATCACGTCTTGTGCGTGTGACACTTTCGAGATAGTAATGATTACTAAAAATCAGACCAAAAAAGTGGTAAAATTGTCCAATGACTGTGAGCTCGTAACCTTCAGGTTTTTTCCAGATTGCATCAAAAATACTGTTTACAGTACTGCAGATATCAGGGTGTTTGGCTGAAAAATGGTGATATATAAGAATTTCCTGGTGAATGATTTTTTGCATATATGTAGAACAGACAGAACTGTTTTTCAGAAAAACATTTCCGTCAAAAACAATACACTGGTAGATACAATCGTCAGGAATACCGCTGTGTAGAATACCGCTGTGTACAAAAATGATATCTCCGACCTGTGCAGTAAAACTTTTTTCGTCTAAAGTGACTGTAAGAGTCCCCTTAAGAATACGTATGATCTCATATTCCACATGCCAGTGATAGGACATGACATAACGGGGATGAAGAGAATCGATATGGTGAAATTCAAATGGAAATTCGTAGGTTCCTCTCAAACGGTCCTCGTTTCGGTCTAGATCGTGCAAGAAATATTCCTCCTTCGTTAAAGTTTATATTTTTTTTACATATTTAAATAAAAAAGTGAATATTGTACTGTTTTTTGCTATTATAACACAAGTAATTTGCTTTTGGCAAATGTATACTATGAACAGAAGCAAAAAAGTAGTCCTATTGGTCATTGTAACTATATCATGGCAGCTGACCGGGACTGAAAATTATGAAAATATTATAATGGAGGTAATAAATATTATGGCAAAGAGCAGATTAATCGGAAGCTACCCAGTAATCGGTATCAGACCAACAATTGATGGTCGTAGAGGAGCACTGGATGTAAGAGGATCTCTGGAAGAACAGACAATGAACATGGCTAAATCTGCTGCAAAACTTTTCGAGGATAACCTGAGATATTCCAACGGTGAGCCTGTTAAAGTTGTTATCGCAGACACAACAATCGGACGTGTAGGCGAAAGTGCAGCATGTGCTGATAAATTCCGCAAAGAAGGCGTTGATATCACACTTACAGTAACACCATGCTGGTGCTACGGTGCTGAGACAATGGATATGGATCCACAGACAATCAAAGCTGTATGGGGATTCAATGGAACAGAAAGACCAGGAGCAGTTTACCTTGCATCCGTACTTGCTACACATGCACAGAAAGGTCTTCCGGCATTCGGTATCTATGGACATGATGTTCAGGAAGCTGATGACACATCTATCCCGGCAGACGTTGAAGCAAAATTACTGAGATTCGGTCGTGCAGCTGTTGCAGCAGCTTCCATGAGAGGCAAATCCTACCTGCAGATCGGTTCCGTAACAATGGGTATCGGCGGATCTATCATTGATTCCGATTTCATCGAATCCTATCTTGGAATGCGTGTAGAATCTGTTGACGAGGTAGAGATCATCCGTCGTATGACAGAAGGCATCTACGATCACGCAGAATTCGAAAAAGCTCTGAAATGGGCTAAAGAAACATGTAAGATTGGTTGGGACAAGAACCCGGAAGAACTGCAGTTCTCTCCAGAAAAGAAAGAAGAGCAGTTTGAATTCGTAGTTAAGATGGCAGTTATCATCAAAGAACTGATGAACGGCTGCGATAACCTTGATCCTGCATTTTCCGAAGAAGCAATCGGACACAACGCTCTGGCAGCTGGTTTCCAGGGACAGAGACAGTGGACAGACTTCTATCCGAACGGTGACTTTGCAGAAGCTATGCTGAATACATCATTCGACTGGAACGGAGCTCGTGAGCCATACATCCTCGCTACAGAGAATGACGTTCTCAACGGTCTTGGAATGATGTTCATGAAACTTCTTACAAACAGAGCTCAGATCTTCGCTGACGTTCGTACATACTGGAGCCCGGAGGCTGTTAAGAAAGCTACAGGATATGACCTTGAAGGCGTAGCTAAAGAAGCTGGCGGATTCCTTCACCTGATCAACTCCGGTGCTGCATGCCTCGACGCTAACGGCGAAGCAAAAGACGAAAACGGCAATGCTGTTATGAAACAGTGGTGGGATATCACAGAAGAAGACCAGAAAGCAATCATGGATAACACAGAATGGTGTATGGCCGACAACGGATACTTCCGTGGAGGCGGATACTCCAGCCGTTATGAAACAAAAGCTCAGATGCCTGCAACAATGATCCGTCTGAACCTTGTAAAAGGACTTGGACCGGTTCTGCAGATCGCTGAAGGATGGACAGTAGCTCTTCCTGAAGAAGTATCTGACAAACTCTGGAAACGTACAGACTACACATGGCCATGTACATGGTTCGCTCCAAGATGCGATGGCAAAGAGGGACCGTTCAAAACAGCTTATGATGTAATGAACAACTGGGGAGCTAACCACGGTGCTATCTCCTACGGACATATCGGAGCTGACCTGATCACAATGTGCTCTATGCTTCGTATCCCGGTAGCTATGCACAACGTTCCGGAAGAAGATATCTATCGTCCGGCAGCATGGAATGCATTCGGCATGGACAAAGAAGGCGCAGACTTCCGTGCATGCAAGAACTATGGACCACTTTACAAATAAAAAATTATAAATGCCATGATTAAACGATCCTCCGGGTTTCCCCGGGGGATTGTTTGCGTCCTGGACTGAAAGTGCTGGACGGGTTTTAATGAAACAGGTATAATAGAAGAATCATGGTAACTATAAACAGTTACAGAGTATGTGAGAAAAATGATTCTGCAAGGAGAATAAAAATGATAAAAGTATCGGTAATCATTCCGGTTTACAATGTAGAAAAGTATCTGAGACAATGCATGGACAGTGTAGTAACACAGACACTGAAAGAAATAGAAATTATCTGTGTAGATGATGGTTCTACAGATCATTCCGTAGAGATACTGCAGGAATATGCAGCGTTGGACAGTCGTGTAAAAATTCTGGAACAGAAGAATGCCGGAGCCGGAGCAGCCCGTAATAATGGTATGCGCCATGCATCAGGTAAATATCTGTCTTTTCTTGATGCAGATGATTTTTTTGATGTACAAATGCTTGAAAAAGCATATAAAAAAGCGGAAGAGGACCATGCAGATATTTCCGTATATAAATGTGATATGTATTATACAGACCGCAGGGAATATGCACCGGCAAACTGGGTTCTGAAAGAAGCAAATCTGCCAGACTATCAGCCATTTTCATTCAGGCAGGTTTCAGGAAATGTCTTCATGACATTCATGGGGTGGGCATGGGACAAACTGTTCCTCAGAGAATTTGTTAACAAATATCAGCTTGAGTTTCAGGAACAGAGAACAACAAATGATCTGTTTTTTGTGTACAGTGCCATGGTGCTTGCACAGAGAATCTCGATTGTTCCGGAAGTACTGGTTCATCAGAGAAGAGATGCAGAAGATTCCCTTTCCAAGACAAGAGAAAAATCATGGACCTGTTTTTATGAAGGCCTGAAAGCACTCAAAGCAGAACTTGTTAAATATGATTTATACAGGGACCTGGAAAAAGAGTATATCAACTATGCACTGCATTTTACTCTCTGGAACTATGAGACACTTGCAGAACCAACGAAGTCCAAATTGAAAGAGAAATTGAATGCAGAGTGGTTTGAAGAAATGGGCATCAAGGGAAAACGTGAAGATTATTTTGAACTTCCGAAAGATTACCAGAAATATCTGAAGATCGCAGGGCAGACACAGGAGGATAAAATGTCGGGGATTTTGAGAAAAATCAAAAGATTTCTGAGAAAGATAGTTCCGGTGGGAAGAGTCTATATAGACAATAAGATGAAAGACCAGCAGAAAAATTTTGACAGACAGATGAAAAAAGAAATGAAAGCCCAGATTGATGATCTGAAAGCTTACATTGAAAATGAACTTAACCGCCGTGATGAATGGGCCAAGATTCCTGCCGAACTGAGAAGGACAGCCAATGGCCGTCAGGTATGGGTGCTCAAATGCCCGGCAACAGAAGGCAAGGCAAAGTATCACTGGGGTGACTATTATTATGCGATCGCACTGCAGAAATATCTGGAAAGAAAGAACATCTATGTAGTGATCGACACAAGACAGGACTGGGGCTGCGATGAAGAAGCAGACGTGGTACTTGTACTCAGAGGAAATCATTTTTACAGACCGGACCGCCGCAATGGAAAGACTATTTATATTATGTGGAATATCAGCCACCCGGATATGATCTCCAAATCCGAATATGAACTGTATGATATCGTCTGTGTTGGATCCAGATATTATGCCAATAAACTGAAAGAGCAGATCAGCGTGCCTGTAGAACCATTGCTTCAGTGTACAGATACAGAGCTGTTTTATCCTGAGGAGAGAAAAACAACGAATCTGAAAGATGATTATATCTTTATCGGAAGTACACGTGGTGTGATGAGAGAGTGTGTCCTCTGGGCAGCAGAAGACAATCTCCCACTTCATGTCTGGGGAGGTGGCTGGAAGCAGATGCTCCCTGACCATCAGGATATCATAGACGGAACTTTTGTACGAAATGAGGATCTGCCTGCACTGTACCGTTCCGCCAAAGCTACACTGAACGACCACTGGAAAGACATGCTGGACAACCAGTTTATCAACAATCGTATTTTTGATGCGCTTGCATGCGGCCTGCCTGTCATCTCCGATGGCTGCGATGAAATGAAAGAAATCTTCCCGGAAGCAGTCCTCTATTACAGCAACAAAGAAGAATTCCAGGCCTGCATCGAGAAGATGGAAAAAGACTACGATGCAGTAAAGACAAAAGCCCTGGAGCAGTTCGACATGATCAGAAAAGATTATTCCTTCGAGAAAAGAGCAGAAGAACTGATTGAGATGGTGGAGAAATATAAAGAGTAAAAGAAAATGCCGTTTTGTCATGAGATTGTGATGACAGAACGGTATTTTTTGAGCCGATTAGTAATAATTGTCAGATAAAAGGAAAATTTGACGAACGATTTATATTGGATTCACAGGCGTAACATGTTATGATTTTCATATCTTATAAGATCAGTGCCGTGATGGCGATTCTATATGCTTCATATCTGAAGCAGAACTTCCCTTGTAAATCAAGCAAAAAATATTTATGAAGAGGACGAGCCTATGAATACAAAATTAAAACAGTACTTCCCTATGATAAGAACAAGGGAAGAAATCCTGAAAGAGATTGATGGAAACATAAAACTGACGGAACAGTTTTATAGTTGGAATGAAGAAACTAGGCAGGAGTTTCTGGATATCTGCACCGGAGTAAAGGGTGTGAAACTGTTATATGATTCTTTTTTTAAAGAGATTATGAATCCAGAGACAGCGCCGGAAAGATTGGAAGATTTCGTGAGCGTTTTATTGAACAGAACAGTAAAAATTGTAGAAGTCCTGCCGGGAGATTCAACAAGGCTGGCAGACGAGCAGTCGTTATTGATCATGGATATACTGGTGAGGTTTGAAGACGGAACTTACTGCAATATAGAAGTACAGAAAATCGGATATGCATTTCCGGGAGAAAGATCCGCCTGTTATTCCGCAGACCTTCTGCTGCGGCAGTACAAAACAGTGCGAAGTACAAAGAAAGAAAAATTTTCATACAAAGATATAAAAGATGTATACACAATTGTATTAATTGATAAAAGCACAGGAGATTTTAAGCAGTTCAAAGAAGAGTACCGCCATATCTTCCAGCAGAAGTCAGATACCGGTCTGGAAATGAATCTTCTGCAAAATTATGTGTTTGTACCCCTTGACTTATTTCGAAAAAATGTGCAAGATAAAGGTATAAGGAACAAATTGGACGCATGGCTTGCATTCTTAAGTATAGATGAACCAAATATGATCGTAAAGTTGACAGAAGAGTATCCAGAATTCAAAGTCATGTATCAACAGGTATATGAGATGTGCCGGAATGTGGAGGGGCTTATGGGAATTTTTTCTGAAGAGCTGAAAATCATGGACAGGAATACAGTGAAGTATATGGTAGATCAGATGCAGGATGAATTAGATATGGAAAGATGTCAGAGACAGACTGCGGAACAAGAACGTGATCAGGCAATAAAAGAAGCACAGTTTTGGAAAAAGAAGACGGAAGAGTTAGAGGCAAGTAAAGAAGTTCGTTAACAGCAGCAGAAAAAGAGAAATCAAATTAAAAGATATTGAGTGCTCAAGAATAGAAAATGCCGTTTTGTCATGAGATTGTGATGACAGAACGGTATTTTATGTGGATAAATTAAAAATGCAGTGATAAAATGTAGACGATAAGATGATTGCATGATAAAATACGATGATTCATAAAAATACAAAAGACTGTATGAGGTAGAATAATGGAGAGTATAGCGATTATTGTGCCCTGTTATAATGAGCAGGAAGCATTACCAATATTTTATGAAGAAACGACAAAGGTAATGAGTAAACTGAACTATGATTACAAAATATTATTGATAAATGATGGCTCAAAAGACAATACACTTGCAATTATGAAGTCAATTGCTGAGAAGGACAATCATGTAAAATATCTGTCATTTTCAAGAAACTTCGGAAAAGAAGCGGCAATGTATGCAGGATTTTGTAATGCAAATGCAGATTATGTGTGTGTAATGGATGCAGACATGCAGGATCCGCCGAGCCTGCTTCCCAAAATGCTGGAAATTATACATAAAGAAGGATATGATTCCGTAGCAACCAGAAGAAAAGACCGTGAAGGGGAACCACCGATAAGAAGTTTTTTCGCCCGGGCTTTTTATAAAATTATAAATAAAATCTCAGACGCAGATATTGTGGACGGTGCAAGAGATTTCAGACTGATGAAACGGGACATGGTTGAAGCAATCATCAATATGACAGAATATAACCGCTTCTCAAAAGGCATATTTGGCTGGGTTGGATTTAAGACATATTGGCTTTCTTATGACAATGTGGAGCGGGTTGCAGGAGAGACAAAGTGGAATTTCTGGAAGCTTACAAAGTATGCAATTGATGGAATTATAAACTTTTCACATGCACCGCTAAGTGCTGTGTCATGGTTTGGTGTGTTTATGACTATGATTTCTTTTTTGTCACTTATGGGAATTGTTGTGCGTAAACTGATTTACGATGATCCTGTTGCAGGATGGGCATCGACAATCTGCGTTATTATATTTATTGGAGGATTGCAACTGTTTTGTCTTGGAGTGATCGGACAATATATTTCAAAAATGTATCTGGAAACAAAGAAAAGGCCACATTTCATAATAGAAGAAACAAATGATGATAATGCAGTAAAAATAAAATGATTTTGCAGATAATCTCTTGCAGAACATATTGCTCAGATGTTACAATAAAAATGTAAATATCTTTTGATCTGTGATTTGTTTCCGGAACAGGAGGCAAAATGAAAAAATCGTCACAGAACAAAAGAAGAAAAAACACCAGCTACCATCCTGAAATGCATGTCAGAGATGTAAACAGCCGTGAAATATTTAAAAATGAACGGCTGACAAGCCAGTTCCTGCGAAATTATACGAATATCCCATTATTGTCAAATGTAATGCCGGAGGACATTGAAGACGTTTCGAAGAAATATCGTGCATTTCTGGGAGTGGAATATGAATCCGATACGATCAAAAAAGTATATATTCGTAAACCAGACGGAACAATAGAAAGAGAAGTTTTTGTTCTTTCATTGATTGAGCATAAGAGTGATATTGATTATGATGTTGCCATGCAGCTTCTTCGGTATATGTGTGTAATCTGGCAGGAATATAAAGCAACTCAGAATAAAATAAAGAAGAGCAGCAGTCATAATAAGGACTTCAGGTATCCACTGATTATTCCAATTGTGTATTATGAAGGAAAAAGAAAATGGACAGCTGGGCTGAACCTGAAAGACCGTATCGAATTTGCAGATGAAATGGAAAAATATATTCCGGATTTTACATACCAGGTAGTGAGTGTTAATCAATATACAAACGAAGAACTCAGCAGGAAACATGATGAAATGTCGCTGGTAATGCTGATTAACAAAATACAGTCGGCAGAAGATCTTGCAGAATTCAGAAAAATATCTGAGGAAATAGTAGATAATATCTATGGAAATGCACCAGAAGAAATAAAAGAAATTTACAAAAAGATCCTGTGGTCATTGCTGATGAAACTACAGGTACCAGGAGATGAAGCTCAGGAGATCATGGGCGGAATTGGAGGTCGGGGTATGGGATATTTATTTGAGAATATGGATAAAATGGACATACAGGCTGAAAGAAGAAATACAAAAAGAGAAAAAGAACGAGCCGATATAGCGGAACAGCAACGTGATGAGGCAATAAAAGAAGCACAGTTTTGGAAAAAGAAAGCGGAAGAGCTCGAAAAAAGTAAAGAAGTTCATTAACTGCAGGTAAATTGGAAACAAATCAAATTAAAAGATATTGCTCAGGAAAAGAAAATGCCGTTTTGTCATGGATCGTGATGACAGAACGGCATTTGTTGTCAATTTATTTTTGAATTGTAATATCTGTAGCAGACAATCTTGGATAGAGAATGACATACGTGATTTTGTCATAAAGTACATCATCCTCCAGAATATCGTCATCAACAACATCTTCAATTGCTTCTGATGAACTGTCGGCAGAATCAATATTGGAATCTGCATTGGTAGAGTCTACAGTAGTGTCGTCTGAAGCATCATCGGCGTCAGGAACATTAGAGGAATTGTTTTTCAAAATATTTGCATCTTCATCTGGAATTATTTTTTTGTAGTTTCCATTAAATAATCCATTTACAGTAACCAAATCACCGGTGGCAGGAAGTTCAGTGCCATCGGAATAACGATATTTTACATAAAACAGATTATTCGTTTCGTTTTCAGAAATAATTAACTGAACATAACCTTTGTCATATTTTGAAACGCATTTTTTTACGGTTCCTGTAAGTGTGTATTTAATATTACTGTATAAATACGGATTATTTATAATGTCAGAATAATCCATACTTGGAGCAGTTATATCGAAAGAAGAGGAACCACTTACATCTGCTGCAAATAACAGAATAAATGGCAGAGTTGAAGTGGCATTTTCGTTATATACGGCAGAAGCAGAGGAAGTGACAGCATCTAAAATATCAGACAGATCATTGTCAGATAAAGAATACATATTTTCTGGAGCATCTGTGACCAGCAGAGATCGCCCAAGTTCATCTTCAAAAGAATTTAAAGCATCCTGTTTTTGAAGGTATCCATAGGCAGTTATACGGTCTCCCTCTTTTAAATTTGGGACAATAGCCTGATTGTATTTGTTGGTTGAATTATTAGCATATGTTAATACGTATGGATGCGACTGATTGTCGTATAAAATTACAAAACAGTTATTAGAACTGGAAAAAACAGCGGCAACAGTTCCAGTTATTTTCTGCGGTGAATCAGGAAAACTGGTTCCAAGCAGCTGATTATAATCAGCTTCAATGCTGGCTGCCTTCAGAGAACTTATTGTTCGCATCTGATAATAGAAATCATCTCCGTTAAGATGACCATCTGAATCATATTTATAAATGCGTCCATATGGACGGCCTTTGGTGCAGGAATATACAGAATAAGAACCATCTGCATTATATTCAGTTGTTGTACCTGTCATCAATCCATTTTTAAACTGAGTATTTGTTTTTGCTCCATCAGCGTAATCAATTTCAACATTTCCTTCGAGAAGACCATCTTTCCATGTGCCGGATAAGGTAAAATCGTTATTGTCATCCGAAACAGAAAATGTTCCTTCTCCGGAAGGCTCGCCGTCGTTTGTGTCACCAGAATAAGTACCAGTATAGGTGTCAGTTGCGATATTTAAAATCAGTTCAGAATCGTCTGCTTTTACCAGACTTGTCTGAGATGTGGCAAGAACTGTACATAACAGGGTTCCTGCACATATAATATTTATTTTTTTCGAAAACATTTTTTGTAAAACTCCTATCATATATTTCATTCATTTTACTATAGAATGCTACGAAAAGTCAACGTGTGGGAAAACAAGGATATAACTTAAAATTGAAAGTTGTAACTGTTCACAGGTAATATCCCGCGAGGTGTTTTGCCATGAATATGGCAAAATCCCGAGACATACGGGGCAAAATCCCATCACCGAAGGTGATCTGGAATGGATTTTGACCAAGTTGCTGTGAACGGAGTGAACAGTAACTGAAAGTTCACTTGCAGAACATATTGCTCGGGTGTTACAATAAAAATGTAAATATCTTTTGATCTGTGGTTTGTTTCCGGGACAGGAGGCAAAATGAAAAAATCGTCACAGAACAAAAGAAGAAAAAACACCAGCTACCATCCTGAAATGCATGTCAGAGATGTGAACAGCCGTGAAATATTTAAAAATGAAAGGCTGACAAGTCAGTTTTTGTTCTTTCATTGATTGAACATAAGAGTGACATTGATTATGATGTTGCCATGCAGCTTCTTCGGTATATGTGTGTGATCTGGCAGGAATATAAAGCAACTCAGAATAAAATAAAGAAGAGTAGCAGTCATAATAAGGACTTCAGATATCCACTGATTATTCCAATTGTGTATTATGAAGGAAAAAGAAAGTGGACAGCTGGGCTGAACTTGAGAGACCGTATCGAATTTGTAGATGAAATGGAAAAATATATTCCGGATTTTACATACCAGGTAGTGAGTGTTAATCAATATACAAACGAAGAACTCAGCAGGAAACATGATGAAATGTCGCTGGTAATGCTGATTAACAAAATACAGTCGGCAGAAGATCTTGCAGAATTCAGAAAAATATCTGAGGAAATAGTAGATAATATCTATGGAAATGCACCAGAAGAAATAAAAGAAATTTACAAAAAGATCCTGTGGTCATTGCTGATGAAACTACAGGTACCAGGAGATGAAGCTCAGGAGATCATGGGCGGAATTGGAGGTCGGGGTATGGGATATTTATTTGAGAATATGGATAAAATGGACATACAGGCTGAAAGAAGAAATACAAAAAGAGAAAAAGAGCGAGCAGATGCAGCGGAACAACAACGCGATATAGCGGAGCAACAACGTGATGCAGCGGAACAACAACGCGATATAGCGGAGCAACAACGTGATATAGCGGAACAGCGTGCTGAGCAAATGGCAAAAGAGATGGAATTGATGAAAAAGAAAGTGGAAGAGTTCGAAAAAAGCAAAGAAGCTCATTAACTGCAGGTGAAGTGGAAACAAATCAAATTAAAAGATATTGATTAAGCAAGAAGAAAAGTGCCGTTTTGTCATAGATTATAGACAAAACGGCATTTTCAGTGACCTGTGGACTAATAATCAGAAGAAAAGGCAACTTGCTATTTGTATGTGTTTTTGATATACTTTTTACGAATATATTAAATTAAGAAAGATGTGAATTATGAATAAAAAAATACAAGCCATTAAAGGAAATAAAACTTCAACTGCATTTGCAGTGTATTTTTTTGTAATATTGATTATTTTTATAGTTCAGCTGGCTACCTGTAGGTCAGATGGCTATGAAACGTATGCCTTTGGAGTTCAGGCAGATCAGGAATATGAAATTCTGGATGATCATTATATTAATACAGAATTTGTAATAAAGCAGGATAATGCAGGCGGTATTTTATTTAACGGATACAAAGCAAGAGGACTGGAATTTAAAAATGAAAAACTGGTTGTAAAATTCTTTAATGTAAACAGTGGTGAGCTTATACAGAGCAGTGAATTGCTGTTTAAAGATCAGATAGATGAAAAAAACATATATGTTCCATTTGAAGCTGAGATTGCTAAGGGTACAAGAGTAAGAATGCAGCTTCGATCGGTTGGATTCAAAAATCAGGGACCTTATTTAGGTGTGTCTGAAACAAATGACAGTGCAGAATATTCATGGATAGATGGTGAAGTGACAAATAGCTATCTGTGCGCATCTCTGTGTTATAACGTAAAAAACAGCAACTGGCTAAAACCGATGATTTATTTTATTGCGGAGTTTCTGGCCGGGTTATTCCTGATTTTTATACAGAAAAAAACAAATATACCGTTATCTGTTGGAAAAATGGATGTAAAAAATACAGTATACAAGTGCAGCCTGAAAAAACTTATAGTTTCTCTGGTGATAATATGGGGAGTATTATTTGTTTTCTTTGACTATATTTATATGAAAACAATGGAAGGTGCTGTTCGAGGAAAAGATGCGGAAGTAGTATGTGAAGAAACAGGGGAAACAGCTCAGAAAATCAATTTAAATGAGGGTGATGAAGTTTCACAGATTTTTTATTCAAATCAAGATAATCTTTCGGCAGTAGCAGTGCATATTGAAGATGCATCATCAGTAAAGGCTGATCTTACAGTCAGTATATATGACAATGCCAGTGGCCAGTTGGTAAGCAGCATAAAAGCAAAAACTGAAAAACTGGACAAACTGACAAAGCATGTTACAAGTGAAAGCAGAAGACTGGTATGGGATATCAGAAAAAAATATTATGTGTTGGAATTACCAGACGTAATAAAAGATTCTGCCAATAACTATTATAAAATTGTAATTAAAGTAGATAAAGTCCAGGAAGGTAATTTAACACTGATTGGTGGACAGGGTGAGGATTATCCGTATGAATTAAATTCCACTCCTGTGACCGGTAATATCTGTATGGTGTCACTGTATAGTAATCAGATGATGTTTGCAAAAATGTTCAAATATATGGTGATGATTCTTACAGTGCTGGTAACATTTTTATTTATAGCAGCATCACTTGGAAAACTTTCAACAGGAAAGACTTTTGTTATAGCAGCAATAGTACTTTCATTTGTATACAGCTTCCTGATTCCACCGTACTGTGTACCGGATGAGAGAGCACATATTGATGCAACATATATAATTTCTAATGAAATACTGGGTGTTGATAATAATGCTGGTCCAAATAGGATTTATAAACGTGTCTGTGATATAGATACGTCAAAAGAAAATACAATGGATGTTACGGAAGAGTTGTACAGAGAAACTTTCGAAAATGTGTTTGAGAAAGCAGAGGACACAAGTCTTGTCGCAACTTATGCAGATAATCCGGTTGGAAACGTAACATTTTTTAATTATTTACCGGCAGCAGTGGGATTTTCTATTGCAAGGCTCCTACGTTTTAATACGACAACTATGATTATGTTTGGAAGATGGCTGAATGCACTAACAGCTACTTTGCTTATGTGGATTGGAATCAGAAAAATTCCGTTTGGTAAAGCAACACTGGCAGTGCTGGGACTTTTTCCGATTATGCTGCAGCAGGTTGCATCCTGCTCTTATGATGGCATTCTGCTTGGCGCAGTGTATGTATATCTGGCGTATGGATTCTCTATGTTGTATGCAAAAGATAAATCTATACTGGATTTCGGGATTATGCTACTGGCAGGAGGTTTTTCAGCAGCAGCCTGCAAAGGTGGCGTATATATTCCGCTTCTTGGGTTAATTCTTCTGGTGTGTTGGGAAATTGGAAGAAATGTAAAGGAAAAAATTGGCTGGACATTTGGGGCAGCGATTCCAATGGGCCTTGTTTTTATAGGACAGTTTTCCCAGAGAATCTGGAGAATGTTCACGAGAAGTAATGGAAGTGCATACAGAGATGGATTAGAATTGTACAGTCTTTCTGATTTTATTCATGCACCTAATAAATTGATCAGGTTATACCAAAATACAATAGCAACACAGGGAGATACTCAAGTACAGCAGATAATAGGTGGAAAATTGGGAAGACTGAATGTTTTGATTCCATGGTATATACTGATAGCATTTCTTCTTCTGGTAATTGCATGCTGCATGAAAAAGAAAGAAGAGAGAATATATATAAAAAAAGGACAAAGAGCGTTTGTATTTTTGATTTCATTAGTTAGCATTGGGTTAATTATGTTGTCGATGCTTCTGGCATGGACGCAGAATAACTGTAATTATATAGCCGGATTACAGGGAAGATATTTCCTTCCAGTAGTTGGCTTATTACTGTTGACATTAAGAAATGATAAATTAGTAATCCTTAAGAAAAATGAATCGTATATGGTTCAGATTGCAGCATTTTTAAATGTTTTTGTTGTTGGATTTGCGTTATTATCAGTATTAAGTTAATTGTTGTTTTGAGAAGCACGATAGTATAAAGAAGGATATCAGAGTGATAAAAATTAAAGGAAATAAAATTATACAAAATTATTTGTATAATGTATCATATCAGATTGTAGTTACTGTTCTTCCAATTATCACAGTTCCGTATCTTACCAGAGTTCTTGGGGCTGACAGTCTGGGAATTGCCAGATATGTTGAATCAGTGGCTACATTATTTACAGTATTTGGAATGCTGGGGCTGGTTTGGTATGCAAACAGAGCAGTGGCATATAATCGTCATAATAAGCATGATTTGTCAAAATGTTTTTGGGAAATCTTTATTATGCGAATGGTTTTACTGCTGGGAACACTTGGTGTATATTGGATTTATTTATCCAGAGCGGAATATAGAACATATTTTGAAATATATGCAGTTTATATTATAGGTACATTTCTTGATACAAGCTGGTTTTTTGCCGGAATAGAAGAGATGAAGCCAATTGTTCTCAGAAATTATATAATACGTGGCCTTTTTACGGTATCTTTATTTGTATTTGTCCGTACACAGAATGATCTTAGTATATATGTATGGTTATTATGTCTGATGACTTTTGCAAATGCTGTATTGATTTTACCATGGATAAAAAAATATATCATGATTTTACCAATACGGGAGATCCATTTTACCAGACATATTTTGCCATCATTAGCACTGTTTCTTCCTCAGGCGGCAAGCCAATTATACGTACAGTGTGATAAAGTTATGATTAAAAATATGATAACTAATGTTGCGTACGTATCTTACTATACAGAAAATGAAAAAATTGCAAAGCTTCCTATCATATTGGCTACAGCATTGTCAACTGTGTTGATGCCCAGGATTGCATATGAATTTTCGAAGGGGAAAGATGGACAGGTCAGGGAATATATCCAAAAGGCACTATTCAGTGTGAACTTTGTCCTGATACCATGTTGCTTCGGTTTGATGGCAGTTGCCAGCAATTTTGTTCCTTTTTTCTTAGGAAGAGAATTTGCCAATACCTATCATATTTTAATGGTATTATGTCCAACAATGATATTTATTGGAATCAGCAATGTTACAGGCATACAGTACCTGGTTGCTGTAGATAAAAAGAAAGAATTAACAATCTCATATGTAGCAGCACTGATTGTCAATTTGATTATCAACTTTTTACTGATTCCTAGATATGATGCATGTGGAGCGGCGATAGGTACCGTAGTGGCAGAGGGTACAACAGCATTAATTCAATATATGTACATGAGAAAATATTTGGGCAGTACAATAGATTCAAAAATGATGTGGAAAATAGTGGCGCTTTCAGCACTTATGGGAGTGGTGGTATATTCCTTGAATTTCTTAAGATTAAGCCATTTTATTACATTGATTTTACAGGTGATTTTGGGTATTGTAATTTATGGCGCAGGCATTTTTTTATTGCATATTTTTCCGAGGAGGAAATAAAAGGTGAAAAAACATTATATTTCAGTTGCAATGTGCACTTATAATGGCGAAAAGTATGTTGCAGAGCAATTAAAGAGTATTTTAAATCAAAATCATCCGGTAGACGAAATTGTGATAGGTGATGACGGTTCAACAGATAGAACAGTAGAAATTATTGAAGAAATTCTGAAAACATCAAAGGTTAAATATAAAATCATACAAAATGAAACCAATTTAGGATATAGAAAAAACTTTGAAAATGTAATAGCAAATACTAAAGGCGACATAATTTTTCTAAGCGATCAAGATGATGTTTGGCTAGAAGAAAAAGTAAAAACATTAATTAATGATTTAGAACAAGATGAACAGTATATGCTTGTGTTTTCTGATGCATATATAGTTGATTCAACATTAAATAAAATGTCAGAATCTTTGTGGGATTCTGTTTGTTATAATAATAATAGACGAAGGTTTAATAATTGGACGGAGATGTTATGTAGTGGATATTATGTAACAGGAGCAACAGTTGCATTTAGAAGAGCATTATTTGAAAAAGCATACCCATTTTCTGATTTATGGCATCACGATGGTTGGTTGGCTATGTTCGCATCATTATATGGTAAAATTTATGAGGAAAAAGAAAAATTGATATTATATAGGCAACATGCAGATAATCAAATTGGTGCAATTACAGAAAATTCATTGAGAGAAAAAATAAAAAATAAAATTATAATTTTAAAAAAAATATCAAAAAATCAACGTGTTGGTAGAAGTACTAATGCACAGAGATATAGAGAACTTTACGAAAGAATAAAGATGCTTGATAATAATAAAGATGTGTATGTTATAAAGAACTGTGTAGAGGCGCAAAATGTAATGACTCAAATTGGAAATGTTAATAAAATAAGATCATTAAAAGTTATAATTGATTGTTGCTTAAAAGGATATTACAAAAAATATCGGAAAAAACCGTTTGGATTTTGTATGGGAGATATTATTTCGTGTTTTATAAGTGAATAAATAATTAGATAAGAAATTATATTAGAAGGTGCTGAAATGATTGTAAGTGTTATTATGCCGGTATATAATTCAGAAAAGTATGTACGAGCAGCAGTGGAAAGTATCTTAAGACAAAGTGAAAAGAATATTGAAGTGATTCTGGTTGACGATGGTTCAAGTGATTCCTCAGGAATTATATGCGATGATATAGCCAAGAAGGATCAAAGAGTTGTTGTAATCCACCAGAAAAATGGTGGAATATGTGCAGCTAGAAATGTTGCACTTAATGTTGCAAAAGGAGAATATATTGCGTTCTGCGATAATGATGATGAATATTTAGAAGGATTAATAAAAGATAATTATGCTTTAGCTAAAAAATTTAATGCAGACATTGTAAGGTTTTGCAGACGTAGAGTAGTAACAAAGAATAAAAAAATAATTCGTAATTCTGTAATGGATAATTTCCCGTTTTTAGTATTAGAAAGAAAAGATTTTGCTTTATATGAAAATGAAATTACTAATACAGGAAATGGTGTATGGAATGCATTATATCGTCGTAGATTTATTGAACAAAATCATATTAGATTTGATGAAACTATGCATTTTGGCTTTGAAGATGCAATGTTTAATATAAAGACATATCAAACTTTTGAAAAAATGGTATTAAATCCTAGAGTATATTATGTGTGGAAAAATCGTATGGAGCATAGTACAACAGGCAAATTTAATATGAATTATATAAAATCTTTAGAAAAGGGTTTAGATGAAGAAGTTATTTTGGCAAAACAATTCGAGAATCAGACAATTGAAAATGGTAAATATCATACAAGATTAGTGAAAAATTATGTGTATTTGCTGTATGATTATTTGAATTTGGCTAAAGACAAGTTAAGCATAAAAGAAAAAAGAAATATACTGAAGTGTTTTAGAAATCATAAAGCATTTGCTGTGAAGAATAACTATAAATCTATAAAAAATCAAGGGCTTTTTTTTATTGTACTGTGGACTTTATTCTACCATAAATGCTATTTAATTCCATACTGTGCAATTCATATGAAACAAAAAATATTCAATAATTAAGGAGAAGTTTTCGTGAATCAGATAGATGCAACAAAAAAAATGCAAAAAATACAATTGGATATTTTGAAAGATTTTCAGTATATATGTAATAAATATAATATCCCATATTTTGTATCAGGTGGAACTGCAATTGGTGCCATTCGACATAGGGGATTTATTCCATGGGATGATGATATTGATGTGTGTGTGTTAAGGGAAGATTATTCGAAGATTTTACATTATATTAGAAAAGATTTTAGCACTAAATATGATGTTTATGATATTGGTTCTTCAGAAGGATATGTTTTGGTATTTGCCAAAATGTGCAAAAAAGGAACTTGTATTCAGGAAGCTGGAGGATTTGATACATGTGTTCCGACTGGAATAGGCATAGATATTTTTGCATATGACAAAACAACTGAAAATAAGAAAAAAAGGGAAAAACAAATTAGAGATACATGGATTTGGGCCAGAATGGGAGTGTTGAGTGAATATAAAACTCCGCAGTTTCCGAAAAATGTAACAGGGTCTAAATTAATGTTGGCCAAAGTAGGATGCTGGTTGATTCATTATACATGTAAAATTCTGCATCTTAAAAAGAAATATTTTTATAAAAAATATATGAAAGCAGCAACCAGATTTGGAAATTCGAAAGAAGAACTATATACGGATTTTTCATATGTAAAGCCAGAAGTTGTTCTTTGTACAAAGAATATGATATTTCCATTGCAGAAGGCTATGTTTGAAGATACAGAAGTGAATTTGCTTAATGGTGTGGATGAGTATTTAACATCTCAGTTTGGGAACTATATGAAATTGCCGCCGGAAAATGAAAGAAAAACACATAATCCTAAATTCATTGATTTTGGAGATGGATATATTTATAGAAAAGAAGGTTAACATGAATATTGTATATACAACAAATGAAGCTTTTGTAGCAAAAGTTGCAGCGGGCATTTGTTCTGTTTTTGAAAATAATAAAGACATGGAAGAAATTCAAATATTTATTATTGGGCAGGATCTTTCAGAAGATAGCATAGAAAAATTTTATATTATAGCAGAGCAATATAAAAGAATAGTAACTATTATTCCCTTAGAAAAATTGGAAAATTACTTGGATTTTAAGTTTGATACTGGTGGTTGGAATCCAATTGTTCTTGCGCGTCTTTTGTTGGATCGCTTTTTGCCAGGAGAGATAGATAGAGTATTATATTTAGATGGAGATACGATAAATATCTCATCATTAAAAGAAGTATGGGATACAGATATGAATGACAAGGTTATAGGAGCATGCATAGAGGCCACTGTTAATAAAAAACAGAGAGTATATCTAGGCATGAAAAATATTCCATATGTTAATGCAGGGGTTCTTTTAATTAATTTAGATAAGTGGCGTCAGGAGAAAATTGGCAAAAGAATATTGGAATTTTATAAAAATAATGAAGGTAAACTTTTTGCAAATGATCAGGATGCCATTAATGGTGCTTTAAAAAATGAAATTTATTATTTGAGTCCAAAATATAATTTTTATAATATTTATTGGTTTTATCCATATAAAATTTTGAAGAAAATTATGGATAATACATTTTATTACAGCAAAGATATTGTTGAAGATGCTATAAAATCTCCGGCTATTATTCATTATTTAGGTGAAGAAAGACCGTGGAGAGCGGGAAATAGACATAAATATCGTAAAGAGTATTTTAAATATTTAAATAAAACACCATGGAAAAATGAAAAAATGGAAGAGGGTTGGCAGATATATTATGTATGTTGGGGTATTTTTAATTTTTTGACATGTCCATTTCCTATGTTGCGTTATAAAATAATTAATGGATTAATTCCGGTTTTTATGAAATGGCGAAAGAAGAACTTAAACAAAAAATAAATTTTCAGTATTTATAAAGATAAAAACAAGGGAGTGTTAATGTAAAATGGCAAACATAGTTATTTTAACAGCAGGTGGAGTGGGGAGCAGAACTCATCAAGATATACCAAAACAGTTCTTAAATGTAGAAAATAAACCAATTCTTATTTATACATTGGAAGCATTTCAAAATCATCCAAACATAGATGAAATATGTGTATCAATTCTTGAAGGCTGGGATCAGATACTCTGGGCATATGCAAAACAGTTTAATATAACTAAATTGAAATATGTTGTAACAGGAGGAACTACAGGACAGGAATCTATTTTTAATGGATTAAAGGCAATAAAAAAAGATCATAAGGCTGATGATATTGTGATAGTACATGATGGTAATCGCCCCATGATTGAGGCGGATATAATTACTGATAATTTAGTAAAACAAAAAAAATATGGCTCAGCTGTTGCGGCAATACCATGTACAGAAGTTGTGTTTGTATCCGAAAATAAAATTGATTCTGATAGATCAATTCCTCGAGAAAATCTGCAGAGAACTCAGACACCGCATTCATATTATTTAGGTGATCTTTGGGCTGCGCATTTGGAAGCACAAAAGAGAAATATTACTAATACAGCTGCATCGTGTGCATTGATGGAAATTTTAGGGAAGAAAACATATTTTTCAAAGGGTTCTGAAAAAAATCTGAAAATAACAACGGTTGACGATATTGAAATTTTTAAAGCATTACTAAATGCAAAGAAAGATATGTGGATAAAATGAGGCTAATAGATAGTAATATTTACAAAAGAGATTTACAAAGAGCTTTAAAGAATGTTGATTTGTCGCAATTAAAAAATAAATCAATTATTATTACTGGAGGATTGGGACTGATTGGCTCTGCAATAGTAGATTTACTTTTGGCTAGTGATGTTGCAACTAGCATATACATTTTAGGGCGCAACATTGAAAAATTTAATGCAAAGTACAATAATATTGGAAACGTTTTTTTTATTTCGTATGATGCATTAAAACCAGTTAAACTGGATGTTTATGCAGATTACGTTATTTGCTGTGCAGGCTTGGCTAGTCCGGAACTTTACGTGAAAAAACCAGTTGAAACAATGCTTTCTAATATGCTGGGTATGCAAGAAATATTACGCTATTGTAAAGAAAAATCTGTTAAAAGAATTTTATATATCTCATCAAGTGAAGTTTATGGAAGAAAAGAAACAGAAACACCTTTTATTGAGGGCAATTACGGCATGGTCAATATAGATGATATTCGAGCTTCATATGCAGTTGCAAAAAGAAGTGCAGAATTATTGTGTAAATCGTATTTCTCAGAATATGGATTAGAAACAGTAATTGTAAGACCAGGACATATATATGGTCCTTCTGCATCCACAGATGATAAAAGAATTTCGTCTGATTTTGCTTATAAAGCGGCAAATGGCAAAAAATTAGAAATGAAAAGTGCAGGCCTTCAAAAGAGATCTTATTGTTATTCAATAGATTGTGCAGTTGCAATAATGACAGTATTGTTATATGGCCAAGCTGGCGAGGCATATAATGTAGGGCATTCTGAAATAACTACTATAAAGGAAATGGCGTCTATTCTAGCAACAGCAGGAAATGTAGCTTTAATAACAGTTGATCCTACGATTGAAGAATTGACAGCGTTTAATCCGATGAATAATGCCACGTTAGATGATAAAAAAATACAAGGGTTGGGTTATAAGGAAACATTTTCTGTGGAAGAGGGATTAACACATACCGTTCAAATTTTGAAAGAATTAAAAGAAGAAAGGTACAAATAGTAATATTATTAAGCGCTTAAGTATTATGCTTTACACAAAAAAATACTTATGATAAAATCAAAAAAAGTATTTAAGAAAAGAGAAAACAATGACGGAACATACATTTGTGGTTTGTGCATACAAAGAAAGCCAGTATCTGGAGGAATGCATAAACTCTTTAAGAAATCAAAGCATAAAAAGTAATATCCTGATTGCGACATCGACTCCGAATGATTATATTAAAGGAATTGCAGATAAATATGCGATTCCTTATTATATTAATGAAGGAGAGGGTGGGATTACTCAGGACTGGAATTTTGCATATTCATGTGCGGACAGCAGGTATATAACGATTGCTCATCAGGATGATATTTATGACAGAACTTATCTGGAAACAGCACTTAAGTATATGAAAAATGCAAAACATCCTCTGATTTTTTTCAGCGACTATTATGAAATCAGAGATGGAGAAAAAGTGGCAAATAACAAGCTTTTGAAGGTTAAAAGAATTATGTTATTACCATTGCGAATAAAAATATTTCAGAGTTCTGTCTGGGTCAGAAGGAGAATTCTTTCACTGGGATCTCCAATATGTTGTCCATCTGTTTCGTTTGCTGTAAAAAATTTGCCGAAAGTGGTGTTTGAAAATCATTACCGTGCTTGCGAAGACTGGGAAGCATGGGAAAAAATTTCAAGAAAAAAAGGTCAGTTTTTGTATTCAAAAGAGAAATTGATGGGACATCGTATTCATGAAGAGTCAGAAACTACGGCAGCGATTGGCGATAATAAACGCTCACGAGAGGAATTTGAAATGTTCTGTAAATTTTGGCCCAGTGGAATAGCAAAAATAATTGAGAAATTCTATGGAACCGGGCAAAATTCTAATCAGCTATAAAAGGGGAAACAGATGAAAAAGATAGTGATTATTCCGGCGTATAATGAACAGGGGGCTATTTTGAATACAATAGATGATATCAGAAAAAATGCTCCAGAATTTGATTATGTTGTAATTAATGACTGTTCAAAAGATGATACATTGAAATTGTGCAGAGAAAATGGTATCAAAGTTTTAAACCTTCCTATTAATCTTGGAATTGGTGGTGCTGTTCAGACTGGATATCTGTATGCATATCGTAAAGGATATGATATTGCGGTTCAGTTTGATGGAGATGGACAACACGATGCAAAATTTCTTGATATGATGGCAGACACACTTGTTAAAGAAAACCTGGACATGGTTATTGGTTCACGTTTTATTGATAATCAGGGATTTCAGTCATCTGCAATAAGAAGGTTTGGTATTCGCTTTTTTACAGTGTTGTTAAAGATTTTATTTGGAAGCAAGATTACAGATGCAACTTCCGGAATGAGAATGTGTAATCGTAGAGTAATGGAATTATTTATTAAAGATTACCCGAAGGATTATCCGGAACCGGAAACTGTTGCCAGACTTCTGAGACATAAATATGAAGTGAAAGAAGTACCGGTTATTATGAGAGAAAGACAGGCAGGAGTTTCTTCTATATCATGGAGAAAATCAGCCTACTATATGATGAAGGTCAGTCTTGCAATTATGATTGAAAGACTGAGATAATGTGGGAGGATAAATATGACACTTAAAGCGCAGATTTTTATTTGCATAGTTCTTGTTATTGCATTGGCTGCTATTATTAACATGGTGCGCAAACGGTCTCTGGAACTGAAATATGTTCTTGTATGGATTGGCTGTGATATAGGACTGTTTATATTTACGCTGTTTCCAAAAACAATGTCTCATGTGGCAGATTTTCTGGGAATTTATACACCGGTAAATATGATTTTCTTTATGGGTTTTATATTATCACTGGTTATTATTTTTACATTAACAGTCGCATTATCCAGAGTTACTGCAAGGGTAAGAAAACTGGCTCAGATGATTGCTTTGCAGGAAGATGATAATCTGGAAAGAAAGCAGGAAAAAAATTAGATTCAGAAAAGAAGAAGAAAAAATTGACAAAGATAAAGAAATGTTTAAATAAAATAATCGAAATTTTGACGGCAGGATTGTTTTCATGGATTGTAGGTTTATTAGCTATTGCTTATTATGTGAATTTTTCATGTAAAAAAGTATTTTTAATGGACAATATCCGATTATGCCTGGTGGGAATAATATTATTGAGCATAATAATATTTGTGGGAATGAAAACTAGTATTGGAAGCATTTTTGCTACAAAGGTAGAAAAAATGCTTCCAGTTGTTGCTGTACTTTTTTTTATAGTTCAAATTTGGATATGTTATAATATCTTTTTTGAAACAGGCTGGGATTCAGGCGGCGTTATAATACCCACAGTGAGGGCTCTACTGAATGGAGAGAGTGTTCAGTATTTTAATGATAGTTATTTTGTGATTTATCCTAATAATGTTTTTTTAGTTAATATATATTGGCTGATTTTAAAAATTAATGATATTTTAGGGCTTTTTAAAGGTGAATATCAATTAATGGCGATAGTTATTGTAAATTGTATTTTATCATCATTATCCTGTTGGCTGGTATATTTGATTGCTAAAAAAGAACTATCACAGAAAATTGCGATATTTATTTATTTTATTTCTTTAGTTTTAATTGGCATATCCCCATGGATGGTAATTTGCTATTCGGATTCTCTGGCTATATTTATGCCTATATTGATAGTATATTTATATTTAAAAGAGAATTTGGGCGTGCTTTTAAAAAGCATATTAATTCTGGTAATAGGGTATTTGGGATATTGCATAAAACCGCAGGTGCTTATTATAATTGTTGCGATTTTTATTATTGAGTTTGTAAAAAATTTGGATTCTATAAATAAAAATTTGATTACAAAATTATGTGCTAGCCTGATTATTTCGTTAGTCGTAGTTACTGTGATTTCCACTGGGATGAATAAGATTTATTCAGTGGAAGGCTTAGATGTAAAATCTGAACAGAGTGTAGGTCCTACACACTATTTTATGATGGGTTTAAATAAGAAAATGAATGGAGTTTATTTAAGAGATGATGTAGTCTTATCGATATCCTGCAAAACAAAAAAAGAAAGAACGAAAGTAAATATGGAAGTGGCATTGGACAGGATAAAGAAAATGGGACCGAAAGGGTATTTTAAATTTTTGTCAAAAAAAATGCTTACAAATTATGACGATGGTACTTTTGCATGGGGAATAGAAGGGGGCTTTTATTCTAAAGTATCAGAGTTGCCGAATAAAAGCGTAGCACCTGCATTGAGAAGTTTTTATTATAATGATGGCAAATATCACATAATATATTCTACAATAGTTCAGGGAATATGGATTTTAACTGTAGTTGGTTGTTGGATCCAGATGGTAATAGCTTTATTTAAGAAAAATTATGAGAATAAAGTATATAGAGTAATGAGTTTGGCGCTTGTTGGAATTACCATATTTGAATTATTGTTTGAAGCAAGAGCAAGATATTTATATATTTATGTACCAATTTATATATTAGTTTTTGGATTTTTTCTTCAGAGCGCAAAAAAATTTATTGAAAAAAAGGCTGATGTAGAAGGAGATCGGATATGAAAACACCAATTTTATACATAGTTATACCATGTTACAATGAGGAAGAAGTTCTTCCTATTACCAGTAAGGAATTTCTTGCAAAAATTAATGAATTGACAGAAAAGAAACTTATAGCACCTGAAAGTCGGGTGCTTTTTGTTAATGATGGAAGCAGGGATTCTACATGGGAGATTATAAAGAAGCTAGCAGATGAAGATGAGCATTTTATAGGAATTTCACAGAGTAGAAACAGGGGACATCAGAATGCTGTTCTGGCTGGCTTAATGGAGGCAAAAGACAAAGCAGATATCACGATTTCAATAGATTGTGATGGTCAGGATGATATTAATGCCATGAACAAAATGGTGGAGGAATATTTAAATGGTTGTGAAATTGTTTATGGCGTAAGAAGTGCGAGAGATACAGACACTTTCTTCAAAAGATTTACAGCAGAGGGATTTTATAAATTATTGAATGCAATGGGAGCGGAAGTAGTTTTCAATCATGCAGATTACAGACTTGTGTCCAGCAGAGTGCTGAAAGAATTTGCCAATTTTAAAGAGGTTAATTTGTTCCTGAGAGGAATGTTTCCACTGGTTGGATTTAAGAGTACCAGCGTTTATTATGAACGTCATGAGAGAATTGCAGGTGAAAGTCACTATCCACTTTCCAAAATGCTGGGGTTGGCATTTGATGGTATCACAAGTTTGAGTATTAAGCCTATCCGTATCATTACAGGTCTTGGAATTTTTATTTCGTTTCTCAGTTTTATTGGAGTAATCTGGAGCGTGATAATGTATTTTATGCATCACAGTGTTACAGGCTGGGCAAGTACGACCAGTATTATCTGTTTTATTGGAGGAGTACAGCTGATCAGCCTGGGTGTGCTGGGAGAATACATAGGAAAAATATATCTTGAAACAAAGGCCAGACCAAGATACATTATCAGTGAAAGAACTGAAAAAAATATGGAAATACAAGAGCTTGATAAGGAATAACAAGTATAGGTGCTTGTTGGAGACTATTGATTAGAGGAGAAAAACTATTGATGGAAACAAAAAAGAGCAGATGTTCCAATATAGAGCTATTACGAATATGCGCAATGTTGATGATAATTATGTATCATATAGTGTATCATTGTGTAAATGTGCAGCTTACAGATGCTAATTCTATAGAGCGAATGGGGAATGGACTTTTTAATGAGCCAGTTTTTTTCAAAAGATTATTGATTCCTGCATTTATCATGCCGTGGGGAATTGTGGGTAATGCTATATTTATATTGATTTCTGGATATTTTATGGCAGCTAAACAAAAAATAAACATGACAAAGATTTCTAAAAAAATGTTACTTTAGTTAGGTGTGGCTACAGTAATATTGGTCTTGATATCGATGGTTTGCTATTTGAAAATGCCTGATATTAAATTTAATCTTGTAAAAATATGGGATTACAATGATATGTCATGGTTTGCGGGATATTATTTCCTGATAATGCTTGGAGCAAAGCTTTTTTTGAATAAATTTCTTAATAATCTGGAAGAAAATCAATATATTGCTTTTGTACTTAGCAGTTTTGCGATTTGTCAGCTGAGTTGGTCAAGGGGCTTGGCAGATAATCTGGCTTCTGGTATCAGTGTATTGATAACAGGTGTTTTTCTTTATTCAATGGGTGGATATATAAGAAAATATGATCCATTTAAGCGTATAAGAGCATGGGTTTTTATAGGTATAATAATTATTACATACGTTTTTATTTATATATCGAATTATAATAATGTTGCAAATATGATTCAGGATTATGTGTCTGGTGGAAACAATGGGGTATTTTACCATAATTTAAAAACATATGGAAATCATAGCATTGTAGTAATGATTGTTGGAGTATGTTTTTTTGAAATTTTTAAACGATTACGTATTCCGCAAAACAAGATCATTAATTACATAGGTGCGGCAACCTTTATGACATACCTTATACATGATAATGGGTTTGCATATAGCATCTGGAATACACAGGATTGGATAACTTTATTATATTATAACCCGCTATTATGTTTGGTAAAAATTTTTGTCTGGGCATTATTCTTCTTTGGAGGAGGAATTATTGCGTATAGTATATTTGTATGGTGCGGAAAACTGTATAATAAATATAAATATATATTTTTGATAGATAATAAATGAATTATATATTTGTCAAAGTTAAATTATAGGACATTTGTTTAGAGTATTGTTCTTGGATAAAAGGAGTTCTGTATGTCATTATATCGAAATTTGATTAAATCACTTCCTTTCGCCAGTGGGATTATCAGAAAGTATAAAGTTTATAAAAAACAAAATGTTCGTAAACAGATGATGGAGAAGCGAGAACAGCAGGTGGCTGAAGAATTGAAGCGTGCAGCTCTGTGGATTGAACGACATAAAGAGAAGTCACAGATCCTTTATACCAGTAAACCGTTGGTTTCCATGATTGTATTAAACAGAAATGGAAAAGAACATCTGAATATTCTGTTGAAATCACTCCTTGAAAAAACATTCTATGATAATTATGAACTGATAATAGTAGATAATGCATCTACAGATGACTCGGTAGAATTTCTGGAATCTTTTGTGGACAAAATAAATCTGCATATTATCAGGAATAATGAAAATATGTCTTTTTCGAAGGCGAATAATCTTGCAGTAAGAGAAGCATCAGGTGAATACCTTTTATTTTTAAATAATGATACAGAGGTGACAGGTGGTTGGCTTGATGAACTGTTACTTATTGCTATGGAAAAAGAAAAAGCAGGAGCTATAGGTGCGAGACTTTTGTATCCTGAAATTCCTGTAGGGAGTACTAATCAGAAAAAATCCTATTGTATTCAGCATTATGGGATTGGATTTCGGAAAGTGAAACGCAATGGTGTTGATTTTGTACAGCCTTATAATATGGAAAATGGATCTGATAAATTGTGTAAAGATTTAGAAGCTGTGAGAGAAATGGCTGTAACAGCAGCGGTACTTCTTGTTTCACGACAGATCTTTGAAGAAGTAGGAGGATATGATGAGGGCTATAATTATGGCTATGAAGATGTAGATCTTTGTCTAAAGATCCATTATGCAGGATATCAGAATTATCTTGCCCCGGCAGCGGTAGTTTTTCACTATGAATTTGGTACGCAGAACAAAGACGATCAGAAAGAAGTCGAAGAACGTAGACTTCATAATATGTATGTTTATCAGGGAAAATGGCAAAATTATCTCCAGCGAAAGATATTGGGAGAAGGAAAGGAAGCACCTCTTGATAAGCAGAAAATTGACATTTGTATAGCGGAACTTAGAGATTTGGAAATGGATACAGATAATGCTGACACAGGTGGTTCAAAAGATTATAAATATGCGCTTCACTTAAAAAATCTTCTGGAAGAAGAAGGGTACTCTGTCGAAATACGACCATATGCGAAATGGAGTAATGATACTACAAGTTCATCTGTTTTAGTAATAAGAGGTGACAGACCATATTATCCCAAAGTAGATCCACATCAGAAAAACATCCTGATACGGAGGTCAGATAAAGAGGAATTATTGATTACTGATGAGGCAAAATGGTTTGATAAAGTGTTTGTAGAGAGTAATTATAATATAACTGATCTTTTGAAAACTATAAAAGAGTCTGATTAAATGGACATTTTATATATTGTAGTACCAGCCTACAACGAATCGGAAAACATCCGTTAACTGATAGATGATGGGTATCCGGTTATAGAAAAACATAATGGAAACGGCCAGTCGCGACTGGTGATCATTGACGATGGAAGTAAAGATGGTACATATTCTATGGTAAAGGAGAATAATCAGCAGTGAATTTTCCTGGCATCAATGTCGTTTTTCCTCGACAACTTCCTGAAAAAGTAGTATTTATATGAGGGATTCTGTGCTATGATAGGAAAAGAAATGTAAGTGTTGATATTTTATGTCATTGTATAAAGAAATAAGGGGAGCAGGATGAAGAAGATTATTAAAACAGTGCTGGCATTTGGACTGTGCCTTCTTCTGGCAGTGCCGGTGTGGGCAGATGCACAGAGTGGAAAACAGAAACCGGATTATACTACAGATTATTATATGATTGTGGAATCAAAGGCCGGAGGGATTGATATTTATTCGCAGCCGGATCTGAATTCAGAGAAGCTGAATGATGAACTGATTCCAAACGGGACAGCACTTCATATTGAAGGGGAAGTGGTGGACAAGGACAGCAACCGCACATGGGGATATACAACATATCGTGGAATGAACGGGTATGCACCACTGGACGACTGTAAGCCGGCGGAATCCAGACAGGAGGCAATTGAGTCAGAACTTTATATTGCCGGTCGGGATAATGTGGATTATAACGCAGATTATGATGTGAAAGCCTATGATGAGAGCGGAAGCCAGCATCTTTATCAGGGACCGGGCGAGAAATATGGTACAGTTCCTGGAGTTCGTGAAATCCAGAATGGAGAAACGCTTCATATCACGAAAGATGCGAACATGGTTGACGGATCTCGCTGGGGTGCAACTACAGTTGATGGCAAAGAAGGCTGGATAGATCTGGATAAAACAGAAGAAAATGCGAAGAAAAATGCTGAAACTGTTGATATGATCGCAGAACCGGAGAACGGAGATAAAACAACAGAAAACAATGGTGTGACTCCAACTCCAGATGCTGAAACAACATCAACTGCAGAATTAACTGCAACCCCGGAGCCGGAAACAACAGCAACCCCGACAACAGAACCGACCGTAACTCCGGAAGCAACACCAACAGCAGAGCCGACAACAACTCCGGAGGCAACTCCAACTGAAGAAGCAACGGAAACTCCGGAACCGACAGCAACGCAGATTCCGACAGTTACTTCTGAACTGACAGAGGCAGCGCAGTCTTCTTCGGCAGCAGTTAAGAACAGTAAAGAGAAAGATTCCATGGATATTAAACCGTTTCTTTGGATTGGGCTGGCAGCAGTTGTGGCAGTGGTTCTTGTATTGATTTATCATAAAAAGAAAAACGAATAATAGTTGGGAAATGTATGTGAAGGGTGCTTTTTATAGTGCATTGGGTTGATTAAAAAGTATAGTGATTAAAGAATATAAAATACAGTTTGAAATATACTAAAAAGGACAAATATAAAAACAGAGGTGACAAAATGGCAGTTATATTGAAAAATCTCCATGTAGATTGTTATAGAGGTATAAATGAATTAGAATTAAGCGATTTTAATCATGTAAACATTCTGGTTGGGGATAATAATACAGGAAAAACGTCTGTAATGGAAATAATCTGCGCTTTGAAAAAGCCACTGTCTGTAGATGTATGGAATGAAATTGCAAAAAAAAAGAGTAATAGTTCCAGCGGAATAATGTTTTACAATGCATATCGTAATATATTTCCCATAGATAAAGAACAAGTAGTTCGATTTGAGGGCGATTTTGTTGAAAATGGAGAAATTTCTGTATGTATGACAGCAGAAGAATATAAGACAACTGTGACAGAAAGAGAGAAGAACAGAATAAATGGTCTTATGCGGACTGGCAGTCAGAACGTGGCAGATATTTATGTCGATACTGTTGTTATGGAAATAACAATTCAGGCAAACCACAATACAGTTGAATTTGAAATATACGATTTTCAGAGAAAACCACCGAGAAATTTAATAAGTGAAAAATATCTGGAAAATATAAAACCTAAATTTAAGGAAAATATTGTTTTTCTGGAGCCAAGAAATGGATTGGAAAATGATTTTTCATTTATGACAAAAGTTATTTTGGATACGGAATATCATGAACAGTTGATTGAAATATTAAAAGAGTTTGATCCGGGAATAACTAGTATTTTAGCTGTAGAGAAAATGGGAAATACGGTATATTATGTTCGAACCAGTGGTCATAAAAGCGCCATTCCAATTTCTGTTTACGGAGATGGCTTAAAAAAAGCGTTAATGATTTTTGCAGCAATGGCATCTAATCGAGAGGGAATTGTATTGATCGATGAAGTTGAAACTTCTATTCACACATCTGCAATGAAAAAAGTATTCAGTATGTTGATTAAGTGGGCAAGAAAGTTAAATATTCAACTTTTTGTATCTACGCACAGTAAGGAGGCTTTGGATACTTTATTAACTTGTAGTGGCGATTACAGTGACGGAGTCAATGTATATACTTTATATCGAAACGAACAGAAAAATTATGTGAGAAAACTGAGTTGTGAAAAAGCACTTGATTTGCAAAATAAAATGGGGATGGAACTTAGATAATGAACAGTTTGATTTTATGCGAAGGAAAAACAGATTGTGTTTTGTTGCAATACTATTTAGAAAAAGTTCATTTATGGAGATATGATAAAGGCAGACATGGAATTAAACTGGAACCTGATTGTTGGAGTGTTTGTTTAGCTAAAAATGGACATACATTGAATATTGCAGAAACAAAAGGATGTAGCAGATTAGTTGAAGGCCTGATTACTGCAATCGTTGGGAGTGAAAATGCAGCACCGGAAAGACCGGAAGAATTTTGGGATAAGATAATAATATTTACGGATAATGATGAAGAAAATACTTGTGAGAATATGATTAATGATATTAATGGAAGATTATCAGAAACATCGGCTTCATTTGAGAAAATTATTCAGAAAGGAATTTGGAATGAAGGAGTTCTACAGAGCGTGGAAGGCGTAAAAAGTTTCAAATTTCTATTGATGTTTATTCCTTTTGACGAAAATGGCGCATTAGAAACATATTTGCTTAATTGTATTGGAAATGATGATTCATATGATAAATCGATAATAGATAAAGGAAATATTTTTGTTGACACAATTGATCCAGAAGCAAGATATTTAACACAACGACGGTTAAAAACAAAAGCAAAATTTGATGTGTATTTTTCAATACGAACTTCAGCAGAACAGTATGCGCAAAGACAACATATTTTGAAATCTGTAGCCTGGGAAAATTATGATACAATAAGAAATGATTTTGAAATATTTGCTGATCTGGGATAAATACATAGTGTAAAAAAATGAAAGCGATTTGTGGCGAAACAGCCGCAAATCGCTTTTGTTACTTTGGTCAATCCAATTGACAAATTGTCAATTTTATGCAAAACTAGAAAATAGTGATTTTTACTATCCAAAACTACGAGATGAGTGAAGTTAAATGGCAATTAGACGTGAAAGAATGAGGCTTGGGGATCTTCTGATCAGGCAGAATGTTCTTACGGAAGAAGAACTGAAGAAAGCGCTTGCTCTGCAGAAGGGAACTGGCAAAAAAATCGGTGAAGTGCTGGTGGACAATGGAATGATCACGGAGGAGATGATCGTCCGTGCACTGCAGGCACAGCTTGGATTGAAGGTGGTTCATCTTGCCGGGATTACGATTCCGAAGGAAGTTCGTAAGCTGGTTAATGTAAATCTTCTTAAGAAATATGAATGCATTCCTTTTGAACTGGATCCATATAATGCGAATATTCTGCATCTGGCGATGGCTGACCCAATGGATATGGCAGCTATTGATGATATTTCTATTGTCACGAATCTCCAGGTAGAACCATATATTGCAACAACCAGAGAAGTTCTGGCTGCAATTGACCGCTGTTATGGTGCATCTGAGACTATGGATGCAGCACGGCGTTTTACCAGGGAAAGAGCGCAGCTTCGTGGTAATGATGAGGAAGAAACGGAAACAGATGTCAGTGATGCTCCTATTGTACAGCTGGTGAGATCTCTGATCGAACAGGCTGTAAGGCAGAGGGCAAGTGACATTCATATAGAGGCGCTGGAAACAAAGGTACGTGTGCGTTACAGAATTGACGGTGCACTGTATGAAAAGATGGTTTATGATAACAGTCTTCTTCCTGCGATATCCACCAGGATCAAGATCATGGGTGGTATGGATATTTCCGAAAAACGTAAGCCGCAGGATGGACGAATGACGGTTATGGTTGACCGAAGAGAATATGATATCCGAATTTCATCTATTCCGACAGTTCATGGTGAGAAGATCGTTATGCGAATTTCCTCCAAACTGAATCTGACCAGGGACAAAAAGGATCTGGGACTTGATCCGCAGGAACTGCAGTCTCTGGATCATATGTTATCCAGACCATATGGTATTATTTTTGTAACAGGACCTACAGGAAGCGGCAAATCAACAACGCTGTATACAGCGCTTAGTGAATTAAATAAAGAAGATGTAAATATTGTCACAGTAGAAGACCCGGTGGAAGCAGATATTGAGGGAATCAACCAGATTCAGGTCAATTCCAAAGTTGATCTGACATTTGCGTCAGCACTTCGTTCCATACTCCGTCAGGACCCGGATATCATCATGATCGGTGAGATCCGTGATCAGGAGACTGCTTCCATTGCAGTGCAGGCCTCTATTACAGGTCATCTGGTTGTATCCACTATGCATACAAACAATGCAGTGGGAACTCTGAACCGAATTGCAGATATGGGAGTAGAAAAATATCTGGTTGCAGATTCGATCATCGGTGTTATTGCGCAGAGACTTGTCCGCAAACTTTGCACACACTGTCGCAAAAAACGTCCTGCAACATCAGAGGAAAAACGAATTTTGAAGCGTTCAGAGGCAGAAAATCTTGAGATTTATGAGCCTGTAGGGTGTGAACTCTGCAGTCGCACGGGGTATTTCGGACGTACAGGTGTATTTGAGATCATGGAAGTAAGTGATGAAATACGCAGTCTGATCGCACATGAAGGTACAACAGAGCAGATGATCACTGCAGCCAAAAACAGAGGTATGCGTACACTGCGTGAAAATGGAATACGCTATGTACTGGATGGCACAACCTCCATGGAAGAAATGCTGAAAGCTTCTTATGAAGAGTAACTGTTCAGATGCTGTGAACAATTACGAAATAATTTTGAAATCAGGAACAGGTATTTTATGTATGACTTAAAAGACGTGCTGATAAAATCAATAAAGGATCAGGCCTCAGATGTTCACTTTACAGTTGGCAGACCGCCCTGTTACAGAGTGGACGGTGTCCTTTCTGCAATAGAAGGAGAAAGTTTCACGCCGGATGCACTGAGAGAACTACTGCTTCCGATCATAGATGAAAGGCACAGAGCTGAACTTCAGAAAAACGGACAGACCGATTTTGCCTACGCCATTTCAGGGGTAGGACGTTTTCGTGTCAATGTTTTTACACAGAGAGGAACGATCGCAGCTGTTATGAGATGCCTTCCCTTTGAGATTCCCATGCCGGATACTCTCGGGATACCGAAGGCAGTTGTGGAGATGACTTCCCGTAAGAGAGGCCTTGTCCTTGTGACAGGACCTACCGGAAGCGGAAAATCTACAACGCTTGCATCGCTTCTTCATGTGATTAATCAGAATTATCCTTATCATATTATTACGCTGGAGGATCCGATTGAATACCTTCACAGGCATGACAAATCCATTGTGAACCAGCGTGAGATCGGAAGCGACTCCATGAGTTATGGAGAGGCACTTCGTGCTGCGCTACGTGAAGACCCGGATGTGATCCTGGTGGGAGAGATGCGTGATCTGGAAACGATTTCTACTGCGATAACAGCGGCTGAGACAGGTCATCTTGTTTTTTCAACTCTTCATACGATCGGTGCGGACAAAACCATAGACAGGATCATTGATGTTTTTCCACCGCAGCAGCAACAGCAGATCAGGATTCAGCTTGCTTCAGTACTTGAATGTGTTGTATCCCAGCAGTTGATCCGCAAGGAAGATGGAAGTGGCCGTGTAGCTGCACTTGAAGTTCTGTTTGCAAACAATGCCGTGCGTAATCTCATAAGAGAGGGAAAAACGTTCCAGATTCCTTCTGTTATGCAGACCAGTCGTAAACTCGGCATGCAGACAATGGATGATGCACTTTGTGAGCTGTTCATGTCGGGACAGATCAGTCAGGATGCGGCGATCACTTATGCACAGGATCCGGTTTCCATGAACCGTAAGATAAATTTTGATATGTAAAAGAAGCTGCCATGATATTGTATCCGAGCAGCGAAAGGAGTGAAAAATGCCCGGTTATTCCTATGTTGCCGTCGACAAAAGAGGCAAAGAAAAACGAGGCAGAATGGAAGCCGACAACAGAGAAAAGGTTTCCGAGCAATTGAAAAAAGACGGACTTTTTCCTGTCTCAATTCAGGAACAGGGAGTTCTGAATAAAGAGATCGACTTTTCCATAGGCAAAAAGGTTAAACCGCGTGATTTAAGTGTATTCTGCCGGCAGTTTGTCAGCATTACCCAGGCGGGTGTTCCAATGAAAGAAGCCCTGCAGATGCTTACTGAACAGACGGAGAACAAGTGGCTGAAAAAGGCGATCGCAGATGTACTTATTAATGTGGAAAAAGGTAATACACTTGCTGATTCCATGAGTGCCATACCGGATATTTTTCCATCGGTTCTGGTACATATGGTGGAAGCCGGTGAAGCCTCAGGAAGCCTGGAGACTTCCTTTGCGCGAATGGCAGTGCATTTTGAAAAAGAGGCCAAACTGAAAGCCACGATCCGCAAGGCAACCATTTATCCGATTATCCTTATTTGTGCAGTGATCGGAGTTATTGCAGTTATGCTGCTGTTTGTTATTCCGATCTTTATTGACATGTTTGCAGACCTGGATGTGGAAATGCCGGCGCTGACCATGGGCGTCATGAATGTGAGTAAATGGACCGTATCTCACTGGTATATTATACTTGCAGTCGTAGTCGGAGTAACTGTCCTGTACAGAATTATATACAGTACAGATGAGGGAAGAGCGAAGATTGACTATATAAAAATGAAAATCCCGCTTTTCGGAAAACTTACCGTGAAATCCACCTGCGCACAGTTTGCACGAACTATGAGTACACTTATGGCAGCAGGTGTTCCGACCATTGACTGTCTGGAAACAGTTGCAAAAATTGTAAAAAATGTGCATTATAAGAATGCGCTTATGAAAGCAAGAGAAGAAGTTATGAAAGGTATTCCGCTGTCGGAGCCTCTGGAAGCAAGCGGAATCTTCCCGCCGATGGTATTTCATATGACAGGTATCGGCGAAGAAACCGGAAACATGGAAGAGATGCTCACGAAGCTGGCCGATTACTATGATGAGGAAGTGGAAATCACCACGCAGAGTGTCCTTGCGGCAATGGAACCACTGATCATCGTGTTTATGGCACTGATCGTCGGTACACTCGTCATTGCGGTGATCATGCCGATCGGCACCATGTACGAAGGATTGGATAACCTATAATAAAAGTCCCGTACAGCGGCAATACGGAGATGCATGCTTGCATGCAGAAACGTATTGACATTGGACGGGCTGACACATATGAGCAAGTAGACCGACAGGTCGGATTGCGAATGTGTGTGCGATTGTGAAGTGATGGAATCACGCAGCAATCGACTTTTATGGAAAGTACGAATCGAGGTTGGCTCTGAACGTATGAATGTACTCCACGCGATTGGAAACCGCGTTAAAAGTTTCTGATGTAAAGTAACTGTTCATTAATATGGATGTTGCACGGGAGCGCATGGGGGCCTGTGTTCATCATAGCAATCTTCCTGAAAAGGAAGAAGACGGGGGTGGGTTCTCCCGTACAAAAATACGAAGGAGATGTAAAAAATGTTCAAACTTCTTAACAAAAAGAAAAAAGACAACAAAGGTTTCACACTGGTTGAGCTGGTAATCGTAGTCGCTATCCTGGCTATCCTGGTTGGCCTTCTTGCACCACAGTATACAAAATATGTAGAAAAATCCAGAAAATCTGCTGACGTGGATAACATGGAAGAAATGATCAAGGCTGTTCAGGTATATGCTGTAGATCATGCAATTGCATCTGCAAAAGGTAAGGATGGTAATGCCACAACTAAAGAAATCACAATTAAAATGAGCAATAATGCTGAAGTGGAAATTCCTGCTGAATATAAAGCGGCTCTTGAAGAGTATGTACCGAACTACAAAAAGGTCAGACTGAAATCCAATCAGTGGGGTAACAATACTGTAACAGTAACACTTACAATTGACAGCGAAGGTGGCGTTAAAGTTAAAGAATACGATCCATCAGCATTTGGCACATACAGTGAAAACGGATCTGTTCCGGCAGCAACATCAACTACAAAAGATGACAGTAATAACGCTGAAAAAGGCTGATTATTGAAACAGTAATCAATATTAGCACAACTACCCAACACGCTGAAAGGAATTCCCTATGCTTCTTTTCCTGGAAACTATACCATACATAATAATTTTCATATTTGGAATCACGATTGGCAGCTTTCTCAATGTCTGCATCTGTCGTATTCCGCTACATCAGTCCATTATAACAGCACCCTCCCACTGCATGTCCTGTGGGAGGAAGCTGAAATGGTATGATATGGTTCCTGTTTTCAGCTGGCTTGTACTTGGTGGTAAGTGTCGTAACTGTAAAGCAAAGATTTCTGTGCAGTACCCGGTCATAGAAGCTCTTAACGGGATTTTTTATGTACTGGTATGTGCAGTCAACGGACTGACCTGGGTCAGCCTTATCTACTGCCTTATGGTGTCAGCGTTGCTGACCCTGAGTCTGATTGACTGGCGTACATATGAGATTCCACTTGGAATCAATGTATTTCTTTTTATCCTGGGAGTAATAAATACAGTTCTGGACAGAGGAAACCTTCTTTCACATCTGATCGGTGCAGTCTGTGTCAGTGGATTCCTTGGAATCCTCTATCTGATAAGCGGCGGAAGTGCCATTGGCGGAGGCGATATCAAGCTTATGGCAGCCTGTGGACTGATCCTTGGATGGAAACTGATTATTCTGGCTTTTCTGTTGGCATGCGTGATCGGTTCATGTGTACATCTGATCCGAATGAAGCTTAAAGGAGCGGATAATGTTCTGGCGATGGGTCCTTACCTTTCTGCCGGGATTTTTATTGCTGCCCTCTGGGGAAATGCATGGATCAGCTGGTATCTGTCCCTTCTGGGACTTTGATATCAGTTACAGAAATATGGATTTCGGAAAAAATTTCGGAGTACATATTTATATAACTGATAAATTACGAAAGATATGGAGGAAACCTGAAAAATGGCGCGATTTTTGAATATAGAAATTGAGACATCTCAGTTAAGGGTTGCCGAAGTGGAAACCAGGGGACACAGCCAGAAACTTCACAGTTGTTTTACACTGCCGGTACCGACTGGTGCAGTCGATGACGGTCAGGTACGTGACACAAAAGGTCTTGGAACACTTCTGAAGAAAGAACTTGCAGCCAGAGGAATCCGACACAAAAAAGTATTTTTTGTGTCAGGTTCTTCCAGGATCGCCAGCAGGGAGGTGCGAATCCCACTGGTGAAAAAAAGTCAGATCCAGAATCTCATTCAGGAGAATGCTGCGGAGTATTTTCCTATAGATATTTCAGGCTACGTGCTTTCCTACAGTATTATTGATATAGAAACCACAAAAGAGGAAAAATCGGGAGCAGAACTGAAACAGTATCATCTGATGGTGTATGCTGCGCCGACAGCTATTTCAGCAGGTTTAAACGAATTTGCAGAAGAAGCAGACCTCAATATGATCGGAATCGGTTTTACAGGTGACAGTGTATATTCCGCAGTAAGAGATGAATTCAATGGCGGGCTGCATATTCTGATCAAAATTGAGCTGAATATGACAACGATCAGTATCCTGAAAGACGGAGAACTGGCTCTGCAGAGAAATATCAATTATGGTGTGGATTCTGTAATTGATGCAGTAAGATCGTTTCCACAGTTTGGAGAAGATCTGGACGAACAGGAAGCACTTGATGTCCTCTGCAGCAGAACATGCGTGAATGGAAGCCTGGATGATGGAGGAAACAGCACAGGAGCGGAAGATGAACTTCTTGAAAGTGCCAGAAGTGAAGTGACAGAGAGTTTCCGTTACCTGATCGGAAATATTGTCCGTATCATGGATTATTATATTTCCAGGAATACAGGAGCTGTTTTTGACTCTATTGAATGTATCGGTCTGGGTGCAGGAATAAAAGGCCTTCCGGAACTTCTTTATAACGAGCTTGATCAGCCGGTTGCTGTGTTGAGTGAACTTAAAAACTGCATACTTCCGAAATTTGAGGCGGGGGAGGGACTTTTCCTCTACGTGGCGGTTCTTGCACCGCAGAGATCAGGACTGAATCTGATGGAAAAAGTCAGCCGCAGACAGAAAGAAAAAAAGGATACCTTAAGCGGAGCGATACTTGTGTGTGCGGTTGGCGTGATCGCAGGAATTGCACTTACAGCAGCAGGAATCGGAAACCGTCTTTATCAGGAACATACACAGGAACATCTGAATCAGCGTATTGATGAAGAAAGTTCCATTGAAGAGATTTACAATACCTATAATACTGCCAAGAGTCAGTATGAAAATTTTCAGAATATGTATCAGTACACAAATACTCCAAACGAAGGCCTGAAAACTTTTCTTGAGGAGATGGAGCAGAAAATGCCTTCAGATATTACAGTTGAGACATTCAGTTCCACAGGAACAGAGGTCAGTTTTTCCATGAGAGTATCCGGTAAATCGGCAGCTGCCAATACACTGATGCAGCTTCGTACTTTTGAGAGTCTTAAAACAGTTACCACAACAGGACTCGATGAAGCAGAAGACGGAACAGTATCCATGAGTGTTATCTGCACATATGCAGAACCGGCACTTCTGGACAGCGAGGAATAAGGAGGCAGACCGGACATGAACATGTCAATGCGAGACAAAAAAATATTGCTGATGTTTCTGGGGGTTTTTGTGTTTGTTGCAGGATGGCTGTTTGGTTACAGACCCCAGATGCAAAAGGCAGCAGAAATAGAAGCAGAGAATGCACCGCTTGAGGAGAGACTGAAAGAGCTTCTGGCTCTTGCGGAAAACAAAGATTTCTATATTGAAGAGACATCATCTATTCAGCAGAAGATCAAAGAATATACGTCAGAATTTCCGGCAGATGTAAAAGAAGAAAACGGAATTGTTTTTGCAAAAAACATGGAAAATTCTCTTGACCTTGAGATTTCCAATGTGGGACTTGGCGAAAAAACTTTTGTGGCGGCCCTGGATGGCAGTACTGAGGAAGACCTCCTGGAAGTACCGGATGAGACAATGTCTGAACAGGCAAATGCACAGACCCAGGCAGGAATCGATGAAATCGAAGGAACAGATACGGCCGGAGAGGAAGCACTGCAGGATGCATCTGATGCAGCAGTTGAAAATCAGAATGCTGTATCTTCAACACCGGTTCTTTACCGTACGCAGGATACTCTGCAGTTTACAGGAACTTATGCAGGACTCAAAGATGCAGTTTCATATCTTGCACAGCAGAGTGGAAGAATGACCCTGGATAATGTAAATGCTTCGTTTGATCCTGCAACAGGAAATCTGATGGGATCGATCGTTGTAAATATGTTTTCCATGACAGGAACGGATAATGTTTATACAGAACCTGATGCTGGTCAGGTGTCATATGGTACCTCAAACATTTTCGGAACTATTGAAAGTGCACAGCCACAGAATCCAGACGGTGCGGACTCCGGTGATGCCGGCAGTGATGTCCAGGCAGATAACAGTCAGGAAGAGGAAAATACACAGGATACATCAGATTCTGCGCAGGACGAAAGTCAGTCATAATAAGAATGCGTGTTAGAGGGGAAATTACAAGCCCCTCTATCTGTGTTTTAATACACATACTCTGGAAAGGAGCATTTACATGAAAAGTAAAAAAAGAAAAAATCCCAATGCAGGAATGACTCTTCTGGAAGTCATTATTGCAGTCAGCATTTTTTCCATAACAGCGATCGTGCTCCTTAAGAGTTTTGTGACTTCAGGTAAAATTAACCTGAAATCCAATCTTTATCTGGAAGCGACTACAGTGGCACAGAATCTTATGGAAGAGATCAAGGCGAAATCTTTTGAGAAAGTTTCGCTGGCTTTTAACTATCCGTTGGATACTGACGGAACAACACGTCTTACATTTCTGAATTCCCAGAAAGACAGAATTGAAAGTGGAACCTTGGGAATCAGGGAAGTCCTGAAATCCGGAGATTCCTACAAAGATGTCAGCCAGTACAGAGATGGCATGGACGAATCAAAAGTTACTGCATCTGTGATCTCGGAAGACGGCGGCAAAACATATAAATTCAATGCGAGAAAAAAAGGCGATAATGCCTCGAAGTATTATTTTGAACTGACAGATGTAAATGCGAACAAAGAGACCTTTGACGTGCTGGCAGAATTTGACGGAAGCCAGACCTCCGGATATAAGAAAAAAACAACCACAGGAAAAGGTGACGGCAAGAACGATTACCTTGCACCGAATATTGCAAAGATGGATACAAAGACCAATGCGTTCCTTATCATGCCGCAGAACTGGGACGAAAAAGCCATGAGACAGCTGACGGAAGCGCAGAAGATGGCAGCTGTGGAAAAAATGAACACAGATAATCCGGGATCAGGTGAATCTTTTCAGCCACTTGACTGGGAGGAAGTTTATAAGTCAACAAGAAGAACGCTTTATATAAAAATTGAAGAAAGCGCAGGAACGATCAAAGCAGAAGCAAAATATACACTCTGCGCCTATGATTACAGCAGAGGCGATTCAGAATATGCGACAATGGGATTCTGTCCGTGTGGCGGCAGAGGCGAAGAGGGAGATGACATTTCCCCGAACTGTTTCTGTACATACAAGAGTGCTTATGTACCATTTTACAGCTCTGAAGCAGGTGAAGATCTGAAAAACATCTTTGTTTTTTATTACCCGAACTATAATTCCAAAAGTGCTGTGAATCCTTTTGACAAGATCGTACTTGATAATACAACAAACTATGACGTTAATTTTTATGTGACAAAACAGAGAGATGAAGCCAGTCAGATTCCGACTTCCTCACAGGAATCCCAGTATCGTATGTCCCTGACAGTTCTGGAAAATCCGGCAGCACGGAACAAGACGAACTGGAATACAAACACAGGGCTTTACAGAGCAGTAACAAAGCTCCGTACAAATCTGGATTATAATATCAGTGATATGGATCAGGTATTGAGCCGTCCTAAGATAGGACAGATGACACTGACTTATCAGGCTGTGAACAGCAGTGGTTCAGATGGAGCCAGAGTTTCCGGCAATGCAGCCAAAAAAGTTCTGGATTATAACAGTCTGGCAGATCAGGAAGAAGAAGACCGGATTTATACGGCAAAAGTCAGCGTATATAAAGCCGGCGCAGCAGAAAAAGGATTTCCGGACAGTGATCTTGTAGTGACACTGGATGGATCAAAAGAGGATTGAGAATGAAAAGTGGTCAACTGAAGATAAAAAAACAACAGAACAGCGGATTTTCACTTTTTACAGTAGTAGTAGCAGTTTCTTTTGTGGGAATCCTCGGATTACTGGTTCTGTATATAGCACTTGCCAATCTGCAGATGAAACTTACAGATCTGAAAGGCAAAGACAGTTTTTACACGGCAGAACGTGCGCTGGAAGAAATCCGTACAGGTTTGCAGGAAGATGCAGGAGATGCACTGACAAAAGCGTATACACAGGTAATGGAGACTTATAACAGAAACAGCAGTCTTCAGGATGTATCTCTTGATAAACAGCGTCAGAGTGATTTCGAGGATCTTTTTATCAAAGAACTGGTCAGAAAAATCCAGGCAGGAACAAATGACGATCAGTATGATATGGAGCATATCCGCAGCTTTGTAGATCTGAAATATGATGATGCGACAGAGTCTCTTATCATTACGAACCCGGCAGGAAGCAGTCCGGTGCTGAAGAAGATAAAAAAAACAGGCAGCAGCAGTCAGGTCAGTGGGGTTCTTCTGAAAAACCTTAAGGTTATCTATGTGGATCCCAACGGAAAAGCGGCGATCATCCGTACAGATATTCGTCTCAGTGTTCCTTCTGTGCAGTTTCCGACACCTTCCACACTTCCTGATCTTATGAACATGATCGTTGTGGCAGATAAAGGAATGGTATGTCAGGGAACCGAGAGTCAGCCGTCAACCATAAAAGGAAGCATTTATACAGGGATTCTTCCGGAAAAACTGACAGGAGATAAAAATACAAGTATTCTTGTGGACAGTGGTGCAGTTCTGAATGTTGAGTCCGGTGACAAGGTAGTATGTAAAGGCGAGATCAGTGCTGAGGTAAATTCCGTATTTACGAGTGGCTCTGGTGTGAATCTCTGGGCAAAAGGCCTCAATGCGGATTCAGTAAAAGAAGTAGGACTTCTGGGCAATACTTATTTTGCAGATGACCTTACAGTTACAGGAAAAAACAACAACATTACTGTTGGTGGCAATTATTATGGATATGGTTCCCTTACATCAGCACTTTCAGAAGAATGTAAGTTTGATAATATTTACAGAGAAGAGGGAATGACAGGTGCGGACTTAAGCAGTGCGATCGTTATCAACGGCAAAAATACGACGATGGATCTGAGCAGTGCACAGAAGCTGATGATCGCAGGCAAGAACTATATTGCAAGCAGAAGTGTTGCTGCTGAAAGCGGAAAAAGCAACACAAAAGATATCATGACAGGTGAGAGCCTTACGGTAAAAGGAACCCAGATCGCATATCTTGCACCGACAGAGATCCTTGGAAGTGATTCCATGACAGAGGAGACAAGAGCCGGGCTGAAAAATCCGATGAGTTTTGACGATTATCTTAACTGCGCAGGTCTTACCTCAGACAGCAATGACAGCATTAATGTAAGATGGGATACACCGGTTCAGGTATGGGGAAACAAAACGCTCCGTGAGATAGGAGTGGACAGCACTGCTCCGGTACAGGCTGTGTTTTATAATGATAATTCTGATAAAGGCTATGTGTACTTTTATCTTAATTTTACAGATGATACAAAATCAGCAGAATTTTTACAGACATATTATCTCAGCAATTCAGTAGTGAAACAGAACTTTGACAAATATCTTTCATTTTATTTTAACGGAAAAGGTTCAGGGATCAATCTTCGTGATCCGGACGCTTATCTCCGTTATATTACAAACGGAAATGTTCTGACTTATGCAGAAGGACAGGAAACACTGCAGGGTGCCACCAGTACAGAACCATCTGACAAAATCATTCAGGAACAGATCGGTTATCAGAACAGCTGGTACGCACTGAACAGAAAAATGATCTCAAGCTATGATCTTCTGAACACAAATGTTGACGAAGGAAATGGCAGAGTGCACGATGAAACAGACAGAACCAGGAGCGTTTATGACAACCTTGTCAATGAGAACAAAATGGTGCAGTTTATTCAGGAAAAAGTAACCGACGGTTCTCTGAAATATGAATTTGATGCAGGAGATGAAAACAGCAATCTCCGTGCGATCATGTATCATAACGGAAGCCAGAGTACAGTTACCACAGCAGACGGTGCGGAAGTTACAGTGACAGGGACGGATACATCATTCGCGATTACAGAGGAAGAGGCAGATAAACTTCGTCTTGTAGTCTGCACAGGTGATGTTGTGATAAAATCCGGTGTAAAGTTTAAGGGAATCATTATGGCAAAGGGAACACTTACACTGGAAGCAGGAGCTGAACTTGAGTCTTCGCCGCTGGAAGCGGCAAGAGTGTTCCAGGCACAGATGAGTTCACTTGATGACAGCGAAGACGGTATCAGTCCACAGGATTTCTTCTGGGACGGAGACAAATATGTACTTGGAAATTCCACTTCTGATAATTCAGGAGATGGAAGCAATTCAGATACTTACAGTGTTTCAGACTGTGTATCTTATGAAAACTGGAAAAAAGAATGATGAACATACAGCAGAAGAAAGGAGGGAACAGGAATATGAAAAAAAGAGACAGAGGTTTTACTCTTGTGGAACTGATCATTGTGATCACAATTTTTGCAGTACTTCTCGGTATTATGATTCCTTCCCTCAATTCTATACCTGGATTCAGGGTAAACAGAGCTACCGGTTCCATAACAGCAGCCCTGGACAAAACAAAGACAGAAGCTTCCAGTCGTCTGGTAGGAGAAATGAAGCTGGAAAAAACCTCCGATGGGTATTATATCAGTTATTATCTGGACAAAGGCAAAACAGGCGGGGAATCTGATGTTAAGCAGGAACAGCCGGAAAAGATCGCACCTGCAGGAACGAGAATTATTTATACTACAGATGACGGTGCGGAACATGAGATGAATGAAGGGGACAGTATTGTACTTACTTATGACCGTGCAACAGGAGGTTTCCTTCCGCTTCAGGAAAATGTCTGGACCCAGGAAGCAATCCTGGCTGTACTGGCGCAGGGAGAGGATATTCCTCTTACAAGAACAGGAGCCTGCTGTACACAGATTACTGTCCGTGGAGGAAAAAGATACAAAACAATCAGATTAAATACAGCTACAGGGAAATACGAAGTGACTTCAGGATGGATTTCCTGAGGCATTCTTGAACGATGCAGATGATCAGAAATGAATTCTGACCGTGGAATACATTTGGAGGGGAGTCTATGAATCATAAAGAAAAAAGAAAAAAAATGAATAACAGAGGACTGACCCTGATCGAACTGGTTGTGACGGTTGCTATTATTTCTGTTTTTGCAGGAGTAGTGCTGATTTTTATGACAACAGGAGCAAAGACATACAGCAGTACTTCAAGTGGTGCGAAGGTGCAGATGGAAACGCAGGAAACTTTTGACAGGATTGAAGATCTGATCATCGACACAAACAGAAGCGTGTACTATGCATATGGTACAGGAAGTTCTGTTGGTGCAGAGATACAGAATGATATCAAAGCAGGCAGCGGAGATAACAGTGACCAGAATAAAACTTTTATTGTCTGCAATGAATATGAAAATAATGACGGAACCAGCCAGTATATCTGTGATGTTCTTGACTGGGACAAAGATGAACAGAAAATATATTACAGCCAGCGGGAATATACAGCCACAAGTACACCGGATGATACAGAAGAATCAGATGAGGAGACTTTGAGTGCAGATGAGGAAAGCGCACCAGTGGAGGCTGGCGAACAGAATATAAAAGACGTAAAAGTGGTTGAAGACCGATCTGTTCTTGCATCAGGAATCCTTGATTTCCGTGCTGATGTGTCCAAAGCGGTTTCGGATAAGATCGTGCGTTTTCAGCTGAGTACACAAAACGGCAAAAAAGAAATTGAGACGCTTCACAGTGTAAGTCTCAGAAATGCAGTGAAAGTAAAGAAACCATCGGATGCTTTTGACAGAAGCGACAGTACAGATGTAGGAATCAAGATCACATATGTACCTGCTTCTATGAACCCGGGTGCATCAGATATGCTGGTCTATGGACTTACAGGTAACGGAAGCATTGATCCGACTACAGTAACATGGAAAGTTGTGGGCAATCCGGAGAACGGAAGCTTTCCATCAGCAGATCATACAAACGGAAGACTGACCATCAGTGATGGGGCTTCAGGTTTTATTACTGTTCAGGTTTCTGCAAAAACAACAAAAGGAGACTGGATCACTTCGGCACCTGTGACAATCCAGATCAACGGGGCTGCGCCTACAGAAACTCCGGTCACACCGACACCTGCACCGGAAACTCTGATCCTTGAACCGGGAAATCTCCTTCTGGGAGCCGGAAATAATTATGATATGAACAGTCTGATCACATCAGCGAAACTTCATTACAGTGATGGAACAGAAAAAGATGTAAAAGATTCTCTGAGCTGGACTGCTGACGGAAGTTTTGTAACTCTTAGTTCAGGTAAACTTTCTATAGATTCAGGTGCAGGACATTCAGGCTCCGGAAGTTTTACACTGACAGCTTCTGATGCTTCGGGAATGTCAGCGGCAATTGCAGTGACAGTTGCAAGAATTGATCTGCAGAAACCGGCCGGAACTTATAAACCGGGAGACACAAAAGAACTGGTTTATACTTATATGGAAAATGGCAATATTATTGATATCGGAACTGCCTATACCCTGACACCACTGAAAAAACCGGATTCTGCAGGAAATTATGTCGTGGGAGAAAAATTCTCTCAGGAAGATGCCGGTGACTGGACCATGCAGATCTCCTATGCGTTGGAGAGTAAAGGAGGATATGGAACAGTAAGCGGAGGTCGGGATTTTAAAGTAAGTGATGGTCTGACCGTGGCTGGAGATATTATTCTGAATAAAAATGATCAGGGAATAGAGTATGATACGGTAATTGCAGACAGAACCTATAATTGTTCTTCTACCGTGGGATGGGGATTTAATTTTGGACCGACCGACGGACCAGACTGGGAGAACTCAGAAGTCAGATGGTCTTTGAAAGGAGAATATAAAGGAATTCACCTGGAAAATGTCAGGCCATCCGACAGATGGGCTGAAGTTGTAATAGACTCTGATGCAAAAACAGGATTTATTCTCTGTGCGGAGTATATTCAGTATACAGACTGGACGAAAACAACTGTAAAGAAGCGTTCATATGGAGAAAAAGAAGTAAAAGTTGCGACCGGGATCACCCTTTCATCTTTGAGCGGAGATACTGCTTATGTAGGGGAACCATACAACATGCAGGTTACGCTGACAGAATATGATGCAAGTGGAAAGGAAGGAACCGTCACAGTCAAAGCCGGAGGTAAGACAGCAATCGAGTGGACAAATAACAATAAAAAAATGAAGGGCAGTGCAGAGGGTATCTGGAGTTTTACACCTGATCAGTATGATGGAGATAAAACAATGAATCTGGAAGCAAAACTTCAGTTTATGGATGCAAGTACAGGAATATTTGATACAAAGAGCAATATACAATTTGTGGATACTATTACTTTTGATATAAGAAACAGATGATTATTCTGATGATATACATGCAGATATCGAGGAGGCAGAATTACATACATGAAATTCAGACATAAGAAACTACTGGTCTCTGGTACCGCAGTGGCAGCAGCAGGTATCTTCGGAGCAGGAACATTAATGCACGCAGTTCTTTCTGTCCAGGCATCGGCGGAGATGATGCCCGGAATAGAAACAATCGTAGAAGAGGGAAAGCCATTTCGGATACTGGAACTGACAGACAGCAGTGAAAAGGCGGAGATCGGATATTTTGTTTCGGGCCAGGAACCATATATTAAACTGTATACCTGGCAGTATACAGATGCAGAGGGAACCACGCATACGGTTCATTTCAATACGCTGGAAGACGGACTGAAGCAGCTGCCTGAGAAACTGCGGCGGGAATTTGCGTCCAATATTAAACTGAATGACGATGGGAGTATCAATGAATCTGCTTCAACGGGGATCCGGTCTGTGCGTTCGGTCAGTGGAAATTCCGGTGATGATACACCGCTTTCTTATTCCGATTATACAGAAAAATATTTCCTGGAGAGCGGAGATGATGCATCTGCCTGGAAGAAGATCGACTTTACGGATATTGAAGGAAATTCAAGGACTGATACCGTAAAGGTAAATGGTTCTTATGAGGAAAACAGTTCAGGAACCGGTGATTATACAAAAGAAACCCAGGAATATTATCCAATCCGGAATGACAGACAGGATGACGGAATCAGTGCAGAGAAATACCGTGAGAATATTCAGAATTTTTATTTTACAGAGACAGATAACGATGCAGACAGAGGGGCCTATTTCCTGAATTTTGCACCGGTTGATAATGACAAAGTCAACAAGGCACTGCAGAAAGACGGTGGTCAGACAGAACTGGCACCGGAATACGAATATCAGAATGGAAGATACGGATATTTTGAAAATGTTTATGCAGATCTGACAACAGATATTGTGACAGACATTGCAGATGGAAAGTACAGATTTCCGGGAGAAAATCCTGGAACGCAGCCGGAAGGAGCTGTTCTTGTTCAGAAAAATGAAAAAGAGGCAGTGGAAACTCAGACAGAAGATGATTTTTCGGCAGGCACAGATGGCAGCGGAACTTCCGCAGATTCAGGGGAAATGGATACAGACCTGAATACAGATGACAGTGCAGATGATTTTTCAGGCGGAGACAGTCCGTCGGACGCAGCAGATTCTTCTGATGAAGCAGTAAGTTTTGAGAATGGTTTTGACGAAAACGGAGATACAGATCTGGATACAGGAGATGCCGCTTTTGAGGAGCAGGACAGTGAAGACATGTCAGCGTCCGGTTCAGAAGATTCCTGGCAGGAAAGTTCCGATGATGAATTTTCAGATACATTTTCCAAAGGAGATACTGGCTCTGATGAAGTTCAGGAATCAGCAGGTTCAGATGGGGATTACGTGGATATCGCAGGAGATAACGGTGGAGAACCTGTTACATCTGGCAGTGAAGATGTGGATAACTCCGGTGAAGAAGCAGAGGAAAGCATTCCGGTACAGATCGGAGATCCGGCTACAGAGGGAACACAGCAGGATCCTTATGTTTACCTTGCGGAAAATATTGACGAATATCCGTTTTTCAGGTATACGAAGATTGGTGATCTTCAATACATAAAAAGTGTGGCAATTGATGCAGCACAGGAAGATCCGCAGACTGCAGAACGCCACGAAGGAGATATCACTCTCGAAAATGACCAGTACTGGTACTACAAAACTGTGGACGGAACCCTGACACGCTGTTCACTTACTGTTATTACCGGAAAACAGCCGGTAGCCTTTGAGGATATCAGGGAGATTCCGAAAAATATCAGTTATTCTTATTATTATCGTGTATCAGAGGTATATTTCTGCTGCAGATCAACGGGAGATAATCAGACAGACTTCGTATACACAGGCTGGTATTATCCTTCTTATCCTGATAACGAAGATCCATATCTCAGGGTCACAGACGGCGATGGACAGACCGCAACTTATTATATTTCTGATGCTGAATTCAGTCTGACTCCAGGTACCGGAAATTATGATTTTGTGCCGGGAGGAGATATTTCCCATCAGGTACAGGTGGATCATGTGTACTATCAGGGCGGATATACGAACAATGACTGGATGAAAAAGTATGTTTTTCATCTGACTCCGAAGGAAGATGAGGAAGAAGTCGATGGTCAGTTTGAACAGTTCGATATCGAGGTTGACACAAGAGATGCCTCCAATCCACTGAATGAAATATTTGCGGAGGCGGTTGTATCAGATGGAACTTCAACAGCTGCACATGCAGATATGAAGGAAGAAACACCGGCGGCAGGTGATCCCGATGAAGTAACGGCAGCAGAAGAGACCGATGATTTTTCATCGGACGATACAGATGTGAGCGTAGAGAGTACAGAGCAGATTTCCAGTGAAGATATACAGGAGGATCCGGAGAAATCAGAAGAAAATGCCAGTGAAGAAACTATGGATATTGCCGGGGATTCTGAAGAAACTGAGATTACAGAAGAGCAGTCCGGTGAAGATTCTGACGAAACTGAGATTTCAGAAGAAGAGACAGAAGTAGCCGGCGACACGACAAATACAGAGCTCAACACTCTGATCGGAGGATATGATCTGATTTATGTAAATGGTGATCTGTCGGAGGAAGCAGCTGAGGCTATTGAGGCAGCAGATGTTCCGTGCATCATTAATAATAGTAATGTCAGCAAAGCAGGACTTGGAGTGCTGAATTCTTATATTAATGATTCTGATGCGGACGGACATTTTGTAAATGGGAATAAATATTTCTTTAAAAACACCAGTCAGTCAGATCAGGAGGGAAATCTTGTAAATACTGCGTTCCATACAAATTTTAATAGCAATGCAGATTCAGACAGCTATGATGTTTCCAAAGACGCACGTGGTTTTGAGGAAATCCTGAAATATATCGAATCCGAGAATAAGTACCGTGCATTGGGAAGGACTTCAGATGACAGTTCCGAAGATGTTGATGATTCCGAAAATCTGGATCCGCTGAGCAGGGAAATTTCTCAGGCGAGGGCAGTTGAATATATTATAAACTATAAATACAAAAGACTTCAGTATACGAAGAGCAAAGTAAATATACTGGAGATCATGCCGGAGGCGGACTGTGAACAGCTGGACGAGGATGAGGTGCCAACATGGATCGCAGGGCATGAAGAACGTATTGAAAGTGTTGTCCCATGCTGTGAAGAAAAATCCAGTGCAGGTGAAACTGCGGCAAGTATGACGGACGGTGATCCGAATACATTCTGGCATACACAGTATAATGTTAATAACCAGTATCCACGTCAGCATTCAGAAAGTCATGAAGCAGGAAATTATTCACCTTATATTGATGTGACATTTAAGGAAGCAGAAGATGTGAACGGCTTTGTTTATCAGGGACGCCCTTACAGATCGAATGGCAGTCAGAACGGAGTGCTCCTTCAGTATAAGGTATCTTTCTATGATGCGGATGGCAGAGAACTTTACAATGAAGAGGGAAATACAGGTATTACAACAGCAAATTTTCAGACGGAGCAGGCAAAGAAGCAGCTGTGTGAATTCAAAAAGACAGTATATGGCGTAAAATCCATGCGGATCACTTTTGAAAAAACTCTGGATACTAAAGAAGGTAATGGACAGAAATCATTATTTGGTTCCTGTGCGGAACTGGATGTTCTTTATTATGGTGACGAAGATTCGGTAGAAGTACATCCGGAAGTTAAATCTGTGACTGCATCTGAATTTGTCGGTCATATCAATGACATCGGCTCTGAGTACGATATGCTCTATATCGGGGATAAAAAAACCGGAAACCGTTCAGAAACAACAGGAAACGGAGAGTACAGATATGTACATGTTGGTTCCGGAGTGATGATCCCCACAACAGGTAAGGATGAATACCGTAAACTCCTGGGACAGCTGGATACCGATTATGACCAGACATGGACAGGAAGCAATGGAAAGAGGAGATTTGCTCCGATGAGCACCTACAGTGAGGACGGCTCCGGTTATTTCCGCGGATCAGGAAATGATATCACTGAACAGCAGTACAATGAGATGATGGATTTCGTACAGAGTGGATATCCTGTTGTGCTTGCAAACGGACTTGTGAAAAACGGTGATGTCAATACTTCAGAAGTGGATTCCTCTTCCTGGTATTATCAGTTCATCCACGATGCCCTGAAGTATGATAATGTGGCAACTGTAAGTGAACTGAAAGCAAATAAAAAGAACATTAAATTCTATTCAAACCTTGCAAAACCGGTGATCGATTTTGACGAAGAAGGGGGTAAACCTGCAGAGCCGCCGAGACTTAACGAGACAGATGAAAATGGAAATACAATAACAAATTCGGATGGCGATTACATAAAAGGCGAACTGAAATATACTTTTACAGTAAAAAATGATTCTGAGGCAGCTCCTGCAAGCACAACATATGACTGCAATCTTTATCTGGATCTGAATTTCGATGGAAATCTTTCGGAAAAAGAAAACCAGGATAAATATATGGTTGTGCAGGATGAAAACGGGAATGTTCTTTCTCAGAAAGAATATTCCGATGGCACTTCTCATTATGAACTGAAAGTCGGGAAGAAATACACTGTGACAAGAAAAATTCCGGAAGATTATTACAAGATCATCACCTGGAAGCTGGAGCTTGTAAGCAACCGAAATTCTTATATCCACACATCTGAGACCGGATATGCAAAACAGCAGAATACGTCAGGCCAGAAGCAGGTGATCAATGTGGTACAGCTTCTTCATACGGGAACGTCAGGCAATCCGGGAACATGGAATCTTGCAAATTCTTCAGGTTTTTCTTACTGGATGAGTAAAGTTCCTGATTTTCAGCTGAACCTGAAGACTGTAACGGTCAATGATGTGAATAATGGAAACATCAGGGATGAAAACGGAAATGTCATAACAATGGAACAGCTTTTAAGCACGCAGCAGATGCTGATCATCGGATTTGCCGATACTTATCAGGACATCAGCAATGATAACGGACAGGTTGATGCCATCCTTGATTTTATCAGATCAGGAAAAAGCGTTATCTTTGCCCATGACACAACTTCTTATGTAAACTATGATTATTCGAAGATGGAAAACCAGATAGCCATTGACAGTTATGGTACAGGAAATACGGTACCTGTATACTGGGATGAATGGCTGCAGAATTCCTGGCAGGCAAACAATCCTACATGGGGACTGTCATTGAACACGGTGCTTCGTTCTGTTACAGGTATGGACCGTTATGGTATTACTTCAGATGCGAAAACAGGAGATACGACGGTGTCTGCTCTTCTGAAAAAAGGGAAACCACTGAGTAATTCCTCAGTAAGTTTTCAGACGCTGATGGAACTTGCAGGTGACATTGCCTACAAAAATGGCGATAAGAACAGCAGTTATGCACAGACACAGGGATATACAAACAACCTGATCCGTGGAAACAAGCTTGGCAGTTATCAATATACAAAAACAACTGTGGCAACAAAGGTGAATGACGGCGCGATCACACAGTATCCTTACAGTATGGGAGACAGACTCACGGTAGGCGAGACTCACGGACAGTATTATCAGCTTGCACTGGAGCAGGACAAAGATATAAACGGACAAAGTGACGGTAAGAATGATGTGGTTGTGTGGTACTGCCTGGCACCTGACAACAATGCGAGCAGTATTTATAAGGGATATCCGAATGATGTAAGAAATAACTATTATTTCTACAGCAAAGGAAATGTCATCTATACAGGTGCGGGACACAGTGCAGTTAACGGAGATCAGGAGATACAGCTCTTTGTCAATGCCATCGTGGCAGCTGCCAATGTTACAGCAGTTCAGCCGGAGATCAGTTTTGTAAAAACCCTGAATCCGGCGGCAGAGCCAGAGACCGCCAGGTATTATATGACCGACCAGTCAAACTGGACGCAGGAGGAAGCAAATACTCTGGAAAAAGATATGGAATTTTATATCAATGTCAAAGATTATAATATGGTAAGTGCTGAGCTCAGTGACGAGGATCTGAGCAAACAGCAGATGGCACTGGAATTCTATATTGAAGATGAGAACGGAAGTGAAATGCAGGTTTCCGGAAATACGACCAGGAAACTGACAGATATCACTTCACAGATCGGACAGCTTACAGAGTACGGAACAGGAAATACAGTTGGTGTTACAGGTGGACAGTTTATACTCAGACAGAATAATGCCTATGGATTTACTGTACCGGATATTGAACAGTATCTGAGAAAACAGCAGAATTCTTCTTACAAAGAAAACTGCAAAATATATGTAAAAGTGTCCAGTACGGTTTATCTTTACGGAGAACCGAAAGTAAGTACAAGCTGGGCTTCAATGGATCTGAAACAGCGTCAGCTGTTTGAACTGGATTAAAAAAATCCCGGGGATTTATCCGGGTGTCATTTAAGAGTGACACCGGAATTTATCCCCGGGATTTTTATATACGTTTGATCGTTGCTGTTTTTGAGCGTTTCCGGAAAAGCTTCCGATAGGCTTTGTATTTTTTCTTTGGTACTTTGATCACCATTTTCTTAACGGATTTGTCGAAATTTCTGGATACAGTCCGGAGTTTCAGACTTCTGATGGTGATTGTACAGTTACTTTTTACTTTTGTGAAAGCATGTGTGCTTATCTTGGTAAGTCCTGTTCCGATTGTTACTTTTTTCAGTTTGCTGCACTGGGCAAAGGCATATCCGCCAATAACAGAAACATTATTTCCAATTGAGACCGTAGTCAGTTTCTTTTTACCTTTGAACGCATTTGCAGAAATGGAAGTCACACGGTAGGTAACACCCTGATAACGGATTGTCGCAGGTATTTTTAACGTTTTAATATTTTTATTTGTTGTTCCAATGCAGGAAACGGTAAAGGCGCCATTTACTTTATATTTCAGTCTGGAAACTGTAATACGGTAACCGAAAGGCTTCGCAGCAGGGGCTGCAGGCTTTGGTGTTGCTTTCGGAGTCGGAGTGGCAGTTACCGTCGGTGTTGGAGTAGCAGTTGGAACCGGAGTGGCAGTTACCGTTGGTGTTGGGGTAACAGTTGGAGTTGGAGTAGCAGTTGGAACCGGAGTGGCAGTCACCGTCGGTGTTGGAGTAGCAGTTGGAACCGGAGTGGCGGTTACCGTTGGAGTCGGAGTAGCAGTTGGAACCGGAGTGGCAGTCACCGCAGGTGTCGGAGTAGCAGTTGGAACCGGAGTGGCGGTTACCGCAGGAGTTGGAGTAGCAGTTGGAACCGGAGTGGCAGTCACCGCAGGAGTTGGAGTGGCAGTGGGAGCCGGGGTGACAGTCACCGCAGGTGTCGGAGTAACTGACGGATCAGGTGTATCAGTCCCGGAATTAAGGGTGCGTGTATGGGCTTTCAGAGAAAAACAGCAATTACTTTTGACTGCCATATCCTGCCATGCTGTAGCCTGTGATGTTCTAAGAAAACTCTGATCAGCACTGACTTCAGGAACAGACTGAAACCAGGAAGTGTCTTTGAGTGTGGTAGTTTTTTCAAAATAATAAGGAACCTTAACATTACTGAGCAGGGTCACGATCACAGAATATCTGGAACCGGCTTTCAGAGTTACCGGTGTATCGAGGGTTACAGTATCAATTCCTGAATATTCTTTTGTATAGTTCATCGGTTCTTCGTAAGCGGGCGTTCCGCTGGTCGGATCCGAGGGATCAGTAAGATCTGTATAAACCTGAATCTGATAATTGATGTTGTCCTCTTTGGCAGCGAGGACGATTTCTCCAAGTTCTTCATCGTTGCCATTACCGGCTGAGGCGGTAAAGATGTTTGCAATGGAATTCCCCTGAGACAGCTGCCAGGTAAAACTTCCTGTAGATGCGCCGTCATAAAAATAATTATTCGTGTATAACGGAGTAGTAGTGCCCGTGTTGCATACGAGATTTTTCATGGGAGTGTTTTCGTATGATAAATAAAAATATCCATCATCGCCCCAGTCGGCACCATAGCTGTTTTTTACGATCCAGGCACCGTCAGAGGTAACTTTGGAAGCAGCTGCGAAATTGTCTTTTGAGTATGTGTCATCCCATCCTACTACAGTGACAGCGTGGTTGATCGTATTACCTCCATTTGGATAGCTGTAGGCAGCAGTGCCTCCGTTCAGATAACCGGAATACATGAGGATCATCACAGAAACAGAATTATAGTTCATGATGAGTTCTTTCATTCGTGAGATGCTGTAATCTGAAAAGACAGCATCCTCCATATAAACATCAGTATCGTATGCGAGACTGTCATCATATGTCTGGCATGTCGCACTGAAAGGAAACTTATCTTCGGTAGTCATACCAGACCAGGTGCTTAAGAAAAATGAAGAAACCCAGCCGTTGCCACTTTCGTGATAGCCTTTGTTTGAGGTGCTGGTATAAATCCGGTTGATTTTATCATTGGGTGTATTTCCCAGTGGGTCATTCACACGATTTGCCCAGAAGTAAGCCAGATGTTCTTCCGAAAGATTCCAGGTTCCAAGTCCCTGGCTCAAGAGACTGGTTTCAACATTGGAGATCTGGCTGAAAGCCCAGCACATATTTGTGCCGGACTGATTTTTGACAGAAGTGACAAGCCTCTGGCTGCGGGAATCGTATTTAGATGGAAAACTGCGGGCACTTCTGAACATGCTGATGCCGCGTCCATTCCCGGAGAGACTGCTGCCTGCATCACTGTCTTCTATGGTATAGGGAACAAGGTTTTCAAGAGGAGCAAGCTGTGCTTCATATTCTTCCTGCGTCATGGGACGGCCGAGAATATAATCCAGCTGATCGTCATCAGAGGTACCGGAAGAAAAAACAGCAGTGCTGTTGTCTGCCGAGAAATCCTCAGTACTGTCAGCGGGTTTTCCGGAAGAAGATTCAGCATCAGCAGAGGGATCTGTATCGCTTTCAACAGTTATTTCATTTCCTGAAAGTTCCGAATTCTGTATTGAATCAGAAGACTCGTCCTCTGAATCAAAAGATATCTCTGAAGAAAAATCATCGGCAGAAATGGCAGAGACATTTCCAAACAGGAGTGATGCAGTCAGAAAAACAGCTAGTCCGGACCGGATCTTAGGTTTTCGAGTATGTTTCATTAAGAGTAACCTCCTGTGAATAAGTGCATAAATATTACAAAAATATTACTTCCATAATATAACACAGAGATTGAAGAAATGTCCAGATATGGAAAGAAGAATTTGAACAGTAACAATAAAAAACCCTGAAAGTATAAAACTTCCAGGGCTGGTAGAAAAGATGTAACTTATTAAAGTTACTAAAGATGGCCGGATTATTTGTTAATAACTACGCCTTTCTGCAGCATGATGTTTGCATACAGAGCTTTTTCGCTTGTAGCGATGATGCAGTAAGCTGTTTTTGCTTCATCATAGAAGCTGAAACGTTCGATATTGCCGACAGCGGCATCTCCTCTGTCATCATATTTACGAACGATTTCTTTGTATGTATCCCAGATAGGAGTTTCTACATTGTCGCCTTTCATAACTTCCATCAGGTTTACCGGATGTTCTACATAAGTATCCAGAGGGAAAACTTTCAGGATAGCTTCGAGGATTTCCGGAACTCCATGTCCGTCACAGCGGATTGTGATGGCATTTTTGCCCATGGACTCAACCGGGAAGTTTCCGTCAGCGATTACCAGGCGGTCACTGTGTCCCATTTCACATAAAACTTTTAATAATTCTGGTGATAAAATTTCAGGAATTCCTTTTAACATGTCAATACCTCCATTAATTCTATATCTTTTATCAATTTAACTTTTATCCGGAAATATTACAAGGAAATATTTTCCTGTAAAAGATGAATATTTTACGGTTGACATGAAGAGAAGAAAGCACTATTATGAACTCAAACGGAAACGTTTCGGTTTCTGTAAATTCACGTAGATCATATGTCAATGATGAGGAGGAAAACATTATGCCACTTGTTACATCAAAGGAAATGCTGTTAAAAGCACAGGAAGGCGGTTACGCAGTAGGAGCTTTCAATGCGGAGAATATGGAAATGGTCAAAGCAATCATTCAGGCAGCAGAAGAGCTGAAAGCACCTGTTATGATCCAGACAACACCATCTACTATTAAATACGGAACAGTAGAAACATATGCCGCAATTGTAGCAGCAGAAGCAGCGAAAGCGTCTGTTCCGGTGTGTCTCCACCTGGATCACGGCAGCAGCTTTGAACTGGCAATGCAGGCAATGCATGCAGGATATACATCTGTAATGATCGATGGTTCCAAGCTTGATTTTGAAGGAAATATCGCAGAGACAAAGCGTGTTGCAGATGTTGCAAATGCACTGAACATTCCATGTGAGGCAGAACTTGGCAAAGTAGGCGGAAAAGAAGATGACCTGGAAGCTGAGGCAGATACAAATACAGATTCGCAGGAAGCTAAAGAATTTGTAGAACGTACAGGTGTTACTTCTCTGGCTGTAGCAATCGGAACAGCTCATGGATTCTATGTTGGAACTCCTGTTCTTGACAAAGAAAGACTCAGCGAGATCCGCAAAGTTGTTGATATCCCGCTTGTACTTCACGGTGCTTCCGGATTAAGTGATGAAGATGTAAGCGACTGCGTGAAACGTGGTATCTGCAAGGTAAACTTTGCAACAGAACTTCGTGCAGCATACAGCAGGGCAGTAAAAGAACTTCTGGAAGAAAAACCGGATACGATCGATCCTAAGGCTTATGGAAAAACTGCAATCCAGGCAGTAAAAGAACTTGTTATGGCAAGAATGAAAGTCTGCGGATGCGATGGAAAAGCTGAATAATTTTTTATCGGATACCGGGGTGACAGCATGGCAGCGACAATGAAAGATATTGCCAATCGGACCGGGCTGGGGCTGGCAACCATTTCTTCTTATTTTAACGGAGGAAATGTCAGAGAAAAAAACAGAATAAAGATTGAGGAGGCAATCGAAGAACTTCATTATGAAGTGAATGAGGTTGCCCGTGGACTGAAGACTAATGCGACCAAGACGATCGGAGTAGTGATTCCTGAACTGAACAATACATTTTGTGCGGAGATCATTACCGGTATGGAAGATGTCCTGCGCAGTCACGGATATGCAACAATCGTCTGTGACTGCCGGACAGACAGGAAACTGGAGCGGGAAGCAGTGGAATTCCTTACACGTAAACGGGTTGACGGAATTATCAATATGCCGGTAGACGGTGAGGGAAATCACCTGAAAAAATTCCGCAAAACCGGGAAACCTGTTGTACTGATCGACAGAAGCATACAGGGACTTACCTGCGACAGTGTGCTTGTTGATAACCAGAAAGCAGCAGAAGATGCGGTGAATATTTTTCTCGAAAAAGGTCACAGATCCATAGGAATAATCGGAGGACCTGAGGATATTTTTACAGCACAGGAACGTCTGAAAGGTTACTGCAAAGCTCTGGAACATGCAGGAATACAGGTCAGGGATTCTCTTATCAGCCATGGTGATTATACAATTCAGGGCGGTGTGAGAGAACTGGAAAAACTGGTCAGAGATAATCCGGATATGACAGCTGTGTTTGTTACTAACTATGAAATGACCATGGGAGCGATCATAGGTATTAATGAGCTGGGGATCAGCATACCGGAACAGCTTTCAGTGATAGGATTTGACAATCTTCAGTTTGCCAGAGCATGCAATCCGAAACTGACTGTCGTATCACAGCCTACAGAGGAAATTGCCCATAAGGTTGCAGGAATTATTCTGAACCGGCTGGAACAGGGAAAAGATGAAAACCAGGAGCCGGTCTGCGAAAAACTGTTTACAGAAGTAATAAACGGAAAATCTGTGACAGCATTGTAACATGAATTCAGGAACATGGAGAAGGTAAATAATGACAAAGAAATATTTACTGGGAATAGACATAGGAACCAGTGCCTGCAAAGTTGCTCTTTTTGACAGAGAGGGACAGGTTCTGGCAGCAGCTAACGGTGATTATCCGGTGTACTATCCTCACGAAGGATGGGCTGAGCAGAATCCGGAGGAATGGTGGAGTGCAGTCTGTGGCGCAACACGCAAGGTGATCACACAGGCAGAAATACAGCCGGAAGAAATTGCGGGCGTAGGCATTGACGGACAGAGCTGGTCCGCAATCGCCATTGACAAAGAAGGAAAGGTTCTTACAAATACACCGATCTGGATGGATACCAGGGCACAGTCCATATGTGACCGCCTGAATCAGGAAATCGGTGAAGAGAAGATTTTTGAGATTGCCGGGAATTCACTTCAGCCATCTTACACAACAGCAAAAATCCTCTGGTACAGGGAAAATCTGCCGGAAGTATACAAAAACATCTGCAAAATCCTGCAGTCAAACAGCTATATTGCATATCGACTGACAGATGCCATTACACAGGATGTTTCACAGGGATATGGAATTCACTGTTTCAATATGAAAACAGGAAAATGGGATTCTGAAATGTGCAGACTTCTCGGAATTCCGGAAAGTTTTCTGCCGGAAAAAATCTGTGCATGCGATGAAATTGTTGGAACTGTAACAGCGAAAGCAGCTGCAGAAACAGGACTTGTGGAGGGAATACCTGTAGTTGCCGGCGGACTTGATGCAGCCTGCGGAACACTGGGAGCAGGGGTTATCCATCCTGGCGAGACGCAGGAACAGGGCGGACAGGCAGGTGGAATGAGCATCTGTCTTGATGAATACAAAGCAGATCCGAGACTGATCCTCAGTTTTCACGTTGTACCGGGACAGTGGCTTCTTCAGGGAGGAACTACCGGTGGCGGTGGAGTCATGCGCTGGTTCGAGCATGAGTTTGCAGATTATGAACGTATGATGAAAGCACAGACAGGTGAGTCTTCGCTGAATCAGCTGAATGAGATTGCTGAAAAAGTTGCTCCGGGAAGTGACGGGCTGGTATTTCTTCCATATATGTCGGGAGAAAGATCTCCAATCTGGAATCCATACGCAAAAGGTGTTTTCTACGGACTTGATTTTGCTAAAACTAAAGGACACATGGTACGTGCCTGCATGGAAGGAGTGGCACTTTCTGTAAGACACAATCTTGAAATTGCCGAGGCGGCAGGGGCAAAAGTCGAAGTACTCCGTGCAATGGGTGGCTCTGCAAATTCACTTCTGTGGACACAGATCAAATCCGACATAACAGGAAAACCGATCGTGGTACCGGCCTCCGATACAGCAACAACACTTGGTGCGGCAATACTGGCAGGTGTAGGCTGCGGTCTCTACAAAGATTACGACGAGGCAGTATCCCTCACAGTAAAGGAAACACGGCGCCATGAACCAGATCCGGATAACAAAGCTGTTTACGACAAAACATACGAGACATATCTGGAATTATACAGATCATTGAAACATATGATGACCAAGTAGATTTATAACCGACAGAATGTTTCCATACAGGATATCTGACATACATAAATAGCCATGAAAGAACACATAATTCCACATATTCTGGCTTGAATAACTCAGATGGTTTTTATAAAAATGCAGGGGGAGTCTGAGGGGGCGACGCTCGCCACCTCAGGTCTTTCCTCCCCTTTCGCGAAAGGAGAAAAATAAAGATGAAAGCAGCAGTAGTAGTAGCAAATGAAGATGTACAGTATCAGGAAATAGAAGAGCCAAAAGTAACAAAAGGCGCTGTAAAAATCAAAGTAAAATATTCAGGTATCTGCGGATCAGATATTCCGCGAGTACTGCATAACGGTGTACATTTTTATCCGATCGTCCTGGGTCATGAATTTTCCGGTGATGTTGTAGAAGTCGGTGAAGGCGTTACAAAAGTTAAAGTCGGAGACCGTGTTTCAGGTGCACCGCTTCTTCCGTGTATGAAGTGTGATGACTGTCAGAAAGGAAACTTCTCTCTCTGCAAACATTACAGCTTCATCGGTTCCAGACAGCAGGGGGCAAATGCAGACTATGTTGTAGTTCCGGAACAGAATGCAGTTCCGTTTGACAGCTCAGTACCGTACGAGCAGGGAGCAATGTTTGAGCCTGCAACAGTAGCGATCCACGGTGTATTCCAGAATGACTACCACGGTGGAGAATATGTTGCAATTCTTGGCGGCGGAACAGTAGGTATGTTTACAATGCAGTGGACAAAGATTTTCGGTTCCAAGAAAGTAGTTGTTTTTGATATCAGTAATGAACGTCTTGACCTGGCAAAACGTCTTGGCGCAGATGAAGTTATCAATACAAAAGAAGAAGGATATATGGAAAAAGCCATGGCTATTACAGGTGGAAAGGGATACGGATTTGTATTTGAGACAGCAGGACAGGTCCCGACCATGCAGATGGCGTTTGAGCTTGCCGCAAACAAAGCAAATGTATGCTTTATCGGTACTCCTCATGAAAATCTTACTTTCACACCTGCAATGTGGGAGAACATGAACCGTAAGGAATTCAAACTTACAGGATCATGGATGTCATACAGCGCACCGTTCCCGGGACGTGAATGGGATCTTACAGCACATTATTTTGCAACAGGTCAGCTGAAATTTGATCCAGGTTTCATCTACAAGAAGATCCCTATGAGTCAGGCACAGGAAGCATTCCAGCTGTTCAAGACACCTGGACTTGTAAAGGGCAAGATTCTTTTATCTAACGAGGAAGACTGAGATGATACTTACAGTTACATTAAATGCCGCAATCGACAAAAGATATGTGGTAGATGATTTTAAAGTCGGGGAAGTAAACCGTGTACGTGAATGTTCTTATGTCCCGGGAGGAAAAGGGCTGAATGTTTCAAAACCTGCTTCTATTTACGGAGCTGAGGTAGTAGCTACCGGATTTGTAGGAGGACACGCAGGAAATTACATAGAAGATGCGCTGAAACCATTTGGAATAAAGAGTGCTTTTTATCATGTGGCTGCGGAGAGCCGTTCCTGTATCAATATCTGGGACGAAGTGAATCACATACAGACTGAATTTCTGGAGCCTGGATTTACTCTTACAGAAGATGATTTTCTGGGATTCGAAAAGAAATTCCGTGAACTTGTAAAAGATGCCGAAGTTGTTGCAATGTCAGGAAGTGTTCCAAAGGGACTTGACGGAACAGCTTATCAGCGTCTTGTAAAAATTGTCAAAGAAGCAGGAAAACCTGTAATCCTTGATACAAGCGGAAAACTTCTTGAAATGGGAATTGAAGCTGCACCAACTCTTATTAAGCCAAACATTGACGAGATCCGCATGCTGACAGGCAAACACTGTGATGATATCAATGATATTATCGAGGCTGCAAAAAGTATTCATGCAGGCGGTGTGGAAATCGTGGCAGTTTCACTTGGAGCTGACGGTTCTCTGGCAGTGGGAGAAGAGGGAATCTTCCGTGCAAGAGTACCGAAGATTGACGCTGTCAATACAGTTGGCTGTGGCGATTCCATGATAGCGGGCTTTGCGCTCGGACTGAGTGAGGGACTTTCCCTTCCGGAAACACTCAGAAGAGCAAGCGCAATATCAGCAGCTGCTGCAATGAGAGAAGAAACAGGATTTTTTGTAATGGAAGATATGGAAAAACTTCTTCCACAGATCGAAATAGAAAAGCTTTAAAAAGTATAATAAAACGAAAATTATATAATGAATATCAGGAGGAATTAAAAATGGCAGAATTTGTTAATCCGGCAATCGTACCGAAAGTAACTCTTCCTTCAGGTGAAGAAGTACCATGTGTGGGAATGGGAACATTTGGTTCTGATCGTGTGAGTCCGGAAGATGTTTCAGGAGCAGTTGCAGGAGCTATCCGCAGCGGATATCGTATGTTTGACTGTGCTGCATGCTATGGAAATGAAGATCAGATCGGAGATGTTTTCAAAGAAGCATTAGATGAGGGAGTTGTAGAAAGAAAAGAACTCTTTATCATGACAAAAGTTTGGAATGATATGCACAGAAAAGTTGAAGAGGCATGTGACAAGAGTATCCATGATCTTAAATGTGATTATATTGATCTTTATTTCATTCATTGGCCATTCCCGAACTATCATGCACCATTCTGTGATGTAGATGCGAGAAATCCGGAATCAAAACCGTTCAGTGTTGAGGAATTTATGGATACATACCGTCAGTGTGAAGAACTGGTCAAAAAAGGAAAAATCCGTTATATTGGTATTTCCAATATGACGATCCCAAAACTTGAAGCTGTTCTTCCGTTAATGAATATCAAACCGGCTGCATGTGAACTGGAACTTCATCCATGCTTCCAGCAGCAGGAACAGTTTGATTATCTTGTTGCTCATAATATTCAGCCGGTTGGATATATGCCTCTTGGTTCACCGAGAAGACCGGAAAGAGATATCTGCCCGGAGGATGTTGCTGATATGCAGACACCTGAAATGCAGGAAATCGCAAAAGCACACGGTGTTCATCCGGCTCTGATCGCACTGAAATGGGCTCATCAGAGAGGTGAGATTTCCATTCCATTCTCAGTACATAATTATGTGAGCAATCTGAAATCTGTAACAGAAGATCCGCTTACAGATGAGGAAATGGCTAAGATCGGAACACTTGAAAGAGGAAACCGTCTTGTAAAAGGACAGGTATTTCTGTGGGAAGGTGCGAAAGACTGGCATGATCTGTGGGATGAAGATGGATTTATAGTTAAATAAATGTGAAGGGCAGGGACAGGCTATGGCTTGTCTCTGTTTTTGTATTTTCAGAAGAAATTTAATTTCCTCAGCTTTTTATATACAGTAACGCACTTAGAAATATGATAGAAAGCTTCTGCCTTTTACATATATAAACCGTTCTGGAAACGGACTGCGTTTCCGGCTTCTCCCGTTCATCTATGGATTGCTGCTTTAGCAGAACTCGTGCTTCGCACTCAGACAAGCACAGCAGCAATCATTAGAACGGATCGAATCTCGGAAGCCTCGTCAGGTTTCCCGCACAGTTTATATATGTAATGCGGCAGCTACCAGTTGCCGGATTTCTGAATCGTTACTGTATATAATGCGGCAGCACAATTGGCTGTGGTTTTTGAAACGCTACTGTATGTAATACGGCAGAGAAAATTGCTAGGTATCTGAAGCTAAAAAGAGAACGAAGGTTAGCCGTCCCCAGCCCTTATAAAGCCTCCGGCGGGTAGTTAGCAGCTGCGCTGCGGTCCGCTGCCGCAGGCCCCGGAGTCAGTATCTGCATGATATGCAAAAATATTACTGATGGAAATGGTATGATGGTGTATAGAAATGCGCAGGACAGGTTACTAAAAAGATATGTTTATGAATTCAGGCAATCACGATTATTTCTTATGTAAGGGAACGCCAGTTTGAATTTTCAGGTAGAAAAACACTCACTTCCATGAGTGAACACTAGCGATATTTTCTGTTTAGCCGTCGAGCATAGCTTCGGCTTTCGCAGCTTGTCTGAGCGTAGCGAGTTAGCGGAGAAAGTCGAAAATCAGCGGCGCAGACGGATAAGAAAATATTGCGTGGTGAACGGTGGAAGTGAGTGTTTTTCTACCGTAAAATATTAACAGGCTATGTGACCGTCAGAAGAAATAACCGTGATGCCGTAAATTATAAAATAAGTGAGTACTTTTTCTTACGTGAATTATTATTATCAATCACAGATACTGACTGAACTCAACTTTCTCTTTATTTGGTCCTTCTATGGTGAAAAACTTCACCCCATTCTCCCAGTACGGCAGGAAATGAACTTCATCATTCAGAGTATTCAGTCCCTTTTCACAGACAAGCTTATAAACAGCATCAATATCCGTAACATCAATAGCCACATGCTCAAGTGCGCCATAACACATGGCAGCTTTGTCAATATCATAAACTTCCATAACCACATTCTGAAGCTTCATAAAACGAACTCTCTGTCCAGTCGCTTCATTGACAGTAGCATGAGCAATCGTAAAGCCAAGTGCCTCATAAAATTCAACAGTTTTTTCAAGATTTTCAGTAGGAACTCCAATATGCTGAAGCCCAAGTGCATAGTCTTTGATTTCCATAAAAATATCCCCTTTACATTATTTAATATAGAAATAGAATAACACTTTTTGTTTCATATTTCTACGTCATATGATAAAATGAATTTATTAGTTATTGTTCACAGGTAATATTCCGCGAGGTGTTTTGCCATGAATATGGCAAAATCCTGAGACATACGGGGCAAAATCCCATCACTGAAGATGATTTGGAATGGATTTTGACCAGGTTGCTGTGAACGGAGTGAACAGTAACATCTATTATATAATGGTTGGGAGAAATATACGTATATGTATAGAATATTACTGGTAGATGATGAAATTCTGGTAAGAGATGCCATAAAAGAAAATATAGACTGGGCAGGAATTGACTGTGAACTTGCAGGAGACTGCGAAAACGGTAAACAGGCAATAGAATTTGTCCAGGAACATCCGGTAGATATAGTACTTACAGATATATTGATGCCCTATGTAGATGGAATGGAACTGTGCCACTTCCTTCATGATAATTATCCGGATATTGTGATTGTCGTATTCAGCGGATTTGGCGAGTTTGAATACGCAAAGAAGGCAATTCAGTATAATGTCAGCGAATATCTTCTGAAACCGGTAACAGCAGTGGAGCTTACCGGAGTGATCAATAAAATGAAAGAAAAAGTGGATCGGATACGCAGTGAAAAACAAAAAATGGAAAATTTAACAAAAACCTCTGAAAACTACAGAGAAAACGTTCAGATGATCCGTTCCAAAGCAATGGAAGCGCTTGTAAACTGTACAACAGATGTTCAGAAAAGCCTGGTTCGACTTGAAAAAATGGGGATTGAACTATCAGCAGTCAGATACAGAGTAGCGGTATTTGACATAGATATATATTCAGGAATGTATGAGGTGGATCTCGAAAAACAGCAGGAAAGTGCGCTTATGGCATTTGTTCTTTACAATATCAGCGACGAGATTGTGGGAAGAGAAGGCGCAGGAATCGCCTATCAGGAAGGCAGCAACAGGGTCTGCATACTTTTTCAGGAAAAATGGAGCCATAATTTTACCGAGAAAACAAAAGTAATCTGTCAGGAAATACAGCAGAAGATATATGAACTCATGGGAATTGATGTATCCATGGCAATCGGAAGCTGGGTCAGGAAACCGGAAGAACTGGTTACTTCTCACAATGAGGCAGTAGAGACACTTCAGTATCGTTATCTTCTGGGAGGCAGACTTCTTATTGACAGAGAAGAACAGCATTTCGGACAGAAAGCAGATCTGGAACAGTCACTGTCACAACTCAAAGATGCTGTGAAATATGGGGAAAAAGAAAGAATCGAAAAAACATTTCTTAAAATAGAAGAAAAAATCAAACAGTCACTTGCAGAAAAAAGCCGTGCGTGCATGTACCTCCAGCAGGTGATACGAAGCGTAGATTCCGCCTGTGAAGAAGTGTCCGCTGATATGAACAGGATCAGAGCAGGAAGAGAAGAACTCCTTCGCAGGATTACATTGCAGAATTCTTTTCAGGCAGCCTGTGAGATTGTAAAAAAACATATAGAAAACATCTCTGAGATTCTTGATGAACAGAATACCTCAAGCAGTGAAAAGCAGGCAAGAATGGCAGTCGACTATATTCAGAAGAATTATATGGATCCTAATCTCAGCCTGAACAGCATCTGCTCATATCTGAATATAAGTACAAGTTATTTCAGTACCATATTTAAAGAAGAAACAGGTGAGACATTTACAGAAGTCCTGATACGGACCAGAATGGAAAAGGCAAAAGAATTACTGGAGAATACAACACTCAAAAACTATGAGATTGCAGAAAAAGTAGGATTTGCAGACCCACATTATTTTGGGATTTCATTTAAAAAAATGACAGGCTGTACACCTACGGAATATGCAAGGGAGAAACGTAAATGAAAGATGGCAGGCTTTCCACAACGATCACAGGACGATTCAAAAGCATTCAGAGCGTTATTTCTGTTGCAATGGGAATTCTGATAGTCTGTGCAGTTCTGATCGTAACAGTGGTTTCTGTGCGGTTTACTAACAATTCTATTTTTGACAACTCATCAGAATATACACACACCATTATTGAACAGATGAACCAGAATATAGATTCCTATATTGATTATATGGAAAATATTGCATATCTGATCGCAAGCAATGAGGATGTGCAGGATTATCTTTTTGGCAGAAGTACTGATGTAGAAGCAAGGGCAAGACTCTTAAATCAGTTCAAGACTATTCTGGACAGTCGAAGTGATATACGTAATCTTGGAATAATTGGAAAAGACGGTCGTATGCTCATCAATGAGGGAAAAGAATCTGTAAACTCTGATCTGGACCTTTCTACTCAGTACTGGTATACTCAGGCACTTGAGAGCCAGGAAGGACCGGTGCTGACATCCTCTCATGTCCAGCATATTATCAGTGGACAGCGCCCATGGGTCATTACACTGAGCAGGGGAATCCGTAATCAGAAGGAGAACGGAGAAAAAGAAGGTGTTTTCTTTATTGACCTTAATTACAGCGCTATCAGTGAGTTATGTGATCAGAGTACAGTTGGAACAAAAGGATATGCTTTTATTCTGGATGTAGATGGAAATATTGTTTATCATCCACAGCAGCAGCAGCTTTATAATGAACTTCAGACAGAAAAAATACAGATGATCATGGATACAGATGAAGATACTGTTCTGACAGGAACAGGAAACAGTGACAAACTTTATTCTATTTCCAGATCTACAAAGACCGGATGGACCGTTGTTGACTGTACAAGCGTCAGAGAACTTCTGAAACAGAGCCGGCAGGCAGAAAGTATCTATATGATAACAGCAGTGGCTCTTGTTGTGGTGGCACTTCTTCTTTCAAGATTTATTGCCGGAAGTATCACAAGACCGATCCAGAAACTCCGTGATTCCATGAAACAGGTTCAGGAAGGAGATTTCAGTATTTCTGATGTTGTAGTTGATTCGAGAAATGAAATCGGAAGTCTGACGAAATCCTTTGATGTAATGACTCACAAGATCCAGGATCTCATGGAACAGAATGTGCACGAACAGGAAGAAAAGCGCAAAAGCGAACTGAAAGCACTTCAGTCGCAGATAAACCCGCATTTCCTTTATAATACACTGGATTCTATTATCTGGATGGCAGAAGGAAAGAAAAATGAAGAAGTTGTTCTTATGACTGCTTCACTTGCAAGACTGCTCCGACAGAGTATCAGTAATGAAGATGAAGTTGTGCCGATCTCACGGGAAGTGGAATATGCGAGGGGATATCTTACAATTCAGAAGATGCGATACAAAGACAAACTTGAATTCCAGATAGAAGTTGATCCGTCGATCATGCACATACCACTGATCAAACTTGTTCTTCAGCCAATCATTGAAAATGCTATTTATCACGGACTTAAATACAAAGAAAGCAAAGGACTTCTTATTGTAAGAGGTTTTATGAGAAACGGAAATGCAGTACTTCAGGTGATCGATGATGGCGTCGGAATGGATGAAGAAACCCTGAAACACATTTATGACAGACACAAAGTAAATTATCAGTCCAACGGAGTTGGTGTTTATAATGTACAGAAACGTCTGAAACTTTATTATGGAAACGATTACGGAATTGTATATGAGAGTGAACCGGGCAAAGGAACAACAGCTACTATCACAATTCCGGGAACACAGGAGGGACAGGCATGAAAAAATACAGAAAATGGCTTGCCATTGGTATTGTGATCTGTCTTGCCGCAGGTACAGTCGGGGGAGTCTGTCTGCACCGAAAGGAACTTAAGGAAAAAAGACTTTCACTTATTTATATCCCAAAAGTTGTTGACGGAACCAATGATTTCTGGACATCTCTTATCCAGGGAGCCAGGATTGCAGCAAAAGAATATAATTCGGATATTGAAGTTATGGCCCCTAATGAAGAAAATGATGTGGAAGGTCAGAACAGACTTCTTGAAGAAGCTATTGCTGAGCAGCCGGATGCCATACTGATTTCTCCTTCAAGTTTTACAGAATCGGACGAACTTCTGGAACAGGCGAAAAAAGCCGGAATCAGGATTTGCTTTATAGATTCCTATACAGATAAGAATGTTCAGGATCTTACAGTAGCCACAGATAACCTGGAAGCAGGGGAACGACTTGGCAAATTTGCGTCAACGCTTCTGGGAGCCATGGATCAGATCGCAATTATTTCGCATGTAAAAGGCGTATCTACAGCTGTAGAAAGAGAAGAGGGATTCCGCAGGGGTCTTGGGGATCTTGAAAAAAATATTGTTGCAGTGGAATATTGTGATTCAAACTATAACAAGGCATATAAACTTACCCTTGAAGTTATGAAAAAGTATCCAAATCTCAAAATGGTGGCAGGTATGAATGAGTATTCTTCAGTGGGTGCTGCCAGGGCTGTAAAAGCTGCAATTGCACAGAACGAAATCAAGGTAGTCGGTATAGACAGTTCCCAGGAGGCAGTACAGTTGATGGAACATGGAGTTTTTAAAGGCTTTGTGGTACAGAAAGCTTTCAAGATGGGATATGTGGGTGTCAGGGAGACGGTCCGTATGCTGCGAGGCGAAACTTACCGCAAAGAAGTGAATTCAGGCAGTCAGCTGGTTACCCCCGAAAATATGTATTCTGAAGAGATAGAGAAGCTTCTTTTCCCCTTTAACACGTTAAAATTACCAACAGCAGACAGGGGAGATTGAAGATATTAGTCAATATTGCCAACATAAAAAGGTTAAAAATTTATGGTTACCGTAAATTTTTAACCTTTTTTTATAAAATATTCCATTTTTTTATTTTTATAAAAAATTTATAATAAGGAAGAATTAAGAGAGGGCGGCATCCAAAAACAGCCGTATTATTGGGAGTAGGAGGAATAGGAATGGGAAACTTAAAAAACAGCCCAATTGTTAAAAAGATTGGATTGAACCGAATCTTGCTGGTAGCAGTTCTGATCGTTATGTACGTGGCATTTTGCATTACAAGCCCGAATTTCTTCGGATTCACACGTATCCTTAACTTACTGAACTATGCATACTTCCTGGGATTCTTATCATTGGGCGTAACATTCGTAATTGCTACAGGAGGAATCGATTTCTCCATCGGACCGGTTATGTTCTGCTGTGCACTGATGGCAGGTTACTGCTTCACAAGCTATGGCGTTCCGATGGCAGCAGCAATGGTTATCAGCGTGCTGATCGGTATTGCGTTTGGTATCTTCAACGGATATCTGGTAGCTTACTGGTCAATCCCGCCATTCATTGTTTCCATGGCGAGTATGAACATTGCAAAAGGTCTTGCATCAGTATTCACAAAGACACAGTCAGTCAGCTGGCCACAGTCAACTGCTGAAGGCGGCTGGTACAGAAACCTTGTAAGATACGGAGATATTCCGGTAGGCCTTATTATTTTCCTTGCATTTGCAGTTGTATGTGCGATCATTCTTAACAAGACAAGAATCGGACGTTACATTCTCTGCCTTGGATCTAACAGAGAAGCAGTCAGACTTTCTGGTGTAAACGTTAAAAAATGGGAAATGGTAGCATACATCATCTGTGGTTTACTTGCAGGTGTCAGTGCAATCTTCTTTGTATCTGCTTACACAACTGTTCAGCCTGGCTATGGCGATCAGTACAACAATGAGGCAATTGCAGGCTGCGTTATGGGAGGTACTTCCATGGCAGGTGGTCTTGCTTCTATCAGTGGTACCGTAATCGGTGTATTCATCATTGCGCTGTTGCAGGAAGGTATCCTTGCTCTCGGACTTAACAAGAACTACCAGTTGATCATCACAGGTATTATTGTTATCGTTGCAGTATACTTTGACGTACTCGGAAGACGTCGTAAAAACTAAGAGTCGTGAGATGTTGGTGTATAATAGCAGAAAGGCTGAGGTAAAGATATGGGCGATATTATTTTAACAATGAAGGGCATTGACAAGTCATTCCCCGGTGTTCATGCCCTGGATCATGTAGATCTTGAAATTCGTAAAGGTGAGGTTCTTGCACTGATGGGAGAAAACGGTGCAGGTAAATCTACATTGATGAAGGTTCTGACAGGTATCTATACAAAAGATTCCGGAACCATTACATATGAAGGCAAAGAAGTAGAATTCCACAGTGCAAAAGAAGCACAGGACAATGGTGTTGTAATCGTACACCAGGAACTGAACATGGTTAACCACCTGACAGTTGCACAGAATATCTTCATCGGAAGAGAATTCAAAAAAGGCTTCCGTATTGATGATAGAAAAATGAATGAAGAAGCCAGAAAACTTTTTGACAGACTGAATATTGATATTGATCCTACAGAGACAATGGGAAATCTTACTGTTGGTAAACAGCAGATGTGCGAGATCGCAAAAGCAATTTCCCATGATGCAAAGGTTATCATCTTCGATGAGCCTTCAGCAGCTCTGACAGAAACAGAAATCGAAGATCTGTTCAAGATTATCCGCGATCTGAGAGAAAAACAGCTTGGTATTGTTTATATCTCACATCGTATGGATGAGATCAAGGTTATTACAGACCGTGTAACAGTTATGCGAGATGGTACATATGTAGGAACCCTGATCACAAAAGACTGTACAAAAGATGATATCATTAACATGATGGTTGGTCGTGTTATTTATGAAGATCCTAAGACAGAAAACATGGTGCCGAAGGATGCACCGGTAGTTCTGAAAGTTGAACATCTGAATGCAGGTAAGATGGTTCAGGATGTAAGCTTTGAACTTCATAAAGGCGAGATCCTTGGATTCTCCGGACTGATGGGTGCCGGACGTACAGAGACTGCAAGAGCAATCTTTGGTGCTGACCCGAAAGAAAGCGGAGATATCTACGTAAATGGTAAAAAAGTTACTATTAATAATCCACAGGACGCAGTTAAAGTTGGAATCGGTTATCTTTCTGAAGACCGTAAACGTTATGGTGTGGCAGTTCAGAAAACAGTTGCTGAGAATACAACACTTGCAAATCTTGAGGATTTCTGCAGCGGTCTCTTTATTGATAAAAAGAAAGAAAAAATTGCTGCTCAGAAACAGGTTGATGCACTTGCAACAAAGACACCGAGTGTTGACCAGCTTGTTGTTAACCTGTCAGGTGGTAACCAGCAGAAGGTCGTTATTGCAAAATGGCTGACAAAAGACTGTGATATCCTTATTTTCGATGAACCGACAAGAGGTATCGACGTCGGAGCGAAAAATGAAATTTACAAACTGATGAATAAACTTGCTGAATCTGGCAAAGCAATCATCATGATTTCCTCCGAAATGACAGAAATCCTTCGTATGAGTGACAGGATCGTTATCATGTGTGAAGGTAAGATTACCGGAGAAGTTGATATTTCCGAGGCAACACAGGAGCATATCATGAATCTGGCAACCAGAGAAATTCATTAGGAAGGAGAATAAGATCATGGCAAACAACACAGCAGTGCCGGCAGCTAAAAAGAAATCAGTTTTAGACAAGCTTGGCGGACAGAAGTTCATCGTAGTAATGGTAATCCTTGTACTCTGTGCATTCTTTTCCATTAAGAGTCCGAACTTCAGAAAATATACAACAATTGTAAGTATCCTGGATTATTCCTACTATATCGCACTGATGGCTATCGGTGTAACATTCCCATTGATCACAGGAGGTGTAGACCTTTCCATTGGTACTGGTCTTATATGCTACTCACTGATTGGTGGATACCTGATTTCCTTTAAGGGAGCTCCGGTTATTGTAGGTATCCTTGTAACAATTCTCATTGGTGTACTTTTTGGTATCATCAACGGTGCGCTGATCGCTCTTATGGATCTGCCGCCATTTCTGGTAACATTGTGTACATGTATGATTACCCGAGGATTTGGTTCCATCGTTGTTGGCGGTTTTGGTATTTCCTGGCCTACAGCAACAACTCCGGAAGGAACATTCCGTAAAATCTTCAAACTTACAACTTCATCAGGAACTCTGATTCCACTTGGTATTGTATGGGTAATTTTGTTAGTTGCAGTTATGTCTTTCGTCCTGAATCACACAAAAATCGGACGTTACACAATTGCAATCGGAAGTAACAAAGAAGCAGCCAGACTTTCTGGTGTAAACGTAAAATTCTATCACATCATGGCATATGTAATTGCAGGATTCTTTGCAGGACTTGCAGCAGTTGCTTATTCAGCTGTATTCGCAACAGTTCAGCCTGGTACAGGTGCCGGATTCGAACTTGAAGCAATCGGTGGTGCTATCATCGGTGGTGTATCTGCAACTGGTGGTGTTGGTACAGTAAGCGGATCCCTTCTTGGTGTATTCGTTATCTGTCTTCTGAAAACAGGTCTTCCGTTTATCGGACTGCAGGCAAACTGGCAGCAGATTATCACAGGTCTTGTATTACTTGGTGCAGTACTTATCGATGTATTAAAGAAGAAAAACGCAAAGAACTAATTAAAGGTAATATAAACATCAAAAACAAAAATGGTGAATGTGCAGTCGTAAGACTTCATATAGAAATCCAAAACATTTAAGGGAGGTTTTTCAAATGAGAAAAAAAGTTTTAGCAGTAGTATTAGGAGCAGCTATGGTAGCATCTATGTCCAGTATGGTAATGGCAGCAGACGCAGAAGAAACTGTAACACCAAACGAAGAATACAGTTTTGAAGTAGTAGTAAAGAGCTATCAGTCATCATACTGGCAGGCAGCTGTTAAAGGAATCCAGGACGAAGCAGATGCAATCGGCGTAAAAGTAAACTGCACAGGTCCTAACTCCGAATCCGATATTGCTGACCAGGTAAACATGCTGAACAATGCAATCAGCCAGAATCCGGATGGAATCGGCCTTGCAGCATGCGATCAGGACTCCGTACTTGATTCTCTTACAAAAGCAAAAGAAGCAGGAATCCCTGTAGTATGCTTTGACTCCGGTGTACCGAACGCTCCAGAAGGATCCGTATATTCCACAATCGCAACAGACAACTATGGTGCTGGTGCAGTAGCAGCAGAAAACCTTTATCCAGCAGTAAAAGATAAAATCAAAGAAATGGTAGATGCAGGAACAGTAGTACAGGTTGGTGAAGTAAACCAGGATTGTACAGCTGAATCCACATCAAACCGTGGACTTGGATTCATCGATAAATTCATCGAACTTGCAACAGCAGACGGATATACAGTAGCAGTAACAGGAAACGAATTCTTCGTTAACAACTGCTCAGATGCAGGAGATGAAAGCTCTGCAAACATCGTGATCCAGACAGCAGTTCCGTCCCAGACAACAGTTGAACTGTGTGCAACAGAAGCTTCCAAACTTCTGAACGTAGAAAACATGGTAGCAATCTTCGGATCCAACCAGGTAGCAGCAGAAGGTATCCTTACAGCAAACCAGAACCTGAGCGTACTGGGAAGCGATCCGGAAACCAAGATCCTTGCAGCAGGATTCGATGCTGGTTCCACAATCAAAGCAGCTGTTCAGGACGGCACAATGTATGGTGCAGTTACACAGTCTCCTCTGGCAATGGGTAAAAACACAGTAGATATCCTTACAAAGATCGCAAACGGCGAAGAAGTAGAAGACCTTCCAACACAGGGTTACTGGTATAACGTAGACAACATGGAAGATGACTCCATCGCTCCTAACCTTTACGACTAATGTGAGCGCAATACCCAAGGTGGCATTCACGAAATATCTAAGACATATTACAAAAGGAGAAGCTTCGGCTTCTCCTTTTTGTATGCTGGAATTGTTGTAAAAATGTATAAAATAAAGAGCATATAAATATATAAAAAATAGCACAATGCACAAAAATAGGCGCGATTCTTTGTGAAATAATAAGACCTCGAATTCGTTGACAGCATAGTGCCGGATTGATATAATTATAAACAGCTGAGGGACATAAATCTTTTTTTATTCCCCAATTGGTATTTGGATAAGATACCAATATCAAACAAGAATATATGTGGCCGGAGGCTTCATATAAGAACCAAAAAGGGAGGTTTTTCAAATGAGAAAAAAAGTTTTAGCAGTAGTATTAGGAGCAGCTATGGTAGCATCCATGTCCAGCATGGTAATGGCAGCAGACGCAGAAGAAACTGTAACACCAAACGAAGAATACAGTTTTGAAGTAGTAGTAAAGAGCTATCAGTCATCATACTGGCAGGCAGCTGTTAAAGGAATCCAGGACGAAGCAGATGCAATCGGCGTAAAAGTAAACTGCACAGGTCCTAACTCCGAATCCGATATTGCTGACCAGGTAAACATGCTGAACAATGCAATCAGCCAGAATCCGGATGGAATCGGCCTTGCAGCATGCGATCAGGACTCCGTACTTGATTCTCTTACAAAAGCAAAAGAAGCAGGAATCCCTGTAGTATGCTTTGACTCCGGTGTACCGAACGCTCCAGAAGGATCCGTATATTCCACAATCGCAACAGACAACTATGGTGCTGGTGCAGTAGCAGCAGAAAACCTTTATCCAGCAGTAAAAGATAAAATCAAAGAAATGGTAGATGCAGGAACAGTAGTACAGGTTGGTGAAGTAAACCAGGATTGTACAGCTGAATCCACATCAAACCGTGGACTTGGATTCATCGATAAATTCATCGAACTTGCAACAGCAGACGGATATACAGTAGCAGTAACAGGAAACGAATTCTTCGTTAACAACTGCTCAGATGCAGGAGATGAAAGCTCTGCAAACATCGTGATCCAGACAGCAGTTCCGTCCCAGACAACAGTTGAACTGTGTGCAACAGAAGCTTCCAAACTTCTGAACGTAGAAAACATGGTAGCAATCTTCGGATCCAACCAGGTAGCAGCAGAAGGTATCCTTACAGCAAACCAGAACCTGAGCGTACTGGGAAGCGATCCGGAAACCAAGATCCTTGCAGCAGGATTCGATGCTGGTTCCACAATCAAAGCAGCTGTTAAAGATGGCACAATGTTCGGTGCAGTTACACAGTCTCCTCTGGCAATGGGTAAAAACACAGTAGATATTCTTACAAAGATCGCAAACGGCGAAGAAGTAGAAGACCTTCCAACACAGGGTTACTGGTACAATGTTGACAACATGGAAGATGACTCCATCGCTCCTAACCTGTACGACTAAAGTGAATGTAATATCTGAGTAGGCGTTCACGATATATCAGATGTTATAGAGGATTTCTATATGACAGAAATGTCCCGGGGCTTATGACCCGGGGCATTTTTGAATTTAAAAGAAAAAATAAAAACCAGCTATTTATACAAAAAAATAACCATTATTTTGTGCACTAATAAGGGCCTGATTTTGTTGACAAATCAGGGGGCACAGGGTATGATAGAACCATAGTAAATCTTCTTTTTTTATTAATTGAATTGGTATTACATATTAATACCAATATTGATAACATGGAGGCAGTTATGAAATTAAAAATTTTCCAAAAAGGATTTAATTATTCTCAGGATGGTGAGGGAAACCGCCTGATCATTCATTTGCAGGGATGTAACATGAAATGTCCCTGGTGTTCAAATCCGGAGGGAATGCCTCTGGAGGGAGTACTTTTTGTAGAAAAAGAATGGCTGAAAGAAAGCTGTTGCCCGAAAGGGGCAGTGAAAGAAGGAGCACTTGACCGTACTGTCTGTCAGAACTGCAGTGAGCGTCCCTGTACAAACAATCGCAGACAGAAGGGAATCAAGCTTTCCTATAAAGAATATGAAGTAGACGAAGTAGTGAAAGAATGTAAGATGTCGAAGCCGATGTTTTTTGAAGGCGGCGGGGTGACGCTTACAGGCGGTGAGATCACAATGCAGTTTGATGCAGTGAAGGAACTGCTTCAGAAACTCGGGGAAGAAGGAATACACAGAGCCATTGAGAGTAATGGCACACACCCGAGAATGGAAGAACTGATTCCTTATGTTGATCAGTGGATCATGGACGTAAAGCATTACGACAATGAAACCCATAAGAAGTGGGTAGGTGTTCCGAATACCTGGACAATAAAGAATCTCGAAATAGTTTCCGCAAAGCATCAGAATGTACTGATCCGTGTACCGCTTATTCCGGAATTTAATGATTCCGAAGCTGATGCAGAGGGATTTGCAAAACTTTTCGAGGAACATATTAAAGGAGAACACACGAAGGTTGAGTTCCTTACTTATCATGAGTTTGGTAAAGGTAAATGGGAACAGTGCGGACTTGAATATAAAATGAAACCGGGAAGAATAGCACCGGGAACTGCAGATTATTTTGAAAAGGTTCTCAGAGACCACGGAATTGAATGTGTCAGAACCTGATAACACTAGATTAAAAACAAACATAAAAGAAAACATACATATTATTTATCATAACTATTCAAAAGCACTGAACAGTTACCATTTATTTTAAGGAGGAAATTAAGAATGAAGATCACAGAAATCTATAGTCCACAGGAAATCACAGAGCTTGCAAAAGACAGATTCCAGGAAGAAAGATCCCTGGATCATCTTGAGGGCTGGTTCCTTGCAAGAGAGATTGCCATGAGATGTGATGAGACATACAAAGATGAGCCTGACAGTATCCGTATTGCAAAAACACAGGTAGAGATCATGAAAGAAATCCCGCTTACACTTGGTGATTACCATGTGTTTGCAGGAACTCAGGATGATGCGTTTGCACGTTCCTACGCACTGATCAATCCGGCATTTAAAGTAAGTTCTTTCGCAGGTTACTGTGATCCTACAGCAGTATTCGGAGACATTGATCCGATCGGAGATATCACAAAAGAAAGAATCGAACATGTAAAGAACTACTATGCAGAAAATAATTTTGCAAAAGTTCTTACAGCTGCTTATAAACCGGCAGAAAAATATACAAAAGAAGCAGTTTTCTTCATGGAACAGGTTACAGGACATGTAATTCCGGATGTTCGTCATCTCATTGAAAAAGGTGCTCTTTATGTAAAGAATGAGATCAAAGAACATCAGGCAAAAGCTGCAGAGCAGAAGAAAATTGATTACTACGAAGCAATGAGCATTACAATGGATGCGCTTCTTGTACTTGCCGGAAGATATCAGGCAATGGCAGAGGAAAAAGCCGAGAAGAGTGAAGGCAAGATGAAAGAACGTTTTGCATACATGGCAGAAGTTCTTAAAAAAGTTCCGGCAGAAGGTGCTGACAATCTTTATGAAGCAATCCAGTCCTTCCTTCTGATCTGGCAGACAATGTGCCTGGAGCAGACACCGAACCCGTTTGCATTTTCAGTTGGAAATGCTGACCGTATTTTTGAACCATACAGAGCAAAAGAAGACCTTGACAGAGACGCAACAGCAGCTCTTCTGAAACATATGCTTGTATTCTTCAACGTAGCAGACAGAAGCTGGGCAATTTCCCAGAACCTGATCATCGGAGGAAGAGATGTAGACGGAAACGATCTTACAAATCCTACATCCTATGCACTGTTTGATGCATATTTTGATATGAACCTGCCACAGCCGATCCTTTCCGTAAAACTTCATAAGAATACACCGGATAAGCTGTATGAGGAAATGGGAAGATTCTTCTTTACACCAGGTGTACTGACCCCGTCACTGTTTAATGATGATGCACTCTTTGAAGTCCTGGAAAACAATGGAGTAGCAAAAGAAGACCTTCCGGATTACTCCGTAGCAGGATGCCAGGAACCTCTTATCATGGGTAAAGATAATGGAAATACAACAAACAGCTGGCTGAACCTTCCAAAAGTCCTTGAACTGGTACTCCAGGGTGGCAAATCTGAAATCACAGGAGATCAGATCGGAAAGACAAGAGAAGAACTGGGCTACAGCAGTAACCTGGAACTTCTGAAAAATATCAGAGAGGTATTCTACAAAGAACTGGATCATTATGTGGATGAAATGACAACTGCTGCAAACAATGCTTCCAGAGCGATCGGAATTTATCAGGTACCATTCCTTTCAGCTATGATGGGTGGAATCGAATCCGGCATTGATATGAGAGATACAGAAGAGCAGGGAACAAAATATAACGGAAGCGGATGCCTGATCCACGGACTCAGTGTAATGGCAGACTCCTTCATCGCTATTGACACACTTATTGAAGAAAGACCGGAAGATGCTGACAGAATGCTGGAAGCTCTCCGTGATAACTTTGAACATGACGAGGAGATGCATCAGTATCTTCTGGAATGTGATAAATTCGGAAACAACATCGAAAGAGTTGACAAAGAAGCAAAAGAAATCGCAGAAAAAGTTTCCGCAATGGTATCCTCCAAGAAAAACTACCTTGGAAATCCGTTCAGACCGGACTATGCAACACCATCCACACATCTGATGTATGGATACTGGGTTGGCGCAACACCAGACGGAAGAAAATCCAGAGAAATGCTGAACTATGGTGTTGACCCGCTCTACGGAGAAGCATCCGGAGGACTTGGAATGAGAATGCTTTCCAACAGATACCTGCCATTCAGCACAATGAACGGTGGATATGCATCTCATTTTGGAATCAACCCGGGATACTTTAAGGGTAAAACAATGGAAGAAAAAGGTCTGGAATTCAAGACAAAGATCTTTACACCACTGTTCTTCAATTCTTACGATGAAAAAGAAGTATCACCATTCTATTTATATGTAAATGTTACAACACCGGATATGCTTCGTAAAGTACTTGCAAATCCGAAGAAATATGCTCCAAGCGGTGTATATATTGTACGTATCCATGGAACATTTGTTAACTTCCTTGACCTGTCACCGGAAATTCAGGAAGACATCATCAAGAGACTGGATCCAAACTCTACTGCATTAAGCGCATAAAACAGGAGGCCATATGGAAGAGCAGAGCCTTTACCGGGATGTAAGAACCCGGATATGCCGAATGATCTACAAAGATATATACAGAGACGGTGAGAATATCCCGCCGGAAAGAAAACTTGCAGAAGATCTTGGTGTCAGTCGTGTTACAGTTCGTAAGGCTCTGAAGCTTCTTGAAGAAGAACACATTATAGAACGCATTCAGGGAAGTGGAACAAGAGTGGCTCTGGAATATGGAGCCAGAACCGGAAACATGGACATCATTACTCTTGTGGCTCCTGCCCAGAATGCGTTCTTTTCACGATTTATAGATGCATTTCAGACAACTGCCGAGGAGATGGATTCGCTGGTGCTTTTTAAGCAGAAATCATCAAGGCAGTCACTGGAAGAATGTCTGTTCCGTATTTATGAAAAAGATCTTCGGAATGTAGTACTCTGGCTGGAAGACATGGAGATCAGCTACGAGGCACTACGGAAACTGCGAGGACTGGGAATGAACATTGTTCTTTTTGATTCAACCAGGAAAAACAGTTACGCAGATGCCGTATGTCTGGATAACAGAGGTGCTGTCAGACAGCTGATGGAATGCCTTCAGAATGCAGGATGCAAAAGACCGGTGCTGGTCAGCTGGGAGGACTTTGCATCAGGAAGCAGTGTGCAGATCCGTGAACAGGAATTTCAGAAACTCTGTCCGGAAGGAACTATCGTAAGAGTCCCGAGAGAATATCATAATCATCTGGACAGGCTGAATCAGCAGACTGTGGAGGGATATCTGAAACAGCTGGAAGACTGTGACGGTGTTCTGTATGCAGTCGGAGAACTGGCATCACCGTTTGAGCAGGTGGCAGCGCTGAAAAATATGGTTCATCCGGTGGCAATGATTGATGAGGCACCGGGCGTTTTTGCAGCACAGACATTTACAGTGGATCAGGATTTTCAGGGTATGTCCACCAGAATTTTCAGCTGCCTGAAACGTCAGAATGAAAAGGGCAGTGCATGGAAAGCAAAAGTGTACCAGGTAAAAGGAATCCTTGAATAGGAATAGAAAAAGGAAAACAGGAGAAAACATTATGCGTGCAATGGGAATTGATATTGGAACAACAACAGTCAGTGTGATCCTTCTGGACAGTGAATCCGGAGAGCTTTTTGGAAGCAGAACAATTTCGCATCAGGCTTTCATAGAAGGAAAACTTCCGGTGAACCGTGTGCAGGATGCCGAAAAACTTTACAGTCTCACTGAAAAGGCAGCCAGAGAACTGAGTGAAGAGTTCGGAAAACCTGACAGCATCGGACTTACAGGTCAGATGCATGGTGTTCTCTATGTAGATAAAGAAGGCAGGGCTGTTACACCTCTTTATACATGGCAGGATGGAAGTGGAAATGAGAAATATAACGAGACTTCCACTTATGCACAGGTTTTAAGAGAAAAAGTCGGAACAGCAGCAACCGGCTATGGAATGACTACACATTTTTATCTCTCACATAATAATGAGATTCCGGCAGAAGCAGTAAAAATGACGACAATCAGCGATTATGTTGCAATGCGTCTCTGTGACAGAAAGACGCCTGTCCTTGCAAGAGATATGGCGGCAAGCTGGGGCTGCTTCGACACAGAGAACAATCAGTTCCTGAGAGAAAAACTGGAGGCTCTTGGCGTAAGAACAGACTGCATCCCGGAAGTTACAAAAGGTCATGGCATTATTGGGAACGCACTTATAGACGGACTTGACGGAGTGCCTGTCATGGCATCTCTTGGAGACAATCAGGCAAGCTTTATCGGTTCTGTACAGAGCCTCTGTGATACAGTACTTGTGAATATCGGAACAGGAAGCCAGGTATCTTTCGGAACAGGAGATTACTATCAGACAGAAGGTTCGATTGAACTTCGGCCGTGTACAGATGATTCATACATTCTGGCAGGATCGGGTCTCTGCGGCGGAAGAGCATATGCAATGCTGGAGCAGTTTTATCAGCAGGTTCTTTCAGCAGCAGGACAGACAGACAGTGCTGCTTTATATGGAGTTATGGAAAAAGAGGCACGTGCATTTCTCGAGAAAAACGGTGCTGATGCAGCATGGAAGATCCACACGACTTTCTCCGGAACAAGAACCAATCCGGAAGAAAGAGGAAGCATCACAAATATCGGGGTACAGAATTTCACCCCTGGTGCAATGACAGTGGGAATGATTGCGGGAATTCTGGAAGAACTTCATGAAATGTACCGTGAAATGTGCAGAATGACAGGAAGTAAGGCACTTCGTCTGGTTGGTTCCGGTAATGGAATCAGAAGAAATCCACTGATGCAGGAACTTGCAGAGAAGTTATTTGGAATGACACTGAATATTCCGAAATGCCAGGAAGAAGCAGCTTATGGTGCTGCACTTCATTCACTTGTATCTGCAGGACTTGCAGGATCACTTGAAGAAGTGCAGAAAAAAATAAAATACATCTAAAAGATAACGGAGGAGTTACAACAATGGAAATTTTACTTGACACAGCCAACATCGAACAGATCAAAAAATATGTAGACCTTTATGAGATTACAGGAGTAACCTCAAATCCGACCATTATTTCCAGAGAACACGCAGAGTTCTGGCCGCTTCTTACTGAAATCAAGAAGATTATCGGTGACAGACAGCTTCATGTGCAGGTAACAGGAGAAACATGGGAAGAAATGGTAAAAGAAGCAGAATGTATTCAGGCAAAGCTTGGCAAAGAGACCTATATCAAAGTACCTACCACAGAGCAGGGAATCTGTGCAATGAAACATCTGAAAGCAACGGGTTCCCATGTGACAGCAACAGCTGTATATACAACACAGCAGGCAATGATGGCTGCAAGTGTCGGAGCTGATTATGTTGCTCCGTATTTCAACCGTATGAACAACCTGAATGTGGACAGCCGCAAAGTTATCGGTGATATGGTTCAGTTATTCCGTATGCACAACAAGCCAACGAAGATCCTGGCAGCAAGCTTCAAAAACACAGAGCAGGTTATGGATGCATTTACAGTAGGTGCACAGGCTGTAACAGTTTCTGTTGACCTTCTGACAACAATGGTTGAAAACGCAATTATTGATTTTGCAGTAGAAAACTTCAAAAAAGACTGGGTCAAAACATACGGCGATAAAAAAATCTACGAATTATAATAAGAGGGCGTTCTTATGGGGAAATATTTACTTGCGCATGATATCGGAACATCAGGGGACAAAGCTTCTCTATTTACAGTAGATGGTGACCTGGTAAAGAGTACAGTTGCTTCTTATGATGTAAATTATCAGGCTGGCGGCGTGGCAGAGCAGAATCCGGCTGACTGGTGGCAGGCAGTGTGTGATGCGACCAGAAAAGTTATCGAGGGGATCAGTGCAGAAGATGTACTTGCAGTTTCTTTTTCAGGGCAGATGCAGTGCTGTCTGACAGTTGATGAAAATGGAAATGTATTAAGACCGGCGATGATCTGGGCAGATAACCGTGCACAGAAACAGGCAGATGAGCTGAAAGAAAAGCTCGGGGATATTGATGCATATTCTCTTCTCGGACATCGCTTAAGTCCGTCTTACAGTATTGAGAAACTTATGTGGGTTCGTGATAACGAACCAGAAATATATAAAAAGACTTTTAAAATGCTTCAGGTAAAAGATTATATCATTTACCGTATGACAGGCCGGTTTGTGACAGATTATTCTGATGCGTCCGGAACAAATGCACTGGATCTGGAAGGACTTTGCTGGTCAGATGAGATCCTTGAGGCAGCCCGCATCGAAAAAGACAAACTGCCGGAACTTCACAAATCAACAGATGTAATAGGAAATCTGACAGAAGAAGCAGCAGAAGTAATGGGACTCACAACAGCAACAAAAGTTGTCTGCGGCGGAGGTGATGGCCCTTGTTCCGCACTTGGAGCGGGTTGTGTTGAAAAGAACCAGATGTTCCTGACTTTCGGGACTTCCGCATGGATAGGCGGAACAACTGAAAAGAAATTTCTGGATAGAGATCAGGTATTTTTCTGTTTTGCCCATGTTATTCCTGGTAAATATATGCCATGTGGAACAATGCAGTCTGCAGGAAGTTCTTATGCCTATGCACGTAATACTTTCTGCGGAGAAGAAATAAGGAAAGCCAAAGAGCAGGGAATCAGCAGCTGGGATCTGATCAATAAACTGGTAAGCAGTTCTCCGGCGGGAGCAAAGGGACTTGTATTTCTTCCTTATCTGACGGGAGAGAGAGCTCCAAGATGGAATCCGGATGCATCTGGAAGTTTTATGGGTATTCGCATGTATCATAAACGTGAAGATTATATAAGAGCTGTCCTGGAAGGTGTTGCAATGAATCTGGAGCTGATCCTTCAGTCTTACAGGCAGTATATGGATATTGATGATATGATCCTTACTGGAGGTGGAGCCAAAGGAGATATTGTGGCAAAAATACTTTCAGATGTACTCCATGTGAACATGCACAGACCTGATCATGTGGAAGAAGCAACTTCCATAGCAGCAGCAGTTATTGCAGGCGTTGGCTGCGGAGTTTATGATGATTTTGATGCGATTCACAGGTTCCTGAAGATCACAGACAGTGTGAGCCCGGATGAAACGGTTCAGGACTGTTATAAGGAACAGAAAAAAGTTTTTGATGATGTGTATCAGGCATTACTTCCATTATATAAAGAATTATAAAATAAATTGCAAATAAAGACACTTTTTTACGCAAACAGGGTTCTTCACACTTGAAGAACCCTGTTGTAATATGTTATTATCAAATGTGAAGAAATACGTTAAATCACAGCATTTTTCACAATGAAAACTCCTGTGAATAATTTACATTTTAGGAGGGTTTTACAATGGCAACATATTATGCAGCAGTAGATATGGGGGCATCCAGTGGTCGTCTGATCCTGGGACATATGGAAAACGGAAAGATGGAACTGGAAGAAATCCATCGTTTCGAGAACGGAATGGTAAAGAAAGACGGCGAACTCTGCTGGGAATTTGACCGTATTTTCAAAGAAATCGTATCAGGTCTTAAGAAATGCAAAGAAATCGGAAAGATTCCTGTAAGCATGGGCGTTGATACCTGGGGCGTTGACTTTGTACTTCTTGACAAAGATGACAAAGTACTTGGAAATACAGTAGGATACCGTGATCACCGTACAGAAGGAATGGACGAAGAAGTTTACAAATATATTCCACTTGATGAACTGTATGCAAGAACCGGTATCCAGAAAGCAATTTTCAATACTGTATATCAGCTGATGGCAGTTAAAACAAAACATCCGGAATATCTGGAACAGGCAGAAACACTGCTTCACGTACCGGATTACTTCCACTATCTTCTTACAGGACAGAAGACCTGCGAATATACAGAAGCTACAACAGGTCAGCTTGTAAATGCAGAGACAAAAGACTGGGATTATGAGATTATCGACAGACTGGGATATCCGAGAAAAATTTTCCAGAAACTGATCATGCCTGGTACAAGCGTAGGACATCTGACAGAAGAAATTCAGAAAGAAGTAGGATTTGATGTTGAAGTTGTTGCACCGGCAACACACGACACAGGATCAGCAGTTCTTGCAGTTCCGGCAAATGATGATGACTTTATCTATATCAGCTCCGGTACATGGTCACTGATGGGTATCGAAAGAAAAACTCCTGACTGCTCACCGAAGAGCTGTGAACTGAACTTCACAAACGAAGGCGGCTATGCAGGACGTTTCCGTTACCTCAAGAACATCATGGGACTCTGGATGATCCAGTCCGTACGTCACGAAGTAAATGATAAATACAGCTTTGCAGAGATCTGCTCCATGGCAGAGGAAGCAAAGGATTTCCCGTCAAGAGTAGATGCAAATGACGAATGTTTCCTTTCTCCTGAGAATATGACAGAAGAAGTAAAAGACTACTGCCGCAGAACAGGACAGAAAGTTCCGGAAACAATGGGTGAGATCGCAACTGTTATCTATACCAGTCTTGCTGAATGTTATGCAAAAACAGCAAAAGAACTGGAAGAGAGCACAGGAAGAACTTACAGCCGTATCCATGTAGTGGGCGGTGGTTCCAATGCAGGATATCTGAATGAACTGACAGCAAAAGCAACCGGCAAAGAAGTTCATGCAGGTCCTGGAGAAGCAACTGCAATCGGTAATATTACCGCACAGATGCTGAAGGCAAATGAATTTAAGTCCATTGAAGAGGCCCGTACAACAATTCACGAGTCCTTTGGAATTAAAATTTATAAATAAAATTTAAATGGAGGTTTTATTATGTTAGTAAACACAAAGGCAAAAGTTGGTGTATTTTCTATTGCTTTAGGTGCATACCTGCCTCAGTTCCCGTCACTGGTACCTGAGTTTGAGGCTCAGTATGATGCATTCAAAAAAACTATTCCTGATACAGTAGAAATCATCGACGGAGGAATGGTAACAACAAAGGAACAGTCTATGGAAGCCGGAGATAAATTCCGCGCAGCAGACGTTGATCTTGTTTTCCTTCAGATGCTGACTTATGCTACATCTTACAATATGCTTCCTGCAATCCGTGATCTTGATGTTCCGGTAGTTCTTGTAAACGTACAGAAACTGAAAGCACTGGATTATGATCACACAGATATCGCTGCATGGCTTGGCGAAGGTTATGCATGTGGTGCTGTAGGCGAAGCAGTTGCTGACCTTGAAAGAGCAGGTAAGAGACATGCTGTTATCACAGGTGTTGTAGAAGGTGGAGATCCGGCTGTTCAGTCAGAGATCGAAGACTGGTGCAAAGCTGCTCAGGTAAGAAGAAGATTCCGTGATACTAACATTGCACAGATCGGAAGACCTTATCCGGGTATGATGGATCTGTACATTGATGAGACAAACCTCTATAACAGAATGTTCCTGTACACAAAACAGTTTGACTGGGAAAAAATGTGGGCAATCGCTGATGATGTGACAGATGAAGACGCAATCCGTGCAAAAGCACAGGATATTCTTGATACTTTTGATATCGAAGGCGGCGGCACAATCGAAAAAGTATGGGATATGGCAAAATACGTTGTAGCATTTGAAAAATGGGTAAAAGACGAACATCTCAGCATGGTTGCTTCCCATTATGACGGATTTGCACAGGGTAAAGCAGGTGTACTTGACAGTATGCTGATCCCGGCATTCTCCATGCTGATCAAACAGGGTACAGCATGTGCTGTTGAAGGTGATATGAAAGTTGCCATGGCTATGAGTATTCTGAAGACAATCTCCGGAACAGGCCAGCTTTCCGAAATGTACTCCATCGACTTCAATGATGATATCTGCATCATCGGACATTCAGGAAGTGGAGATGCTGATATTTCCGACAAGAAACCTACTATGAAGATCGTGCCTGTATTCCACGGCAAAACAGGCGGCGGATACCTGACACAGTTCTATCCATATACAGGCCCTGTTACATATCTTGCAATTACACAGGATGCTGACGGACACTTCAAATTCGTTGTAGCTGAGGGCGTTAACGAAGAAGGACCAATCCTTTCCTTTGGTGATACAAACATGAGAACACGTTTCACATGTGGAGCAAGAGAATTTGTAAACCGCTGGAGCGAAGCAGGCCCGACACATCATATGGCAGCAGCAACAGGACGTCATATTGACACAATCCTCAAAGTTGCAAAGATCTTTAACATACCGGTTGATATCGTTACAAGATAATTTCAGATAATCCATCTGAGAAAATATACATATTCAAAAAGCTGTTCTGAAAAGAGCAGCTTTTTTATGTAAAAAAAGCATCCTGACATAAGCTCAGAATGCTTTTTTTGAACTGTTTTCCTCAATAACCAGTGACTGTCTGTGTGCCGGGATACGGATTTCGACTTCTGTGCCCTGTCCCGGAACACTTGAATAGTGGAGTCCGTACTGATCCCCATACAGAATCTGCAGCCTCCGGTGTGTATTGTAGACTGCAATATTGGTGCCTCCGGAAGAACTCTGGCCCTCACCGGAGACGATCGTTGCAAGCTTATCCGGGGAAATCCCCACACCGTCATCAGAAACCAGAAGAATAATATCACTGTCTTCCATCCAGCCGGTGAGAACGATAGTACCGGATTTGCTGCTCTTTTCGAGAATACCGTGAAGTACAGCGTTTTCAACAACGGGCTGCAGAGTCAGTTTCGGAATCTGGTATTCTGTCAGCTCATCCGGAATATCAGATACAAAAGAGATGCTGTCATGATATCTCATGTTCTGGAGATCTACATAAATAGAAACATGTTCTTCTTCTTTCCCGATAGTGCTGACACTCTTTTTGCGGCTAAGTGTCAGTTTGTAAAATCGTGAAAGTTTCTGGACAGCATCTGAGACTTCGGAATTACGGCCCTGCAGGGCAAGCCAGTTGATCATATCCATAGTGTTATAAAGAAAATGAGGATTGATCTGAGCCTGAAGAGAATTAAATTCTGCAATTCTGAGTTCTTCGGCAGATTTTACCTGCTCTTCCATGAGCTTGTCCATTTTGCGGGTCATGTAGTTGTAGGTATCGATCAGATCACCTATCTCATCATGGTAGACGGGGCTGTCCATGGGCATCAATGTTCCCTGACGTACTTTGCTCATCTGATGGATAACAGAGGAAATGCGGTTTGTTACCGAATGAGCCATAAAGTGAGAGAACAGGAGTGCTACCACAAGAAATATTCCGAATAACAGGAAATACTGAATCATAATGATATTACTCTGACGGATCAGAGGGCCGGACGGAAGTACGGTTACCATGAACCAGCCAGGCTGTTTGATATTATAAAAACCGGCATAAATTCTGTTATTCAGAATCTCACGTTCAATGAAATTGTTGGAGGACATAAAAGAATCCTCAATTGTGCTGTAATCCAGCCAGTAGATTCCGGAGAGTGATTCATCAGAAGATGCAACAGTGGCATTTCTGTCATTGATGATGTAGGAAACACTTCCGGACAGTGTCAGGTTTTCCTGAAGAATATCCGTAAATTTGTCATTGGAAAAATAGGTGGCAATATATGCCTGGTAGGCATTCTTTTGATAATAAAAAGTAGTCGAAGTAATATATGCCATATTTCCATATGTTTTCTGCTCCTGCCGTCCGAGGTAGAAAGGAGGACAGTAAAGAGAAGAACAGTTTGTACCCTTAAAAATACCATACCAGTAAGTTCCGTACGCTTTGCTCATTGGCGAGAAATAATCCCTGGTCAGTTCATCCTGAAACAGCTGCATGGATGTCTGAGGAAGATCAATAAAAATCTGAAGTCCGGAAATATTTCCATCATTTATCAGCCCTGTTACCTGGTCATGAAAATCTTCAACTTCTTCAGAATTCTGAAACATGGTAAAAGGTGAATTTACCGGTTTGTGGAAGAGCGTCTGAAAGAAGGAAAGTTCAGTAATAGTATCGTGTGCATCAATAATTTCCTGGAGTGATTCTTCGATCAGGGGAGCAGTTTTTGCTGACACATCCTGTTCCTGACGAATCGTGTAGGAAACGACCATTTCATAAAGCTTACCGTAAAAAAAGATTCCCATAAGAATGACCGGTATGGTCACCGTTACAACCAAAATCAGGGTGAATTTGGACTCAAGCTTCATATCCCCGAAATTCTGGCGGGTTTTTTTGAAGATTAAATTCATTGCATATTTTTCTCCCTGTATTCTGAGGGCGAAAGCCCACTGTATTTTTTGAAACTTTTGCCGAAATAATTCCCGTCGCTGTAACCGACTCTTGAGGAAATATCGGAAATTTTGTATCTCGCATCTCTGAGAAGCTGTTTTGCTTTTTCCATACGAAATTCTGTAAGATACTGATTCAGTGTCTGACCGGTTTCATTTTTGAAGAAGGTGCAGACATAGGATGTGGAAAGAAATACATGAGAACTGATATCTTTTACAGAAAGAGTTTCATTCATGTAATTTTTACCGATATATTCCTTGATCATAAAAATTGTCGGATTTTCTTCTGAGGAAGATGCTGCCTCGCGGAAAAAATCAGCTGTTTTTTCTGAAAGGATCTGATGAAGATCCTGAAAAGAAAAACAGCCTTCGATCATTTCAGCGATACTGTCATTTGTGCCGTCTCCGGTAATCTTCTGCTGCCGGTATGCTTCTTCAATACAAAGAAAGAGTCTGTAATAAAGATCTTTTACAGGATTTTGCAGGTAGCTGTGGTTCTGATAAAAAGCATTAAAAAGCTGTTCAAGTATCTGGGAAGAATTTTCCTGGTCTCCATGGGAGAGCGCATCGGAAAATTTTTTTTCCACAGAACCGGAAAAAATATCAGAAGTGCTGTCAGGTGAAGTCTGCAGCAGTTCAGAAGTCAGCAGTGTTCCCGCTGTAAAAAAGAAACTGCTCTGAAGCAGAATAACTGCAGAAGAATAAGACTGGTAAGCTCTTGAAATTCCGCACAGAACATCGCCCTGTGCCATGCAGAATTTGCCGTATCCGGAAAAATAGTCTTTCAGGTATTGACCGGCTGCTGAGAGTGCCTGGGACTGAGGACGGCTCTGGCTGATAAGAAAATATACCAGATAACGGGATTTTTTTTCAATGTAGATACAGTTGATCCGGTATTCTGACATAAAATTCTGAAAATCCTGACAAAAAGATACAAGTGATGTAGTGGTAGATTCCAGAGAGGTATCTGTTTTTACAACATAGGAGGTAAAATAAGTGGCATTCCCGAGCGAAAGCTGAAGTTCAGCGGCAAGACGCTCAATAGCTCCTGAATTACCGGCATAGGGAATTATCAGCTGTAATGCCAGGTTTGAGGCGGTCTCCAGAGAATGCATAGTCTCGCCTCTGTGAGAATGCTGTTTCTGAATGTAAGTATCACGTGCTTCCTGGATCGCAGCTTCTATTTCTGATGGCTTCAGGGGTTTTTCGATATAATTAACAGCCTTGAGTTTGATAGCTGCCTTGAGGTATTCTTTGTCAGAATATCCACTCATAAAGATAGGAACCATGTCCGGAAGAAATTTTTCCATACGTTCCAGCATGGTGATGCCGTCCATTCTGGGCATGCGGACATCACAGAGAATGATCTCAGGATTATGGAGGCGTGCCATTTCCAGACCGCGGACACCGTCATCTGCCTGAAAAACTTCTGTGATCCCGAGAGAATTCCAGTTGATGGAATTGATCAGACCTGTACGTGTAAGCTCTTCATCGTCTACGATTAGTAATTTCATATATTTCTCCATAGTATTGTGATTCATAAACTTTTTGATCGTAATCAGTATAACATATAAAAAAGTGCTTTGCTATCGGGAATTACCATGAAATATATATACCATGAAATGATGCGAAATCAATAACAAATGACAAACAAATATCAATGTATATGTTAAAAATGAAGAGAGTAGAGATGTTCCCTCCGAATTTTTTGTGCATATAAGTGCAAAATATTTTACCTCATTTCAAAATATATTCCTGTATTAAAAAAAATACATCAATGGTAAAATATACTTAAGATTTGAGAAAAGGGAGGAAAGAGCCGTGTCTGAATATGTTCTTGAATTAAAAGGCATAACAAAGATATTTCCGGGTGTAAAGGCACTGAACAATGTACAGTTCCAGTTAAAACCTGGTGAGGTTCACGCACTTATGGGTGAGAACGGTGCAGGTAAATCAACCTTCATCAAAGTTATCACCGGTGTACATAAGGCAGAAGAAGGCGAAATGTTCTTAAATGGACAGAAGGTGGATTTCAAAGGACCGAAAGATGCACAGGCAGCAGGTATTGCAGCTGTTTACCAGCATCCGACATCTTATCCGCATCTGACCGTTGCAGAAAATATTTTCATGGGACACGAGATCATCAAACACAAAATGATCCAGTGGAAAGCCATGAACACAGAAGCAAACAAACTTCTGAAACAGCTGGACGCAGATTTTGATGCAACAGCAGAAATGGGTACTTTGAGTGTTGCTCAGCAGCAGATGGTAGAAATTGCAAAAGCAATGTCCACCAATGCAAGAATCATTATTCTTGATGAGCCTACAGCAGCGCTGACAAGATCGGAATCCGAAAAGCTTTACACACTGGTTGATAAACTGAAAGCTGACGGAGTTTCAATTATCTTTATTTCCCACAGATTTGAAGATATGTACCGCCTTGCTTCCCGCGTTACAGTATTCCGTGATTCACAGTACATTGGAACCTATGATGTAGATGGAATCACAAATGCAGATCTTATCAAGGCCATGGTTGGTCGTGAGATCAAGGATCTGTTCCCGAAACCGGAAGTTAAACTTGGCGATGAAATGCTGAGAGTTGAAAATCTTTCCAGAGTTGGTTTCTTCAAAGACGTTTCATTTGAAGTACGTGCAGGTGAGATCCTCGGACTTACTGGTCTGGTAGGTGCAGGACGTACCGAAACAGTAGAAGCTGTATGCGGTATCACAAGACCTGATTCCGGTAAGGTTTATCTGGAAGGTAAAGAAGTACATATCAAACAGCCGTCTGAAGCAATGGAAAAAGGTATCATTCTTCTTCCTGAGGACCGTCAGAAAGAAGGTCTGATCATGAGCTGGGGACTTGGAAGAAATGTTACTCTTCCTACTATCAGCAAATATGCAAAGAACGGAATCAACGATGAGAAGACAGAACGTGATCTTGCAAAGAAACTTCTGGAAGAAGTCGATACAAAGGCAGTTGATATTTTCCAGCCTGCAAGCTCTCTTTCCGGTGGTAACCAGCAGAAAGTTGTTGTTGCCAAGGCATTAAGCCAGGAAATGAAAGTCGTTATCATGGACGAACCTACAAAAGGTGTTGACGTAGGTGCCAAGGCTGAGATTTATGCGATCATGGGTGATCTTGCAAAGAAAGGTTATGCGATCATTCTGATTTCTTCTGAAATGCCTGAGATCCTTGGTATGGCAGACAGAATCGTTGTTATGTGCAACGGCAGAAAGACTGGTGAACTGAATCGTGGAGAAGCCACACAGGAGAGAATCCTTGAACTTGCCATGGAAAAAGGTCATACAGGGGGTGCTGAATAATGGAAAAGAAATCAGTTATGAAAAAGATCACAGGCTCCCGTGAAGCACTGCTTGCAGTTGTCCTGATCGTTCTTTTTGTAATCATCACAGCAATCAATCCATCTTTCCTGACTCCTAAGTCACTGATGGACATGCTTAAAAATAACGCAGTAACAATGGTAATGTCACTTGGTATGCTTTGTGTAATGCTTGTTGGCGGAATCGATATTTCTATTATGTCAACACTTGCACTTTCAGGTATGAGCATTGGTATGCTGCTGAAATATGAACATATTTCCAGCACAGCACTTGCATTTGTGATCGCGCTTGCGATCGGTGTTGTCTGTGGAGCTGTTGTTGGTCTCATTATTTCCAGAGCTGACGTACCTCCGATCATTGCAACCATGGGCTTCATGTATATCTACCGTGCACTTGGCTATCAGGTATCCCACGGTGGTGAATGGGCAAGTGCAGCAGCACTTGGTGAGTTCAAGAATTTTGCAACAACAAAATTCCTCGGACTGAATGCAGTAATCTGGGTGATCATTGTATGTTATGTATTTTTCTTCTGGTTTATGAAATGGACCAGAACAGGCCGTATGATCTATGCAGTCGGAAGTAATCCGAGTGCAGCAGAAGTATCCGGTATCAATGTAAAAAATATCAAACTTCTTGTTTATACTATCATGGGACTTCTTGCAGGTCTTGGCGGAGCTCTTCAGGTTTCCGTATATGCATCTGCAATGCCTGATATGCAGTACGGCGGTGAGATGGACGTTATCGCAGCCTGCGTTATCGGTGGTGTAAGCATGAGTGGTGGACGTGGTACTGTAGTAGGTGCTTTACTTGGTTCTCTTATCCTTGCAACAATCGCAAAAGCACTTCCGCTGATCCCGTTCTTCAACCAGTTATGGCTGAACACTATCAAGGGTATTATTATCCTTGTGGTAGTAGTAATGAACGTAATCCTGCAGCGTATCGCTGACAAGAATGCACTGAAAGGAAGGGAGATGTAATCATGGCTGGAAAATCTGGAAGAAGTATTAATAATGTGCCGGAAAGCCCAGTGAAGAAAATGATCTTCTCCTGGGAGGGAATCCTGGTTCTGCTGTTTATTGCAGTCAATATTTTCTGTGCAATGTTTTCTGAATATTATAATCTGAGCAGTCTGCTTCGTCAGATGCCGGTTTATCTGGCAGAAGTATTCATGATGCTGCCGATGGCATACATCCTGGTACTTGGCGAGATCGATATCTCCGTAGGTGCGATCGTTTGCCTTTCTGCAACAATGAGCTGTATTGTCTGCAATACAAATGCTCCGTTTATCGTAGTAGTTATCACAGCACTTGGTGTTGGTACAATCTGTGGTGCAATCAATGGATTTATTCTTACAAAATTCCAGGAACTGCCACCAATGATCGTTACACTGGCAACACAGATCATCTTCCGTGGTATCTCCGAGATCGTTCTTGGAAGCGGTGGAAGTATTTCTGCAAGCAACACAGACGGCTTCCGTGCAATTGGCGGAAAAGTCGGAAATGTTCCTTATATCCTGTTCCTTGTAGTGATCCTTTCCGTGATCTTTGCAGTAATTTTAGGTAAAAGCACATTTGGACGCCGTGTATATGCAATCGGTACTAACCGTCTTACAGCATATTATTCAGGAGTTCATGTACAGAAGATTCGTTTCATCATCTACACTGTTATGGGTACAGTTTCCGGACTGTGTGCACTGTTCCTTGTTTCTTCTTCATACGGTGCAAACACAACAACAGGTAACGGATTTGAAATGGACGCTATCGCAATGGCAGTATTCGGTGGTATCTCCTCTACAGGTGGTAAAGGTAATATCGCAGGTGGATTTATTTCCGCATTCATTATCGTTTGCCTTCGTGTAGGTCTTGGTCAGAGAAACGTCAATGCACAGGTAATCCTGCTGATCATCGGTGTTCTTCTGATCGCAGCAGTAGCTCTTCCGAATATCATCGGAAATGTAAAACGTTCTCTGAGCGTAAAGAAAAATTAATACAATTTAATAATGCAAGCCGACTGCTTTCTTGTAGCAGGAAAGCAGTTGCAAATAAAAAACTATATTTCCAAGGGAGGAAAACAAAATGAACAAAAAAATTATCAGCGCACTTCTTTGTGGAGCAATGGTACTTGGCTGTGCAGCACCTGTAATGGCAGATGACAAAGCAGGCGACGGACAGAAAATCGCACTGGTTGGTAAATCAGCAGGTAACGCATTCTTCGAAATCGCAGCAAAAGCATTCAAAGAAACAGCAGAAGCTGAAGGTGCAACAGTAGATGTTGTATATCCGGAAGCAGCAACAGCTGACGCTCAGATCAAAGTTCTTGACAACCTGATCTCCCAGCAGCCGGATGCAATCTGCATCTCCGCAAACGATGTTAACGCTCTTCAGGCTAAACTGGAAGAAGCTATGGACGCTGGAATCAAAGTTTCTTCTTTCGACTCCGCTCCGAACAAAGACAGCCGTCAGGTATTCGTAAACCAGGCTGGTACAAAGGCTGTTGGACAGGCTCTTATGGACGCAGTTCTTGATATCTCCGGTGGAGAGGGACAGTTCGCTATCCTTTCTGCAACATCTCAGTCTGCAAACCAGAACGCTTGGATCGATGCTATGAAATCCATCATGGAAGGCGATGAGAAATACAGCAAACTGGAACTTGTAGAAGTAGCTTATGGTGATGATGAACCTCAGAAATCTACAGACCAGACAGCAGCTCTTCTTCAGAACTATCCGGATCTGAAAGTTATCTGTGCACCTACAACAGTTGGTATTGCAGCAGCAGCTAAATACCTTCAGGACAACGAATCTTCCTGCAAACTGACAGGTCTTGGACTTCCTTCTGAAATGCAGGAATATACAGGTGATGATGATACTCATTCCTGCCCATACTTCTATCTGTGGGATATGGAAGGCCTTGGAAATCTTTCCGCATATGCAACAATGGCACTTGTAAAAGGTGACATCACTGGAGCACTTGACGAAACATTCACAGCTGGTGATATGGGTGAATTCACAATCACAGAAGCTGATGACGAAGGAACAGAAATCGTTCTTGGCGAGCCACTTCAGTTCACACCGGAAAACGTTGCTGATTACGCAAAACTGTACTAATCAGAAGCGGGCATTATTAATAAGATAATTCCTTAAAAGAGGGCGGGAGTCTATGACTTCCGTCCTTTTTGGAGAAAGAAGGAACGAATGCAGCAGAGGCTACTTGATCATCTGAAAAGAATAACAGAGGAAGAGCAGAAAATACTGGATGGAGTTGCAGAGGTGGACAGAGATCTGTATACTTCAGGGTGTGACTTTATCGTGGACAGTGCCAAGATGTTTAATGAGGGAAAACTGATCACAGTCCGCACGCATACCCGGTTTATTCATTTTCCTGCACACAGACATAACTTTATAGAGGTGCTTTATGTTTGCCAGGGCAAACTTGTCAACATTATCGGTGGAAAAGAAGTTGTCATTCAGAAAGGGGAACTCCTTTTTCTGAATCAGTTTACACGCCATGAGATTCTTCCGGCAGGAAAGGATGACATTGCGATTAATTTTATGATCCTTCCGGAATTTTTTGACGTGGCGTATACGATGGCAGGAAATAATAATGTGCTGGCTGATTTTCTGGTAAATGTCCTGCGTCAGGATGAAGAGCGTGGAGAATATCTGCATTTCAGAGTTGCAGAGGTACTTCAGATCCAGAATCTCCTTGAGAATATGATCTATTCACTGGTGACTGGAAAAGGGGATCAGAATAAGATAAATCAGACGACGATGGGACTTATTTTTCTTTATCTGCTGGATTCTGTGCAGTATGTGGAAATGAGAGTTCCGAATCAGTACGAAAACATGATTTCCATGACAACGCTTGAATATATTGAACAGCAGTATAAAACAGCCACACTGACAGAATTATGTGAACAGCTCCACCTGCCTATGCATACATTAAGTAAAATGATCAAAAAAAGCACAGGATTTAATTTCAAGGAGCTTCTTCAGAGGAAACGCCTGAATAAGGCTGTGAAGCTGATGTGTGAGACAGATCTCCCGATTAATGATGTGATCGCGGCAGTAGGATATGAGAATAACAGTTATTTTCACAGGGTCTTTAAGGAACATTACCAAATGACTCCGAGGGCATTTCGGGTGGCAAACAGCAGCAAAAAACAGGTTCATCTATGACAGGATGGAGGATTTATGTACAGTAGCCGCAAAACAAAAATTCTGAATATAATCTGTGTATTACTGGTTCTGATGACTGGTGTGATCCGTCTGACCAGAGATTCATATCGTCTGGTTTCCAGTAATATTCTGATATTTTTTCTTTTTATCCTGGCAGCTCTGATCTGGCTTGTGCAGATCAGGCGAAGAGTTATCCGACAGGAAGAAAGAAAATATCTTGAATTGACAGCTGTACTGATTTTATTTCTTATTATTATAAAAACAATAAAATACGTTTTTTTACCCTCAGGCAGTTGTTTCAGCAGGTATATATGGTATCTTTATTATTTCCCACAGACATTTATTGTTATGTCGATGCTGTTTGCGGTACTTCATACAGGACTTGCCTGTGGTACACAGATGAATCGCAGATGGAAGCTTCTGTACATACCGGCAGCAGCAATCACAGGAGGCATTCTCACAAATGATATCCATCAGCTGGCTTTTTCTTTCCCACAGGGAATAGAAATGTGGGAGGAAAATTACGTGCATGGTCCGCTGTACTTTGTGTCGATTGCCTGGCTGGTGCTCCTTTTTGTGATCATAATTGTGATCGCACTGTGCAGATGCGCTACAACGGAAAACAGAAGCAATATCTGGATGCCGATCATACCACTGGCAATCGGAATGATCTATGTGGCTTTATTTTTAGTGAACTGTGATGGCGTTTTTCACAGGCTATTTAAAACTACAGAAGTAATCGGTTTTATATTTCCGGCATTTATGGAAGCACTCATCCAGGCCGGACTTTTTCCTACAAATGACGGTTATGGGAATATGTGGAAAATATCCGGACTTCATGGCGGAATTATTGATAATGAGGGTAGATTTCATTTTGAATCAGAAAGCAGCATTTCAGTTTCAAACGATATGATCAGAGAAGCAGAAGCGGCACCTGTTATGCTTCAAAACGGTAATCTGACGCTTCGAAGTCATGCGATTGGGGGCGGTTATGTTTACTGGCTCAAAGATCTGACTGAGATCAATGAAGTAAACAATAAACTTGCTGAGCTTGGAAAAATTCTTGAAGAAGACAATGCACTGCTCCAGGAAGAAAAGAAAATAGCCGAAAATAAGTTTCAGATACAGCTGCAGAACAGAATTTATGACAGCATATACAGTCAGATCGCACCACAGCTGAAACATCTGGAGAATATCCTCGATACACTTCCGGATGAAGAGAGTGCTTTTGAAGAAAAAATGAAGTACGGCGCCGTACTGGTTGTCTATATTAAAAGATGCTCAAATCTGATTCTTCTGATGCACCAGAAAGAGAAAATATCGACAGGAGAACTGCAGATTGCAATTGAAGAATCTCTGCATTATATCAGACTATACGGTGTGCGGTCAATTGGAAGCATTGACAGTAATATTGAACTTTCGGGCAGCAGGATCCTTTTTCTATATACATTTTTTGAGAATGTTGCAGAGCGTATTATTGGAAACTGCAGTGCTTTACTTATTAATCTTGAGTGTTCAGAAGACATTTGTTTACGAATTGAAGCGCAGGTTAAAGATATAGTCATTCCATTGGATTTTATGTATGACAGAATAAAAGAATTCTCCGGGGTTCTGGAAATAGAAAAGGAACATGATACAATATTTATAACACTGACATTGCCGGAGAGAGTGCCGGCTGAGGATAAAAATGACATTGTTTAGTGAGTTGCCGGTACTGATCCGGATAATAACAGGAATATATGAATTGCTCTTTGTGATCGCCTCGGCCTATATATTTATCAAAAACATAGTTAATGGAGAAAGAAGCAGACTATGTATCTATTCGTTTCCGCCAATGGTATGTTCTGCAATTCTGCTCCAGGGTATGGCAGATCTTGAAGAGGATATGCTTCAGGGCGAAAGCAGGTCCTGGCTGGCAGGCTTGACAGGAAATCTGCCATGGTTTATTGTCATATTAATGGTTGTGGCAATGACTTTTTGGGAGGTAAATCTTCTTATAAAAAGTAAAAAGTTTAAAGACAGAGTACTTACAGCTGAGGCAGTGAAAGAGAGTCTTGATAATCTGCCGGACGGAATATGCTTTTCGACGGAAGGCGGCACACCGGTTCTTGTAAATGTTCAGATGAACCGACTGTGTGGAGAGATCCTGGATAGTGGAATTGTAAATGCAGAAGATATGTGGCACAGACTGCAGGCACGGGAAGGTTCCGCAGGTGTAAAATATATCAGAACAGAACCTGTAATCACAGTACAGCTTGAAGATGGAACAGTATGGGATTTCAGGCAGACAGTACTTACGAGTGGAAAAAAACGCATCAGGGAAATCGTAGCTTTTGAGGTGACGCGACAGTATGAGCTGAATCATAAATTAAGAGCCGAAAATGAGCGGCTTCAAAAAATGAATCTGCGTCTCCAGGAGTTATGCGGGGAAATAAAAGAAATCACAAGAGAAAAAGAGATACTCGAGACCAGGATAAGAGTCCACGATGAGATCGGAAGGGCATTGCTGGTTTTTCAGACTTATCTTGCCAGGCCAGCCCGGAAGCGTAGTCGAAAAGACCTGCTTTTCTGGTGCAGATATATTGTAGTTGGAATAAAAAGCGGCACATTCAGTAATCCCGAGATAAATCTGGAGCGGATCGTAAGGGAAGCGAAGGATTTGGATATTAAGGTTATCTGTGAGGGAGAACTTCCGGAAGATGTTATAGTCCGGGGAATTTTTCTGCGTGCATTAAAAGAGTGCATCAGCAACACGGCAAAACATGCCGGAGGTACTGAGGTGTTTTTCAGAATTATAAACAACAATAATAAGATATATGCGGAAATTACCAATAATGGTATTCAGCCATCCGGAGAAATCAGAGAAAAAGGCGGTCTCAAAAATCTCCGAAGCCTGGCTGAAACTGCAGGAGGAGAAATGAAGGTATCCGGAAACGGATCATTTATGTTAAGGCTGGAATTTCCGGGGGAGAAGGAATTTGAAAAAAAGAGTAGTAGTGGTTGAAGACCAGTTTGTTGCAAGAGAGCTTTTCGGATTATATCTGAAAAACAGTGAACGTTATGAAATTGTGCGTTCCCTGGATACTGCGGCTCACCTGTCAGAAACGATTAAGAATGAGGCAGTAGACCTGGTGCTTATGGACATTCTGATGAATGATGAATCCAATGGGCTCGATGCATCGGAAGAATTAAAAAGACAGCGTCCTGCAATTAAGATCATTGCCATGACCTCCATGGCTGAGAACTCATGGTTAAAAAGAGCAAGAGAAATAGGTATAGACAGTTTCTGGTTCAAGGAATCTTCAAAAGAAACGATTCTTGAGGTTATGGACCGGACGGTTGCCGGGGAATCTGTTTATCCCGACAGTCCGCCAAGAATCCGTCTCGGGATGTCAGATAATCTGGAGTTTACAGACAGAGAGCTTGAAGTCCTTCGTGAGATGACCCGTGGAATGTCTAATTCTGCGATTGCAAAGGCACTCTGTATTTCGGAAAATACAGTAAAAGTGCATATCCAGCACATGCTCGACAAGACAGGATTTGATAACAGAACAGAACTTGCGATAGAGGCGCGCGTCCGCGGAATCGTTGTGAGCATGGAAAAAGCAGATAACAGGTAATAATAATACTTTTGGGTGATGTTGAATTCCCTCCTTTATTGTAAAATCAGAGTACGTAGAATTATGTGTTCTGATCATAGTAAAGGAGGGATTTGCATGAAGAGGATATTAAAGAAAACAGGAAGAATTGCAGTAGTTGCTGCAACACTGCTGATCATGCTTTTTGCATGCAGCACAGGGGTAAAGGCGGAGAGGCCACATCCGATAAACATTGTTGAAGGAGGCGAGAACCATTACAGTGTTTCGCCATATGATCTTCCAAGTGATCATAAAATAAAACTTGTAATAAAAAATAACTGCAATAAGAATCAGAAACTGAATATCAGCATAACCACGAAACGTACGAATGTCATTGTAGAGTCAGGAAGCAAACTTGCTGCATTTGCCTGCGGCAATGCTTCGACCGGGCTCAGCGACACCAAAACTTCCTATGTTATATTTGGACCTAATGAATCAGCAGAAATGTTGCTTGAATTCAAATCGTATTATGATGGAGGAACCAGCTGGGAAATCAATGCAGCAGCAACAGTACCGCTAAGTGATAATGGTGGTAAGAGTTTCGAACGGCCACAGCCGATTCCGCTTGCAGGACCAGTAGAGGGTGTACTTGGAAATGCCTCTAAACAGCCGGAATTATATTCAAGATATTTTTCAGTCTATACACCTAACCGTCGCTTTTTGAAGATTGATCTTCAGAGTGAGAGTAATAGCAAACAAATTGCATTATTTCTGACGAAGAATAATGATCCGAAGTTCAGACAGTGTTTGATCAAGGATCTTCATGGAGCAAAGAAGAGCCATACAATTCTGCTTGATCCGGGAACCTATGTTATTAAACTAGCTTATTCTTTTTCACCGGTTGAAGATTTTACCACCTATAAGATGAACCTGAGCGGAAGAGATTATATTCCTGCCAGGGGAGTCTCTCTTACCAGTTCACCATCTAACCTGAATTTTGACAGCAGTATTGTAAAACAGCCGAAAACAGTAACATTTACAGCTACAACAATTCCATCCAACAGTGATGATAAGCTTGACAGCATCAGTTCCTCATGTCTTACCAGTGGGGACATCAGAGGCCGTAATTCAGCTACATTTACTATAACTGTCTGTGGTGATCGTTGGGGTTATTATAAGAGTGATTATGATCTGGTAAGTGTTAAGGCCAGCAATGGAGTAGTATCCAAAGCACTTAATATTTTCGTAAAACCGAAAAAGCCGGAAACGGATGGTTACAGTGTTTATTACAATAAGGTTCTCTGGAAAACAAAATCAGGCTGGAGTGCAAAAAATCCGGTAAAGGTTTATATGAAATCCGGAAAAAAATGGAAACTTAAAACAACACGTAAAGATGGCGGTAAGTTTACAATCAAGAAACTGAAACCAAATAAAAAATATCAGTTTAAATTCGTACAGCTGGCAAAGAATGCGAGCGGTCAGTGGATAGAAGGAGATCCTGCATACGTAAAGATCAAGACACCGAGAAAAACAAAACTCCCGATCCAGTCTATCAGCGTAGGAAAAGCTTATCTGAAACACAATTACAGATGGGAAAAATGGGGAAGCTCATGGAGATGGCGTAAATACACTTACACGAAGTTCTCAGTTACCGTACGTTTGAACAAGAAACTCCCGGGATTGAAATATATCAATATGTCAGGAGCGAAGATTAAGGGCAAAGGAAATAAATTTACAGTTTATGAGACAGTATACGGTAACAGAATCGGTAAGACATTTAAACTGATCATGACACCTTGTTATTCAAAAGACGATACAGGCGGATACGGACCTACGATCAAACGAACAATACGTATCAGATAATTGAAAGATAAAAAGGCCGCCACAGAATGCTGACCAATGCGTTCTGTGGCGGTCTTTGATTTAATACAGATTCCTGATAAGTTCAATATCGGATGCCTTTACCTTAAGATTTGTTTCAATTACTTTGCCTTCGGCAGTTGTGAGTCTGATCTCAATCAGGGTGTCTTCTTTGACAGCAGTACCTGCTGCCTGAAGAAATTTGGGGAATTTGGGATGATTCTGGGTAAAAGTTGCCCAGGAGTTTTTTAATTGCATGATATTGCCTAAATTCATATAGTTACCTCGCTTTAGATATTTAATTCTGGAAATTAATCTGTTCTCCCTGAATTACCGGGTAACAGATAAGAGTATCACCGGTCAGATCTTCACGGTTCATATCTACGGCACTGATCTGGTGATTTTCGTAGGTGTTGTAATAGTAGATACCTTTGGTGGCATTGCAGCATGAAGTATAGAGTGTGATCTCATACTTGCCTTCGGCTACTTCACAGCATCCGCGCTGCTGATCCACAGAGCCAAGGATGTGGAAAAACTGACTTACACTTTCTGCCTCGGAATTGCCGGATAAAGAATGCAGCTTTGTAAAAGCAACCCGTACAAAGCGTGAAGCAGAAGAGAGATCGCCAGGAAGTCCGAGGGCTCCCATTCCACGACTGTATGCATTAAGGTCAAGTGCTTCAGAAAAAGTATTTACAGGCTGTTTTGGTGAAAGGTGCATATAATTGTTCAGCTGAAACATTTGCTGTGGGAAAGGCGGGTTGTTGGTCAGAACTCCAACCGGATTATCATAAATATGGAGTCCGTCAGAAGTGGATTCCACAGTAATACATGAATCAGCGTCAGATATGAGCCAGTGAAGCTGGGCAAGAGGAAGCTGATCACTGAAAGGGGTGTTGACAAGATTCATGTGAGTAAAATACTCGCGTACTTCTTTCACAGAAGCGCACTGACCCAGGATCCATGGAATAAATTCAAACTGGGCAATATTATCACAGCCTGATTTTACGTTCGCATAGGCTGCATTTCCGACAAAATTAAGACCTGCCATGCCGAGCCCTTTTTCGTTAATGCCGTCATAATAAAGTGGATAGTCGTCTGCCACATGTGCCATGCCGATCATTGCATAGTGTTTTTCAGGATAGTTTGTATGGCGGAATTTAAACTGATAATTACGTGGGGTAATAACAATCTGATCGCCATAGGAAAATTCATAATCGAGAGTTCTGCCGAAATAAAAATCTTCAGTCTTATAAGTTGCTGCAGTACACATAAGATGCCTCCTTTTTAAAAGTCAAAATCTCTGTAATCCTCTGGAAGAAAACGATGATAAATGATATGACAGCCTTCATCCTTAAAACAGTAATAATAAGGATCTTCCGGCCTGTCGGTAAAGCGGATCAGGCGGTCAAATTCACCGTTATTCATATCTTCAGAGATGATATTCTCTGAATAAGTATGGAACAGATTCAGGATTTCATTCATGGTACAGTCATGTCTGGAAACAAGCTCTACAAGTCTGTGGATAAATTCATTGGGAGCTGTGTTTTCATGAACATAAACGGTTCCTTCCTGTGGAATATGAAAGCAGAAACGGTCACCTCTGTGGGAAACTTCAATCTGTCCAAGGCTGTCTGTGATAGAGGTGGGAAGTCTCTCCAGACGTGCCTGCATTTCAGCGGCACTATCCTCAGAGTCAAAGAAATGGTTCAAAGATGAGAGGGGATAATAAAGACGGATATCTTCTTTGAAGAAACCAAGTTTTGCCTGCTCTTCTTTTATAATATCAATCAGGTTTTGTTTTAATTTATCAAAACTCATAGCAAACCTCCTGAAAAGTTAAATAACTGTAACACATTGTAGCAGAGAGGAACAAAAAATTCCACTGTTTACCTAAAATATTGAAGAAAATGTTGTTTTTTATTATTCATTCGTGTAAAATAGATTACAATTTAATTTTGTACAGTATTACAATATGAAAAACAGAACGGAGGAAAGAATAATGGCTGATCATGAAATGATGAACCTGGAGGAAATGGGAAACCTGAAAGAAAGCATGGTGCTCCTCCAGGAAGAACTTATCAATAATCATCGGATCGACCCGAACTTATATGTTGAATATGATGTAAAAAGAGGACTGCGTGATTCCGCCGGAAAAGGCGTTCTCACAGGTCTGACTGAAATTTCAGATGTAACAGGATATAATCTGATAAACGGACGTAATATACCGGCACATGGACGCCTTTATTATCAGGGAATCAATGTGAATGAACTTGTTGAAGGCCTTGAAGGAAGAAAATTCGGATTTGAAGAGACAATTTATCTGCTTCTTTTCGGAAGACTGCCGTCTAAAGTTGATATGGAAATGTTTACGGAAGTGATGGCAAATTTTGAAACACTTTCCGGACGCTTTGTACGTGACGTTGTTATGAAAGCATCAAACAAGGATATTATGAATGCAATGCAGAGATGTATTCTGACGTTATATACGTATGATTCAAAACCAGAAGATATCTCTGCAGAGAATGTTCTTCGCCAGTGCATTGAAATGATAGCGAAGCTTCCACTGATCGCAGTGTATTCCTATCATTCTTATCGTCATTTCCGTAAAGATGAGACATTGTTTATCCGCAATCCTCAGAAAGGACTTTCTCTTGCGGAAAATATCCTTCTGATGCTCCGTCCGGCTGGAAACTATACAGAACTGGAAGCCAAGGTACTGGACATTGCACTTATCCTTCACGCTGAGCATGGCGGTGGTAACAACTCCACATTCACTACTCATGTGGTTACTTCATCCGGCACAGATACATATTCTTCCGTAGCTGCATCTATAGGATCTCTTAAAGGTCCGCGTCATGGTGGTGCAAATCTGAAGGTTCAGGATATGTTTGAAGATATTGAGGCAAATGTCAAAAACTGGTCAGATGAAAAAGAAGTGGAAAACTATCTCCGTAAAATTCTGAACAGAGAAGCTTTTGACCGTACCGGTCTGATCTATGGTATGGGACATGCAGTTTATACACTGTCTGACCCGCGTGAGGTGATCCTTAAGAGATTTGCCCGTCAGCTTGCTGAAGAAAAGGGAATGATGAAAGAATTTGCTCTTTATGAAATGGTTGAGAGACTTGCAGGACGTCTGGTAATGGAGCAGCGAAAACTTTTTAAAAATGTATGCGCAAACGTAGACTTTTACAGTGGTTTCGTTTATACTATGCTTGGAATCCCAAAAGAGCTGTTCACACCAATTTTTGCAATTGCACGTATTCCGGGCTGGAGTGCTCATCGTCTGGAAGAAATCCTCAATGCAAGCAAGATCATACGTCCGGCATATAAATACGTAGGACATCACATGGATTTTATTCCATATGATGAGAGAACAGCAGAGGAAGGCTGCGAGGAAGTCCTCGAAAATCTTGAAAGTACATCAGCTGACTCAGGGGAAATTCAGGAAAATCCAATAGAAGAAAAGGCACAGCAGGAATCCTGACAGCTGTGCGCTGAGGAGAATAAAATGAAACAGATTATTTTAACGGGAGACCGTCCGACAGGGCGTCTTCATGTAGGTCATTATGTAGGCTCTCTGATGGAGAGAGTGAAACTTCAGAACTCCGGCGATTATGATGAAATCTATATTATGATCGCAGATGCACAGGCTCTGACAGATAATGCAGAACATCCGGAAAAAGTCCGCCAGAACATCATTCAGGTAGCGCTTGATTATCTGGCATGCGGTATTGACCCGGAGAAGTCCACTATTTTTATCCAGTCCATGGTACCGGAGCTTACAGAACTTACTTTCTATTATATGAATCTTGTTACAGTAGCACGTGTACAGCGTAACCCTACTGTTAAGGCAGAAATCCAGATGAGAAACTTTGAGGCAAGCATTCCTGTCGGATTTTTCTGCTATCCGATCAGTCAGGCTGCTGATATTACTGCATTTAAGGCTACTCATGTACCGGTTGGTGAAGACCAGATGCCGATGATCGAACAGTGCAAAGAGATCGTTCATAAGTTCAACACTGTATATGGAGAGACTCTTACTGATCCTAAGATCGTTCTTCCGTCAAATAAGGCATGCCTGCGTCTGCCAGGTATCGACGGAAAGGCAAAAATGAGTAAATCTCTTGGCAACTGCATTTATCTTTCTGACGAGGAAGCAGATGTTAAGAAAAAAATCATGTCCATGTTCACCGATCCGAATCATCTTCGTGTGGAAGATCCGGGCCGTGTGGAAGGCAATCCTGTATTTATTTATCTGGAAGCATTCTGCAAACCGGAATATTTCCCGGAATTTCTTCCGGAATACCAGAATCTGGAAGAGCTGGAAGACCACTACAGAAGAGGTGGCCTTGGCGATGTAAAAGTCAAGAAATTCCTCAACAAAGTTATGCAGGCTGAACTTGGACCGATCCGCGAGAGAAGGAAACAGTGGGAACAGCGTATCCCGGATGTGCTTGATATCCTGAAAGAGGGAAGCCGTGTTGCAGAAGCAAAAGCTGCAGAAACACTGAATGAAGTTAAGGCTTCCATGAAGATTAATTATTTTGACAGCGATCAGTCAGATATGTATTGATCTATAAATATGATTTATAGAAAACTGTTGTTTTGACATGAGTCAGGACAACAGTTTTTTTGTGCTTTCGGGTCAAAAATAAAAGAATTATAATCTGTTTTTTGCATTCTGAGCACATATGATTTTTTTGAAAAGTTTTATAAAATACAAGCATCAGAGAAGTGTAAAAAATGAAAGGGGATACGAAATATGATCACTGCAAGAGAAAATATATTAATGGCATATCATCACGAGGAACCATACTGGGTGCCGTCTCAATATCTGGATCAGAACACTTGTGTATATACTGCGTCTCAGGAGGGGGCTCATGGATATGGGTGCAGACAGATTGATTGTTTTGGCGTTTCCTGGGATTTTCAGCCAGGAATGGAAGGACAGATGGTTACACCCGGAACAAAGCGTCTGAATGACGTGACAGAATGGGAAGATCTCACATTCCCGGATGTGGAAAAATGGGACTGGGAAAATGCAGCAGCAAGAGATACAGCTTCCTGGGACAGGAAAAATAAGATCAGTACAGTTATTATGATCAATGGCCTTTTTGAGCAGATGCACACATTTATGGGAGTGGAAGAAGCTGCGGTAGATCTTCTCCTTGAACCTGAAGCAACAAATGATTTTCTGGATAAACTGACAGAATACAGAATCCGCCAGATCCAGATGATCAAGAAATATTATAATCCGGACAAGATTACATTCCATGATGATTATGGTGAAGCAAGAAACCTCATGATGAGTAAAGAAACATGGCAGGAACTGATGAAACCGCATCTGAAAAAGATCGTAGAAGCTGTTCATGGTGAAGGAATGCTTTATGAGCATCATTCCTGCGGATATATTGCTCCGCTGATCGAGGAATTTATTGATCTGGGATTTGATGCACTGAATCCGCTACAGATCAAGAATGATCCTTTTGAACTGAAGAAAAAATACCGCAAGGATCTTTGCTTTGTAGGAGGTTTTGACAATCAGGGAATCCTGGACCGTCCTGGTGCAACATATGAAGAGCGTGTAAAAGAACTCCGCTACAGAATTGAACTGATGGCTCCTGGCGGAAGCTGGATCGCGCATCCTGTAATGATCGATCCGAATATTGGACTTGCTCTTGCAGATGTACTTTATGATTATAATCAGCCGCTTTGGGATAAAGTGGGGTATGTTGCTCCGCCGAAACCTTCAAAAGTTGCAGCAAATGCCTATACAAAAGGTCACGAAAAATAAAACAGACAGACTGGGGGGATTTACATGTCTGACAGTACAATTATGATACTGGTTATGATAGCGCTGATCATTACTGTGGCAATGGGGATTTTTTACAAAAACTGTAATATTGGTCTCATAGGAATGGCGTTTGCGTTTCTGATCGGTTCGTGGCTGGGAGGCGCAGGAACATATGATATCATAGGCTACTGGCCAATCAGTATTATGTTTATTCTTATTGTTACAAGCTGGTTTTTCGGCTATGCTTCCATGAACGGTACGCTGGCGGGGGTAGCTGACCGTATCGTTTATGCTACGAGAGGTGTGCCGTGGTTTTCGCCGATTTCTGTATTTCTCACAGCGTTTATTATTTCCGGACTGGGTATCGGTGTATGGGGAATCGTATTTGTTGCACCGATCGGATTTGTGATCGCAAAGAGAGGCAAATTTAATCCTCTGCTTGTTGTTATTGCAACAAATCTTGGAGCACTTGCAACAGGCGGACTTCAGTGGGCGGCCGGTGGTCCTACAAATGCGGGGCTTCTGATGACCGCAGGCTGGGAAACAAAAGAAGCAACGGAACTTGCAGTAAAATTTGGATATGCATCTGTTGTTCCGTGTATCGTTGCATACCTGATCTGCTATGTCCTGCTGAAGGGATATAAGGCAGAAAAAGTAGATATGGAGAAGCCTGAACCTTTTACAGCAGTCCAGAAAAAAACGCTGGTGGTTCTTCTGATCGTGCTTCTGGCAAATATGCTGCCGCTGGTTCTGTATTTCCTGATGCCGAATCCGACAACACTGTATCTTAAGAATCACTGCAATATCCAGTTCTGGTCAATTGTTGGCGCTATTGTCTGTATGATACTGAAACTGGGAGATGAAAAAGAAATCATCGAAAAAAAGATCCCGTGGAATGCAGTACTTCTTATCTGCGGAGTATCCATGCTGATCCAGGTTGCAGTACAGCATGGGCTATCCGATGTGATCGGAAACTGGCTGAACAGCAATTTCCCGGCGTGGATGATGCCGGCAGCCTTTGCATTATTCGGAGGCACTTTAAGTTTCTTCTGCAGTGCCATGTCTGTTGTATATCCGCTTATGCTTCCGATGATCTTCGGAATGGTTGCAAATGGCGGTACTGTAAATGCACTTGCATGTGTGACTGCCCTGATCCTTACAGCATGTTATACAGGTATGTGCCCGTTTTCACAGAATGGTGCTCTGATGCTGTCATCAGCAGATGAAGAAACAAAAAGTTATCTGTTTTATAGAATGATCCTCTGGTCAGTGGTACTGATGATCATCAGTGTCCTTTATGCGCTGATCGGTGGATACGGAATATGGGGACATTAAAAGAGAAGGAGAAAAACTATGTCAGATACAAAGAAAAAATTAAGCGCACTGGTAAAGGGTTCGTTCATTTTACCAACACTCGGACAGAATTTATTTATCTATCTGGAACTTTATTTCATGTCTTATTTCCTGACAGATATCTGCCAGTTCCAGATGTCAACAGTAACCTTTATACTTACAAGTACTGCAGCAGTTGATCTTATCTGGGTATTTGTTACAGGTATTGTCCTTGAAAAATGTGAATTTAAGAAACTTGGAAAATATCGTGCGTGGTATATAATCGGTTCACCTGTGATCATCGTGTTCTTTACACTGATGTTCACAAACGTTGGTAATTCCGCAATGGCAGCTTCTGTTGTTGTTATTGCATTCTGTATCAAAACTCTGTTCCAGGATATCCAGTCTGCTGCTGTTACAGCACAGCTCTCTCAGATATCTGATGATCAGGAAGAAAGAACTACCCTGTCTGTTACAAGGAATATCGGCTCAGTAGCAGGTCAGTTCCTGTTCTCTTTTGTAGGTGTTGCAACTATCACATTTTTTGGCAATGCATTAAATGCAACAGCAATGGGATATACAATTGCTGCCCTTATTTTCACCATCGTAAACGGTGTCTGCCATATTGCACTGTATTTTATCACAAAAGATGTTCCGCTGGCAGAAACAGAGCAGAAAAAAGAGAGACTTTCTGTTGGGCAGATGTTTAAGGTATTCGCAGAAAATCCGCCTCTCCTGATCCTTTCATTCGGTGACCTTCTGCGTTATACAGCATATTTCCTGATCTCTTCCACAGCAGCGTATTATTTTGCAGCAGTACTGAAAGATTCAGGATCCATGTCTATTTACCTTACAGCACAGACCGCAATGGGTGTTGTGGCAGCTTTACTTGTAAATTTTATCATCAAAGCTATCGGCAAAAAAGCGACATATGTTCTGTCCTGTCTGATGTATGGAGGCACAGCAATGCTGATGTATTTCATTGGCGGCGAAGGAATGACAATGGTATTTATTGTTGTAATGTCAATCGGATCTTTCTTTAATAACTGTATTCGTGCAACTATTACAGCAATGACAGCAGATACCGTTATTTATTCCATGTGGAAATCAGGCACAAATGCACGTGGATTTATCATGAGCATGACCAATATCCCGATTAAATTCGGTTCCATGATCAAATCCCTTATTCTTCCTATAGGTCTCAGTATGATCGGTTATCAGGCAGGTGTAGATGCAACACCGGAAGTTGCTCACGGCATTGCTGTTATTATGTGCCTTATTGCAGGCGGAAGTGTTGTTATTGCCGGTCTTATCAATCTGTTTTTCTATCATCTGAATGAAAAGAAAGTGGATCAGATGACAGAGGAGATCAACGCAAGATAATAATGCAGGATAATAAATCTCTGGTGGCTGTGGAATCTGACACAGCCGCCGGGAAATAAAAAGGAGGCCGGTTATTATGATCATGACAGAGAGAGAATGCACATTACTGGCACTGGAACATGAGGATACACCGTGGGTTCCGGCAGTTGATACCGGACAGGACAGCTGTATTCCCACCGTCCTGGAAGAAGGGGCGAGAGGCTACGGGATTTCCACAGACTGGTTTGGTGTTAAATATATTCTAAGACCGGATCAGCCAGGACCAATGCCTGTGGAAAGCGAGCCACTGATCGAAGAAATTGAAGACTGGAAAGACATTGTGAAATTTCCAAATCTTGATGAATACGACTGGGAGGGCTGTGCCGCCAGAGATACGGCAAAATGGGATCGCAAAAACAAAGTATCCAATATCATACTTATCAACGGTATGTTTGAGAGTCTGCATATGTTCTGCGGATTTGAAAATGCACTCTGTAATATCATCACAGATGAGGAAGCTTCTTCTGATTTTATGAGTGCAATTGCGGATTATAAAATTGAAGTTATCCGGCGTGTAAAAAAATATTATAATGCAGATAAAATTCAGTTTCATGATGATTATGCCAACAATGCGGCACTGTTTATGGATATTCCGAGATGGCAGAGGATCATAAAACCACATCTGAAACGAGTGATAGATGCCACACATGAATGCGGCATGTACTATGAGCATCACAGCTGTGGTATGATCCGTGATCTTGTTCCGGAACTGGTAGGACTTGGAATTGACGCTCTGAATCCTGTACAGCTTCAGAATGACCCGAAACATCTGAAAGATGTATTTGGAGACAGGCTGACACTGTCAGGCGGTTTTGACAATCAGGGCTGTATTGACAGACCGGATGCCACAGAGGAAGAAATCAGGGCATCTCTTCGTAAAACCCTGGAAGTTATGGCACCTGGAGGAAAATGGATCGCAAGAACCAGTTTTATAAACAAAGGCCGTGATCAGATATGGCTTGATGTTCTGGATGAATACAACCGTCCGCTGAAAGAAAAATATGGAGTAGAAGCTGTACGTCATACTGCAAGTGGCAAAGATCTTTATGATCTTTCTAAACGTACAGGTTCTACAAAAAAACAGTAAGTAAATAGCTGCCGCTCTCACGATCAGGAAATTGTGGAGCGGCAGTTATTCGGTTATGAGCAAGTAGCAAAGCGGATTGCGAATATCCGCTTGACATGTTGTTTTGTGTGGATTTGATTTATAAAAATAGTTGTTTGTTGATGAATTTGAATAAAATCACCTTGACATTGATTGGGAAAAAGAGTAATATTTACAGTAAGATGTAGAAGGCTGCAGCGTGCGTGCGACAGCTATATTATTGAAAGCGGGGAACGGTTAATGGCTAATGATCATGGAGAACAGATAAGAATTGTACAGGAAACCGTAGCTGGTAAAGAAATCACTTTTGCACATGTGATGGGCGGTCCGGCTCCGATCATCTATCAGAAACTGGGACTTAATCCGCAGGTGGATTACGGATCATCGGCAATTGGTATCATGAATATGACACCGCCGGAATCAGCAGTTATTGCATCTGACATTGCAGTAAAGAGCGGTAATGTATATCTTGGATTTGCAGACCGTTTTACAGGAACACTGATCATTACAGGAGAGATTTCAGATGTTATGTCCGCAATGACAGAGATTGTAAATTATTTCAGAGATTCACTGGGATATGTAGTCTGCGACATAACCAAGAGATAGGAAGTGCGGCATGGAACGAATAACGAGAGAAGAATTTCTTGAAAAGCTGTTTCATGATGATTATGAAAATCTGAAAGGAAAAAAACTCCGGCTGACACGTGTGAGAGTTCCGGGAAAGTCCATTGACCTGGCTCATGTCATGAGTCCTTCGGATTCATCCGTTTATCAGAATCTGGCGCTGCATATCGGTGTCCATGAAGGGGAAGACCACAGAGGAGAATCCCTAGGACTGATACGTTTTACACCGTGGGAGGCTGTAGTGGTTGCGACTGACATTGCGGTGAAGGCGGCGCATGTGCAGGTTGGTTTTATGGACAGATTCTGTGGAACACTGATTCTTACAGGCGGGCTTTCTGAAGTGATGACAGCAGTGGAAGAAGTTGTAAGGTTTTTCCGTGATGAACTGAAATTCAGCGTGTGTGAGATTCACAGGAGTTAAGGACCGGGAGATACAATGAAAAAAGTTTTTCTGATGGGAAGAAGTGAGGCAGGGAAGACATCTCTGACACAGGCGCTGAAAGGCGAGGAACTTCATTATCATAAGACACAGTATACAAATTCAAATGAAGATACAATTGATTCGCCGGGAGAATATGCTGAATCCAAACATTTCAGTGTAGGACTTGCCTGTTTTTCTTTTGAAGCAGATGTGATTGCGATCGTACAGGCGGCGAATGAGCCATTTAATCTGTTCAGCGACGGAAGCAGGAACTTCCTTCTCCGGCCGCTGATCGGTATTATCACAAAGGTTGATTCACCTTATGCCAATATTCCTATGGTGAGACAGTGGATGGAAAATATGGGATGTGAGAGGATCTTTGAGGTGAATAATGTGACGAGAGAAGGAATCCAGGAACTTATGGATTACCTGAAAGATGATCTTCCGAAACTCAGTCTGGAACAGGCGAAATTCAAACAGAGTCTTGGGCTTAATGAATGGCAGCCGCTTCCGGAAGGTGTGGAATATCCTGAAAATATAAGGTGATTTTTAGTAGAGACATGCAGGAATGCGTGTCTTTTTTTGCGATATAGGAAATTACTCCGTAATGTTCCAATAAATCTGGCTATTATATATAAAATCTGATACAATTATCTTCAGGTAATGAGGGAGAAACAAAATGAAATTAAGTATGTGGATGATCGTGAACCGTCTTCAGGTTCTGGAACCGGAACTCAGCCTTCATGACGGAGAGAAGGCTGAGATAAAAGGCGTCAGATTTTATGCGGCAGAAAACTATGCACTTGTTTATGCTGACGGGACTGATGTCGTATGTAAATATAAAGATGAATATTTCAGGCTGCATGATATGGAACGGGAAATTGCATTTGGCCTGATACTGGATGTATTTGATTATTACGAGAACTGGCTGGAAAAAGCACAGCAGCTTGCAGGCAGGATGCGTTTTCAGGAGCTGATCGATTCCTGCTATCCGATGTTTGGAAACCCTGTCCTTTTTCTTGATGCCAATTACAAAGTAATGGCAATGAGCAGACAGTACGGACCGGAAGATGTGGATGCAGAGTGGAAATATCTTTGTCAGAACGGATTCAGTTCTGTTCAGGCTGTACATGCACTGCAGGAAAGAAAACGTAAAGTCCTTGTCAGCAGTCCGTCTGCGTCTGCTTCAGTAAATCATCAGAGACTGGACGAGACAGGCTGTATGAATTATTCATATAATCTTCTGAATGACAGTGAAATGTGTGGTTCCCTGGTACTCATGGAAAAAAGCCGTCCTGTAAATGAGGGCGATTATGTGATTTTGAAGATGATGGCAGAATTGCTGATTCCCTATATAACAAAGATGAATTTCACAAATCAGTATGTGTGGGGAAACAGTGTGTTTTCGAGACTGCTGAGCGGCGAAAATGTGGAAGATGATATTCTGGCCATGCAGCTTCAGTATTATGAGTGGGAGAAAGACGATCTGTATAAGGTATTTATTCTTGAATACAGGAATGAAGAGGGAGAGATGATGTATCGGCTTCTCAGAAGTTCACTGGTGCAAAACGTTCCTTTTTGCGTGGCAGAGATTCATGAAAAAGAAATCGTATTTCTTCTTAACTGTACAAAGCAGAACGAAAAAGAAGTGGGACGGCGTATTGAGGATATTCTGCACAGAAATCAGGTGAATAGCTATTGTTCACAGCATCTGACAGGAATTGAAAGAATTTCAGTTCTTTACCATCAGGCAGGAGAGGCAAGAGAACGTGCTGTCAGGACAGAAAACAGATTTTTTTACATGTTTTCGGAAATTGCGGCTGATTATATTCTGAAAGCTGCAGATGCAGAAAGCAAATATTGTGCTGTATATGAGCCGATACGGGAATTATGGGAGAGTGGTGATGAAAAGGACAGAGAACTTCTGGAAACTTTGAGGCGATATCTACGTTGTAATCAGTCTCCGGCAGAGACGTCCAGACAACTTTTTGTGGCAAAAAATACATTGAATTACAGAATCCGCCGCCTGGAAGAACGGCTGGGGCTGGTTCTGAATGATCCGGATCAGTGTTTTTATTATCTTCTGAGTCTGGAAGTTCTGAGAGTTTTGGGAGCAGAGAATGAATAATAAGTGAAAAATCCTGAAAAATTTTAACAAATAAAAATAATCCCGGATAGTGTGAGTGCATTATCCGGGATTTTGCTTGTGCAACTGGAAGGTTCTCTTTATAAAATGAAAGAAATGAAAACTTTTCAGAAAAGAGAAGAAAAATATAGGCAAAAACATCAAAAATAAATAAAAGAATCATACAATACATAGAAAAAATATACGGATGCCACAAAATAATTGACCAAAAACATGAAAAATGCTATGTTTTATATGAAAAATGAAACAAAAATGAAAGAAAAATAAATCATAAAGGAGGAGAAAAATGATAAAAATCGGAATCATCGGCTGTGGAAAAATTGCCCAGGTTCGTCATATTCCGGAATATCTGGATAACCCGGATGCAGAACTGGCTGGCCTTTATGATCTGAATCTGCAGCGTGCAGAAGAACTTGCAGAGAAATATCACTGTAAGGCTTATGAAAGTATTGAAACTATGCTGGCAGATCCGGAAATAGATGCAGTCAGTGTATGCGCAGCCAATCATGTTCATGCGGAAATTACAGTTGCAGCATTAAAAGCAGGAAAACATGTACTCTGTGAAAAACCGATGGCAACATCTCTGAAAGACTGTCAGCTTATGGTGGATACAGCAGAAGGAATGGGAAAAATCCTGATGATCGGTCAGAACCAGAGATTTGCGAAGGCTCATATGGAAGCACGCAAACTGATAGAGCGAGGCGATATAGGAAAAGTCCTCACATTCAAAACAACATTCGGACATGGCGGTCCGGAGACTTGGAGTGTGGATGCCGGTCCTCAGAACTGGTTCTTTGACAAGAAGAGAGCTGCAATGGGTGCAATGGCAGACCTTGGAGTACATAAAACCGACCTGATCCAGTATCTCCTGGAAGATACGGTAGAAGCAACAACAGCAACAGTTACAACACTGGATAAGAGAGACAGTAACGGTGATCTGATCGGAGTCGATGATAATGCAATCTGCATCTACAAGATGAAAAGTGGTGTGATCGGAACCATGACAGCAAGCTGGACATATTATGGAGAAGAAGATAATTCCACGATCATATATGGTACAGAAGGTATACTGAAAATATATGATGATCCGAAATACTGCCTGGAACTGATTCGCAGAGACGGCGGAAAAGTCTTTTACGACATTGACCAGATCCAGACAAATGACAACCAGACAAAATCAGGGATCATTGATGGATTTGTAGAGGCAGTAAAAAAAGGAACAGAACCTGCTGTTCCGGGAAAGAGTGTCTTAAGTGCCATGAAAGCCATCTTTGGAAGCCTGAAATCAAGTGAACTGGGAAGAACCGTTCGTGTAGATGAGGAGGAATTGGAGTGAAGATTGGTTTAGTCAGCGCAATCCTGGAAGATTGTGACTTTAAGGAAATGATCGATACCATATCAGAAATCGGTTATGAATGTGTGGAAGTAGCCTGCTGGCCGAAAGCAAAAGCAGAGCGCAGATATGCAGGAGTCAGCCACATTGATGTAAATGACCTGGACGATCAGAAAGCAGAAGAGATACTTTCTTACTGTAAAGAAAAAAATGTCGAGATTTCAGCACTTGCGTTTTATCCGAATACAATGGACGGAAATCTGGAAAAAAGAGCCGCAAACATTGAACATCTTTACAAAGTGATTGATGCAAGCCACAAACTGGGAATCAACCTTGTTACTTCTTTTATTGGAAGAGATCAGACAAAAACAGTCGAAGAAAACCTTGAACTTGTAAAAGAAATCTGGGTTCCGATCGTAAAATACGCTGAAGAAAAAGGTGTACGTATTGCAATCGAGAACTGCCCGATGCTTTTTGACGGAGATCAGTGGCCGGGCGGACAGAACCTGATGACAACTCCGGTGATCTGGAGAAAGGTTTTCGATATCCTTGACAGCGATTATATTGGAATTAACTATGATCCTTCTCACTTCGTATGGCAGATGATCGATTATATCCAGCCGATTTACGAATTTAAGGACAAGATTTTCCATGTACATTATAAGGATATCAAACTGTTAAAAGAAAAACTGAAAGAATGTGGAACAATGGCATATCCACTTCAGTATATGAAACCGAAGCTTCCGGGACTTGGAGACGTGGACTGGGGTAAATACGTATCTGCTCTGACAGATATTGATTATGACGGCTATACATGTATTGAGATTGAGGACAAGAATTTTGAGGACTCAAAAGAAAGGGTTCTTGACAGCCTGAAACTTTCACTCAGATACATGAGACAGTTTGTGATCTGAAATATCACATAGAAAGAAAATAATGCGGATAAGAAAGCCGCTTATTAAAAATCAATCAAATTCCAAAAGGAGGAAATGAATTATGAGAAAAGCTTTAGTGTGCACACTGATCGCAGCTATGACAGTAGGAAGTATGGTTACACCTGTATTTGCAGAGGGTGACGGAGATGCAACACATATTTATGTACTGACAGCACCGGAAGATCACGGCTGGACAGGTTCTGTTGCAACATTTGCAAAAGAAAAAATCGAAGAAGTAAACGGTGATGGAACATACAGTGCTGAACTAATCACATCTGCAGATGCAGCAGAACAGATTGTAAATATCGAAGATATCATCGCAGCAGGCGAAGATAATATCGCAGTTGTTATCCAGCCTATCGATGACACTGTACAGTCTGCTATCCAGCAGCTGGTTGATGCTGAGATCCCATACGTTGCATTTGACCGTATTATCGATGGTGTTGCTGACAGCGCAGTATCCAATGTAAAAGGTGACAATGAAGGTATCGGAGCAGCATGTGCAGCTTACTATACAGAGCAGGGTATGAAACCTGGTGATGCAGTTTATGTATACGAAGGAGATACTTCTTCTGTAACAACTCTCCGTGATGAAGGATTCACAAAGTACCTTACCGGAGAACTGGAATACGACGGAAAAACAATCGCAGACGATGCAAAATGGTCTGAAGATGATCTGAAATCTATCACATATTCAGGTGCTATGAACTGGAGCCGTTCTGATACAAAGACAGCCTATGAATCTCTGCTCGGAGATGCATCCAACGCAGATATCAAATGGTTCTATGCAGAAGACGATGAACTTGCAATGGGTATCCTTGAAGCTCTTCAGGGCGGCGGAATCGACGATGCAACAAAAGAAAAATTCCTCGGAAATGCACCTTATCTGACAGGCTGTGGCGGACTGGATGAGCTTTATGCAGTACTTCGTGGTGAATCCTTCACAGATATCGCAGATCAGTTTGGCGGTATTGTATCTGTAACATACAGCCCGGCAATGATCCAGACAGCAATCCAGGATATGGTTGATTATCTGGATGGAAAAGATGTTGAACAGGATCACGTTATCGCATGTGAGATCGTTAACAAGGACAATGTAAAAGATTATCCTTCTTTCTAAAAACAAAAATGTAAAATAAAACCAGTGCAGAAGGGGACTTTTATAGTTCCCTTCTCTCTGATAGAAGTGAAGTTGCTTTTAAGGTGACATAACAGAAAGCCCGGTAACTCGGGCGGGGAGGCGAAATTATGAGTTTATTGCAGATGAAAAACATCTGTAAGTCCTTCAGTGGAGTTCCGGTACTGAAAAATGTACAGCTTACAGTAGAAAAAGGGGAAGTGCATGCTCTTCTCGGTGAAAACGGAGCAGGTAAATCAACACTTATGAATGTGCTGACAGGTGTGCTGCCGTGCGACAAAGGTGAAATAGAATTTGAAGGTAAAGAACTGAAAAATATCACGATAAAACAGTCTGAAAGTCTTGGAATTGCATTTGTACATCAGGAACTGAATCTTTTTAATGATCTGAAGGTTTATGAAAATATTTTCCTTCAGAAAGAATATACAACGAAATTCGGCAGACTGGATAAGAAAAAAATGATTCGGGAAGCTGAAAAACTGTTTCATGAACTGGGTGTGGACATTGATGCAACACAGCAGGTATCAAAATTAAAGACCAGCCAGAAACAGCTGCTTGAAATTTCAAAAGCTTTGTTTTTCAAGGCAAAACTTCTGATTCTGGATGAGCCGACAACATCTCTGAATAATGAGGAAGTTGCTCATCTTTTTGAAATCGTTAATAATCTGAAGAAAAAAGGAACATCTTTTATCTTCATTTCTCATAAAATGCCGGAGATTTTCCGGTTATCAGACAGGTATACTGTATTCCGTAACGGAGAATTTATTGGAACCGGCAAAATCGAAGATACCACTCCTGAGAACGTGACCAGAATGATGGTCGGTGAGAAATATTCGGACCAGGATGTTTACGAAGAAAGAAAACTGGGAGATACGATTCTTGAACTGAAAGATTTCAGCGGTGAGGGATTCCGAAATATCAATCTCAGTGTAAAGAAGGGAAGTATTGTAGGACTGACCGGACTTCAGGGAGCAGGAAGCAGCGAGCTGATGCAGTGTATGTTCGGTGTGACGAGAGCCTATGGCGGTGAGATGCGTGTGATGGGAAATGTTATGCATGATCACAGCATACATACTGCAATGAAAGACAGGATCGCAATGCTTGCTTCCAACAGAAAAGAAAACTCTGTTATCCCGGATATGAACATCCTTGAAAATATGTATCTTTCTGAACATACTCTTTCAGCATGGAAACCTTCCATATCACGAAAAAAAGAAGAAGAGCGGTATGAAAAGTATAAAAAAATGCTGAATATCAAGGCAAATTCATGCAATGACCTGATCACATCTTTAAGTGGTGGAAATCAGCAGAAAGTTTTTCTTGCAAGATGGCTGAATACAGATGCGGAAATCCTGCTCCTGGACAATCCGACTCAGGGTATTGACGTAGGTGCAAAGGCCGAAATCTACAAACTGATCTTGGAACTTGCGAAACAGGGCAAAACGATCCTGATCAACACACTGGAGATACCGGAGATTCAGAAAGTAGCAGATTACTGTGCAGTATTTTATAACGGAGAGATCATAAAAATCCTGAAACATCAGGAAATTGATGAGATGACAGTTATGATGTATTCAACAAATGCGGCACAGGCAGAGGAGGGAACAGAGAATGAATAAAAAAAATACAACGATTCCTGGACGTATCACAGGATTCCTTGGTGAAAACAGTTACATAGTTGTTTTTGTTGCGATCTTTATCGTATATGCGCTGACAACAAATGGCCTTACATGGAGTGGAATGATGAATGTATTCCGTCATTCAGCTGTCATTGGAATTATTGGCCTTGGAATGGGACTGATCTGCATTACAGGTGAGATCGATCTGTCTGTAGGTTCCATGCTTGCGCTGGACGGTGGATTTTCCGTTATTATTTTTAACATGACAAACAGTATTCTTCTGACTTTCCTGTTTGCAGTACTGTTTGGCGCATTCTGCGGACTGCTCAACGGAGTGATGGTCGGCTGGATCCAGATGCCCGCATTTATCGTTACACTGGCAACCATGCTTATCTATCGTTCTTTTGCACAGTATTTCTGCCAGCATGTGGACAAGCAGCTCATTGGTGGAGGAAGTTCTGTGTATAAGATGGCAAACAGCCAGTCTTCTTATCAGACACTTTATAATTTCGGAAATGGAAAAGTTTCCACGATTCCGATCGTTGGTCTGATCCTTATTATCATGACACTTGTTTTTGTGTATATCACAACAAGCACAAAATATGGCAAAAAAGTATATGCAGTGGGCAGTAATATGAAAGGTGCCCAGATGGCAGGTATCAATACCGCAGTTGTAAAAATCTCAGTTTTTGTTATCGCAGGTGCACTTGTCGGAATCGGTGCTTTTCTGTGGATCGCCATGAATGCATCTGCTGACCCGGCAACTACAGGTAACAGTTATGAAATGTATGCGATCGCTGCAGCAGTTCTGGGCGGTATCAGCATGTCAGGCGGAAAAGGAAAATGCCTTGGAATTCTGTTTGGTGCAATGTCGTATACAATCATTGATAAAATTATTGTGTCCCTTAAAATGGACTCACTTATCAATAACGCGATCAAAGGAATTATTCTCCTGGTAGTTATCATGGTGCAGATTATCGGACCGCAGATAAAACAGAAATTTCATAAAGGTGAATAATTATCTCTGTTAAACAGGAAGAAAATACTTTATAATATTAAGAAAAACCTGAAAAAGAGAAAACCTATGAAGAAGATAACCGTTTCACTAATTGCCGAAAAAGCAGATGTATCACCGGCAACAGTATCAAGGGTGCTGAATCACAGAAACCTGGTCAAGGAACCAACAATACGCAGAGTGGAAGAAGCCATGCGTTCACTGGGATATCAGATCGAAAATACAGTTACAGTTTCAAAAGAAACGCAGCCGCTGATTGTTCTGAACATACCGGGCATTGAAAATGTATTTTATCAGGAAATCATCAGAGGAGCCAGAGTGTCTGCAAAGGCGCATGGCTGCCATCTGCTGATCCATGAATCTCATTTGAATAAAGGAACCATGGTTGATTTCTGCAATCTTCTGAGACGTGTGGAAGCAGCCGGGGTAATCCTCCTGAATCGGATTTCGGAAGAATCCCTGAATCAGATAAGGGTTGTTGCGCCCCTTGTGCAGTGCTGCGAATATAATGAAAACGCAGACTATCCGTATGTGAGTATTGACGATGTAAGGGCGGCAGAAACTGCAACAGAATACCTGCTTTCCAACGGGGGCAGCAGGATTGCACTGATCAACGGGCCCGGAAATTTTAAATACGCCAGAAGACGTCAGGAGGGATTTCTGCATGCGCTTGAAAAAGCAGAGATACGCATCCCGAAGCAGTGGATCGTGCAGCTGCCGGAAGTAAGCTACGAGATGGCTTATGCAGCGGTGTGCAGACTTCTGAATTCTGACAGCAGACCGAATGCATTTTTTACCATATCCGATGTTTTTGCAGCGGCAGTGATCCGTGCAGCGAAGCGTTTTCACCTGCATGTACCGCGGGATATTCTGGTGGTCGGCTTTGATAATATTGAGTTATCTTCTATGACCTCCCCTTCGATCACGACTGTAAACCAGCCGAAATTCCAGATGGGCTATACAGCCTGCGAAATGCTTCTGGAGCTGATCGAGGATCCGCAGGAAGAGATGAAGTCGCTTCTGCTTGATACAGAACTGGTGATAAGGGAATCAACATAAAAGATACAAAAAATACAGCCGGACATTCTTTGCGAATTTCCGTGGTAAATACTGGATTTGTACCCTCCTCTATGGTAAAATTTTTTTATTAAAATATTCAGGAGGATATGTGATGAAAAAGGCAAAGAAACTATTATGTGCACTCTTAATTGTCCTTACAGCGGTGACAATGTTATCTGGACCATTTCAGGTTCCGGTACAGGCTGCCAGAACCGTGACAGCAAACAAAAATCCAAATAAAGCTGTAAACATTAAGAAAAAAGGAACCTACAGAGTAGTGAGTAAAATGAATCTGAGAAAAGATGATTATATCCGTTTTACTGCTCCGAAGACAGGAAAATATACTCTGACATTCAGTGATTTTCGTAGTAAGAAATATAAATCGGCTGAAATGCAGCTTGGTTCTGTTTACATTCAGAAAAAGTCTCCTCATGATACATTACTTTTTCAGAAAATCAAAACAAAGGGTGGAAAGTCATCAATTTTGAGAATTTGCTCAAAGCAATGGTACAACAGATATATAAAGGGTAAAAAAGTAAAAGCGTCTACTGAACTTTACAGCCGTTATGCTAAGATTTCTCTGAAAAAAGGTGAAACAATTTATATCAGTACATACTGGACAAGCGGCAAACACTCCTATTCATTAAAAATTAAATAACTGATTATATTATAAGAAAAACACCGGAGCAGGTTAGGAAACCTGTTCCGGTGTTTTTCTTGAATATGTGTGCATTCTTAAGATATCATATCTGATCCTCGGATGCAGTAGCACATATTATAGAAATATTGCACATTTTCTGTTTTATAAGAATTACATTCCGTCTTTCAGTACATCATAATCTCGTAAGATTTTTTCGATCACAGTTCCCCTGATGAAATGGAGCAGAGGTTTCTTGACCAGGTTGAGCGGTCCGGGGAGCTGGATTTCCAGAGGAGATTTACCATCCATAAGTTTTACGCTGCTGCTTAAAAGTTCACGGATATCATAAACGCTGCCCCATACTTCCGGAACACCACGGTCTACACCAAGAAGCCCGTAAACTGCTTCCATGGCAGTTCTTACAGAGTATTCGGTTGTGAAAACCGTATCACGTGGTGTATCTGCAAATTGACCAAGAAAAGCGAAGTTTACACAGCCGTCCGGGATAACATCCGGGCGGTCGCCCTTTGTACGTGGCATGAAGAATGCAGTGATGTATGGCATCATGGTAGGTACACATACGGCACTGTTTGTGGCGAGATCTTCAATCTGATCAGTCGGAACACCGAGATGATAGAGCCATTCTTCAGTAATTTCTTTACCAGTACATTCTTTCATCGGTTTTTTGATATAATCGCCCGGAACATCTGTAAACAGCCCATAGACCCAAACGCAGACTTTATCCGGATCCTGTTCTCTGAACTGTCCCTGACGGTTGATAGTCCAGCTTAAGAGCCAGCTGGAATCCTGACAGCTTACAATGCCGCCTGTAACGACTTTGCCTGTTTTTGGATCACGTTTGCAGATATCAGTAATATAAGGAATGATTTTATCATCCAATGTAGTGACAGTCGCAGATTCCCAGTTGGTTTTGCTGATATCTGAGCAGAATTTTTCAGGATGACCGAAGGCAGGATCCTGTGCTGCAATATTTTTCCAGAGAGACCAGCAGCCGCTTGTACGGACTTCTGCATTGCCGTTCGGAGCATGATCCTGATCACCGTAAATGGTTCCTTCTGTACAGCTTCCGTTTGTAACAAAGACGAGATCATTTTCGGTAAGAAGAATTGTTCTTTCTTCGCCTTTTACACTACATTCTATAGAAGAAGCAATTTTTTTGTTATCTCTGAATTCAAAGTGGACGTTGGTAACTTCTGTGTTGAACTGGAAATCAACACCTGCGTCCTCCAGATATTTCTGCATTGGAAGAATCAGAGATTCGTACTGATTATATCTTGTAAATTTCAGGGCACTGAAATCTGGAAGACCTGCAATGTGGTGGATAAAGCGCTGGAAATAAAGTTTCATTTCAAGAGCACTGTGCCAGTTTTCAAATGCAAACATGGTTCTCCAGTACATCCAGAATGTGGAATCAAATACTTCCTCATCAAATACATCTTCAATGGTTTTGTCATAGAGATCTTCGTCTTTTGTCATGAAAAGTTTCATGATCTCCATGCAGCCTTTCTGGCTGAGATTAAATTTGCCGTCTGTGTGAGCGTCTTTTCCACGGTTGATAGTTGCACGACACAGAGAGTAGTTGGGATCGTGTTTGTTCAGCCAGTAGAATTCGTCCAGAACAGAAGCACCTGGTGTTTCAAGTGAAGGAATGCTGCGGAACAGATCCCAGAGGCATTCAAAATGATTTTCCATTTCACGTCCGCCTCTCATGATATAGCCACGTGTCGGATCAAAGATGCCATCACAGGCACCGCCGGCAATATCCATAGCCTCAAGAATGTGGATATGAGAGCCTTTCATCTGTCCGTCACGTACCAGGAAGCATGCGGCAGCCAGTGAAGCGAGACCGCTGCCAACGAGATAGGCATGTTTGTCATCAACGCCTTCTGGTTTTTCAGGGCGGGCAAAAGCTTCATAGTTACCGTTGGTATAGTAGATACCTTTGCTGTTTTTTTCATGTTTTCCGAGTTCTGTATTTCGATAGTCTGAATGGGACACACCGGATTTTACGGCTGAATCTGATGTGGCCTGTTTTTCCTGAGAAGTTTTTTTCAGGAGGGCAGCAGCTCCGGCGCCGGCAGCCAGTGCCACACCGAGTTTTAATCCTTTTTTAGACATATTAAAACCACCTTTCATGTTTGATAGAATGTTGCAAATGTTGTTGTGTGCAGTTATAGTATTACCATTTTGGCGCTGATTCAACTGACAAACGGAAGAGAATGGGAAAAAAATACACATTTATATCAGAGTGGGCAAAAAATACCCATTTACATTCAGGTGGGTAATTGATTGAATAATATGACGTTGTGTGGCATAATAAAAGCATTGAGCCACGGCAGCATAATTGTTTGTGGTTTATGAGAATATTGTTACTGGGGGAAAAAATGAAAGGTATTAATTTAAAAGAAGAATTTATGCAGAAGACAATGGTTGTATGGCTTGGTGCATTGCTGTGCTGTCTTCTCTGGGGAAGCGCATTTCCCTGCATAAAAATAGGATACAGATTATTTGAGATAAATTCAGCCGATACTGCCACGCAGATTCTTTTTGCAGGATGCAGATTTGCACTTGCAGGAGTTCTGGCTGTTATAATAGGAAGTTTTATGGAAGGAAGAATCCTTCTGCCCGAAAAAAGAGCAGCAGGCAAAATACTGTGGCTGAGTATGCTTCAGACGATTATTCAGTATTTCTTTTTTTATGTGGGACTGGCACATACCAGTGGAGTAAAAGCTTCTATTATAGAGGCGGTAAATGTGTTTGTTGCGATCCTTGTTGCAAGTTTTCTGTTTCATCAGGAAAAGATCACTGCCAGGAAGATCATCGGCTGTGTACTGGGATTTGCTGGAGTGGTACTTATCAATCTGAACGGAATGAATCTCCAGTTCAGTCTGGCCGGAGAAGGAGCAATCCTTCTTTCAACAGTTGCATATGCTTTTTCTTCTGTTTATGTAAAAAAATTCTCGAAGGAATTCAACCCGGTAATGTTAAGTGGCTATCAGTTTATTGTGGGTGGACTTGTTCTGATGGCAGCAGGCGGGGCCATGGGCGGCAGGATCAGCAGGGTATCACCTTCCGGTGTGGCACTTCTTGTATACCTTGCGCTGGTATCTGCAGTCGCATACTCTCTCTGGGGAATTCTGCTGAAATATAATCCGGTGTCAAGGGTTGCAGTGTTTGGATTTATGAATCCTGTATTTGGTGTATTTCTGTCAGCGATCCTTCTGGGAGAGGCGGATCAGGCATCAGGAATTTTCAGTGTAATATCACTGATTCTTGTATGCATTGGTATTTATATTGTAAACAGTTCAAAAAAGTAAAAAAACCGTAAAAAATCTGGAAAAAACTGTTGACATACGGAATACCCTATAGTAGAATTACTCAATGTGACGTAGTGCGATGACTCCTGAGCCAAAGCCCCGGCAAAGGTGTTTTATCAGCGGTTTCGGACATTTCCGCAGTATATATTTGCACTGATCACCAGGAATTATATATGATATCACGCAGAGTCGTGATTAAACAAACTATCGTTGATAAATAACAGGAGGTAAAACCATGCAGACTTATATGGCTAATCCAGATAAAA
>CAKRLX010000002.1 GCA_934359835.1 uncultured Blautia sp.
GAACCGTAGACGGAGGAGGAAGAAGCATAAACCAAATGCTCCAGACTCTCGCAATGACGGCAGGCTTCGAGGATATTGAAAAAGCCGACCAAGTTAGATTCCACATAAGCATCCGGGTTGGTGATGGAGTAACGCACACCAGCCTGTGCTGCAAGGTTGACGACCACAGACGGCTTGTACTTCTCGAACAGCTCAGTGATCAGTTCCTTATCAGCGATGTTGCCTTTGACAAAAGTAAATGTGGGATACTTGGCCAGCTCATTCAGGCGGAACTCTTTCAGTGCCACATCATAGTAGGCATTCATATTGTCGATGCCGATAACCGTAGCAGAAGGAGCTTCCTGATAAATTCGTTTCACAAGGTTAGATCCTATGAAACCGGCTGCGCCTGTGACTAAAATCGTTTTATTATCTAAAGTAACTGTGCTCATATGTATTCCTCCATTTTTGTTAACTTCCTAATCTATGTACACATCTGCTCTTCACAGATAGTATTTCTCTCTAATTTCCGCTGTGTGATAACCACACTCGGCTAAGTGTTTTCTTATGCTGTCGTACCCTATCGGCGCGGCAATCATATTTTCCTTGTTTTCTACTCCACAAAACATCCGTTGAGTACTCTCGTCTTATCCTGTGCTTTTTTATTATGTTCAATACTCATTCCACATACATTCTTTCTTGTATTTATAACTTATCTAATTACATATTTTATGGTTTTGCCCACCGCCCCACGGCGAGCAAAACCATTCTCTGATTTTTATTCAGTTATACCGACCCTTCATGTTTCACCACTGCCACTACAGTCTTCAGAAGGATCTTGATATCCAGTCCGATATTCCAGTTTTCGATGTATTCTTTGTCCAGTCGTACGACTTCCTCGAAGTCTGTGATATCGCTTCGGCCGCTTACCTGCCACATACCGGTGATGCCGGGCTTAATGGCAATCCGGGCACGGTGGTGAAGTTCATACTGCTGAAGTTCATCTTGCAGGATCGGTCTGGTGCCCACCAGGCTCATAGTGCCGTTCAGGACATTCCAGAACTGTGGAAATTCATCCAGCGATGTTTTGCGGATAAATTCCCCAATGCCTGTCTTGTGGGAACCGTCCGGCAAAACTTTGTTTCCGATGACCCTGGGATCGAAATCCAGCTTGAACATGCGGGCATCGCTCATTTTGTTCTGGGCCATCAGTTCTTTTTTGCGCTCCTCCGCGTCCATGTACATGCTGCGGAATTTATACATCTTGAATGGTTTTCCGTTCTCTCCGATTCGTGTCTGGGCGAAAAAAATCGGTCCCGGAGATGATATGTAAATGATCGGTCCTATGAATATTGTGATAATTCCTGTAAGGATACAGCCTACCAGGCCGCCTGCGATATCCAGGATTCTTTTGGCAAGAATCTGTCTGTCTGTGGCATAGTTCATAGTAGTTGTCAGCACTGTATAACCGCCGATTTTCTCTACAAACTGTTTCTGGCCTGTGGTGTTTTTGACCTTTGCAAGGTTCATGTGTATGACCATTCCCATTTCCAGAAGCTCATCATGAAGTTTATGGGGATATTGGTGATCCGGCGAAACATTGATCAGTACTTCATCAACCCACTGCTGGCAGATATATGCTGCTGCGTCATCAAGACCTGCCACTACTTCAACTCCGTCAATAACCTGTCCGGTCATATCTTCATCAACGATTACAAGACCATTGATGTTATATCTGTTATAGTTGTATTTGCGGACTTTGTCAATAACGTGTTCCGCAATATCCTTCGATGTAATGATATAAAGTGAATGTTCTCCACCTTCCGCCATTTTGACACGAATATGTTTTTTCCATCTCAGTCTGGTCACATAGGTGAAGAGAAGATAAAGTCCTCCAAATGAATAAAGAACAACTCTCGAGAAGTTATGTCCGTTGTCAATAGAGAACAGAAACAGTGCCGAAGTTAATTCTATACAGATCATCTGTTTGATTGTTGCATTCAGTTCCTGGTAAAATCCTCTTCTGATAACGCCATGATAAAATTCAAATACACTGACAGACAGAAAATCCATCACAAGAGCAAAGATCAGTGTATACAGATAAATTCTGTTTCTGATCATTCCATAGAGACTTCCGTTTCTGACCATGTAAGCAATTATAAAAGCCAGAAACATGCAAAGCAGATCCAGCATAATAAAATCCTTGTGCTTGTACCAGCCTTTTGACTTACGTTTGTACATTTTTCTTTTCCTTCCCTCTGTTTCTCTCTCATACTCCAGGTTTTTATTATATCAATACATAATCTGACCTGAATCTATTTTATTTTAGCATAGCTGTTTTACTGTGTAAAGATACCAGAAATGACGTAACTTACCAAAAAAATGTATGTATTTTCTTTCTTATTATATAGTTCACACAAAAACAGCCGGTCTCATAAAAACCGGCCGCATTTCTTATATTATTATGCAGACCATACCGCCTTTGCTGTCGTTGACGATTTTCTGCATAGTATCCTGAAGTTTCACCTGACTTTCTTCTCCTATGGCCATGATCTTGCTTCGGATTCCGTCCTGCACAAGCTGCTCGATAGATTTTCCGAAAATATTTGTCTCCCAGATGCTTTCGCCTCTCTGACTGCTTTCTCCGATATATTCTATGAGATCTTTTGCCTGCTGCTCTGTTCCTACGATCGGTGCGATCTCTGTGACAATGTTTGCTTTGATCATATGGATGGACGGACTTTTTGACCGGATTTTTACCCCGAATTTATTTCCCTGCCTGATCATTGATGGTTCATCCATCTCGATTTCTTTCAGTTCAGGTACTACAACTCCATATCCTGTACTCCGCACAGATTCCAGTGCATCCTGTACTTTTACATATTGTTCTTTCATCTCTGCAAGTTCTTTTATTGTGTGGATCAGGTCATATTCGCTTTCCATGGAAATTCCGCTGAGTTCGCTTAAATTCCGGTAATAATATTCTTCTTTTACCTGTACGCGGATTTTCACGATTCCGGTGGAAAGGCTCACGTCTTCCAGCAGGGTGTCCTGTATGCAGGCTGAATGGAGCTTTGCGGTTTCTTTTGTGATGTCCCGCAGGTGGGTCATTCCGGACATCATTGTCCTGATCTCATCTGTGATCTGTTTTTTTATTTCGTGATCTGCAGAAAGCATCTCGATCCATTTCGGTATAAAGAACTGTATTTCACTGACCGGAAATTCATATAGTATGTTTTCAAGAATTCTGGATACATCTTCTCTTCGCAGCTGTTCGCAGTTGGCGGTGATTGCTGTCACGCCGTATTTTTCCTGGAGATTTTTTGCAAGCTTGAGTGTTTCTTCTTTGTACGGCATCTGTGAATTCACAAGGATAAGAAATGGCTTCTGGTGTTTTTTCAGTTCGCTGACTGTTTTTGCCTCAGCCTCGAGGAAATTTTCCCGCGGCAGTTCTCCGAAGCTTCCGTCTGTGGTGATCACAAGTCCTATGGTTGCATGTTCTTCGATGACTTTTTCTGTTCCAAGCTGTGCTGCGTCATGAAATGGTATTGCTTTTTCGGACCAGGGTGTTTTGACCATGCGTTCTTTGCCGTCTTCTATGTGCCCTGAGGCATCTTTTACCAGAAATCCCACGCAGTCTATGAGTTTCACGCGGACTTTCTGATCTTCGCCTAATGTTACGGGCACTGCTTCTCTGGGGATGAATTTGGGTTCCACTGTTGTGATCAGTTTGCCGGAACCGCTTAATGGCAGCTGATCGCGTACTTCATTCTGCAGTGACGGTTCTATCCCCGGAAGCGCCACCAGTTCCATAAATCTCCGGATAAAGGTTGATTTGCCAGTGCGTACAGGGCCTACAACGCCTATGTATATGTCACCGCCGGTACGTGCCTGAATATCCCGGTAAACCTGAAAATTTTCCATAAAAAAGCCCCCTTGCATATATTCACACAATCCCATGTATTGTTATAAATATATGCGGATGGGGGGTGATTCATGTCTCAGGCTTTGCGGTTTCTGAGGTATTCTTTCCTGCCTTCTTCATAGAGGTTGTTGCCTTCGCTGTCGATGATGACTACCAGCGGCATTTCCTCCACATAAAGTCTGCGGAGTGCTTCGGACTGGAGGTCTTCGTAAGCCACAAGCTCTGCTTTTTTGATGCATTTTGCAAGGAGGGCTCCTGCTCCGCCGATGGCTCCGAAGTATACACCTTTATATTTTTTCATGGCTTCTACTACTTCCGGAAGGCGGGCACCCTTGCCGATCATTCCTCTTGCGCCTACGGACATCATGGTCGGTGCATAGGCATCCATTCTTCCGCTGGTTGTGGGACCTGCGGAACCAATGACCTGTCCTGGTTTTGCAGGGGTAGGTCCTACGTAATAGATGGTCGCATCTGTCGGGTCGAAGGGAAGTTTCTCGCCTCTTGCAAGGGCTTCGCACATTCTTTTGTGGCCTGCATCACGGGAGGTATAGATAGTTCCTGTCAGATATACGGTATCTCCTGCATGAAGTGTCTCTGCAAGTTCTTTCGTTAATGGTAAAGTAATATGACGTTCCATCTCAGATCACCTCCGTTTTGTGTCGTGTCACATGGCAGCTGATATTGATCGCACATGGCATTCCTGCGATATGTGTGGGCATTGTTTCAATGTTCAGTCCGATTGCCGTTGTACGGCCGCCAAATCCCTGTGGTCCGATTCCAAGTTCATTGATCTTCTGCAGCATTTCTTTTTCGAGATCTGCATAATACGGATCCGGGTTAGATGTGTCTACCGGGCGCATGAGGGCTTTTTTTGCAAGAAGAGCTGCTTTGTCAAAAGTTCCTCCGATTCCGACTCCCACTACCATTGGAGGACACGGGTTCGGGCCTGCTGTTTCCACTGTCTCAAGGATGAAGTCTTTGATTCCCTGGATTCCGGCTGACGGTTTGAACATGCGGATCGCACTCATATTTTCGCTTCCGAATCCTTTCGGTCCTACGGTTACTTTGATCTGTTCTCCTGGTACGATCTCTGTGTAAAGCATGGCCGGAGTGTTGTCTCCTGTATTTCCTCTGCGGACAGGATCTTTTACTACGGATTTGCGGAGATAGCCTTTGTCATAGCCGCGGCGCACTCCCTCGTTTACTGCTTCTGTGAGATCTCCGTCTGTGATATGTACGTCCTGTCCGATTTCCAGGAATACGCAGGCCATTCCTGTATCCTGACAGATCGGCACCTGCTCGTTTTCGGCTATCTGGTAGTTTTCGATGATGTTGTCAAGAACACCGCAGGCGATCTCTCCATCCTCGCACGCACGACAGGCTCCGATTGCTTTTTTGATGTCTTCCGGAAGCACCTGGTTGGCTTCGATGCAGAGACGTTCAATGACATCTGTAATTGTGGAAGCTTTTATTTCACGCATGGTTTTTGCTCCTTTGTATTTTTGCTTTTATTTTAGCCTATTAAAGTATTTTATGCAAGAGGTACAAAAAACTGAGGTATCTCAGCCGCTCAAACTGAAATACCCCAGCTCCTATTATATCTCCATCATACTCTCAATCAATATGATACCTGCGATTTGTTTCGTTTCCGGTATTAATAAAATTCATTGTGAAGGAGTTCATGCTCCTTGCCTTTGAGAAGTCCCTGATAAAGTTCCAGTACAAGTGGGTTCTCATCGGATTTCTTGATGATCATGGTGTTGTCTGCGTTGTACAGTCCTTTTGCTCTGGCAGCCTTGGTTCTGTCACCGGCTCTTGTCGGCTGACCGCCACCCATGATACATCCACGTCTACATGCCATCACTTCGATCAGATGATATTCTGCTTCGCCGTTCTTTACACGCTCCATAACTTTACGTGCATTGGCAAGTCCGCTTGCTACACAGATCTTAACCTCCATTCCATTATATGGAACTGAAAACTCTTTGATTCCGTCATCTCCACGGACTCCACATTCAGAAATATCTTTCATTACTTCTTTGCTGTGTGCTGGTGAAAGCCGGCGAAGAACTGCCTCTGTAACACCACCTGTCACACCAAAGATAACACCACCGCCGGAACCGAATCCAAATGGCATATCGCATGCTTCCGGATCAAGAGATGCAAAATCAAGTCCAAAGTTATCAATCATGCGGAGAAGTTCTGTAGTTGTGATAACAATATCTGTATCCTGCTCGCCCCTGGTAAAGCTATTCGGACGTTTCGCTTCTGCTTTCTTGGCTGTACATGGCATAATGGAAACCATAACAGTCTTCTTGCCTGCTGCATGTTCCGGATCACGGAAGTATTCCTTGATAACAGCTGACATCATTCCCTGTGGTGAACGGCAGGTAGATACATTCGGAACAAATTCCTTATACTGATCAGTTACAAATTTTACCCATGCCGGACAGCAGGAAGTCAGAAGCGGAAGGTTTTCCCCTGTTTCCACTCTCTTCAGGAATTCTGCTGTTTCTTCCATAATGGTAAGGTCTGCACTGAAAGTAGTATCATATACTTCATCAAAGCCCATACGGTGAAGAGCATTTACGATCTTGCCCATTACACTGCGGCCTTTCTGCATTCCATAATGATCTCCTACTGCAACTCGTACAGCCGGAGCGATCTGTGCAACTACACGTGTATCCGGATCTGCCAGTGCTTCCCATACTTCGTCCATATTTGTACGGATGGAGATAGCTCCTGTCGGACAGAATACACGGCACTGTCCGCAGTTTACACACTGTGTCTCGGAAATTTTCTTATTAAATGCCGGCATAACCATGGCTTCTGTTCCACGGAACGCAAATCCAAGTGCACCGATTCCCTGAAGTTCTTCGCAGGCACGTACACAGTTTCCGCAGAGGATACATTTGTTCGGATCACGGACAATGGATGGTGAACTTGTATCCAGCTCATGATGTTCTCTTGTATTTTCAAAGCGGACATTCTCTACACCAAGACGGTGAGCCAGTTCCTGAAGAATACATTCGCCGCTCTTCACACAGGTTGTACAGTCTCTGCAATGTGCTGCAAGGAGAAGCTCTACGATAAGTTTACGATATTTTTTGATTTTGCCGGAATTGGTATAAATTACCATTCCATCTCTGGGTTCTTCTGAACATGAAGCAAATGTTCTGCCTCTGTCATCTTCTACTGTACATAAACGACAGGCTCCGAATGTGGATATCTCTGAGTGGTAGCACAGTGTGGGGATATTGATTCCTGCGTTACGGATAACAGCCAGGACGTTTTTTTCATCGGTAAATTCCACTTTTCTACCGTCTATTGTCATTGTTCCCATAAGTTGCCCTCCTTCCTATGCTTCCACATAAACCGCATCAAAGTTACAGTTATCTTTACATGCACCGCACTTAATGCAAAGGTCATTGTTAATATGATATGGATGTTTGATCTTTCCGCTGATTGCTCCGGCCGGACAGTTCTTTGCACATTTACCACATCCGATACAGAATTCAGGATTGATGTGGAACTGACGAAGAGCTGTGCAGACTTTTGCACGGCATTTCTTGTCGCGGATATGTTCTTCATATTCATCGCGGAAGCGTTTCAGGGTACTGATTACAGGAAGCGGAGCACTCTTACCAAGTCCGCAGAGAGCCATTTTCTGTACCATTGTAGCAAGTTCTTCCAGTTCATCGAGATCAGACATCTCGCCCTTTCCTTCTACAATACGCTCGAGAATCTCAAGCATACGTTTCGTACCTTCACGGCACGGAACACATTTACCACAGGATTCTCTCTGTGTAAAGCTCATGAAGAAACGCGCAACTTCAACCATACATGTGTTCTCGTCCATAACTACCAGACCACCGGAACCCATGATGGCATCCAGTTTCTTAACGGAATCAAAATCAAGAGGACGGTCAAGCTGATCATCGATCAGACATCCACCGGAAGGTCCGCCGATCTGAACGCCCTTGAATGCAGCACCACTCTTAAGTCCGCCGCCGATATCATAAATGATATGACGAAGATTTGTTCCCATAGGAACTTCGATAAGACCTGTATTTTCGATGGCACCGGTAAGTGAGAATGTTTTTGTTCCCGGGCTTCCCTCTGTACCGATAGTACGGAACCAGTCAGCACCTTTGAGAATGATCTTCGGAACGTTCGCATATGTCTCTACGTTGTTCAGAACTGTAGGTTTTTCCCACAGACCCTTTTCTACAGTACGCGGAGGTTTGACACGCGGCATACCTCTGTTTCCTTCGATGGAAGCTGTAAGCGCAGATCCTTCACCACATACAAAAGCACCTGCACCGCGGTTGATATGTAAGTGGAAATTGAATCCTGAACCGAGGATATTATCTCCCAGAAGTCCGTAAGCCTCTGCCTGCTCCATTGCCATATGAAGACGTTTAACAGAAAGCGGATATTCTGCACGAACATAAATATATCCATTCTCAGCTCCAACTGCATAAGCGGCAATGACCATACCTTCGATCATCTTATATGGATCACCTTCCATTACGGAGCCATCCATAAATGCACCCGGGTCACCTTCATCACCGTTACATACAACATAACGCTCTTTTTCTTTCTGACGTGCTACCTGAGACCATTTCTTACCAGCCGGGAATCCTGCTCCGCCTCGTCCACGGAGACCTGATTTCGTCACTTCGTCAATAACCTCCTGAGGAGTCATATCGAAGAAAGCTTTTGCCATAGCCTGGAATCCGCCTGCAGCGATATATTCATCTATTGATTCTGCGTCAATATTTCCGCAGTTTTCAAGAACAATTCTTGTCTGCTGGTTCAGGAAAGGAATGTCGGACGGATGTGGACAGACTGTGTCATGATCACAGTAGAAAAGTCTTGTGATCGGTTCGCCTTCCATGATCGTACGTTCTACGATTTCTTTGCAGTCTTCTACCTGAACATGAACATACTGATAATCATATGGTTCGATTCTTACCAGAGGTCCAAGTTCACAGAGTCCCTGACAACCTGTTTTTACAACACCGATATGCGGAACATCTTTCTGCATTTCAACACTTACCCAGTCAAGATTTCTGCAGAGACTTTCCATTTCGTCATAAATCTTCTGAGCACCGGAAGCAATACAGCCGGTACCTGAACAGACAAGAACTCGACAGGTAAAAGATTTCAGGGTATTCTGGGCTTCAGCCTGCTTCTTGAGCAGATCTTCTTTATTCATAATACTCATACGCTCTCACCTCTCAATTCATTCAGCAGCTCAACAGCTTTCTCCGGGTTCATCTTGGGATGTACTTCGTCATTTACAGTAAGTGTAGGCGCTAATCCGCATGCACCCAGACATGATACTGTCTCTACCGTAAAAAGCATATCATCTGTGGTATGCTTCTTATGACTGAGACCAAGTTCTTTCATTAATGCTTCCTTTACAGGCATGGACTTTCTTACATGACATGCAGTTCCGTCACAGACTTTGATGACGTATTTGCCTTTTGGTTCAAAAGAAAAGTTCTCGTAGAAAGTCGCAACACTGTACGCTTTGGCCTCCGTAACTCCGATCTGGGATGCCACATACGTCAGAAGTTCACCTGGCAGATAACGATATTCAGCCTGAATATCCTGCATAATTGGGATCAGGGACGCTGCTTTACGTCCATAATGCTCAATTATCTCATCTGTCTTTTTGTAATAAGACTGGTCTAACATTCGTTTCCCTCCTTGTTAAATAATGTACACGTTCCATGCAAATAGTTTTGTTTATTTTGCACACTTCCGTTGATTTTAATTATACATTATATGTTTGGTTTTAACAAGGAAAATATACAAAGTTTTTCATTAATTATGTGTTTTTTGCAATTTTTTCTCATTTTCGTGATTTTATTAACATATTTCACAATTTTTTATCAAACTTTCATTTCAGACTGTCATCTGATTTTCCTGCTCTGATGCCCGTCACTCCGGTCATTTACAGGCTTTGTGCATGGAAAAGTACAATAAATAGCGTTGATTTTACCCGATATTTACTATATTATAAGGAACGGTAGATGAGAAAATTCATCAATAGTTTCATGCGGTAAACTATTGTACATGTTTTTTATACAACTAACACATATAAGAAAAGGAGATAAAATATGAGAGCATACGATACTCCTGTCAGAGCGATCCGACACAAAGTATTTGAAGAAGTTGCCAGAATTGGTTTTGAATCCACTGATGAAACTCTGATCCATGACATTGAAGCCATTCCTTATAATATTGTGGAAGAAAAAGCCAAATACCGTGAAAGTATTTACAGAGAACGTGCAGTTGCAAGTGAAAGAGTCCGTCTTGCAATGGGCCTTTCCCTCCGTCCGGAAAACAAATCTGTCCACCTGACAGATGGTCTTGCTGCAAGCAACATTGACGAAAAATATTATGAACCGCCTCTTATGCAGGTTATTCCTTCTGCATGTGCGGCATGTCCTTCCAACAAATATGTTGTCAGCAACATGTGCCGCGGCTGTGTTGCACATCCATGTGTGCAGGCATGTCCTAAGGGCGCTATTTCCATGAAAAACGGCAAATCACACATTGACCAGAGCAAATGTATCAAGTGCGGCAAATGCAAAAATGCATGTCCATATGATGCCATCTCCCACAATATCCGCCCATGTGAACAGGCATGCGGTGTCAAGGCTATCGGAAGTGATGAGCAGGGACGTGCAAGTATCCTTCAGGACAAATGTGTATCCTGTGGTATGTGTATGGTAAGTTGTCCTTTTGGTGCTATTTCTGACAAATCACAGATTTTCCAGCTGGCTCATGCTCTTCGTAAAGGTGAGAAGATCACGGCAATTGTTGCTCCTGCTTATATCAGCCAGTTCGGTGACGATGTTACTCCTGCCAAATTCCGTACTGCTCTGCAGGTACTTGGATTTGAAGATGTCCATGAAGTTGCTTTTGGTGCTGACGTAGGTGCGATTTCTGAAGCGCATCATTATGCAAAAGAAGTGGCTACCGGCAATCTTCCATTCCTTCTGACTTCCTGCTGCCCTTCCTGGTCAATGATGGCAAAGAAATCTTTCCCGACCATGATCAATAATATTTCCCAGGAACTGACTCCTATGGTTGCCACAGCACGTAAAGTCAAACAGGAAAATCCGGATACAAAAGTTGTTTTTATCGGACCATGTGCTTCCAAAAAGCTTGAGGCCATGCGCCGCACAGTCCGCAGTGATGTTGATTTTGTTGTAACGTTTGAAGAACTTGACGCTATGTTTGATGCAAAAGAAATCGATCCGGCTTCTTTTGAAGATGAAGGTTCTCTTCATGATGCTACTGCAGCCGGCCGTGGCTACGCAGTCGCAGGTGGTGTTGCAGGTGCTATTGAAGCCTGTCTGAAAGAATATTACCCGGATGTTCCGGTTCATATTGAGCATGCAGAAACCCTCGCCGACTGCAAAAAAGCCCTCGCTCTTGCAAAAGCAGGCAAGCTGAAAGGCTGCATGATCGAAGGTATGGCATGCCCTGGCGGATGTATGGGTGGTGCAGGAACAAACGTTCCTTTCGCCAAATCCTCCAAAGAACTTAAGAAGTTCCTTGCTGCTTCCACAAAGAAACTTCCACCAAAAGAACTTCGTGAAGTGGGACTCGAGTAAAGAGTTTCCGGCTAAAGCAAAAATCACCAGCTTCGAGGGCATCTGCCCCGACTGGTGATTTTTTTGTCTTGGAATATCTGTATGTAGATTCTGAACCTTATTCTTCTTTCAGTTCAGCAAGTAATTTTCGTAATTTTTCCCCATAATTGGCGCCTTCTGCCCATCCGACACCATCCGGGTTTTCCTTCTGGCCAAGCCATTCAACATATGGCGCTGAGCATCTTTTTACCATGTCAAACCGTGTATCCACGCAGTCCTGGTTAAGTTCTTCATCACATGCATATGCTTTCAGATGCTGTACCTGCGCACGGATCCCTGTTCTGACGTCAGGATAGGAAACTCCTGCCACACCGCCTCCTGTAGTTCCAAGGCCGGCAAAATTGTACTGAGTTACTCCGGAATCTCCGCCATACTGCAGCCACCCGGTCTCCAGCATTGCCTGTTCAAACACCACTTCTCCACGAACTCCCTCTGCATTTGCCTCTTCAAGAATGATCGTGCAGAAATCATCTATTGTTGCAGCTCCGCCATCTCCCAGGACTGCTGACGGATACTCAACATTTCTTTCATTATACTGAGATGTCATCTGTGCGAGAGATACCGTAGTCTCTCCCATTACTGTATAATAGCCGTAAGTATTATCTGTGGAATCATCTACAAAATCAAGGTCTGATGTAAAATCCGGTGCCTGCAGAGACTCCGGCTTATGGATCTGCCCTTCCTTCGAATGATCTGCCTCTTCTGAGGCACTTTCTGTAGAAGAACTTCCAAAAACACTTTCTTCTGAAACGGTGACTAATTCGACATTTTTCTCTGTATCTCCGAAAGCCAGACAAGGTGCCCCCGCAATAAGGGCACCCGTCAGAACTATCTGAGAACAAAAGAGCACTGCTTTTTTGTTTCTGATCATTTATTATTAATTAACCTTTCTCATTGCTGCTTCTACAACATGTCCAACAAGAACAGATGTTGTAACGCTTCCAACTCCGCCAGGAACAGGTGTGATAGCATCAACGATCGGCTCAACTGCTGCATAGTCAACATCTCCGCAGAGTTTTCCTTCTGCATTTACGTTGATACCTACATCGATGATAGTCTGTCCTTCTTTTACGTAGTCAGCGCCAACAACTCCGGCACGTCCTGCTGCAACGATCACGATGTCTGCTTCTCTTGCTACAGATGGCATATCTACAGTTTTTGTATGGCAGATAGTTACAGTAGCATTTTTCTTAACGAGCATCATAGCTGCCGGTTTTCCTACAACAAGGCTTCTTCCGATAACTACTGCTTTTTTGCCTGTGCAGTCAATTCCGTAATGATCAAGGATTTCCATACATGCCTGTGGTGTACATGGCGGGAAACCGATCTTTTTGCCTGTGAATACACCGGACATGGAAAGATCTGTCATGCAGTCTACGTCTTTTTCTGCTGCAAGAGCGTTCTCGATCACTGCCTGATCCAGATGTTTAGGAAGTGGACGGAACAGAAGTACGCCATGGATATGGTCATCTTTGTTTACTTTGTCAATTGTTGCAAGAAGTTCTTCCTGTGTAACGTCTCCCGGAAGAAGGATCTTTTCACATGCTACGCCAAGTGTTTCGCAGCGTTTTGTTGCTCCTCTTTCATAGGAGATATCGCTCGGGTTCTCGCCGACACGGATGATGCAGAGTGTAGGATTTACTCCTTTTCCCTGTAATTCTGCAACGTTTGCTTTGATTTTTTCGTTCAGTGCTGCTGTTACTTCTTTTCCTAATAACTGTTTAGCCATTTTTTATTTCCTCCACATATATTAGTTTATATTATTTTAATCTGCCAAGAACACTGTCAAAGGTCTCATCTGCAATCTTTGTATATTTTTCAAGCATTGCATCTGCCTTTTTGTTCAGTTCTTCTGCATATTCTCTGTCTGCCATGGATTTTGTATTGATGTAAACGTTAAGGCTTGCACCTTTCAGAGCCGCCTTGCAGAATGCTGCGCCAACACCGGCATCACTGATTGCAAGTTTGGAACCTTTTGCTCCGAATTCAACGATCAGTTCAATAGCTTCACAGCATTTTTCCATAATTTCCATAGGTACGGAGCATGCATCTTTCAGAACGATCTCCATAACACGTGCTTTTTCAGCTTTTTCTTCTTCTGTCTCTCTCGGCATTCCATATGCTTTGGAAAGTGGTTCAAAAACTTCTGCATCTCTCTCGATCAGACGAAGGAAGTCTTTCTGAAGCTGGTCGCATTTTGCTTTCAGCTCCCACATTTCATCTTCTACGTCTGCATATTTCTTTTTGCCTACTGTCAGGCTGCCTACCATGTTTCCAAGCGCTGTTCCGACAGCAGCTACGAGTGCAGAAGCACCGCCGCCCCCCGGAACCGGAGCTTTGGAAGCAAGTACTTCAACGAATTCTGTGCAGGTACTTGTTGAAAATCCCATTTTTTCTCCTCCTGAAAAAATTGTTTTAAATAAAGAGTTTTCTCTTAAATTTTATTTTACATATTGAAATATGTAAGGAACAAACCTGAGGGGGACCATCTCATAGTTGCGAAGGCCGAAGGTCCCCCTCAGACTCCCCCTTCTTGGCCACCGCAAAGCAAGCGAACGCTGTTTTAAATATTTTTACAAACGTGACTGATACTGAAAATTTTAAAGTTTGAGAAATATTTTCGGCGTGGCCCGGTGGGGAGTGCGAGGGGAGAACGGCCTTCGCAACTGTGAGTGCCCTCCCCTCGCAAAGTTTTTTGTTTTTTCTTTTTTTTAAAAATCAGAAAAGTCCTGTGATTTTTCCGGTTTCGTCTACATCGATGCGCTCTGCGGCCGGTACTTTAGGAAGTCCTGGCATGGTCATGATCTCGCCTGTCAGGGCTACGATGAAGCCTGCTCCTGCGGAGATTTTCAGGTTACGTACTGTAACTTCGAAATCTGTCGGTGCACCCAGTTTGGTCTGGTCATCTGTTAAGCTGTACTGTGTCTTTGCAACGCAGATCGGGCAGTTGCCGAATCCCATAGCTTCCAGCTGTTTTGCCTGTTTCTGTGCATTTGCTGTAAGTACAACTTTCTTGCCGCCATAGATCTTCTGAACGATCTGGTTCAGTTTATCTTCGATGGAGCCTTCCAGTTCGTAGGAATATGTGAAGTCGTTTGGTTCTTCACAGAGACGGATCACTTCTTCTGCAAGTTTGATTCCGCCTTCGCCGCCTTTTGCCCATACTTCGGAAAGTGCTACGTTTACGCCAAGCTCTTTACATTTGGCTTCTACGAAGTCAAGCTCTGCCTTTGTATCTGTCGGGAATGCATTGATTGCAACAACGCATGGAAGTTTGTAAACATTTTTGATATTGCTTACATGTTTCAGAAGGTTCGGGATACCTTTTTCCAGTGCTTCCAGATTTTCGTTGTTCAGGTCAGCCTTCGGCACGCCACCGTTGTATTTCAGTGCACGTACAGTTGCTACGATAACAACTGCGTTCGGGTGCAGTCCTGCCATACGGCATTTGATGTCGAGGAATTTCTCAGCACCGAGGTCAGCACCGAATCCTGCTTCTGTGATTGCATAATCTGCAAGTTTCATGGCCATTTTTGTTGCTGTTACGGAGTTACATCCGTGAGCGATGTTTGCGAATGGTCCGCCGTGAACGATTGCCGGTACATGTTCCAGTGTCTGAACAAGGTTTGGTTTCAGGGCATCTTTCAGAAGTGCTGTCATAGCTCCTTCTGCATGAAGGTCTCCTGCTGTTACCGGTTTCTGCTCTGCAACTTTTCCATATGTATATCCGATGATAATCCTGGAAAGTCTTTCTTTCAGATCTTTGATGTCGCTTGCCAGACAGAGGACTGCCATGATCTCAGAGGCAACTGTGATGTCATATCCGTCTTCACGCGGCATTCCGTTTGTCTTTCCGCCGAGTCCGTCTACTACATTACGAAGCTGACGGTCATTCATATCCACGCATCTTCTCCATGTAATCTTACGCGGGTCGATGTTCAGTGCGTTGCCCTGGAAGATATGGTTGTCGATCATTGCTGCAAGAAGGTTGTTTGCTGCTCCGATCGCATGGAAGTCACCTGTGAAATGAAGGTTGATGTCTTCCATTGGAACTACCTGTGCATATCCGCCGCCTGCTGCGCCGCCCTTAACACCGAATACCGGTCCGAGGGATGGCTCACGAAGAGCAACCATAACGTTCTTGCCGAGTTTCTGCATACCATCTGCAAGACCTACAGTTGTGGTTGTTTTTCCTTCACCTGCTGGTGTCGGGTTGATAGCTGTTACCAGGATCAGTTTGCCGTCTTTTTTTTCTGTTTCTTTCAGAAGGTTATAATCGATCTTTGCTTTGTATTTTCCGTACTGCTCCAGATATTTGTCATCAATACCTGCTTTTGCTGCGATTTCTGTAATCGGCTGCATTGTGCACTCCTGTGCAATTTCGATGTCACTTTTGAATCCCATAAAAGTTACCTCCTTATTTTATGCACATTTTTTATAAAAAGGCTACCCGCCCTTTTTTCATATTCAGGTCTCATCCAAGTTTCTTATAGTACTTTTGCAAATGCTTTCAGTGATCCTATGATCACGTCACCCATAACAGCCATGTCTTCTGCCTGGAAAGATACAGGAAAATTATCTGAGAAAAGTATCTGGGAAGACGGTGGAAATTCATCATCACCCTCCCACAGGATCATCTGGATCAGATATCCCGGGAAAATCTCCACCTGGTATGCCACATCACCGTGTTTCACAGGTTCACTGTGAATGTGTTCCATAATAGCTTTGAAATCCCGGATACGGTTTCCATAAGAAAACGCAAGTCTCTTGATGCAGCGTCCGTCAAACTGTCTCAGGTACACTTCTCCCCATGGCATTTCACGGTATGTTTTGAACTTACCGGTTCCCTCTGCCTGTGCTCCTCCAAGAAGAAAACGTATCGTCAGAATTCTGGCGTAGATCATTTCTTCCAGGGGATAATATCCAAGGTCGTCCGCTTCATGAGTGACCTCAAACTCCGGCCAGGAGATATGATAAACAGTTCCAAGGAACTTAAGTGCCAGTGTCTGGTTACTCTCATCATACGGTATCCCAAGACGGTGAGCGATTTCCTTCGGATCAGCTTCCTGATACTCTTTCAGGTAATGTTCCCAGGGCATTCGCTCTTTGCTGTCTTTTTCGTAACCAAGTCTGTCACCTACAGTAGCTTTTTCTTCTGTCTCATTCTGTATATCTTTTATGTCTTTTACGTCAGAACTCATAACACACCTCTGTATTTTTATTTTTATCTCTGATGTACATTCGGGAACATATTTGTATCTGTATGAGGGATAAAACATGCTCCTACAAATTCATCCATGTATGTCGGAACTGTTGAAAGTTCCATATATGTCATATTGGAAGCCAGCTCGTAAGTTTTCTTCTCCGCCGGTGTGGAAAGAAGCATCAGATATGCACCTGTCAGAGAAGAATTTCCGATATAATGGAATTTCTCAAGAGGTACATCAGGGAACATTCCAATGTTGACCGCATTCTGCATATTAATTCCACTTCCGATTCCACCTGCGACATAGACATCGTCAATCATGGATACATCAAAGTCAAGTGAAGAAAGCATTGTTCTGATCGCTGAGAAAATAGCTCCTTTTGCACGGATAAAGTTGTCAATATCAACTTCTGTGATCTCAACATCCTTAACAGATCCTGCTTCCTCTTCAAATGCGATCACATAACTTCCCATTCCATAATGGTCATGACGGACTCTCTTTCCTTCACGGACAAATTTGCCTTTCGGGTTGATAATTCCAGTCATAAAAAGTTCACTGATCACATCAATGATACCAGAACCGCAGAGTCCCACAGGTTTTGTTCCAGGTTCTCCGACAACTTTGTATGTAGGTTCCATAGTATCTTTATCAATAGTACAGGCCTCGATAGCACCGTCTGTAGCTCTCATGCCGCAGCTGATATCTCCACCTTCAAATGCCGGTCCTGCAGAACATGCACAGCTCATCATAAAGTCAGAATTACCGAAAACAAGTTCGCCGTTGGTACCAAGGTCAATGAACAGTGAAAATTCAGGTCTGTTCCAGATCATACTTACCAGTGTACCTGCTGTGATATCCCCACCTACATAACTTCCGATATTCGGAGCCATGATAATATGGGCATCCTGATTTATTTCAATTCCCACATCGGAAGCAAACATGGAGTTTGTTTTGAAGAATGCAGGAATATATGGTTCCTGGCGAAGATAATCTGCATTGATTCCCGCAAACAGATGATTCATGGTTGTATTGGAAGCAACACACATCCTGTAGATCTGTGACTCCGAAAGATTTATGCTCTTACACATTTCATGGATCATAGGATTGATGGTCTCTTTGATCACTGCATCCTGAAGCTTCTTAATTCCGCCTGGTTTTGTTGTTTCAATAATTCTGTTGATAACATCTGCACCATAACGGATCTGTCCGTTTCCGGAAGAACTTTTGGCCAGGATCTCGCCTGTTTCCATATTAATGATGACTGCTGAAACGGTTGTTGTACCGATATCAACTGCCAGACCGCCTACAATTACATCCTGGCTGCTGTCAAAAACATCATATACAAACATATCATCAGGAGTTGTTCTTACAACGCATTTCACCGAGAAATTGCTTTTTCTCAGCACATCCGGAAGTTTTCGCAGTACTGCATACGGAACTCTTACTCTCTTAAGATTCATATACTTACGAAGTCCTCTTGTAAGTCGTTCCACATCCGGCATGGTATCATCCAGTGAAGGAGGATCCATTTTTACTTCTATAACATCCAGGCTGTTTTTCAGCTTGATTCCTGCTTCTTCAACCTGGTTTTTTGCATTTTCAAATATGGCAATCTCTTCTTTTGAACTGAGATCTGCCACTTTCATTCTACTTTTATACGCAGATGCAATATCCGGAACTATAACTTCCACATCTGCTGTAATTTTGCTCATGCATGCCAGACGCCATCCGGCTGCATATTCTTCATCAGATATATGAAGTGTTTTTTTGGAGTCCAGTTCACCGCTTTTTAACTGAACTCTGCATTTTCCACATGCCCCGTTTCCAGAGCAAGGTGCATCAATAGCTACGTTGGCACCACGTGCTACCTCCAGCAGATTATCCCCCGCATTGGCAAATGCTTCTACCTTGCTGCCATTTTCAAATGCAAATGTCACTTTAAACATGGGGTTACCACCTTTCTTTATAAAAAAAGCCGGAGGCCGAAGCCTCCAGCCCTTTGTAACTGATTAGATTTCCAGATAGGAATCTGCATACAGGTAATTATTTTTGATGATATCGCAGGATTTGATTGTTTCCATCAGACGAAGGTCGTTAGGGTTAACGATTGCTGATGTAAGACCCTGCATCATAGCCATAGCTACCATAGCGGAATCCATGATCGGACGGATATGTTTCGGCATACCATTGGAGTTATTGGAAAGACCGCCGGTGCTCTTCATTCCCATGTCAGAGATCATTTTGATGAAATCAAGAACTTCCATCTGTTTGTCCTGCATTCCTTTGATAACAAGGAAAAGCGGGTCGAACCACATATCGTTCTCAACATCCATGCCCTGTTCCATACCACGTTCCATCATGGTCTGCATGTACATCATACGTTCATCGTTGTCTTTTGCGATTCCTTCACCGTTGCAGAGAGCGATAACGATTGCATCGTTAGCTGCTGCAAGGTCAATGTATCCGATTCTTCCAGCTGCATCAGCGGAGTTAACGATCGGTTTACCTTTATCGCGGTTGTATACGGAAATACCAGCTTCGATAGCTGCAACATTGGATGTATCCAGAGCCAGCGGAACATTGTCAAAATTGCTCTGCAGAAGTTCTACTGCCCATTTCATAAGTTCCGGTCCGTCGTTTTCAGCAGGTCCGATATTTACATCAAGATAAGTAGCGCCTGCATCAAGCTGCTGTTTTGCTCTTTTGAGGATCGGCTCAGGATCTCTCTCTGTGAATGCTTTGTTTACTGCCGGTGCTGTTGTGGAAAGTCTTTCTCCAATTGTTACAAATTTAGCCATACCCGTATTCTCCTTTACATTAATTAGTAATGGACAGGGAGGGAATACTTCCCTGTCCATGAATATTATTGCGGGCTAATTATGCCTGCATATCTTTTAAGAATTTAACAAGCTGTACTGCTTCTCTAGGTCCTACGATGATTTCCCATCCAGGAAGTTTTGCTTCAAGGTCACCTTTCAGGACTGCTACTTTACCAGGAATAACCAGTTTACGGCATTTTACTTTAGGTTCAACTTCAGCTTTGATGTATTCGGAAATACTTGTGCTGGAGAATTTACCTGCTGCCCATGATGTAAGTACGGAAAGTCCGCCTGCATCGTTGATTACCAGGTTAAGCGGAACACCGGAACGTTCCAGTTCTCCGGAAACTACGAAGTATGTAAGAGCGAAGTCTACGGTTGTAACAACAAGAGAGTTCTCGTCTGCACCGTTCAGTGGGTAGATACCCGGCTCTACTTTCATCGGTTTCTGTGGGTCTGTATAAACGTTCTGACGAAGACCAAACAGAGGAAGTGCTTCTGCATAAGTCATCTGTTCCATAACGATGATTGAACCGTATTTCATTGTAAATACGGATGCAAGTGCTGCCTGTAAATGATAATCGCCTTTAGCGAGTTTAACCAGGTTGACAATGGAAGGATATCCAAATGTTCTGTCCTGATCTTTCAGTGCTGCACGACGAACCTGTACAGTATTTGCAAAGGTTTCTTTGATGTCAGCACCTGTTGTGTCAAGAACAAGGTTCTTGTTTCCAAGTTTTTCGATAGCTGCAACTGTATCATACAGTTCGTTGAGATCTTTACCGGATACACCGAGAACTACGCCAGCTTCTGTAGCAACAGCGTTCATTGCTTCATAGTTGGAAGCGTTTGCTCCGTTCAGAACCGGTTTGCTGTCTTTGCATACTGCAAGAGCTGCTTTTGCTTTTTCAGGATCTGTACATCCGAGAACCAGAGTTCTTCCCAGTCCTGCTGCTTTTTCTACTAATGCTGTGTATTTTGCTGCATCAGCATTTTCGTCACAGTTTACATATACAAGTTCAACATGCATTCTCTCACCGATACGGTCATAGTCTACATGCGGGATAGCTGCGATCTTTGCATCTACTTCTGCATCATCCATGCATGTGCACAGTGATACTGCATATCTTGGTTTGCTTACAAATGTTTTTTCATGTCTGAAAAGAACAGTTTCTCCTCCGAGAGTGAATTCTCCATCGCCTGTTCCGATCTTGATTGTCTTCATCGGCGGTGCAGTTGCTTCTGACAGAGAAGCCAGAGCTTCATCGGACATATGTGGACACTGTTCGATCTTCATTGCGCCCTGTGCAACTTTCATGGAGAACGCCATACAAGTCGGACATCCACATTCCTTACAGTTTTTCTTTGGTGTTAATTTAAAAATCTGAATACCATTCAGTGCCATAGCTAATTTATCCTCCTATTATTCTTACACAAGTGCATCGATCATCTTAGCAATTGTTTTGATAGATTCCGGATGTCTTAAGATAACGGCGTCAGATCCTGCTGCCAGGTCTGCTGCTGCTGTCATGACTTCCATATCGATTCCACGCTCGTCTGCTGATCCCCATTCAGGCATATCAGCTTCGGAAGCTGTTGCTTCTTTAACTGCCCATGTCTCTGCGGATACAGGTGTAATAATAGGCATCTGCAGCATGTTGTCGTTCTGACCTAATGCTGCTCCTTTGATACGGTCCATAGTGGAAACTACGTACTCATATCCGTAACCAGCTGCTGCACTACCAATATTCATAACGATTTTCTTAGCGTCAACGCCAAGCTGTGTAGTAACAACGTTCAGCTGTTTTGCAAGGTTGATATCAACGGCTGATTCTGCACCAACGATCTGGTTGTATGCAAGACCTGCTGCTGCACCGATTGCTTTGTAGTTTTCTTCTTTTTCGGAAAGGAGAAGTACATTTCTTCCCTGAAGAACATCTGCTACTTTCGGGAGAAGTTCCGCATCCTTCTCTACGTTTTTGCAGCCTTCTACAACAAGTGGACAATCGATAGCATCTGCTACTTCTTTAACAACTGCGATCAGTTCATCAACGGATTTGTTTTCTCCGTTCGGATCTCCGCCGTCAAGAATAAGTGCTACGAAATCTGCACCTTCAATTGCTGCAGCTTTTTTTGCAATGTCAGCCATTGTTGTTGCACCTTCATAGTATGCTTTGATTCCGTCAGAGAACTCATCAAGACCAAGGTCAGAGATTTCTACACCAACCTTCGGACGGTTTTCTGATGGAGCATCAAAAGTATAAAATGGAAATGTGCTGTCTCCACCAAATGTCACAGTCTTTTCTCCGCTACCGATTGTGACAGAGTTGATTTTTGCGTTAAACTTTTGTGGTTTCTGATTAAACGGCATTTCTCATAAGCCTCCTCTAAATTATTTGAATTAATATTCACTCCTGTCCTATTATACTACAATAGCCGCAGTATTTACAATGGCAGTGAGCGAATTTGTTAAAAAAAACACATATTTACATCATTGGATCCATTGCAAGTGCCGGATGTCCTTTTTCGGTAAGGAACGCTACCAGTGTTTCAGGATCTGTTGCAACTGTCTCATCACCGACCATATCAGTGAAGTTGTCTATTCCATAAAGTTCTTTTGCTGTCTTGTTCAGACGTTCGGCAACTGTTTCTTTCAGTTCTTTCGGCATCCATACGATACGCTCAATACCGCCTTCTGCTTTCATGAATTTCTTGGAAGAAATGAAATGTTTGCCATGTCCCATAAATCCAGGTGTCTGAACACCGCCACCTGTCATGGAAGCCATTTCAGGGAATGTCATTCCAAGTGGTGTCTGACCTGCATATTCACGGTTAGCGATAACTACACCATTTGAGAATGGTTCGATACCGCAGATACATTCGAAGCATCCACAGGAAGTCATAGGATCCTGCATGATGGAATACAGTGTTACATGTTCCAGAGCACCCTGGGAGAATTTCTGAACTGCTTCATCAACGTCTTCATAAGAACCAAGATTCTCATCGATCGGACGTTCTTTTGTAATAACCTGACACGGACCTGTAGGATCAAGTTCGTTGGTTGCTTTTGCATCCAGCCATGAAACGGCACCGCAAAGTCCAAGTCTTTCAGGCGTTACAACGCAGACATGGCTTGGTGAGAATGCCTGGCAGAGAATACAGCTGTAATAAACATCTACAGACTCATCTGTCAGTGTATCCAGACGTTCATCACGTTTGTCAAATGTTGGAATTGCAACTTCATGACGGATTCTTGTACATTCTGCCGGATCTGTGTAGATAGTAACTGCACATTTATCAACAACTGCGTCAAATTCATTTTTAACCTGCGCATACAGAACTTCACCGAAATGTTTTGCACGGAATCCTGCATTAAATGCTTCAATGCTGATTCGGATACGGAACATATCTCTCTGTCCGGTATGATATACACCTTCAATACAGTTGATGTAGTTATGGAATTTACGTTCGATAACCGGTTCAAAATCAGGCTGCATCTTCTTTCCTGCAACTTCGACCACATATGCAAGGCTGTGTTTGCTGCCTGGTTCAAATGTATCTACTTCCGGTCCAACAACTGTAATCTTGTGATCTTCAACTTCATCCATCGCTTTGGTCTGAACAAGTTCCGCACAGTCAACACGGGAACCATCAAATTCAACCTGCATGTCTTTACGACGGATAATTTCTCCTTCAAATGCAGATGCAAATGCTACAGGAATATCAATATCTGTGATTTTGATCTTAATATTTCTGGCTTCCAGAGAAACTTTATTAAAATCTGCTACATTCGGGCATGCGATCAGCGCTCCCGGAACTTCTACGATGTTCTGATCTTCGTTGGAAATTACAGGGAAGCCAAGTTTGATGGCACCTGCACCAGCTGCAAGTATCACATCATCAATCGGTTTGAAAGCATTGACAAATGCCGGAACACGGTCTTTTGTATATGTAAGAAGTGCTCCTGCATCTCCAGGTGTTACATTACCGAAGATAAGCGCTGCACGGATAGCAACAGATACTACATGCACAACTGAAGTAACATCTTTACCCAGAGGAACGATACGCACATTGTATCCCATTTTCAGTCCAAGTTCAGCAGCCTGATCAATGATTCCGCCTACCAGTGTCACAAGAATACCCTGTTTCTGGTAACTTTTGATCAGATCAACGCCTTCCTGAGCTGTAGGTGCTGAGCCAAGGATAACTGCCACACCAGGAATATCTCCTGTTACAAGCGGTACACCAAGCTCACGGATAATAGAATCTGCCAGATGACCATAACATGGTTCGCTGTACGGTTCTGCTCCATCCAGATATTTCAGTGCTTCAATAAATTCTGCGCAGAGAGCGGTAGCCACACCGGACATCAGTGCATCATCAAGCTCATGATTTCTTGTCATAAGTGTCTTGACAACGCCAAGGGCTTCTTTTAGTTCTCCCAGTGTTTTTACTTTTACGCCGGTTACTGCGTAATAACATGGCAGGCAATATGCCGTATGGGGGAAGCCCACTGCTTTGTCTGCACCATGTTTCTGAATTGCATCGTCCACAGCCTGTACGGTAAGTCCGTATACTGCATCGTTTCCGTTGAAAATTCTGTTAATTAACATGTGCACATCTCCACTCTTTTTTTGTATTTTGAAACTAGTTAAAATTTAAGTTTTCCCAGAGAATGAATGCAAGAAGCATTCATTCTCTTTGCGGAAATCACATCATTGGATCCATTGCAAGTGCAGGATGTCCTTTTTCGGTAAGGAATGCTACCAGTGTTTCAGGATCTTCTGCAACTGTCTCATCACCGATCATATCAGTGAAGTTTTCGATTCCGTAAAGTTCCTGTGCTGTCTTGTTAAGACGCTCAGCAACAAATTCTTTCAGTTCTTTTGGCATCCATACGATACGCTCGATACCGCCTTCTGCCTTCATGAATTTCTTGGAAGAAATGAAATGTTTTCCATGTCCCATGAATCCAGGTGTCTGAACACCACCACCTGTCATAGATGCCATTTCAGGGAATGTCATTCCGAGTGGTGTCATTCCTGCATACTCACGGTTAGCAATTACTACACCGTTGGAGAATGGCTCGATACCACAGATACATTCGAAGCATCCGCAGGAAGTCATAGGATCCTGCATGATGGAGTACAGTGTAACGTGCTCCAGTGCACCCTGGGAGAATTTCTGAACTGCTTCATCAACATCTTCATAAGATCCGAGATTTTCATCGATCGGACGCTCTTTTGTGATTTCCTGGCAAGGTCCGTTAGGATCAAGCTGATGAGTAGCTTTTGCATCCAGCCATGAAACGGCACCGCAAAGTCCAAGTCTTTCAGGTGTAACAACGCATACATGACTTGGTGAGAATGCCTGGCAGAGGATACAGCTGTAATATACATCTACAGATTCATCTGTCAGAGTATCAAGACGTTCATCACGTTTGTCGAAGATCGGGATTGCAACTTCATGACGTACTCTTGTACATTCTGCAGGATCTGTGTAGATAACAACCTCACATTTATCAACAACTGCATCAAATTCATTCTTAACCTGAGTATAAAGAACTTCACCGATGTGTTTGATCTTGAAGCCTGCGTTAAATGCATCGATGCTGATACGGATACGCTGCATGTCACGCTGTCCTGTATGATATACACCCTCAATACAGTTGATGTAGTTGTGGAATTTACGTTCGATAACCGGTTCAAAGTCAGGCTGCATGTTCTTGCCGGCAACTTTTACAACATATGCAATGCTGTTCTTGCTTCCAAGTTCCATGTCATCAACTTCCGGTCCTACTACTGTGATCTTGTGGTCTTCAACTTCAGACATTTCACATGTCTGAACAAGCTCAGCACAGTCAACACGGGAACCATCGAATTCAACCTGCATATCTTTACGACGAATGATCTCGCCTTCGAATGCAGATGCGAATGCTACCGGGATATCTACGTTTGTGATCTTGATTCTGATATCACGAGCCTCAAGAGAAGTAGCGTTGAACTCTTCAATGTTAGGCTGTTTGATAAGGCTCTTCGGTACAGATGGTGTGTAATCCATATCGTTTGTTACAACCGGGAATCCATAATAGATTGCACCTGCACCACATGCAACTGTTTTTTCATCCAGAGGTCCGAATGCATTGACAAATGCACGGAATCTGTTGAATGTATACTCCTGAAGAGCTTTCTTGTCGCCAGGTGTGATGTTACCGAAGATCATTGCTGTTCTGCATGCTGCGGATACTGCGTGGCATACGGAAGAGATATTTTCTCCGATTGGGAATACACGTACATTGAAACCTGTTTTGTAATTAGCTTCTTTTAACTGTTCGATGATTCCGCCAACCAGACATACGAAGTTACCCTGAGCCTGATAGCTCTTAACCAGTGCACATGCTTCTTCTACTGTAGGAGCTGCGTTGATAATAACTGCGATACCCGGGATATCTCCTGTTACAAGCGGTACACCAAGTTCACGGATCTGAGCATCTGTCATATGTCCCAGATATGGTTCTTCATATGGTTTCTGTCCATCGATATATTTAACTGCTTCGATCAACTCTGCGGATAAAGCAGTTGCAACGCCTGATTTGAAGCCAGCGTCAAGACGTCTTTCACGAGTCATAAGAGACTTGATATATGTAAGGGCTTCTTTAGCTTCTTTCAGAGTTGTGATTTTTGTTCCTGTCTCTGCATAATAACATGCAAGAGTATATGCGGTATCCGGAAATCCAACGGCCATATCTTCGCCATATTTGGCAATAGCTCCTTCTACGGCTTCCACGGCTTCTGCATACATGGTATCATTTCCGTTAAATACGATATCAAATAAAAGCACTGTCATACCTCCTGTTTTATAAATCGGCCTGCCGATCTATCTTTGATTTGATTTTGGTAATTTCGTCGGTAACGGTTTTGCTGAAATCGTAAGGGGATTTGCCCTGACGGTCCGCATCCATTACTTCAGTGTTGTAATGAATCATGCCCAGAAGATCTTCTTCGGGGATTCTCTCACGGATAAAAGCTTCATCATCTTCGTTGCGGACTTTGTTTGCAACAACCTTTACCTGTGAAACTCCCAGATCTTTGGCCAGACGCTTAACATTCCGATATGTCTGTACACTTCTTGCACCAGGTTCGATCACTACGACAAAAGCATCCATGCTTTCTGTAGTTCCTCTTCCCAGATGTTCCAGTCCTGCCTCCATATCAAGGATCACTACGTCATCTCTGTGGATCACAAGATTATTGATGATCCTTTTCAGCATGACATGTTCCGGACAGACACAACCGCCTCCTCCGGTTTCTACAGTGCCAAGTACCAGAAGTTTCACACCGTTGCACACCTTGCCGTATGCATCCGGTATATCATCAACCTTGGGGTTCAGTTTGTAAAACTGATTCTGGCTGTTGGCGCCGGTACGTTCCTCCACCAGTTTTCTCATTCTTGAAATGGGAACGATAGAATCAAGTGTCTCCTCATCAAATCCCAGTGCAAGTCCAAGGTTTGCATCCGGATCCACATCTGCTGCAAGCACATGTTTTCCTTCTGCTGCGTATAATCTGGCAAGAGTTGCGGCAAATGTTGTTTTTCCTACGCCGCCTTTACCGGTTACTGCTATCTTCATAATGTTATCGCGCCTTTCTGTTTATTCTGTCTTATCAGATGCCGAGAGCAGTTCTCTTCTCTTCGATTCTCTCGATCATCAGATCACCTAATTTGTCAATATCTTTTTCTACTGTGTAAGCAGCTTCAACCCAGTCTCTGATGCCGCCCTTAAGAAGTCCGTCTACTTCTGTGGAACCATATACATATGGATCTACACCAAGATATGTATCAATACCTGTAGCAACTACATAGTTACCGATTGATACAGCTTTTTCGGACATCCATTCAGGAGCACAGCCAACAAGCGGGATCTGGGAGATGTTCCATCCGGAATCTTTTGCAATTCTGGCAGCAAGGATCATCATACGGCTGATATCTACGCAGGATCCCATATGTAATACTGGCGGGATATCTACGAGTTCACATACTCGTTTCAGACCTGCACCACAGAGATCTTTGGCTCTCTTATCCATCAGCCCTGCTTTTGCAGCTGCCTGTGCGGAACATCCGGAAACAACCAGGATGATGTCGTTAGCAATAAGTTTCTTCATCAGTTCGATATGAGCAGAGTCAGGACGAACTTTAGGGTTGTTACATCCAACCATTGCAACTGCTCCACGGAGTACACCGGATTTAACACAGTCAACCAGAGGCATCATTGTACCAGTTACATCAACATGGCTGTTTGTTACTCCATCGAGTTTCTTTTCGATCTGTTCTACAGAGTATCCGACAAATGCTTTCTGTTTCATCTGTGGAATATGTACAAGTTCAGGTTTTCTGTTCTTGAAGTTATCAATTGCAAGTTTAACAATCTTCTTCGCTGTCTCGCCTGCATTCTGTGAATCAAATCTGATAAAGTCAGAATCTGGCATCTGAGCAATCGGAGAAGTTGTGATAAATTTGGTATGGAAGCATTTGCTCAGAGGTCCCAAAGCAGGGAAAATACACTGAACGTCAACTACGATTGCTTCGCATGCACCTGTCAGAACTACGTTTTCCTGCTGCAGGAAGTTACCAGCCATCGGGATACCACGACGCATTGCAACTTCGTTTGATGTACAGCATACACCTGAAATTGTGATTCCCTGTGCGCCTACGGATTTAGCGTAGTCGATCATTTCCTTGCTGTCTGCATATTCACAGATCATTTCGGAAAGACTCGGGTCATGTCCGTGAACAACGATGTTTACGTTTTCTTCAACCATAACACCAAGGTTTGCTTCTGTTTCAATTTCCTTAGGAGTTCCGAACATTACATCTGAGAACTCTGTTCCGCACATGGAACCGCCCCATCCATCGGAAAGTCCGTTACGAAGAGCCTGACGGATCAGAGCTTCCGGTTTGCAGCTGTTACCCATATGAGTCATATGCATTGCGCAGGAAACTTCACGGTCAATTGCTCTTGGTTCGATTTCTGCTTCATGCCACAGATCCTGTGTATGCTGAGGAGCTCTCTTCAGCCATCTGGAATATCCATGGATTTTTCCATATTCTTCCTGAGCAAGTTCAGACATTTCATGAGCAAGATCATAGATATCTTTTCCTTCTGTTTCTACGCCCCATTCTTTTGCGATACGGATCAGTTTTTCAGGATCTTTTACCTGATAATCCCCGCCTTCTTTTGTGTGGCTGAGTGTGATACAGATTTCACGTCCATGATCTGAATGTGTAGCAGCGCCACCTGCTGTAAAACGAAGGAAATTTCTTCCTACGATACCATGTGCATCGCAGCCACAGATACCTCTTGGTGCCTTTGCTGTAATACGGCATGGACCCATTGAACAAATACGGCAGCAAACGCCGGATTCGCCAAATTTACAGTGCGGAGTCTGATTTTTTACTCGAAACTGCCAAGCATCAGCGCCTACCTTTGCGCCGGTTTCTAAAAGCCGGTTAGTGGCAGCTTCAAATTCTTCCACTGTAGTTAATTTGAATTCACTCATTATAGACCTCCTTTAATGATACATGAATGAGTCATGTATATTTGCCTTTCTATAAATTTTATATAATAACCCCGCAGACAGAACCCATCCCCGCCCATGGGTTATTTTCGGTAATAAAAAATGCTGATTTTTCAGCCGAAAATTCCCTTGCCGCCAGAAGCAGCAGGGGAAATCATATTATTGTTTACAGTTACTTATAAATTCAGATTTGCAACAATTTCTCTGAGTGCTTTCTTTACCGGATTGTCTTCCGGAAGATCCGCTGTCGGTTTGCCTTCGCAGTCATATTCATATACATCTTCATCCTGTGGTACAACTCCAAGGAGATGCAGTCCCTGATTTTCGATTTCTTCCTGAATACCCGCGTTCAGTTTGCCGCCCGGTGCACGGTTAACGATCAGTCCGACTGTATTCGGTTTCATCCCGCATTCATCGATCAGCTTTGCAATTCTGCCGACCGCCTGAATTCCTCTTCTGGAACAGTCGCTGACAAGGATTGCTGTCTGCATGGACGGAAGTACACCTCTGCTGATGTGTTCCATACCTGCTTCGTTATCTACTACAATATATGGATAATGATTCTGATACTTGGCAAGCTGGGTCTGAAGCAGGCCATTTACATAACAGTAACAGCCTTTGCCCTGTGTTCTTCCCATTACAAGAAGATCAAAATCATCGTCTTCTACAAGTGCATCTTCAAAACGCATCTCCGCATAATCTGCTTTTGACATTCCTTTCGGAATCGGGCTTACCTTCGCAAGTTCCGCCTGTGCGATCTCCTCACGTACATCTCCGAGAGTTGTCTCTACCTCAACCCCGAGGACTTCGTTAAGATTGGAATTCGCATCTGCATCAACAGCAAGGATCGGTCCTTTCTTCTGTTCACAGAGATACTGAATCAGCATTCCACATAAAGTGGTCTTACCTACGCCGCCTTTACCGGCGACTGCAATTACATGTGCCATACTATTAGAGTGCCTCCTGCTCTTTATGTCTTATTCGCATGCAAGTTTTACGATACTGTTGGCCAGATCCACCATAAGGATCCTGCCTTCTACAACTCTTTCATCCCCCATGATATCTCTGAGAGTGAGTTTGTTTCCGTCTACTTCAATCTTCGCTACATTTTTGAAGATAACTGAGTCATCACTTTCTTTATATACAGTTGCAAGACACATTTCTGTCACCTCCTGAAGTAAGTTATGTCTATTTCATTTCTTCTTTTACAAGTGTAAGTGCAAGTCCGAGACGCATATTTCCTTTCTGGAAATCATCTACAGCTTCTTTGATTGTTTTTGCGGAAGCTGCAAGTCCCATCTTCTGCAGATTATCTGCCATCTGATCAAGTTCTGATGCATGATGTTCATTATGCTGAAGCATATATGTCAGAAGTGCGACAGTTTCTTTCTTACAGTCACCTCCATCACAGGATCCGCAGTGGCTGTGTGTATCCCCACATCCGTCTCCATGAGAGTGTGCATGCTCTCCATCCGCTTCATGGCTGTGTGCATGTGTGTGTGTCACGCCATCTGCGTGTGTGTGCTCATGAGTGTGTTCCGGTGTATGTTCATGTCCGTGCTGGACGAGATTACCGTTTTCATCTTTTATAAGATGCATATTGTACTCCTTTCTCCGGTCTTACCGACCAAGTTGTCTATTTCAAGACAAACTTATGACAAGTTTTTATCAATTGGTTTCATTATACATCTTTTTTTATCGTTAATCAAGGCTATAGCAAGAAAATTTACACAAAAAAAAGCCATGACGGCATTACTTTTATTGCATTTTTATATATTATTTTTCTCATTTAGGCGTTATATTGATAACAGGTTTGTCTTAATATTAACAATTGCTATTTCTGATATTTATTTCGTACTTTTCTCTGTGCCGGGCATATACGTATTAATTATTTAACATATTTGATGTTCTTCTTTCACATTTTTATGTTATAATATACAAAAAATTGGATTTAATCTGCAAGGAGGAACAATTTTGAATACTTCTGTATTTTTAAATAACGCCAGAACCATGCCGCTGCTGGGGCTTGGCTTATATAAAGCAACTGCCGAGGGAGAAGCCGAATCTGCGATTGCCGCCGCCGTACAGAACGGCTATCGTCTGATCGATACAGCCTCTGCATATAAAAACGAAGAAAATGTGGGACAGGGTATCGCCAACTGCGGAATTCCGAGAAGGGATCTTTTTATTACCACAAAGATCTGGAATAACGCACAGCGTCTCGGCGATGTGGAAGGTGCATTTCAGCGAAGTCTTGACCGTCTCGGTCTCGATTATATCGACCTTTATCTGATACACTGGCCTGTTCCCGGCTGCTATCTCAGCACCTGGAAAACAATGGAAAAATTTCTCGAATCAGGCAAGGCATTATCTATCGGTGTAAGTAATTTTGAGATCAGACATCTGGAAGAGCTCCGCAAAGTATCCGGAATTGTTCCCGCAGTCAACCAGATCGAATGTCATCCACTGTGTTATCCAAAAGAACTCATCGAATACTGTCAGGCTAACGATATCCAGGTTCAGGCATATGCCCCGCTTGCCAGAGGCGCCTATCTTGATAATGATGTCATGTGTGTACTGGGCACAAAATACGCTCACACTCCTGCACAGGTAGGACTTCGCTGGGCAGTACAGAAAGGCATTTCCGTAATTCCAAAATCTGTTCATCCTGAACGAATTGCTTCCAATGCAAGGATCTTTGATTTTGAAATCGAGCAGGAAGATATGGATCTCCTTGATACTCTTAATCAGGATTTCCACAGTTCACATGTTCCCGAAGATTTACGTGATATTGTTTTTTAAGGCAAGAAGACCTCCATTCGTCGTTTTCATACCGGCGAATGGAGGTCTTTTTATAACAAAATATTTTTCTTACCACGGAAGCATCGGTGTTTCGACTTTTTTATCACGGATCATCAGATCCCTTACAGCATCTGCAGCAGGTTTGTCTTCAAATAACACCTTATTCACTTCCATAATTATCGGCATATCCACTTCGTATTTTTCGGCAAGACTCTTGGCTGCCTTTGCAGAATATACTCCTTCAACAACCATCTGAACCTCGTCCATTGCCTGTTTCATGGTACGTCCCTGCCCCATCAGATAACCGGCTTTTCGGTTTCGGCTGTGAACGCTTGCGCAGGTTACGATCAGATCTCCGATTCCGGATAATCCGTAAAACGTTTCCATCCTGGCGCCCATCTTTGTTCCAAGTCTGGCGATCTCGGCAATTCCTCTTGTGATCAGTGCAGCCTTGGTGTTATCGCCATATCCCAGACCATCCGCAGTTCCTGCTGCCAGAGCAATAACGTTTTTCAGTGCGCCTCCAAGTTCAACACCCAGAATATCCGGTGTTGTATACACGCGGAAAACAGGACTCATAAATATTCCCTGCAGATATTCTGCTGTTTTTCTTGTTTCTGCACTGACAACACAGGTCGTTGGGATTTCTCTTCCAACTTCTTCTGCATGGCTCGGTCCGGAAAGGACGCAGACATCTGCCGCCGGAATTTCCTGACTGATGATTTCGCTGAGTGTCATCAGAGTTTTTTCCTCTACTCCTTTGGCGACGTTTACAATAATCTGGCCTTCTTTTACAAAAGGAGCCATCTGTTTTGCTGTGGATCTTGTAAATGGGGATGGAACAGCAAGAACAACCACATCCGGATCTTTCAGGCATCCCTCAAGATCACTCGTAATTTCAACAGCCTCCGGAATATGCACTCCCGGAAGTTTATTCGGATGTTCTCTTTTTTCCTGAAGAAGTTTCACTTCGTCTTCGAGGGCTGACCAGAGTTTTACCTGGTGTCCGTTTTTGTTAAGAAGCAGAGAAAGTGCAGTACCCCAGCTGCCTGCTCCCAGTACATTAACTTTTGCCATCTGTTTCACCATTTAACCTTTCTTTGATTTTCCAAGAAAAACTTTATTTTCATTTCCCCTGACAAGTCGTCCGATGTTTGCTCTGTGACGCCAGAACGCAAGACATGTCATAAGAAACATTATCCCGTACATTTCCAGCGTAAGAGGTCTGCTCATTCCATATCCGCCCATCTCTCCCCGAACGATCATTGCTATCAGTGCCACAGCATAGCATGAAAGGGAACCCAGGGATACATAATGTGTTGTAAAAAACAGTACAAAAAACAATACTGCACAGATCAGAAAAATTCTCCAGTCAAATGCGATCAGGAATCCTACTGAAGCTGCGATCCCCTTTCCGCCACGGAAATTCAGATATACCGGAAAATTGTGTCCAAGGATACATCCTGCTGCCGCATACAGGCTCAGAAGCGGAAGCATCTCTTGATATTTTCCTGCAAACAGTGCCTTTACAACGAGAATCGCAAATACGCACTTCAGACAGTCGCCCAGAAGTGTCAGTGCCCCGGCTTTTTTGCCAAAAGTACGAAGCGCATTCGTCGTTCCGGCATTTCCGCTGCCATGCTCTCTTATATCTGTTTTGTGAATTTTTCCTATTATATAGGAAGTCTGAAAAAGACCGAAAATATATCCGATCACAAGACATACGATACGTTCCATCATCTCTGTCAGCTCTTTTCCCCGCGTTCACGGATAATAAATTTGAGAGGTGTTCCTCTGAATCCGAAAGCATCTCTGACTTTGTTTTCAATATATCTTGTATATGAAAAATGCATCAGCTCTTTATCATTTACAAAGATAACAAATGTTGGCGGCCGAACCCCAACCTGAGTCATATAGAATATTTTCAGACGTTTTCCTCTGTCGGACGGCGGCTGCTGCATTGCAACTGCTTCAGAAAGGATTTCATTAAGAACACCTGTCTGGATCCTGAGAGTCTGATTTTCAATAACTGCATCAATCGTCTCGAAAAGTTTCGGAAGTCTCTGGCCTGTTTTTGCTGAAATAAACACAAGCTCAGCATAAGGCATATAGGCAAGAACTTCTCTGATGCGGTTTGTATGTTTGTAAATGGTTTTGTCATCTTTTTCGATGGCATCCCATTTATTTACCGCAATGATAACTCCCTTGCCCCGCTCATGGGCAATACCCGCAATCTTCGCATCCTGCTCTGTAACACCTTCTGTTGCATCGATGACGATAACCACAACATGCGCTCTTTCCACAGCAGTTACTGTACGGATCACACTGTACCGTTCCAGTTCTTCTTTTACTTTACCTTTGCGGCGGAGTCCTGCTGTATCAATAAAAATATATTCCTTGCCATTCCATTCAACCTTGGCATCAATGGCATCTCTTGTAGTTCCCGCAATATCAGAAACAATAACTCTGTCTTCACCGAGGAGTTTGTTGATCAGGGAAGATTTTCCAACATTTGGCTTTCCTACTACTGCGATCTTCGGAATATCGTCTTCTTCTTCCTGTTCTGTTTCCTCCGGAAAATGTTTTACAACTTCATCCAGCATATCGCCAAGTCCCATACGGTTGGCTGCCGAAATTGCCATCGGCTCTCCGATTCCAAGATTATAAAATTCGTATACATCCATCATATATTTCTGATGGCTGTCCACCTTATTTACAACAAGTACCACTGGTTTCTGGCTGCGGCGAAGCATATCGGCAACCTTTGCATCAGAATCCACAAGTCCCTGCTGGACATCTGTTATAAATATGATCACATCTGCCGTATCTATGGCGATCTGCGCCTGTTCTCTCATCTGAGAGAGGATTATATCACCACTGTCCGGCTCAATACCGCCTGTATCGATCATGGTAAAAGATTTGTCCAGCCATGATACATCTGCATATATTCTGTCACGGGTTACACCCGGTGTATCTTTTACAATTGATATCTTTTCGCCTGCCAGGGCATTAAATAATGTGGATTTGCCGACATTAGGCCTGCCCACAATTGCCACTACTGGTTTGCTCATACATTTGTCTCCTTATCTGTTTTCTGTTGATTACGGGATCAAGAACCGAAGCTACAAGATCTGCACCGCTTTCTTCTACTACTATAATTTCTTTTTCAAGGTAATCTGACAGTTCTTCTATTGTCACATCATCAAGAAAAACATTTTCACCACTTCTCAGCATATTACACGGGATCAGAAGTCTGTCCCCGAGTTTTTTCTCTGAAAGCTGTTCTTTCAGATCCTTTCCTGTGATCAGACCGGATACTGTGATCTTTTCTCCGAAGAAATTGTTCACTACAGGAATCACCTCTGCACTGATCCCGGGATATTTCGTTCTTATTATATCCATACACCGCCGTATATAAGGTGCCGCAAGGCGCCCTGTTGCAACGGTTACCGAGAGTTTCCTGTCATCTCCCTTTCTTTCTTCTACAGCCTGTCTCACTTCCGTATCAAGAAGTCTCAGCATTCCCACACCGTTTTCAAGCTGCAGATAACCGTCATACCGTTCTTCCTCAGGAAGTTCCCGGTCTGCAAGGATGTACCATTCATCCGATGCATGAACAAAATGTATCCCATGCTTCCTGTACATGATATTCTGCCATCGCTCGATCTGTTCCAGTACTTTTACTGCATCTTCTTTATTGAAGCTTTCCAGCGGATAAAGTCCGTCACGGAATTTCGTAAGTCCAACAGGTACCACCGATACGCTCTGAAGGACCGGTGCATATTCAGACATTTTCTGAAGGCTGTATTCCAGTTCTTCCCCGTCATTTACGCCCTTGCACAGAACGATCTGTCCGTTCATTGTGATGCCCGCTTCATACAGCTGATCTACTTTTTTAAGAGCATCTCCTGCAAAACGGTTGTGGAGCATTTTGCACCGGAGTTCCGGATTCATGGCCTGGAAAGAAACATTGATCGGCGATAAATGATATTTTATTACTCTTTCAATATCCTCCTGGCTCATATTTGTCAGTGTTACATAGTTTCCCTGAAGAAACGAAAGTCTCGAATCATCATCTTTGAAATAAAGGGTTTCTCTCATACCTGGCGGCATCTGGTCAATAAAGCAGAACATACAGTGGTTACTGCAGGAACGATATTCATCCATCAGGCCATTCTCAAATTCCACGCCAAGGTCTTCGTCATAGTCCTTCTCTACTTCCAGCTCCCAGATCTCCCCATCGGCTTTTTCAATAAGAATTTCTATATATTCATCATTCAGGAGGTATCTGTAATCAAATACATCTTCCACAGGCTGATGATTGATCTCCAGCAGAATATCCCCCGGTTCTAATTCCAGTTCTTCGCCAATGCTCCCCGGCAAAATCCTGGAAATTACATGTTTCTTTTTTTTCATATATATCCTTTCTGTTTATCACATCATTACTATCATAACAATTTCAGTGATAAAAAACAACCATAGATTTTTGCCACCACTCTGATGTCATCAAAAGAAGCCACACGACTTTGTACAAGAATGAATACATTTATTCGAAGTAAATATCAATAAATTCCTTGACGATGTTTAGGGCAAATGTTATAAATGTAGTAGGACTCAGTTTGAAAAACTTATACCTAGGAGGATTATTATGCCAAATATAGAGTTACTTGAAAAATCAACCCCGGTTGCTCCTATCCGCATCGCAGCACTTGCCGGATGTCAGGATCTTGCCAAGGAGGTTGACAAGAAACTTGTAAAATTCCGTAGAGAACTTGTAGCAAAGAAAAAGCCAATCACCATTCCGCAGGGTTACAGTGAACCGTCTTTCCTTGTAGAATGCGAATGTATCCGTTTCGGAACCGGTGAAGGTAAAGGTTACATCAAAGAATCTGTTCGTGGTACTGATCTTTTTATCATGGTAGATATCACTAACTTCAGTCTTACTTACAAAGTCTGCGGTCACGAAAACCATATGTCCCCGGATAACCACTACCAGGATCTGAAGCGTATCATTTCTGCTGCAACAGGAAAAGCCCACAGAATCAATGTTATCATGCCATTTCTTTATGAAGGCCGTCAGCACCGCCGTACAAAGAGAGAATCTCTCGACTGTGCACTGATGCTTCAGGAATTAAGAGATATGGGTGTATCCAACTTCATTACTTTTGATGCACATGACCCGCGTGTTCAGAACGCTATCCCGCTTGACGGATTCGATAACTTCTTCCCGACTTATCAGTTCCTGAAAGCACTTGTAAAAGAGGTAAAAGATTTCAAACTGGATAACGATCATCTGATGATCATCAGCCCGGACGAAGGTGCAATGTCCAGAGCCGTATATTTTTCCAACATTCTCGGTGTAGATATGGGTATGTTCTACAAACGTCGTGACTACTCTACCGTTGTCAATGGCAAGAACCCTATCGTTGCTCATGAATTTCTTGGTGACTCTGTAGAAGGCAAAGATGTTGTCATTATCGATGATATGATTTCCTCCGGAGAAAGTATGCTGGATGTTGCAAAACAGATCAAAGAGCGTCACGCAAAACGTGTATTTATCTGTACTACTTACGGACTGTTTACAGATGGTCTTGACAAATTCGATGAATACTACGAAAAGGGATGGATTGATAAGGTTATCACTACAAACCTGAATTACCGTATTCCGGAGCTTCTCACAAAGCCATATTACATCGAAGCAAACATGAGCAAATATCTTGCAAGTATTATTGATATCATCAACCATGATGTATCCGTAGAAAAAGTTCGTTCCAGCAACGAAAAGATCATGGAACTCATGAAAAAAGTAAATAAATAATACCAGTTACAGTAAACGGGAACCATGTCACTGTCAGACAGGTTCCCGTTTTTGTGTTTATTTTTTTATTGAAAGAAATGCACCGAGATTTCCTCTTTTTCCTTTTGATGCTCTGTGTGAAAACAAAAATTCCGGATTGCAGCAGGTGCAGATATTTGGCATGGAAATATGTTCTTCCTTAAGACCGGCCTCCAGCATGATTTTTCTGTTTGCTTCCCAGAGATTCAGCTGATATTTTCCATTTCCTTTTCTGTAAAAAAGCGCCTCCCAGTCTTTCCTGTCAAAACTTTTCTGAAATTCCAGGATCACATCTTCGCTGACTTCATAACAATCCTGGCAGATAGACGGCCCGATCGTGCCATAAATATCTGCCGGATCTGAGCCGAAACATTCCGACATTTTATTTACGGTAACCTCTCCAATTCTGGCTGCTGTTCCTCTCCAGCCGGAATGTGACAGCCCGATTGCCTTATGTACAGGATCTATGAAATACAACGGTACACAGTCTGCATAAAATGTGGCAAGGACAAGCCCCGGAACATCTGTTATCATTCCATCCACATCTGTATATGGTCTCGGCTTTGTGATACCGTTTCCACGGTCTTTTTCTGTTACTCTTATCACATTTGAAGTATGCGTCTGATCTGAGGTAACAATACTTTCCATCTCAAATCCCACGGCATCGGCCAGACGGCGATAGTTTTCCCTGACAGCTTCTTCATCATCGCCCCTGGTAAAGCTCAGGTTCATGGAGGAATATATTCCTTCACTGACTCCTCCCAGTCTTGTGCTGAAACAATGAACAAAATCTGACAGTTTTTCAAGCTCCGGATATGTCAGATAAGTAACTCCGTTCCTGTTATTCACATGCATTTCCGGCATATCTTTCTGTGCCCATTTTATTTTCTGCATCTTCTACCTCTTTTCCTCTGAATTATTTTATTCAGTATAATCAAAAGCGTTTCTGATCCATTGAATTCTGTTTCCGTCTATTGCCACAACATCAAATCTGCACGGGATATCCGCATATCCATGACGGATCAGATAAAACTGTGCCGCTCTGCTTATTCTCTGCCGTTTGTGCCAGTCAACAGCAGCTGAAGCCCAGCCGCTCTCTCCTGTCCTTCGATATTTGACTTCTGTAAACACCAGGTAATCGCCATCTCTGGCAATAATATCAATTTCACCTGTTCTGCAGCGGAAATTTCTTTCCACAATATAAAGTCCCTGTTTTTTCAGAAAGGCAGCCGCCTGTTCTTCATGGCAGCTGCCTATTTTTCGCTTATTGATATAATCTTCCCTTTTCTGTTTTCAGTGTAGGTATCTTATGTATATTTTCTCTCACACAAAATGTGTAATAAAACTTGCACGATGGATCGGGGACGGACCATATTTCTTAAGAGCCGCAATATGTTCTGCTGAGCCATATCCCTTATTGGATGCAAAACCATATTCCGGCATAGTCTTATCGTATTCTGCCATAAGACGGTCCCTTGTCACCTTTGCAACTATGCTTGCCGCCGCAATAGATGCACTCTTGGCGTCACCCTTAATGATCGGCACCTGCGGTATGGTGATCTGTGGTATGGTAACAGCATCATTCAGTAGAAGCTGCGGCATAACTTTCAGTTTGCTGACAGCCTGGCGCATGGCCTCATAAGTTGCCTGAAGAATATTTATTTCATCTATCCTTGCAGGTCCTGCCATCCCGATGCCCACAGCCACAGCTTCCCTGAGGATCACATCATACAGTTCTTCTCTTTTGTGGGCAGTCAGTTTCTTCGAATCATTAAGATAAAGAATATGATGGTCATGTGGAAGAATCACTGCGCAGGCAACTACCGGTCCTGCAAGCGGCCCTCTGCCTACTTCATCTATGCCGCAGAGATATCCCAGATGTTCATATTTATGCTCATATTCCATCATCTTGTGCATACGAAGTTTTTCGTTTTCCAGATTCTTGATCTTTTTTTCATACTGTTGTACAAGCTTCGTAACTCCTGCTCTTTCGTCACTTCTGTAGACATCACAGAGTTCCTGCCAGCCTGTATCCCCGGTATTAAGAAATTCCGTCTTAATCTCACCTATTGTTTTCATTTATTCTCCCTGAACCTCTCTCAGTCAGGCTTCTGCCCATTCAAGCGTGATTCTTCCGATCTTACCGCTTCTGAAATCATCAAAAAGGACTCCTGAAGCTTTCGTGTAATCCAGCTCTTCACCACGTTTCAGGCAGCCCCTTGCCCGTGCAAGTTCTCCCAGCACTTCAACTGCCGCCCCCTCTTCTGATATCCCATAACGTCCGTTCAGCATTCCGGGATAGTTTTCTCTGAGATAATTTATCAGCTCCAGCGCAAGCTCCTCCATGTTAAGGATATCATCTTTGATGGAGCCTACAAATGCAAGGCGCATCCCCACCTGCTGATCTTCAAATTTCGGCCAGAGAATTCCCGGAGTATCCAGAAGCTCCACGTTTTTGTTCAGTCTGATCCACTGTTTGCCCTTTGTTACGCCGGGACGGTTTCCGGTTTTTGCACAGGCTTTTCCTGCAAAAGTATTAATAAATGTGGATTTTCCAACATTCGGAATTCCTGCTACCATTGCACGGATAGGACGGTTTTTGATTCCACGTTTACGATCACGTTCGATCTTTTCTCTGCATGCTTCCTGAATTACATTCTGTATGGTTTTCATTCCTGCGCCATTTCGGGAATCGACCTTCACAACGTAAATACCCTGTTTCTGAAAATATTCTTTCCATGCTTCATTCTGACGATCATCTGCAAGATCTGCTTTATTCAGAAGAATCAGTCTTGATTTGTTCTGTCCAAGTTTATCAATATCCGGATTTCTGCTGGATAAAGGCACTCTGGCATCTACCAGTTCAATAATCAGGTCAATCAGTTTCAGGTCTTCCTGCATCTGTCTTTTTGCTTTGGTCATATGACCCGGATACCACTGTACGTTCATATATTACCTAACCTTTCCAAACTCCAATCTTCTTCCACGGAGAACAGGTAAACCATATCTTACCTACAATATAGCGTTTTTTGACCATTCCTATGTCTGCATACCGGCTGTCCTCACTGTTATTTCTGTTGTCTCCAAGTACAAAGTATTCCCCTGACTCCAGCGTTACCGGACTTGACGCAATTCCTGCATTACTGATATTCGGAAAATCTCTGCCTTCTTTGTAAGTTTCTCCATCTATAAGAATTCTGCCATCTGAAATCTGAACAGTTTCTCCCGGGAGTCCTATGATTCTGCGGATGTGTAATGCAGCATCATCACTTGCATTTGTCCTGAAAACAATCACATCGCCCCGTTTTGGTGAAGAAAATTTATATACTGCTTTATTTATAAAAAATCTGTCTCCTACAGAAACTGTAGGTTCCATTGAACTTTCCTGCATGGTTACTGTCTGAAACATCATAATAGCGGTCAAAGCAGCAAATACAAGCGTAACGATTATTTCAAACACCCATTTCATGGAGCTGCGGACTTTTTCATTTTCAAACTTCTGTCTGACTTCCTGAACTTTCGGATGTTCTTTCCAGTTTTTTATATCCATATCTGTATACCCCATAATGGAAAAGAGGGACAATAGCTGTCGTTATTGTCCCTGCTTTAAACCATTTGAAATTTTCGAATTATCGAATTATCTTACACGCTCTTTAACCTTAGCAGCTTTACCTACACGATCTCTCAGGTAGTTCAGCTTAGCACGGCGAACTTTACCATGACGGATAACTTCAACCTTAACTACATGTGGGGAATGAAGTGGCCATGTTTTTTCTACGCCTACACCGTTAGAGCTCTTTCTTACTGTGAAAGTTTCTCTTGTGCTTCCGCCCTGTTTCTTAAGAACTGTTCCTTCAAAGATCTGAACACGTTCACGGTTTCCTTCTTTGATCAGCGCGTGTACTCTTACTGTGTCTCCTGTACGGAATTCCGGTACTTCAGCTTTAAGCTGTTCTGCTTCGATGTTTTTGATAATGTCGTTCATTTTTTCTCTCCTATTCTTAACTGGATGTTCTTAATACATGATCTGTAACAGAGGACCATCTTTTTTACAACATTGTTGATTATACTATAGAAAATCCACTATTGCAAGATGTTTTTGGAGAAAAATCAGGATTCTGAATTTGTGGCTGTCGCATCAGATGCTTCTGAATCTGCTGATTCTCCGGATTCTGACATGATTTTATTCAGTTCATCGATCATCTCATCATCTTTCAGACGGAATTTAATTTCAACTCGCCTTGAAGCATCTTTGTCCACATTACCATTTGCATCCAATACAGGATTCGCCATAGAATGGCCGTTAACAGTCAGATAATTCTCCAGGCTCTGCGACTGGTCTGAACTGAGGAAATTCCCCTGAATGTCCAGAAGATACTGTGCAACAGCAAGAGATCTCTGCTGGGAAAGCTGAAGATTATAACTGTAGTCACCATCTGTATCTGTATATCCGTCAATGATGATCTCCGCAAGATATTTCATATAGTCTTCCTGCAGAAGCACCTTGCAGTAAATAGGCAGGATCTGTTCAAGCGCCTGTTTGCCGGCATCACTGAGTTCTGCTTCATCATAATTAAAAAGAACATTCGACTGAAGTGTCAGCGCTCCGGTCTGGGCATCAATATTAACGTCTATATTATTTTTGGAAAATTCATTTTTGAGTGCTTCAATAACATCAGCTTTTACTCCGATGATCTGGTCAATCTGCGCCTGCTGGTCTTTCAGCTGGGCTGTTTTTGCGTCCAGATCAGACTGCTGGGCATTGAGAGTTTTCTCCTGCTCTTTCAGCTTTGCTGCCAGTTCTGACAGCTTTTTTTCCTGATCAGCCAGTTTCTGCGACTGACTTTTCAGCTGCTCATCCTGTGTCTGAATAGTTCCGTCTTTTTCGTCAAGAGCATTCTGCTTATCCAGAAGCTCCTGATTATATTCTTCCTGAAGAGCAATCTTTTCTTCCTGCTCTTTAAGGCTTTCGTTATAGCTTTTCTGCGCCTGAAAAAGAGTCACACACATGATCAGAACAAAAAGCAGCAGCACGCCTGCCATCATATCAGAGTAGGAACGCCAGACATTAAATCCGCTGTCCTCTGATTTTTTCTTTTTGCGCATCTGTCTCTCCTTTATCTGAATATGCCGAACTTGCCTTTCTGTGCTCCTTTTGACAGCTCACGGATATTTCTGGAAATGTCTTCCAGAAGTGCTGCCTGCTGATCTCCCTGTGCTTCTACAAGATCACGGATCTGATCCAGGGATTCCTGTCTGGAAAGCTGTCCTGAAGTAAGCTGAACATCGTTTCCTGCTCCTGAAACAGAAATATCAGTAAGAAGTCTGCGAACCTGTTCCATAGTCTTATAGGAAAGTTTCTGATACTGGGCAAATTCCTGAAGTTTCCTGTCAAATTCCTCAACAACCTTCTGGCTGGCGTTCAGTAATTCCACATTGCTCTTTCCTGCAGCAGAGATTTTTTCCATTCCTGAAGCTGCAGCTTCAACATATTTCTGCATGGTCTGATTACATGCAACCCAGAACTTCGCAGAAGAAGTTTCTGCTTCTTTCAGATAATCTGCCAGATGCTGATAATCTGCCTGCTGCTGTTTCTGGATTGTCTGGTTATCCTGAAGGATACGTCCTGCTGCAGACAGGTAATCCTTCTGCATTTTTGTGGACTCTTCCAGCATTTTCTGCATGTTCTTCTCATGTTCAACATATGCATCGCCAAGCTGTTTACTCATTGCCTGGTAAAGATTTGTAGTATAATTTGTATTGTCTGTCTGGGCATCTTTCAGCTGTGTCAGTGCCTTGCCGAAATCTCTGAACTGCGCTTCAAAAGAAAGATTCATTTCTTTCAGGAATGCATCAAGAATTTCTCTGACTGCATCTTCCTGGCATTTTGTCACAGATGAGACAAGTATATCCAGGGAATCGTTCATTTTCCGGAAAGTAGGTGTTATTACTTTTTCGAAGCTCTCTACCATCTGTCCTGATACTTTTTCCGCCATAAGAGTCATGGCTGCTTCCTGATTTTTCTGGCTGGCTACAAGAAGATTTCTGGATTCACTTTCTGCGCTCGGCATTACATATGCATGGAATGTTTCAAGAAACTCCTGAAGACTTTCAGTCATTGAAGAATACTCTGCCTTCATTCCCGAACTGTAGATCAGTGACATTGCAATACCATAAATAGATGTGAGAAATGCCACTTTGATACCATCTACAAGTGAAGCCACAGAATTTGTCATTGCCTCATAATTAGAAGGTTCGAAGTTCTTGAGGCCCCATACAAGACCTACAAATGTACCAAGTATACCAAGGCTTGTAAACAGATCCGGCGCCATCTCGAGGATTTTTTTATGTATATGGATATCCAGGTCTTCCTCATTCAGATATTCTTCTATGTCTACAATTCCCTCCTGGCTTTTCGAGACTGCATCTGTAAACGACTGCATTCTGTCATCCAGATATCTGTGATGAAAAATCCCGTTCAGTGAAGGTATTCTGGATACGTCCATTTTTCCCGGAGTTTCCAGTAAATGTTTCAATTCCTGTGTTCCATCAGAAAGTGCATCTGAAATACGGTTTATGCGGAACATTCCGCCTGCAAGTCCTGCAATATAGACTACAACCATAATTCCAAGAAATGCAAAATTATAAATAAGAACACTTGTTGCACCCTGTCCAACATAGACAGTCATTCCTATGGCTGCTGCCAGAACAATCAGAAAAAGCAGCACATTCATAACCTTTTTCTTCATATTGACCTCCTTATCATTACTTTCTATATTATCATACCATTTTTTCAGTCACAAGCTGTTTTCCCTACTTTACCTGACTTTCACAATAAAAACACATTTATGCAAAAAGCAGCCTTCCGGGATCTGCCCGAAAAGCTGCTCTCTTTTATTTTACTGCTTATGCATATACTTTGTCTTCTTCCAGAAACCTGGCTCTGCCATCTGTAACTTCAATAAGGTTAACACTGCAGTTTGGCGGAATACAGCCATGCCAGAAATTCTCCGGATCTTTGTATATATTCTGAAGAAGCGCCCTCACAGCACATCCATGAGAAGTCACAAGCACTGTCTTATCCTGTAAAGCAGGGTCATTTATTTTTTCTTCCCAGAACTCTCTGGTCCTCTGAATGACATCCGAAATATTTTCTCCGTCCTCAGGACGTTTGAAATGAAGCGGATCTGTAAAAAAAGTTTTCATGTCTTCATTCAGATAATTTTCATCTTTGTCCCGGCATACCACACCTTCCAGCACTCCGAAATTAATTTCCCGGATTCTGTCATCTGTAATCACCGGAACATTGTCTTTTTGTTCCCCGAGGATCAGTTCTGCTGTCTGCCTTGCTCTCTGAAGAGGACTTGTAAAGCATACATCAAAATGTACATTTTTTAATGCCTCACCAGTTTTCTGTGCCAGGATAATTCCGGCCTCAGCCAGCGGTATATCTACCACACCCTGAACCTTATGAAGTGCATTCCATTTTGTCTCTCCATGACGGACCACATAAAGTTTCATCAGCTTCTCAGCTCGATTCCCAGATCTGTAAGACCATTCAGGATCTTTTTCATTGCTGCTGTGATTTCTGCTTCTTCCAGAGTCTTATCATGATCACGGAATACAACAGAGTAAGCCATGGATTTGTATCCTGCCTTGATCTGTGCACCTTCATAAATGTCAAAGAGCTGATATGACTCAAGGATCTTTCCGCCTCTCTGAACCAGCACATCTTCAATCTGTCCTGCCAGAACTTTCTTCGGAACTACCATACTCAGGTCACGGGTAACTGCCGGATATTTTGCAATTCCTGTAAATTTATGATTAAAGCTGCAGAATTCAAGAATATCTCTGATATCGATCACTGCAACATAAGCTTTGTCACCGATTCCATAATTGTCTGCAACGAGCGGATGTACCTCTCCAAGATATCCCACTACTTTACCTTCATATACGATATTTGCCTGTCTTCCCGGGTGGAGGTAAGATTTGTTGCTGTCAGGTGTATAATGAGGTTTTTTCTTCATTCCTACTTTTTCAAAGAATTCTTCACATACACCTTTCATATCAAAGAAATCGCCAGCGCCGTACATTCCCAGTGTGAAGTGTACTCTCTCATCAGGAAGTTCTGTAAGCGGAAGAGCTTTTGGAAGGTAAACCTTACCAATCTCATAAAGACGAACATCTTTATTTCTTCTGTTATAGTTTGTTGCCAGAGAAGAAAGCATACCATTTAATGTTGTTGTACGCATAATGCTGTAGTCTTCTCCAAGAGGATTGCTGATAGTGATCACCTTACGAAGATCACTGTCTTCAGGAATACGAAGTTTGTCAAATACCTTCGGGCTCTCGAATGAATAGCCCATTCCTTCAGAGAATCCACAGTATTCAGCGATATCTCTTGCAATCTGCTCAATGCGGAGCTTGAATGGAAGTCTTCCTGTAGTAGCTTCGCCATTTGGAAGAGTTGTAGGAATTTTGTCATATCCGTAGAATCTGGCAACTTCCTCTGCAACATCTGCCATGCAGTGGATATCCTGGCGGAAAGTAGGTGCAACGATCTCGTTTGTTTCCGGATCATATGCAAGTTCAACTTTTGCAAGATATGCGATCATTTCTTCTTTTGTAAGATCTGTTCCCAGAAGTCCGTTGATGCGTTCAGGCTCAAATGGGACTCTTGATGGTTCTCTTACTTCATTGCATACATCCACAATGCCGCCCACAACTTCACCTGCGCCAAGTTCTTCCATCAGCTGGCATGCACGGTCAATTGCTGCTTTTGCATTATTCGGATCAAGACCTTTTTCGAATTTACCGGAAGCATCTGTACGAAGTCCGATTCTCTTGGAAGAGAGACGGATGTTTGTTCCGTTGAAGCATGCTGCCTCAAACAGTACTGTTTTTACATTATCTGTGATCATGGAGTTTTCACCGCCCATGATTCCGGCAATACCTACTGCTTTTTTGCCGTCACAGATCATCAGAACGTCTTTGTCCATGGTACGTTCCTGTCCATCCAGTGTCACAAATGTTTCACCGTCTTTTGCACGACGCACTACAATTTCATTTCCTTCAATTGTGTCGAGATCATAGGCATGCATCGGCTGTCCATATTCTTCCATCACATAGTTGGTTATATCTACCAGATTGTTGATCGGGCGGATTCCATTGGAAGCCAGACATCTCTGCATCCATTTCGGAGAAGGTCCGATCTTGACATTTTTTACAACTCTTGCCGTATATCTCGGGCAGAGTTCCGGATCTTCTACAGTTACTTTGACATAATCAGATGCTTTTTCATCATTACCTGTTTCTTTTACTACAGGCGGTACAAATTTCTTATCAAAAGTAGCTGCTGCCTCTCTTGCGATTCCAAGGACACCATAGCAGTCTACACGGTTGGATGTGATCTCATACTCAAAAACGACATCATCAAGGCCAAGTGCTTTGATAGCGCTTTCTCCGACTGCTGCATCTTCCGGGAAAATATAAATACCGTATTCCGGAGCTTCCGGATACATTTCTCTTGTGCTTCCCAGCTCTTCGATGGAACACATCATACCACAGGATTCTACTCCACGGAGTTTACCTTTTTTGATTTTGATTCCACCAGAAGTTTTCTTTCCGTCATGGCCGCCTGCTACACGTCCGCCATCCAGAACTACCGGAACTTTGTCTCCTTCTTTTACATTTGGAGCACCAGTAACGATCTGTACTGTCTCATTTCCTGTATTCACCTGGCAGATGATCAGTTTGTCTGCATCAGGATGTCTTTCTATTTTTTCAATCTGTCCAATGACGATTTTGTCAAGATCTGCGTCCAGTTTCTCAAAGCCTTCTACTTTTGTTCCTGACAAAGTCATCGCATCTGTATATTCCTGAGCCGTAACATCAAGATCCGGCACATACGTTTTAATCCAGGACATTGAAGTATTCATTATATATTTCCACCTTTCTTATATTCAAAGCTTAATTTCAGATTCCGAAATACTAAGTTCCGAATTCAACATTAGATTCCGAAATCCAGAGTTAAACTCCAGAATCCAGTTTCTTACGAAACTGCCAATCTGCCTTACGGCATCTTTTAAAGATTCTGTCGTTAAATCCGCAGAGAATGTAAATATTCACTACGTTCGTGCTTCCATTCTCTTATGCGGATTAAAACTGTTTAAGGAATCTGATATCGTTTTCGTAGAGAAGTCGCATATCATCGATCTCGTATTTCAGAAGGGCGATTCTCTCAAGTCCCACACCAAAAGCAAATCCTGTATATTCTTCCGGATCGATACCGCACATACGGAGGACATTCGGATGAACAGTTCCACAGCCAAGGATTTCAATCCAGCCGGATCCTTTACAGAAACGGCAGCCTTTTCCGCCACATTTGAAACAGGATACATCAACTTCTGCACTTGGCTCTGTAAACGGGAAATGATGTGGTCTGAATTTTGTTTTTGTTTCAGGTCCGAAAAGTTCTTTTGCGAATTCTTCAAGAGTTCCTTTAAGATCAGCAAACGTAATATTCTTGTCAATAACAAGACCCTCGATCTGATGGAAAGAAGGTGAATGTGTTGCATCTACTTCATCTGAACGGAATACACGTCCCGGTGCGATCATACGAATCGGCAGTTTTCCTTTTTCCATGGTACGTGCCTGTACTGGTGAAGTCTGAGAACGAAGAAGGATAGAATCATTGATAAAGAATGTATCCTGTTCGTCTCTTGCCGGATGGTCTTCCGGAATGTTCAGTTTTGTAAAGTTGTAATCTGCATATTCTACTTCCGGTCCCTCTACAACTTCGTATCCCATACCAATAAAGATTCTTTCTACTTCATCCAGTGCAATGCTGTTCGGATGACGATGACCGATCATTGATTTTTTTGCAGGAAGTGTAACATCGATCACTTCTGCTTTCATTTTTTCTTCTCTGAGAGCTTCCTCAAGTTTCTTTCTGGTTTCTTCCAGATGAGCTTCGATTTTTGCTCTGGTTTCATTTACCATCTGGCCAACTTTCGGGCGTTCTTCCGGTGCAACATCTTTCATACTTTTTAAAATAGCTGTCAGTTCACCTTTTTTACCAAGATAGGCAACTTTTACTTCGTTCAGTCTTTCAGGACCATCTGATTCTTCGATCCTTTTTCTGGCTGCTTCTGCCAGTTCCTGAAGTCTTTCCTTCATATCCATGATTTTGTCTCTCCTTGTGTTTAATTAATACATGAACAGTTACTTAATACATAAAAAAACCGTCCCTGTAAAAGGGACGGAAATATACCCGCGGTACCACCCTGTTTCCTGTACAAAAAATACAGGCACTCGGTTATGCTTAACGCGCATGGACGTCGTTTCCTACTGTAATTTCAGAAACGAAGCTCCGGCGGGAAACTGAGAAACTGTCTGAACTTAAGGAAGCTTCCAGCCGATGGCCTCCTCTCTCTGTAAGAAAACAATTTCCTGAAACGCCTTCACAGCTTTTCATCTTTTCTTATGATGCCACAGAGGAAATTTTCTGTCAAGCTGTTTTTTTATTGTCTGCCACACATTTATCTGTGCCTGCCTGAACTGATTTTCAAAATATGCATTGATCTCAGCTCCATAAAGCAGCAGATTCATACATACATAGAGCCACAGCATAACCATGATAAGTGCTGACAGACTTCCGTACATATTGCTGAAATTCGGGAAGAACGTGAAGTACAGGGAAAAGAAATAGGAAAACAGGGACCATGCAACTGCAATGATAAACGCCCCCGGAACCTGGCTTTTCAGAGATGCTTTTCTGTTTGGAAGATATCTGTACAGCACGAGAAATACCAAAAACAGCACAACAAATACCAGAAAAGTTTTTGCATTTAATATTCTTCCCATCATCCTGCCCAGCAGAGGCATACGCACTACAAGAAGCGAATGAATACGGTTTCCCATAACCAGCATAAGCAGGCTGATGATCAATGCTATCGCAAACAAAAACATATACAGCACAGAATAAATTCTGTTAATCAGCCAGTTTCGTGTTTCCTTTACATGGTAGATCGTATTCAGCCCTGCTATCAGGGACATCATACCCTTACCTGAGGACCACAATGCAAAAATACCGGAAATCGGAAGGACAGCTACGCTCTTTGTAAATACTTCTGCAATGATCTTAAGCACAAATTCCTGCAGATTATCCGGAACAAATCCAATAATTGCCTGTCTGACTACCTTATACGTCAGAGGTGTGTACTGAACCATGGCTGTCAGTACAAGAACAAAGGGAATAAACGACATGATCAGGAAATATGCGGACTGTGCAGCATATGCGCCTATATGATCTTCCTGCATACGCTTCATAAATCCCAAAATAAGCTGAAGCTTGCCTTTTTCTCTGTTTGTTTCCATATTTATTCTCCCAACGGTCAAATATGTTTATGCTTCATAATACCATGAATTCTCTTTTATGACAAGTTTGCCTTTTATGCCACCAGGATACAATAACTCTTATTCTTCTTTTATTTCAACATTTGCAAAAAAATAGTCCAGGATTTCCTGACATGAATATCCTTCTTTCGCCATTTCATTTGCCGCAGTCTGACTCATCCCCACCCCGTGTCCATATCCGCCCCCATCTATCTGTACCATCTCGCCCGGTATTGCCTGCATCTGAAAATATGCGCTCGGGAGCAAACTTCCGCCTGTTGTTTTCTGTCCGTTTTTTTCTGTAATTTCCAGTCCTTCCGGTGAAAGGAACTGTCTGACAGAATATTCATCTTCCAGAAGGAAACTGCCCTTCTCCAGGATCACCCGAAGTCCGGTTACTGCTCCGCTCTGATTTTTCTTTTCAACCTGCAGACCGACCAGTGTTCCTTTTCCTTCTGCTGTCTGTTCTGCACGCCCGGCCACTGTCTCCCATGGAATTGAAACCTCCCATCTGTTCCATGGTTCCCCTGAATCAAATTCACACTGAACACTTTTCAGATACGGAGAGGCTTTTTCAGCGCCCCAGATCTGATCTGTGCTTGTTACCCCCGCTGATGTTGAAAAATAATAAGCTTCTATCGGCTCTCCATTCCAGGTCAGGATCTGGTTTCTTGTCTCATCTACTGCTTCATCTGCAGATGCCTGTGGCTCTATATTTGCATATACCTGATAATTCACACTGTCATCAACGTGTACATTATATTCTTCCATACAGCAGGTTTCCATCTGTTTTCTCGCATAAGTTCTCGCACAGACTGCCTGTGCTTTCAGCGCTTCTTTTTCATAAAAAGACGGCATTTCACTTGGAACTACCGCCTTCAGATACTCTTCCAGCGGAAGTTCATTTACCAGCAATATGCCCTTTTCTGCCGGAATAATCTCCATACTTCCTCTGTACACGGGATTTCCCTGCTGCCGTTCTATCGAAAGCAGTCTGATTCCGTTTTTCTGTTCAGGAATCCTGACTGTTTCTTTCAGGTCTTCTGCACTCCATTCATATTCTTTTTCTCCTGCTGTCAGCTTCACATTCTGATGGTACTGATTCTGAAATCCGGTGTCCGTAATCAGGACACGTATTCTGATTTCGTGCGGTTTTTCTTCTGTAACGTTTCCTTTACTTTTCAGCTCAGGTGTTGGAGAAATTTCATGTTTTACCTGCTGTTTCTCCTGAAATGCGGCCTGCTGTTTCACTTCTCTGTCAACTATATTACTCAGAAAAAGCAGCCAGGCAAGTACAAAAAGCAGGTATATATTTTTTGTCAAAAAAAATCTGGTTTTTCTCATACTTGATTATATGAGAAAAACCAGATAAATATATCATATCCCACAACATTATCTGCCCACAGCAGTTACAATAGCTCTTATTTTCGTACTGAGAAACAATAGCTTGTCTCAGAATGATATTTTTCGCCGGCATCAATGATCGGAGAATGGAACACCTCTACATTTACTGCATTTGGTTCCACCTGTGTTTCAAGGCAAAATGCTTCTCTCTGATTATAGATATGTCCGTTTTTGCCATGTTCCTGTTCAACAAAGTTAGCTGCATAGAACTGAACACATGGACAATCTGACAGCACTTTCATTTCAATACCTGATTCTTCTGACCAGGCATCTGCAATTTCTCTTACACTTGCCCTGTTATAATAATCAGTCACATAGTTATGATCATATCCACCTGTCAGTTTCAGCTGCTCAAAATCCACATTTATATCCTGTCCGATCTTTTTGGCTTTGCGGAAGTCCATCGGTGTGCCTGCAACCTCTGCATAAAGACCTGTAGGAATGGCTCCTGCACCTACCGGTGTATAAGAATCTGCATGAATTGTCACATACTGATCCAGCGCTGTACCGCTTCCCTCACCATTCAGATTAAAGTAAGAATGATTTGTCATATTTGCAACTGTTGCTTTGTCACTGACTCCTTCATAGATGATCTTCAGTTCATTTTCTTCGGTAAATACATATGTAACAGAAACAGCAAATTCTCCCGGAAATCCATTCTCCCCGTCCGGGCTGATTCTTGAAAATCTTACTTCATTTTTTTCCTGTGACAGAATCTCTGCTTTCCATAATTTTTTTTCAAATCCATTCGGTCCACTGTGAAGATTATTTTCTCCTTCATTTGGAGTAAGTTTTATCTCTTTTCCGTCAATCATAAATTTTGATCCGGCAATTCTGTTTCCACTTCGTCCGACTGTTGCACCGAAAAAGCAGCCATTCTCCTCATACTGTTCCAGTTTGTCATATCCAAGTACCACATCTCTCAGTTTCCCTTCTCTGTCGGGAACACAGAGTTTGACGAGAATCCCGCCAAACTGGAGAACTTCCGCATACGCACCGGATTTGTTCTCCATATGATAAATATACACTTCTTCACCCGATGGAAGTTTTCCAAAAAATCTTTCTGTTACCATGTCAATTCCTCCAACCATTCAAAAAAAGAGCCATATCAATGGCTCATTTTTCTTCTTAATTACTCCAGGATGCCGTTCCCTTCCATTTGACGCCTAGCCTAAGCCAGGTTGGGTGTCCTCAACTGAATGATCTGTCTTCCACAGCAAAGGAGGCCTGACATCACATCAGCAATGTTGGATTCCCTATTAATCAATGTAGGTTCAAATAAAAAAAGGGGCCTCGCACATCCCAGAAATGTACGTTACATTTAAACTATATATATTGTACTCTATTATATGCTATTTTTCAACACAAAATACCCGAAAAATTAAATTTGATTTTCGGAATTACTATTGTTTTCCTCATCTGCAATCATCTGCGCAGGTTCCTGAAGAATCTTCATAAACTCTTCTCCCGTGATAGTCTCATGTTCATAAAGATATTTCGCAAGTTCATGAAGTTTTCCGATATTATCCTGAAGAATTTTAAGGGCCTTTTCGTGCTGTCTCCGAACAAGTTCCACAACTTTCTTATCAAGCAGTGTCTGTGTTTCAAAAGAACATGCCAGGCTTGAATCTCCTCCAAGATACTGATTGCTCATTGTTTCCATTGCAACCATGTCAAAGTCATCACTCATACCATATCTGGTGATCATCGCTCTTGCAATCTTTGTTGCCTGCTCGATATCATTTGATGCGCCTGTTGTGATGGAATGGAAGATCAGCTCTTCTGCTGCCCGTCCACCTGTAAATGTAGCGATCTTATTCTCCAGTTCCTCTTTTGACATAAGGAAATGTTCTTTTTCGTCTACCTGCATCGTGTATCCAAGTGCTCCGGAAGTACGTGGAATAATAGTAATTTTGTGTACAGGGGCTGATTCCGTCTGTTTTGCAGCAACAAGTGCATGTCCAATCTCATGATAAGACACTATAAGCTTCTCCTTATTGGAAAGAACCCGGTTTTTCTTCTGGTAACCGGCAATAACAACTTCAATACTTTCTTCAAAATCAGCCTGTGTTGCAAATTTACGGCCATCACGCACTGCACGCAGTGCAGCTTCATTTACAATATTGGCAAGTTCTGCACCTGAAGCTCCTGCTGCTGCTTTTGCGATCTCATCAAACCGTACAGTATCCGCAATCTTGATTTTTTTTGCATGAACTTTAAGAATTTCTTCTCTTCCCTGAAGATCCGGGAGTTCTACCGGGATTCTTCTGTCAAAACGTCCCGGACGAAGAAGCGCCGGGTCAAGAGAATCCGGACGGTTTGTTGCTGCAAGGATCACAACACCTTTGGAACCATCAAAACCATCCATCTCTGTAAGAAGCTGGTTCAGCGTCTGTTCACGCTCGTCATTGCCGCCTGTAAATCCGGCACCGTCACGTTTCTTACCAATCGTATCTATCTCATCAATGAATACGATACACGGTGCTTTTTCATTTGCCTGTTTAAACAGGTCACGAACTTTTGCAGCACCCATACCAACAAACATCTCAACAAATTCCGATCCCGAAATAGAGAAAAACGGAACTTCTGCCTCACCTGCAACTGCTTTTGCAAGAAGTGTTTTACCTGTTCCCGGAGGGCCCACAAGAAGTGCACCCTTAGGCATTGATGCTCCGATTTCTGTATATTTCTGCGGATTATGAAGGTAATCTACAATTTCCGTAAGAAGATCTTTTGCCTCATCTTCTCCTGCAACATCTGAAAATTTAATTCCTGTTGAAGACTTTACATAAACCTTCGCATTGCTCTTTCCGAATGACATTGCTCCTCCGGGACCACCGCCCATAGACGACATCATTTTTTTGCTGAGCCATCTGCCAAGGAAAATAAAGATCACGATCGGAACTACATAACTCAGAAGAAGGGTTGCCAGAATAGACGGGCTTTCCGGCAGAACCTCATCCATAGATACACCTGCGTCCAGAAGACGGTTCACCAGATCCGGATCATCCATCTTTACAGTTTTGCAGGTTACTGTACTTCCTGTATCCCCGGATTCCATTTCATAATAGATATAAGCTTCGTCTATAGTTGCCTTTGTCACTTTGCCTTTTTCCACATTCTGGATAAATGTAGAATAATCTGTCTTCTGTACGCTACGCTCCTGCACTGCAGGGACAACCAGCATATTCAGAAGAATGATAATCACTCCTACGATGATATAATACACATACATAGGTACTTTTTCCGGTTTTTTATTGCCGAACTTCATTTAATTTCCTGTCCTCCATATCTGTTAATGCGATTGTGCAGGGAAATATGGTTACTGTTCACAGGTAATATTCCGCGAGGTGTTTTGCCATGAATATGGCAAAATCCCGAGACATACGGGTCAAAATCCCATCACCGAAGGTGATTTGGAATGGATTTTGACCAAGTTGCTGTGAACGAAGTGAACAGTAACGAAATATGTCCCAACACAGTTCATGTGATGTAACATATCACTTTTTCGCACACAATTCAATGTACAATAAATGAAATTTTATAAACTTTTCATAAAATAAAAAAAAGCTTGCAGGGCATTCTCATTTATGTTATTATAGTTTCTGGTTCATATGCCGCTGTGGCGGAATTGGCAGACGCACTTGACTCAAAATCAAGCGGGAAACCGTGCCGGTTCGAGTCCGGCCAGCGGCATGAATGATAAGACTCTTTCCTGTTGGGAAGAGTTTTTTATTTGCAAAAAACTCCGGTACAGATCAAATCTGCCCGGAGTTTTGTTTTATTTTACAAGTCTGTCTTCATCCTGGAGAAGTTTTTCATAAATCGGGAAACAGTCAAAAGTTGCAAAATAATCTTTCGGAGTCTCTGCCCTGCGGATCATCTCAAAGCTTCCGTCTTCATGAAGAAGGATTTCTGCTGATTTCAGTTTGCCGTTGTAGTTATATCCCATAGCAAATCCATGGGCACCTGCATCGTGGATAACAAGGAGATCCCCCATGTCGACCTTGGGCAGATAACGGTCAATAGCAAATTTATCATTATTTTCACAGAGTGAACCTGTTACATCATACAGATGATCACATGGCTGGTCTTCTTTTCCCATTACTGTGATATGATGGTATGCACCATACATTGCCGGACGCATCAGGTTTACTGCGCATGCATCTACACCAATGTATTCTTTGTGAGTATGTTTTTCATGAATTGCTTTTGTTACCAGGCAGCCATACGGTCCCATCATGAAACGGCCAAGTTCTGTATAAATTGCAACGTCACCCATTCCGGCCGGTACAAGTACTTCTTCATATACTTTGCGGACACCTTCTCCGATCACACGGATATCATTCGGAGTCTGATCTGGTCTGTATGGAATTCCGATTCCGCCGGAAAGATTGATGAAGCTTACATGAGCACCTGTTTCTTTCTGAAGTTTCACAGCAAGTTCAAACATAACTTTCGCAAGCATCGGATAATATTCATTTGTTACTGTATTGCTGGCAAGGAATGCGTGGATACCGAATTCCTCAGCACCTTTTTCTTTCAGAATACGGAAAGCATCAAAAATCTGCTCTGTTGTCATTCCGTATTTTGCATCTCCGGGATTATCCATGATATCATTGCTGATCTTGAACAGTCCGCCCGGATTGTAACGGCAGCTGATCGTCTTTGGAATTCTGCCTACTGCACGCTCAACACATTCAATGTGAGTGATATCATCAAGATTGATGATCCCGCCGATCTCATCTGCATAACGGAATTCTGCTTCCGGGGTATCGTTGGAAGAAAACATAATATCCCCTTTTTTGCATCCGATTGCCTTTGACAGCATAAGTTCTGTCATGGATGAGCAGTCACAGCCGCAGCCATATTCCTGAAGGATCTGGATCAGATACGGATTCGGAGTTGCTTTTACTGCAAAAAATTCCTTAAATCCCCTGTTCCATGAAAAAGCTTCTTTTAATGCCTTTGCGTTTTCACGGATTCCTTTTTCATCATAAAGATGAAAAGGTGTCGGATACTGGGCAGTAATTTCCTGGAGTTTTTCCAGTGTTACAAACGGCTTTTTTTTCATAATTTTTCTCCTCGTGTAAATTATTTCACATGCTGGTGTGTAAAAAGGTGATCCTGACAGTATTCATAATTTCCATTGCATTTGGAACAGAAACGAAACTCCAGATTCGGATCATCTTTTTCTGTACGCCCGCAGATCGCACATTTATGTTTTGTGACTCCGCCAGCCGCAGGATTTACTCTGCTCTGGGCCATTGCCTTCTTAAATTCTTTTCTCCGTTTCACTTCTTTTGGATTATAATGATGCATGTTTTTTGTACTGAAAAAGAAAAGAACAAAATTCAAAAGTGAGGCGGCAATCGGAACAGCCATTACCCAGAGACCTGCTCTCAGATATGTTATCATCTGATACAGAACGATTGCCACGTACACTCCTGCCATCCATTTCATTTTGATCGGAATCACGAAATACAGCAGTATCTGCATATCCGGATAGCTTGCAGCATAAGCAAGAAATACAGAAAGGCTGACATAATATGTTGTAAAAATCCCTCCTCCGATCACATATGCAATACCATCTACCACTACATAACCACCTGTTGCAAAATATGTGATAAATGCTGCGATCAGCACAAACAGCAGTCCGGAAAAGATATACAGAGTATATCTGAAGCTTCCCCAGGTACGTTCCAGTGAAGTACCTACCGGATAATAAAAGAAAGCAATTGAAATCAGAAACAGAATAAAATTACCTGTACTCGGCGGGTAGATCACCCATGTCACCAGTCTCCATATCTGTCCCTGCATGATTTTTGCCACATCAAGACTCATCATATTCAAAAGAGACGGATTCAGATACATAAGCACATATCCCACAACATAACAGATAATAACGTAAACCGTAAGATTCTCGATTCCGAATCTTCCAAACTTACGTTCAAGTTTGTCCATCCAGTTCATATAATCACTCCTAGAAATATTTTTTCTTTGATAAGAAGATTGCAGCAATAATGCTGGCTGCGATGGATATCAGAATAACAACCAGAAATCCCAGCTGCGTACTGGAAAAAGGCATTCCTGACGGTGCCAGGTTCATTCCATATGCGCTGAAAATGATCGTAGGTATACTCATAACGATTGTGATCACGGACAGGATCTTCATAACATCATTCAGATTGTTGGAAATTACAGAAGCAAAAGCATCCATCATGCTGCTGAGGATACCACTGTATATATTGGCCATCTCGATAGCCTGTGTATTCTCAATGATAACATCTTCAAGAAGTTCTGTGTCTTCAGGATACTTCTTAATGCTTTCTACCTTGATCAGTTTTTCCAGTACTGCCTCATTCGACCGCAGAGATGTTGTAAAGTACACCAGCGATTTTTCCAGTTCCAGAAGCTCGATCAGTTCCTGATTTTTTGGAGAAAAATGAAGTTTTTCTTCTACCTGCTCACTCTTTTTATCTATGATACGCAGATAACGCAGGTACATACTGGCATTTCTGTACAGAATCTGCAGAATGAATCGTGTCTTCATGTATGTGAAAAAGTTTCTCACACGTCCCTCCATAAATCTGGTAAGTACCTGTGTATCTTCCAGACATATGGTAAAGATCATCTTGTCAGTTACAATAATACCAAGAGGGATTGTCCCGTACCAGTCCTTGTCATTTCGTTCCTCGATCATAGGAACATCGACAAGGATCAGTGTGTATGTGTCTTCTACCTCTATACGGGAACGCTCTTCCTCATCCAATGGGGCTCTTAAATCGTCCACCTCAATCTGAAACTGCTCTGATATCTCAAAAATCTCCGTAGCTGTGGGATTTGTAAGAGCTATCCAGCAGCCCTCCTGCGGTTCCTGTATTTCATGAATGGCTCCGTCTGATGTGCGAAACATTCTAACCACGATTTTCTCCCCTTCCACTCTCTTATTTCGTTACTGTTCATTCTATTCACAGTAACCTTATTCGGTATATAAACCGAATACTCCCAATCACACAAAAATACAAGTTACATTATAAATTGTGCACGAATTTTTGTCAATTCTTCATTTTTTTTCTGAAACTGTTATGTTATAATGGTAACCGTTCACAGGTAATATCCCGCGAGGTGTTTTGCCATGAATATGGCAAAATCCCGAGACATACGGGGCAAAATCCCATCACCGAAGGTGATTTGGAATGGATTTTGACCAAGTTACTGTGAACTGAGTGAACAGTAACTTATAATACTTTCCAAAGACTGAAAGAAGCTGTTCGCATTTTATTTCACTAAAGTGAAGATTAATACTGAAATGCCGGAAACTCCGGCAGGGAAGGAACATATTTATGAATAAATCCAGTTTTGGAAAGAATTTTACAGTTACCACCTGGGGCGAATCCCATGGAAAAGCACTTGGCGCAGTTATTGACGGCTGTCCCGCCGGTCTTTCACTCAGCGAAGAAGATATACAGAAATTTCTCGACAGACGCAAACCCGGACAGAGCCGTTATACCACTGCCCGCAAAGAAGGGGATGTAGCTGAAATTCTTTCCGGTGTTTTCGAAGGCAAAACTACCGGCACACCAATTTCCGTCATCGTAAAAAATACAGACCAGCGTTCCAGGGATTACGGCAATATCGCATATTCCTACCGCCCGGGACATGCAGACTACACTTTTGATGCCAAATATGGTTTTCGCGATTACAGAGGCGGCGGACGTTCTTCCGGCCGTGAAACTATCGGTCGTGTGGCCGGCGGAGCAATTGCTTCCAAAATTCTTGAAAACCTCGGAGTTTCTTTCTGCACTTACACCCGTTCTATCGGTCCTGTCTCAATAAATGAATTTCATGAAGATGAAATCAGCAATAATGCATTTTATATGCCGGATGCTGATGCAGCTTCAAAAGCCGGTGAATATCTGGAACAGTGTATGAAAGAGCAGGACAGCGCAGGCGGTGTGATCGAATGCCGGATCAAAGGTGTACCTGCCGGTCTTGGCATTCCTGTTTTTGAAAAGCTTGATGCTGTACTTGCAGAAGCAGTCATGTCTGTCGGTGCTGTAAAAGCAGTTGAGATCGGTGACGGAATCCAGACTGCTTCTCTTAAGGGCTCATCTGACAATGACGGTTTTTCCTGCCAGAACGGACAGATCTGCAAAACCTCCAATCATGCCGGCGGTATCATGGGCGGAATCAGTGATGGAAGTGAAATTCTTATACGTGCCACAATAAAACCCACACCATCTATCAGCCAGCCTCAGAATACAGTCACAAAAGAGGGTGAAAATATTTCTCTTGAAATTCACGGGCGTCATGATCCGGTTATTGTTCCACGCGCAGTTGTGGTTATCGAATCTATGTGTGCCCTTGCAGTCACAGATGCTCTGTTTTCCAACATGAGTTCACAGATGGACCGGATCCGTGATTTTTACAGCAAATAATTTCTATCATATATTGCCAAAGTATACAAAAAGCGTGGCTCCTCTGTAAGGAGTACACGCTTTTGTGTTATCTGCATATTACTGATTATTTATCTGAAACTCTTCAGCCAGTTCACCAGTGAATCATGCCATATATTATCTGTAACCGTTTTTTTCATCTGGTCTGTCACCGGTCCGTTGCCCGCCATTTTTGCAAGAATCGCAAGCTGGAGTTCTTCTACAGACATCTCTTCAGGATTTTTGTGAAGATCAACTGTCTTTTCAGTTTCTTTTTGTGTTTCTTTTTGTGTTTCTTTTTTACATGGTTCAGCTGACTGAGCGTTTATTTCTTCTGCAGCTTTTTCCTCTGTATCTGAAACAGTTTTCTTTTCTTCCTGCTTTCTGACTTCCGGGATCTCTACTTTTTCGTATTTCTGTCCGTTCTGAACAGGAACCCAGATTTCCCCGCTGTTGGCAGCAATGCTTATCTGTATGCGACCGTTATCCACAGACACTTTCTGCCCCGTCAGCATTCCTGCATATTCTGCTGCATTTCCGGCCGCAAGATTCATACCCGCATCACAGTCATCATTATTCACTGTAACGATCACACGAACACCGTCAAAATCTCTTGCAAATGCATACTGGCGGTTTGTCAGCTGTAATTCTGTATAACTTCCATAGCTGAGAGCCGGTGTTTCCTGTCTGATGCGTCCAAGCGCAGCTACCAGTGCAGTACATGGATTTTCTTTAAGAGCATCTCTGTAGTCATCAAGTTCAAGTGCCGGCCTCAGGCTGTCATCAGAAGAGCGTTCTTTCTTTCCCTCAATACCAAATTCTGAGCCGTAGTAAATACTCGGAATTCCCGGCAGAGTATAGAGAAGCACATGAACAGGTGCAAAATGAGCTTTGTTGGACAGTTTTGTATATATACGCTCCACATCATGATTGTCCACAAAATTATACAGGTCAAGATTTCCCATATTCTGCAAATATTTCACTGTATGGGCAATTTCAAAATAGTTGTGATCATTGTGTCCACTGTAAAGAGCTTTATGCAGGGCATAGTTGGTAACACTGTGAAGTGTCTCTCCGTTCACCCAGCGGCTGTAATCTCCATGAATGACCTCACCCATCAGCCAGAAATCTTCTTTTACTTCTTCCGCTGTCCTGCGCAGTGCACGCATAAAATCAAAATCAAGTACGTCAGCTGCATCCAGACGGATTCCATCCACGTCAAATTCTGATACCCAGAACCGGATCACATCACAGATATAATCCCTGACTTCAGGATTTCTCTGATTCAGTTTGACCAGAAGATTATAGCCTCCCCAGTTTTCATAGGAAAAGCCATCGTTATATTCATTATTTCCATGAAAATTCACATTACAGTACCAGTTCAGATAACGGGAATGTTCTCTGTTCTGCTGAATATCCTTAAATGCAAAGAAATCTCTTCCTGTATGATTAAACACACCGTCAAAAATAACTCTGATACCTTTTTCATGACAGATACTGACGAATTCTTTCAGATCTTCATTTGTCCCAAGACGTGAATCCAGTTTACGGTAATCCGTCGTTTCATATCCGTGACCCACGCTCTCAAACAGCGGCCCGATATACAGAGCTGTACATCCGATTTCTTTGATATGGTCGATCCACGGAATCAGTTTGTTCAGTCTGTGTACCGGTTTTCCATAGTCATTTATCTTCGGTGCGCCGGCAAGTCCCAGCGGATAAATATGATAAAAAACTGCTTCATTGTACCATTTCATATTCTGCACTTCTTTTCTGTTGTATTAGTCTAGTCGTTTTCAAAGCAATTATTCTTCTGTTTCCTCTGTATCTTCCGGTATTTCAACCGGATCCCAGTCTCCTGGTACCGGCCAGATATGAATACTGTTCGGGGTCTCGACTTTGTGTGGCTTATCATTCATAACAATGATATTTTTATCATAGTCCACTGTAAAAGATGTGATTGAATTACTTGCATGGTTTGCTATTGCTATATGTTTATTATCCGGGAAAATAACAAGATCTTTCGGATAATCTCCACTGACCGGAAGTGTGAACTTCTTTTCGAGAAGGCCTGTCTCATCATTGATCTCATACATGGAAACTGTATTCTCTCCTGCTGTTGTACAGAAAAGATGTTTTCCGTCAGGAGCAAGGGCAAGACCGGAAGCTGCATTATGAAATGCATCCTTGTCATGTTTTTTGGTAAGAGTACTGATGCTCTGGATGAGTTCAAATTCCGGTGTGTTTCCACTTCCGTCATAGCTGTATACCTTGATCTCATTACTCAGCTCAAAAAGAATATAGGCAAATCTGCCGTCTGCACTGAATCGTATGATCCTCGGTCCGCTTTCTCTCGGACATCTGAGAATATCTACAAGTTCCAGTTTGTGACGTCTTTTGTTAATTCTGTAGATTTTCACCTGATCGATACCATTATCAACTGCACACAGGTATTTGTTATCCGGAGTAGGACGTACACAGTTTACATGAGGACGGAAATTTCGTTCTGCCACACTTCCAAGTCCTTTGTGGAATACACCATCCATAATTCTTCCCAGACTGCCGTCTTTGTGAGTATGTACAACTGTAACTTTACCGTCATGGTATCCTGCAACATAAAGATATCTGCCGTCAACATCTGTAGCAAGGAAACAACCTCTCATTCCGTCAATTCCCACTCTGTTGATTCGTTCCAGATCTCCGTTCTCATCACGCTTAAAAACTGCAACGCCCTCATCTTCGATAGAATAGAGATATTTGCCATTTTTGGATACTGCAGTATGAGACGCATTACTTACCTGAACTTCATTACGCTCTCTGAGAGTACCTTTTTCTACATCAACATCATAAACCTGAATACCTTTACTGTTGCCATGGGTATATGTTCCCACATAAGCTACATATCTTTTATTCCCCATTATACTGCCTCCTAAGCTCGCTTACTGTTCATTTAAGTTGTTGCCGTGCTGTTTCACCGCAACTCAAGTGCCATCATTATATCACAAACTTTCCTCAAGGACAAGTTAGCAACCTCTATCATTTCTGTTACTGTTCACTCCGTGTTACTGTTCACTCCGTTCGCAGTAACTTGGTCTTACACATTTCCTATTTTGTAAAATAATTCTGTACTTTTTCCAGAGTTTCCTCAATAATCTTATCTGTATGTGCAATGGAAAGGAACATTGCTTCAAACTGCGAAGGCGCCAGATGAACACCATTTTTCAGCATATAAAGGAAATACTGTGCAAAAGCCTTTGTATCAGAAGTTTTTGCAGATGTATAATCTTTTACTTCCTCTTCCGCAAAGAAAATACTTCCCAGAGAAGATACATAATTAATCTGATATGGAGAACCTATCTTCTTAAGGATCTCACGCATTCCTCCATAAAGTTTCTCACCTTTTGCTTCCAGATCTTTATATACTTCCTGATGTGCATAAAGATATTTCAGCTGCGTAAGGCCTGCTGCCATGGCAATCGGATTTCCGCTGAGTGTTCCTGCCTGATAAACAGGACCTGCCGGTGAAACCATTTCCATGATTTCTTTTCTTCCGCCATATGCACCAACAGGCATTCCTGCCCCGATGATTTTGCCATAAGTCACCATATCCGGACAGATTCCGAAATATTCGGCAGCTCCGCCAAAAGCAAGACGGAAACCTGTAATAACTTCATCAAAGATAAGAAGTGCTCCATATTTATCGCAGAGGTTTCTCAGACCCTGAAGGAATCCTTTTCCGGGTGCCACGACTCCCATATTGGCAGCTACCGGTTCTACGATCACACAGGCGATCTGATCCGGAGCCTCATCAAAGAGTTTCTGTACACTTTCAAGATCATTATAAACTGCTGTCATGGTATCCTGGGTACAGCCTTTCGGCACACCTGCACTGTCCGGTACTCCGCTGGTCATAACGCCGGATCCTGCACTTACAAGAAGCGCATCACTGTGTCCATGATAACAGCCTGCAAATTTCACGATCTTGTCTCTTCCGGTAAAACCTCTTGCTGTACGGATCGCACTCATGACAGCCTCTGTACCGGAATTTACCATACGAACCATTTCCACGTGAGGAATACGTTCGCAGATAAACTCTGCCATTTCTACTTCAATCTCCGTAGCACAGCCGAAGCTTAAACCCTTTTCACAGGATTTTACTACCGCCTCACGGATTTCGGGGAAATTATGTCCGAGAATCATCGGTCCCCAGGAATCAATATAGTCTACATATTCATTTCCATCTACATCATAAATATGACAACCCTCTGCCCTGTCGATAAAACGCGGAGCCATTCCGATAGCGCCATAGGCACGTACCGGACTGTTTACGCCACCCGGGATTCTTTTGACTGCACGCTCAAATAATTCTTCTGATCTTCCCATCAGCCAATTCTCCCTTCATCAATAAATTTCGCAAGTTCTTTTGCATAGTAAGTAAGATAAATGGAAACACCTGCACGATAAGCACTTGCCGCCATCTCACACACGATCTTGTCTTCTTCGATCCAGCCCATTTTTGCCGCTGCTTTCACCATTGCATATTCGCCACTGACACTGTATGCCGCGATCGGGACATTTGTTGCTTTATATACCTCAGAAACCATATCCAGATAAGACATGGCAGGTTTGATCATAATAATATCCGCACCTTCCTCAATATCGGTAAGTGCTTCTTTCATTCCTTCTCTTCTGTTATGGTAATCCATCTGATAACTCTTACGGTCACCAAATGCCGGTGCTGAACCTGCTGCATCACGGAACGGGCCATAAAAAGCAGATGCATATTTAACTGCGTAAGACATGATCGGTGTTTCTTTGTGTCCTGCTTTGTCAAGGCATTCTCTGATCGCACGCACACGGCCGTCCATCATATCGGAAGGCGCTACCATATCTGCACCTGCTTCTACATGAGAGAGTGCTGTTTTTGCCAGGAGCTCAAGCGTTGCATCGTTTTCTACCTCGTGACCACAGAGTACTCCACAATGTCCGTGAGAAGTATATTCACACATACATACATCTGTTATGTAATACATATCAGGGAACTGTTTTCTGGCCTCTCTCAGGGCTTTCTGCACAATGCCGTTTTCATCATATGCACCACTTCCCACTTCATCTTTGTGATCCGGAATTCCAAAAAGCATGATACTGGAAACACCTGCTTTCTGAAGTCTTTCCAGTTCATATGGAAGACGGTCCACACTGTAACGGAACTGTCCTTCCATAGATGGAATTTCTTCCTCAATTCCGTTTCCTTCTCTTACAAAAAGCGGATATATAAGAGAAGATTTGTCAATTCTTGTCTCTCTTACCATTTTTCGCAGTGTTTCGCTGCCACGTAATCTTCTTGGTCTCTGAATAAGATCCATTTTTATCACTCCTGTTCTGTTGCTTTAATATTTTCCACAAGACTCACCAGAGCCTCGATCGTTGCCTTTTCTGCCATATAAGTTTTCATTCCGTAACTGTCTGCAGCAGCCTTTGTCTGTTTGCCGATACATGCCGCTGTGACACCTGAATAATCCTCAAGGCCTGTACTGTTTACAAAACCTTTTACTGTAGATGCACTGGTAAATACCACGCAGTTGATCGAACCCTTACGGATTTCGTCCTCCACATGAATCAGTTCGCTTTTCTGATAGACGGTTTCATAAGTAGCCACATCATCTACAGATGCTCCGGCTTCACGCAGTATCGCTGAAAGATTTTTATTGCCTTTTTCGGCCCTCGGTATAAGAATCTTTTCGCCGCCTTTCAGCTCTGCAGCCAGTGCTTCTCCCAGAGAATCTCCATCATATACTTCCGGTATGAGATCTGTAAGAAGTCCTTTTTCTTCCAGGGCTTTTGCAGTTCCCTGACCGATAGAAGCAATTTTGATACTGCCAAGGCTTCGGATATCTTTGTGCTGCAGGCGCAGTTCTCTGAAAAACACTTCCACACCTGTCGGACTTGTAAACACCAGCCACTGATATTCTCCAATCCTGTCCATTGCTCTGTGGAGCGGATTTTCATCTTCAAGCGGAACAGTCTTTATGGACGGAAGTTCCAGTACCTCTGCACCTTTACAGCGGAGAATATCTGCTGTACGTGAACTGCGTTCTTTTGGTCTTGTGACCAGTACTTTCCATCCTGCCAGCGGAAGCCGTTCATACCAGGCAAATTCATCTGCCAGAGTGCAGACCTTTCCGACAACAATAATTGCCGGTGTTTCGATCCCCTGCCTTTTTACTTCATCTTCCAGGGTTCCCACCGTAGCAACGACACGCTTCTGGCCTGCTGTGGTTCCCTGCTGCAGAACAGCTGCCGGCATATCCGGATCCATACCTCCCTCAAGAAGACCTTTCATAAGGTCCGGCAGTGCGGCAATTCCCATAAGAAATACAAGGGTTCCTTTTGTACGGACCAATGCGTTAAAATCAATATCATATTCCTGTCCGGCTCTTCTGTGGCCTGTAATAATGTGCAGTGAAGAGCAGAAATCCCTGTGTGTTACAGGAATTCCATTATAAGCCGGAACTGCGATCGGAGAAGTTACTCCCGGAACAACCTCATAGGGAATTCCATTCTGTGTAAGAAGCTCAAGTTCTTCTCCACCTCTTCCAAAAAGAAACGGATCTCCGCCTTTGAGTCTTACCACTCTGTGCCCCTCCTGCGCTTCCTTAAGAAGCACCTGATTAATCTGTTCCTGAGGCATGGTATGTCTGTCTGCTCTTTTGCCCACATTGATCAGGCGGGCTGTATCCGGAACTTTTGCAAGCACACCCTGGCCAACAAGGCTGTCATATACCACAACATCTGCCTGCCTTAAAACTTCCATTCCCTTCAGAGTAAAAAGGCCAATGTCTCCCGGTCCTGCTCCTACAAGCCAAACTTTTCCCTTATTCATTATGCCTCTCCTTTTCTGTTGTCTTTTTTGTCATCGGAACATAATGCTCCGCTACAGGATTCTTTCATTTTTTTTGCAAGAGAAGCTCCAAGCTCTGCGGCATCTCTGCGATTGCCCCGTATGCTGTCCTTTATATAAGTTCCTGTTTCCTCTATATAATATAATCCACGAAGAAATATTTCTTCTCCCTCAATTTCCCCGTAAGCAGCTACCGGTGATGAACATCCACCATCAAGGTATTTTACAAATGCTCTTTCAGCAGTTCCGACATCCCATGCGTCCCTGTCTCCATAACCATCAAGGAAATCATATTCAAGATTTTTGTGTCCCTGGACTGCCAGAATTCCCTGACCTGCAGCCGGAAGTATTTCATCCGGGGTAAAATAACGACTGATCCTGTTTTCCAGTCCAAGCCTTTTCAGTCCTGCAGCCGCAAGAACCAGCGCGGAATATTCTCCCCCGTCCAGCTTGCGAAGACGTGTCTGTAAGTTTCCACGGATACTTTTTACTTTCATATCGGGATATATTTTCTGCAGCTGAAGAGTTCTTCTGAGACTGGAACAGCCCAGCGGTTTTGAAGGATCAATTTCAGTGCTGCCCTCCGGAAGTACAAGAACATCTCTCGGATCCTCTCTCCTCGAAAATGCAAGCAGCGGAAGTTCATCCGGTACTTCCATTGGCATATCCTTCAGACTGTGTACGGAAAGCTGTGACCTTCCATCAAGAAGTGCACGGTCCAATTCCTTGACAAAAAGGCCTTTGCCACCAATCTTGTCCAATGTACGGTCAAGTATTTTATCCCCTGTTGTCTTCATTGTAAGAATATTAACTGTAAGTTCCGGATGCTTCTCTTCTATGTAATCACGAACCATCTCACTCTGTAGAACTGCAAGGCTGCTTTCTCTGCTGCCTATCACGATTTCAGTCTTCTTCATTTTCAGATGTTTCCTCCATTGCTTCCTGTATTGCCACACGGACTCTGCGTGCTTTTTTGTGGTTAAGCCCGCTTGCAGTGATCCCGACTACAACTTCATCTTTCATATAAATACCCGGGAAATAAAAATCACACTTGCTTTTGTCATCTGCAACATTGACATAAATGCCTTCTTCCTTACAGACTCTGTATATCTCCTCATTCAGCTTCCAGTCATTGGTTGCTGCTATAACCATATAAGCCATGTCAAAATCAGATCTTTTTACCGGACGGGTAATAAGATTTACATATCCGGCCTTGCCCAGTTCCTGCAGCTCGACTGTACATTTTGGGGCGATCGCAGTAACATTTCTTGTAAACTGAAGCAGAGTTTTTACTCTGCGGGTAGCTATGTTACCACCTCCGACAACTACGACATTCTTGTCAGAAAGATCTACAAACATGGGAAAAAAATGTTTATTCCTCATATAATTTCTCCAATCCTGCCACACATTCCAGAAATGCTTCCTGATTAAGGCTGTCTCTCAGTCCGAAGATCATTTTGTTGACCACCTTCCCTGCAGCAGTATCTACTGCCTTCAGAAGATTTTCCCTGTCATTCTGCTCCATCGGAGTGTTCCTGAGTATTTTTTCGATACGCAGATTCAGATCCTGAACTGCATCTTCCCTGATTTCCTGTATTCTTGGTATGATATCCCTGCCATCCAGCCACTGGAAAAATTCTTCCATCTGCTCCCGTACAATAGCACCTGCTTTTTCGAGGCTTTCCATTGCCTCCGGTGAAAATCTTTCTGAACGGAAACTGTCCATATCATAAAGTGTGATTTCTTCTTTTTTTCCAAGAGCCGGTTCGATATCACGCGGTACTGCAAGGTCCAGAAGCAGTAACGGTTTCGTAAGTTTCACATCCTGAAACAGTTCTTCTCTTAATGTATAATTCGGACTGGCCGTAACACTGACAACCACATCACAGAGTGGCAGAAATTTCATTCTCTCTCCATAATGGATCCTGCTGCATCCGATAGGAATACTGACCATACCGCTTCTGTACTGGCGGACAGTTACTGTTACATCTGCGCCCGCATCCCGAAGTGTCTGTGCGGCAACCTTACCCATCTCACCGTTGCCGATCACCATGCAGGTTTTGCCGCGCATGGTATATCCCTGCTCATCCAGTTTTCTGACTGCCTGATGAATCACAGATGGATTTCCATGCGCAAGAGGCACTTCTGTTTTGATCTTTTTGCCGGCAGTGACTGCCATGCGGAAAAGTACCTCCAGCACTCCGTCTGTGGTAAAATGCTCTCTTGCAAGATTCAGTGCATCTTTGATCTGTGTCAGGATCTGATCTTCACCGAGTATCTGGGATTTCAGGCCGCCCGCCAGATAAAACAAATGTTCAACAGCTTCTTTGTCCTGTCTGACAGTAAAATAATTTTCATATGAATCATCGTCTATATTTTTCAGTCCGCAGAGACATCTGTACAGTGATAATTCCTGCTTCTCTTCATGGCTTGCCCAGATTTCCAGGCGATTACATGTGGACAGAATGATACACCCCTGCACAGAAGACATTTCTTTAAGTTTTTCCATTGCCTCTCCGGCATTTTTTCTTGTAAATGCAAACAGAGCCCGAATGTCTACCGGAGCCCTGTCGTGGTCAATTCCTATCATAGAAATTGTCATAATTTATGTTTCTCCTTTGTAATCCTTATCCTATACAATGATAGCGTTTCAAGGAGATAATGTCAATGAATTTATTACTGCTTATATGTATGGCAAAATATTGTAATTACTGTTGTTTTAGGGGGTTCAGTTAGACACATCTACCGATTTTGTTGCTATTATATCAGTGCCTGTTCCTGCTACATCCACAAAAATCACATCACCAATATGCACAGGTGCTTTTACTTCCAGATCCTTCAAAGCCTTTATACATTCAAAGATTTTTTCTTTCGGAACATCTTCTTTCGTTTTTACGGAAACTGCTCCGATCTCTCCTCCCGTCACACGTACTGTAGTAGTCACAATTCTTGTCGGATCTGTCACCTCTTTTGCTCCGTATACTGCACCACGTTTGCAGTTATTTCCGCTCACTTCCGCAACATCTCTGCCATTCATGGTAACTGTCAGCTGGCAGCCCATAGGACAGCCGATACAGGTCAGATATTTTCTGGTCATTTTTATTCCTCCTCTATCTTTATGGTGATTTTTCTCAGGTCACTGTACTTTTCAAGCTGTTCTTTTGTCAGCACCATCTGTTCCATTTCACCAGGCGCCATGATAAGACGTTTTTTGTGCAGGATTCTGTCATTATTCAGATAGAGACTGCTGTAACAGTTTTTGAAAACACTGCCCACTCTGAAACGGATTGTCAGTTTTTCCTCCATTCTCGCCGGAGAGATTTTTTCCGGTACTGTATACCGGACACCATTTTCGGCGATTATTGTGATCTCCTGCCGTTTTTCTGCTGTGTCTTTGTTTTCTTTCTGATTTATTATATAACGTGCGGCATTTCTTCCCGCAGTTTCTGCCTCCTGAGAAACAAAGTCCACCAGATCATGGACATGAAGTACATTTCCGCAGGCAAAAACACCTTCTATGCTGGTTTCCAGGCTCTCATTTACACTCGGTCCTGAAGTCACAGGATTCAGTTTTACACCCATATCTCTGGAAAGTTCATTTTCCGGAATCAGGCCAACAGAGAGAAGCAGTGTGTCGCAGCTGTATTCTTCCTCAGTTCCCGGAATCGGTTTTCCTTTTTCATCCACTTTTGCAAGAGTGACACCTTCAACTCTTTCTTTTCCTCTGATGTCTACCACTGTATGACTTAATTTCAGCGGAATGCAAAAATCATCAAGGCACTGGACAATATTTCTTTTCAGTCCGCCGGAATATGGCATCAGTTCTGCAACAACTTTTACCTTTGCCCCTTCCAGTGTCATCCTTCTTGCCATGATCAGCCCGATATCGCCAGATCCAAGGATCACCACTTCACGCCCTGGGAGATAGCCCTCAATATTCACCAGTCTCTGTGCTGTCCCTGCGGAAAAAATTCCGGCCGGGCGATATCCCGGAATATTCAGGGCTCCCCTTGGTCTTTCTCTGCATCCCATTGCAAGGATCACTGCACCAGCCTTTATTTCAAAAAGCCCCTCCTCACGATTCATCGCAGTTACTACTCTTTCACTGCTTATATCCATTACCATAGTGTTCAGTTTGTACGGAATGTCCAGTTCTTTTACCTGCCTGATAAATCTGTCCGCATACTCCGGACCTGTCAGTTCTTCACCAAATGTATGCAATCCGAAACCATTATGAATACACTGGTTGAGAATTCCTCCCAGTTCTCCGTCCCGCTCCAGTATCAGGACATTCCTGATTCCGTTCTTCACTGCCGAAACTGCTGCTGCAAGGCCTGCCGGGCCGCCGCCGATGATCACGATATCATATGTTTTCATTTCTTCTTCCTCCTTAGTATACGTCCTTGTCAGTTCCCAGGATCACCTTTGAGCAGCCACCCGTTTTTGTTATCTCACTCTTGTCTTTTTTCAGTTCTCTTGCCAGGATCTCTATTGTCTTCGGAGAGCAGAAACCTGCCTGGCATCTTCCCATTCCCGCTCTTGTTCTACGCTTTACTCCGTCCAGGGATTTTGCCCCCAGTGGTCTGTGGATAGCATCAAGGATCTCGCCTTCCGTGATCATCTCACATCTGCATACAATACTTCCATAAGCCGGATTTTCTTTTATGAGCGCATTTATCTGTTCTTTTGATAATGTGGATGGGTCCAGGATTCCTTTTCTTCTCGAAACAAAATCTTCTTTCTCTTTCAGTTTCATTTTGTCCCTGATAAGCTCTGCAGCCATTTCTCCGATTGCAGGCGCACTTGTAAGACCCGGAGATTCGATGCCGGCACAGTCAAAAAATCCTTCTGCCCCTTCTGCTTCTCCTATGATAAAATCATCTCCGTCTTCATGTGCACGAAGTCCTGCAAATGATGTGATCACCTGTCGGAACGGTATGTTTCTGACACTTAAATCTGCTTTTTGGATCACCTCATCGAGCCCCGCCCTGGTAGTATTTGTGCCTTCTCTGTTTTCAATGTCAATGGCAGTCGGACCAACAAGAAGATTTCCGTGAACAGTAGGAGTTACCAGTACACCCTTTCCAAATTTGCCCGGAAGTGAAAACACTGTCCTGATGACATGTTTGCCGGCACTCTTATCCAGCAGGCAGTAATCGCCTCTTCTCGGAGTGATATGTATTTTATTTTTGCTGACCATGTTGTGAAAAACATCTGCGTACACACCGGCGGCATTTACTATGCATTCTGTTTCCAGCTCACCTTTGTTTGTTTTAATTATCCAACTACTGTCGTTTTTCTTTATTTCAAGGACTTCTGTATCCAGGCGGAATTCTGTTCCGTTTACTGCTGCATTTTCTGCAAAAGCTATATTCATCAGAAACGGACATACAATCCCCCCCGTTGGTGCATAAAGTGCCGCATACACATTTTCTGAAACATTTGGTTCCATTTCCAGCACTTCTTCTCTGTTAAGGATCCGCAGACCTTTTACTCCGTTCGCAATGCCTTTGTGATAGAGTTTTTCCAGGCCTTCATAGTCTTTTTTATTCAGGCAGAGTACCAGGGAGCCATTCCTTCTGAAAGGAAAATCCAGTTCTTCTGAAAGTTTCTCCATCATCTCATTGCCTCTTACATTCAGTTTTGCTTTCAGGGTGCCCGGTTCTGCATCGTAACCGGCATGAACAATCGCACTGTTTGCCTTGGACGTACCACAGCATATATCTTCTTCTTTTTCCACTACACAGATTTTCGCCTGATACCGGGACAGTTCCCTTGCCACTGCACTTCCGGAAACACCTGCTCCAATAATAACTACATCATATTTTCCCATAAAACGTCCTCCTTCTGGATATTTTTATGTAATAGCAACATTACGGAGTAATCTCCTATAAAGCAAAAAAGCCTGACAAATAAACGTACATCTCGTACGCTATCTGTCAGGCTCTCATCTCTCATGCCTAAATATTTAACTGATCATTGTCATGAAAAAAATCATTATGCTCTCCCACGAACAGTTATATTATAATTACTTTTCTGCTGCATTGCAAGCTTTCCGGCAAAATAAATTTATTCTTCATCTTTTGCCCAGCCATAGGCATATTTTACTGCTTTGTTCCAGCCTCTGATCCGTTTTGATCTTTCTTTATCTGTAATCTGCGGTTCAAAGGTTCTGTCTATTGCCCAGTTCTGGAGAACTTCTTCTTTGCTTGTCCAGTAATTTACTGCAAGACCTGCCAGATAAGCTGCTCCCATTGCAGTTGTCTCCACACATCTCGGACGGTTTACCGGAGCATTAATAATATCAGCCTGTGTCTGCATAAGAAAATCATTGGCACTTGCTCCGCCATCGACTTTCAGCGCTGCAAGCTGGATACCGGAATCCGCTTTCATAGACTGAAGTACATCATTTACCTGATAAGCCAGCGATTCCAGTGTAGCACGTATAATGTGATATTTGTTTACACCTCTTGTGATTCCTACAATTGTTCCTCTTGCATACTGATCCCAGTGCGGTGCTCCAAGACCTGTAAATGCAGGAACTACATAACATCCGTTCGTATCTTTGACCTTTTTTGCCATATATTCGGAGTCCTCTGCGGAATCAATAAGACGCATCTCATCACGAAGCCACTGGATTGCCGCACCTGCCACAAAAATTGAACCTTCCAGCGCATAGTTTACTTTGCCGTCCAGTCCCCATGCTATAGTAGTAACCAGTCCGTTTTCGGAAAAAACAGGTTTCTCTCCTGTATTCATAAGAAGAAAACATCCGGTTCCATATGTATTCTTCGCTTCACCCGGCTGGAAACATGTCTGTCCGAACAACGCAGACTGCTGATCTCCTGCTGCACCTGCGATCGGTATAGAACCACCAAGGAATGACGGATCTGCTGTTCCGTAAACACAGCTTGACGGTTTCGGAGTTGGAAGCATACATTTCGGGATATTCAGTTCTTCCAGAATTTCGTCGTCCCACTGCAGGGTATTGATATTAAAAAGCATGGTTCTGGAAGCATTGGAGTAATCTGTAATATGTACAGCGCCTTTTGTCAGTTTCCAGATCAGCCAGGTCTCCACTGTTCCGAACAGGAGATCTCCTTTTTCAGCTTTTTCCCTTGCCCCGGGTACATTGTCCAGTATCCATTTTACTTTTGTTGCAGAAAAATATGCATCGATCACAAGCCCTGTTTTCATACGAAACTTGTCTGTAAGTCCCTTCGCCTTCAGTAAATCACAATATTCGGAAGTTCTGCGGCACTGCCACACAATTGCATGATAGACAGGATCTCCGGTATTTTTGTCCCAGACGATCGCAGTCTCACGCTGGTTGGTGATTCCGATTGCTGCAATGTCATGTGCCTCTGCTCCGATCATGTTCATGGCTTCTACAGCTACACCAAGCATACTTGCCCAGATTTCATCCGCATCATGTTCCACCCAGCCCGGTTTCGGAAAATACTGGTGGAATTCTCTCTGTGCAACGCTGCACATTTCTCCTTTTTCATTAAATAAAATACAGCGGTTACTGGTTGTCCCTGCATCCAGTGCCATTACATATTTACCCATAAATAAAAATCCCCTTTGTTTATTATTTGCTTACGCTACCTGGTAGCATTATAGTTTCCAGACGTTATGGTTTGTGGAAGAAACCGCAGCTGCCCCTGCCGAAAGTGCTCCCATGACAGAATCCCTGTCTGTGATAAGACCGCCTGCGATTACAGGTACCCTGACTTCTTTGCATAATCTCTGTATAACTTTTGGCATTGCCCCCGGAAGAACTTCAATAAAATCCGGCCGCATACTGTGCTGCTGCGAGATTATATTGTCATACGCCATAGAATCCAGGAGAAAATATCTGTGTACCGTATACATTGACAATTCTTTGGCCCGTTTTATCAGCGAAGGCTTTGTCGTAATAATACCATCTGTCTCTGTATTATTTTTCAGATAATCAACTGCAATGTCTCTCGGACTCAGACCTCCAATGAGGTCCACATGCACCATGGCGATCTTACCGGATTCTTTTACCCTGTGTATAATTTCTCCTATGGAGCAGATATCGCCAAACAGGATAAATACTACCTGTATATCTTCCAGATTGCAGCATACATCAAGGTCTTCTGTGTTTTTCACTGCCGCAATGATCGGATTGTTTTCTACTGCCTCAAAAAATGTCTGTTTCATTTTAAGTCCTTCTTATAATAAAAAATAGCTTTACAGCAGTATGTCTTTATAAAACATACTACCATAAAACTATTTTTCAGTAAACTCTGACATCGGAATTCATATAAAATGCCTATTTCGATGCCGGATATTCTATGCAAGTAAATTATCCAGCATCGGAAAATTAAAAATTTGGTAAAATCGATGCCGAAAATTACGAAAACTGAGATATCGGGCATCGGAAAATTAAAAATTTGGTAGAATCGATGCCTGGAATTGCCGAAAACAGACAATTCAGGCATCGGAATAGAGAATAAACGTCTGATTCGATGCTTTTGCTCATTAAGTGGAAAAATATAGCATAAAAAAAGCCCACAGCGTCATGCCATGGACTTTGTCTGTTATTTTGTCAAGCGCGATATTCGCAATTGAAGCAGGGGACTTACTTGGTTCGGGTCAAGCGGATATTCGCAATCCGCTTTGCTACTTGCTCATAACCGAATAACTGCTTCGCAGTTTATCAGAAGGAGCTTGCACTCCTCCTGATACAAGCAAGTCCCCACCCACTGCTTATTGCTTTTCGCAATTGAAGCAGGGGACTTACTTGGTTCGGTTAAATTACCCAGAAGTTGTCTGTGCAGACAATCTTTCTGTAGGTTTCAAATCTGAACCATTTGTTATGGAGTTCGGAGCGGTTCTCAGCTGTCACTTCTTTTGCCTCTTGCAGGAACTGTTCCAGGTCGGCTTTGTTCTTCACAAGAAGTGCCATTCCTCTTTCATCTACAACCGGAAGGCCTGAGTAATGATAATTATCCAGTGTAATGATATCTTCTACTTTGCTGTCTCTGATCAGCACTGCCGCACCGTCTTCTACAGAAAGAATATCAAAGTATTCAGGATATTTGAAGCTGTCTCCTGCAACTTTAACTTCATCACCTGCATGATATGTTTTTCTGTCGGAGTTTGCTTTTGCAAGCATTGCATTTTCAAGATTGAAGTAAAATTCCTCAAATACATATCCGCCAACCTTGATTTCGTCTTTCTGGAAATAAGGTTTTTCATCATCTGTCTCTACCGTTTCCAGTACACCACATGCTGATGTCATGTGGCTGACACGATCAATGAGGATTAATTCTCCCAGAGTTTTGTGTTTCTTAAATTCATCAAGGACAATTTTTTCGGCAAGCTCAATCTCACAAAGCGCAATTTCATTTTTTTCGATATATTCGGCATTCAGATGATCTCCTGTGTTAACATCCACTTTGTACTGAATGCTACGGATAAATCCCGGAATCTTCCTGGTTCCAAGTTTTACAAGATATTCCTTACCTAAAGTAAGTTTACTGTCATCCATCCAGAGAAGTGTTGCCTGGAAACCTTTTGCAACAGGAATATCTGCTTTGTCTGTAAGAACACAGCCACGGCTTACGTCTACTTCTCTGTCCAGCTGGATCGTCACCGCCTGACCTGTAACAGCTTCCTCTACGGTTTTATTTCCGTTAAGAAGAGATTTTACAGTAGCAGTTTCATTGCTTGGAAGTGTTGTGATCGTCTGTCCGACTTTGACGCTGCCACTTTCAATCTGCCCCTGGAAACCACGGAATTCATGGTTTGGACGGCAGACTCTCTGTACAGGCATATAAAATCCTTCTTCTGTTTCTGTCTCATCTACATCAACTGTTTCCAGATGATTCAGAAGAGTTTTTCCTGTATACCACGGCATGTTTTCGGATTTAACAGTAACGTTGTCACCTTCTGTTGCACTGACCGGAATGATCACCACATCCTGAAGACCCAGACTTTCGGAAAGTTCATTGATATCTTTTACAATCTCATTAAATCTTTCTTCGCTGTAATTTACAAGATCCATTTTGTTTACTGCAAATACAAAATGATGGATTCCCATAAGTGCACAGATACGGCTGTGACGTCTTGTCTGCACCAGAACTCCCTGTTTCGCATCTACAAGAATGATAGAAAGCTGTGCAAAAGAAGCACCTACTGCCATGTTCCTTGTATACTCTTCATGCCCCGGTGTATCAGCAACAATGAAACTTCTCTTATCTGTTGTAAAATAACGATAAGCCACATCAATAGTGATTCCCTGCTCTCTTTCTGCCATCAGTCCGTCAAGAAGAAGAGAATAATCAATCGCTCCACCTCTGGAACCCACCTTACTGTCAAGGATCAGGGCTTTTTCCTGGTCTGCATAAAGAAGTTTGGAATCATAAAGTATATGGCCGATCAGTGTGGATTTTCCATCATCCACACTTCCGCAGGTAATAAATTTCAGTAAACCACTCATCTAGAAGTACCCCTCTCTCTTTCTCTTTTCCATGCTGGCTGCACCGCCGTCCTGGTCGATCACACGACTGGTTCGTTCTGATTCTACAGAACTCAAAGTCTCATCAATGATTGCATCCAGTGTATCTGCGTCAGACAGAATACCACCTGTCAGTGGATAGCATCCCAGCGTACGGAAACGTACTTTTTTCATTTCCGGTTTTTCACCTGGTTTCAGACGCATACGGTCATCATCAACCATAATGATATTTCCATCTCTGTAAACTACCGGACGCTCTTTTGCAAAGTAAAGAGGAACAATCGGAATATTTTCTCTTTTTATGTACTGCCAGATATCTTTTTCTGTCCAGTTTGAGATTGGGAATACACGAATACTCTCGCCTTTATTGATCTCAGTATTATAAAGTTTCCACATCTCCGGTCTCTGGTTTTTGGGATCCCAGGCATGGTTTTCGTTTCGGAAAGAAAAGATTCTTTCTTTTGCGCGGCTCTTTTCCTCATCACGACGTCCACCACCAAAAGCAGCGGTAAAACCATATTTGTTGAGGGCCTGTTTCAGAGCCTGTGTTTTCATAATATCTGTATAAGCGGAACCATGATCAAATGGATTGATACCCTGTTTCACGCCTTCTTCATTGATATATTCCAGCATTTCAATTCCAAGTTCTTTTGCTGTTTTGTCACGAAATTCAATCATTTCTCTGAATTTCCATGTTGTATTTACATGCAGAAACGGGAAAGGTGGTTTTTCCGGATAAAAAGCCTTCAGCGCCAGATGAAGCATAACTGAGCTGTCTTTACCAATGGAATAAAGCATAACAGGTTTTTCACACTCTGCAGCCACTTCCCGGATAATATATATTGCCTCTGCTTCCAGTTCATCTAAATGTGATAATCCGCTCATAACAATCTCCTGTACTAATATTTATTAGAATTTCTTCTGTCAACACTAATGACCATTTCACTGCCGTCAGCTCTGGTGATATTCCAGTTAAGAAGATCACCCCTCCGGGCAACATTCATGGTACCTCCCATTCCGCCGATGTCTGCGCCAAGATAAAATTCTATGGCTCCTGTTTTGCATTCTTTTACACAGGATACGCAGCCCCAGCAGTTTCTGGGATATTTCATTACTGCTTTTTTATCTATGATCTGAATCAGTGTGCCCGGACATACTTCCTGGCATTTTCCGCAGCCGACGCATCTGTCTTCACGAATTCGTATGCTCATAAGTATCCCCCTTTACCAGCTCCCTGAACAGAATCTTTATCTTACCGTTTTCCATTCTGGAATTTACATATTTATCAAAATCTTCTTTTGTTTCCGGATGATCCAGATTTTCGTTGAAAGAATGCCATCTGGTTTCTTTTCTGTTTTTCAGATGTTCGATCAGCACCTGACAGACAAGAAGTCTTTCTTTCAGTTCGTATGCAAAAAGCAACTCATGCATATCCTCTGCCCCTGTCTTATCTGCAAGCTCTGTCAATCTAACGATTTTTTCTTCTGCAAGATCCAGCTGCTTTTCGTTAAACTGATAATTGCTGGAAATTCCTCCTGCATATTCATCCATGACTTTCTGCATGGCCTCTTCCAGTTCATCAATGGAAAACAGAGTATTTTCTGCATTTCTTATCTTTTCATATCCGTCCAGGATCTCTTCCGCTTTTTTTGCGAGAGAAACCGGCTCTTTTTCTCCGGAATGTTTCAGTTGCTCCATAATTTCCAGAGAAGCGATCTTGCCCTCTGCCAGAGCTCCTGTCACATATTTCTGAGGACATCCTCCTGCAACATCTCCTGCTGCAAAAAGTCCCTGAATCGTAGTTTCTCTGTTTGTATCCACCCAGAAACCGCTTGCTGTATGGCCACCTACAATGTAAGGCTCTGTTCCCTGGATTTCCACGTCCTGCTCACTGGGCATTTTACCACTTTCGATCCATTTCAGTGTCTGACTTGGTGCCATGTTCAGATATGCTTTCAGAAGATCCTGATTCTGTTCTTCTGTGATACCGGAAGTCTTAAGATAACACGGTCCGTGACCCAGCTGATTTTCTTTTACAGTTCCATATACACGCTGGCTTGTTGTCAGTCCGTAAATCTGTTCATAAACTTCGCCAAGGGAATTAACCTGTTTCGCTCTCACTCCCTGTGCGATGGTTCCTGTAGGTGCAATGGTATCTTTGCATCTGAGAGCAATAAAACGCATCTCAAAAGTAGTCATCTCAGCACCGGAGCGGATTCCCATAGCATATCCGGCTCCCGTGTTAAATGGAGGATACCACATCTTATGTCTGGAAAATCCCGGATTATTTGCTTTATAAAGACCTGCCGCACCACCGGTGGCAATGAGGACTTTTTTTGCATGGATCACATAGGCTGTTTCTTCCATAATGGAAAATCCTACAGCTCCGTATACTTTGTTATTTTCAACAAGAAGATCTGTGATATTGACGTAATTCAGTACATCAACATTTTTGCTCTTGTATACTGCATCTGCCAGAAGCGGTTTGAAATTCTCGCCATTGATCTTAATGTTACGATTACCTCTTGCCACATATTCTCCGTTTTCATCTTTGAGGATTACAAGTCCAAGATCTTCCATATCTTTTGTTACTTTATTAAATTCTTCTGCCGCTGTAAGAAGAAGATCGTTTCTTACAATGCCTGCTGCGTCATTTGTCGCATAATCCACATAATCCTGCGGTTTGCGTCCTTTTACAATATAGGCATTGATTGCATTTACGCCAGCCGCAAGACAACCACTTCTTTTGATATTGGCTTTTTCTGCGATCAGTACAGAAGCTTCCGAATTCCTGCTGACTGTCAGCGCTGCATAACATCCTGCTGTTCCACCGCCGATGATCAGTACATCTGTATGTAATGTTTTAATCTGTAAAGGAGCTTTCATCCTGATGTTCCTCATTCCTGTATTTCTATTTCATGAACTGTCACATTTTTTTCTTTGTCGATACCGAAGGATTTCAGTACCGGATGTCCTTCTTCCATAAGTGAAAGGATCATGTATTCAATTGAAGGATCAAATGCCAGACGTTTGTCCTCTTCAGACGGACGTGATGGAGATTCCGGATGTGAATGGAAATTTCCGACAATCTTGTATCCGTTAGCTCTTGCATCTTTCAGTGCTGCAAGCTGTTCTTTCGGGTCCATGGAAAAATGTTCTCTGCTGGCATCTATATTAGTAAGAAGGTATATTTTTGTAACTGTAACTGTATCGTTTTCTTTTGTCCCTGCAAGGAGGCCACAGGATTCATTCGGGAGGCCTGCTGTGCAGTGGGATAAGATTGTATTATAGTCTGAATTCTTCAAAACAACTTTCATAATTTTCCTCGTTCTTTTACAGGGTGTTATATTACGCTCGTAAATAACAGTTCAATCGAAAACACGCTCTCGCTCCCTTCGACTGGTAGCGGATACATAAGTGACCAAAATACGGTCACTAAGTACCGACCGTCTCAGAGGTTTTCTTATGAAGCTGTTATTTTACAAGCTGTATATTCCCTGTAAACATTTTTGCTCGGTAAGCTAGCTTCGCTCTAAGACATAGGGCTATGCATATATGTCACACATCGTTTTGTATTTGCAGGCATTTATGAACCTGCTGCGTTGCAACTTGTCAATTTACAGTGTGCTGATCAACAGTATCATGAGGAGATGATCTGAGACGGCCGGTACTTAGGGAGTGTTTTTTGCTCCCTTAGTATCCGCTGCCAGTCGAAGTCAGCGAGAGCGTGTCTCCTAGTGAACTGTTTATTCAGCACACGTATTCAAGAATGCCTCTGCATTCTTGCTGCGAGATGCGCGTCATGCAATGCATGACATACTTCTTCTGCGCATCTCTGCAATCCTGCCGGAGGCTATATCAGATGGGGGATTGACTCCCACCACTGATACTGATTTGTTGCTCGCCACCTACAGAGGTTGGAGTCATCTCACATCTGATATTACAGTGATTACATGTGCATGTCGCATTCAGCCTGTTCGTAGTCGATCAGTTTGGTGATGGTCGGGTGATCGCCGCATACAGGACATTTGTGGTTTGTTGGAAGTTTCACGGTATGGAAAGTCATGGATAATGCATCGTAGGTAAGAAGTCTGCCTGTAAGAAGTTCTCCTTTACCAATGATGTATTTGATTGCTTCCATTGCCTGAAGACTTCCGATAACTCCACCCATTGCACCGATTACTCCGGCCTGTTTACAGGTCGGTACCGCGTCCTTCGGCGGCGGATCTTTGAATACACATCTGTAACACGGTCCTTCTCCCGGCACATAGGTCATCAGCTGACCTTTGAATCGAATGATTCCTGCGTGTGAAAATGGTTTTTCTGCCATTACACAGGCGTCATTGATCAGGAATTTTGCCGGAAAATTGTCGGTTCCATCAATGATAAAATCATAATCTTTGATGATATCCATAATGTTTTCGGAAGTAATAAATTTACGATATGTATTTACTTTTACGTCCGGATTGATTGCCTGCATGGTTTCTTTTGCAGATTTAACTTTTGCCTTGCCCAGATCATTGGTTGTATGAATAACCTGACGCTGAAGATTAGAAAGATCAACCTCATCTGCATCTGCGATTCCGATAGTTCCTACTCCTGCTGCTGCCAGATACATAGCTGCCGGAGCTCCCAGTCCTCCTGCTCCGATGATCAGAACACTGGAGTTAAGAAGCTTTTTCTGTCCTTTTGCGCCAACCTCTTTCAGAATGATATGACGTGAATAGCGCTCTAACTGTTCATTGGTAAATGCCATTATCTAGCTCCTCCTCCCATGAAATACAGAAATTCAATTTCATCACCATCTTTAACTTCTGTGGTCTCAAATGCTCCGCTTTCTACGAATTCGTCATTGATGGTTACGGTTACATACTGAGGTGTTTCCACATTTTCTTTCTCTATCAGTTCTTTTACTGTAAGTCCCTCCGGGTATTCTTTTTTTTCTCCTGCTACTCTGATAAACATGATGTATAATCTCCTTTTGTCATACGAATATTACATAAACGATTTCAACGAGGATACGCCCACGCTAAACTGTATATAATATTCTGTTTTTTCATAAATATCCTAAGTTAAATATATTAACGTTTCATAATGCTATGCTGTGAATATTTAGCCTGACTCAGTGTGCTGATTAATATTTCCTGAGAAGATGATCTGAGACGGCCAGTACTTAGTGACCGTATTTTGGTCACTTACGTACTGCTGCCAGTCGAAGTCAGTGAAAACGTGTCTTCGTAAGGAAATATTCATCATGCACACGTCAATTACTAAATATACTCCTCATGCATACGTCAATTACTAAATATACTCTTCAAACAGTGCTTCAATATCTTCCGGCTCTTTAAGTCCGACAACCTTCCCTTTCTGCTCTCCATTTACAAAAGCGATCACCGTCGGTGCAGACATAACTTTGTACTTTGCCGCAAGATCGTTATCATAATTTACATTTACTTTATAGATATAAATATTATCTTCGTTTTCATCTTCGATATCTCCCAGAATACCTGCCATCTGTTTACATGGAATACAGGTATCTGAATAAAAATCAACAAGCACAGGCTTATCTGCTTTCAGAACTTTTTCTTCAAAATTGTCTGCGTTGATTCTGAGTGCCATATCATTCATCCTCCACTTTCTTTACGATAAGGGTAAATGTATCATCTCCGTTATCTGTAAGTTTGAGAATCTGATGTCCTTCTTCTTTGATACTTCTCGGAACGTTCTGTACCGGTTCTCCGTTATTCATGCGAACTGCCAGTATCTGTCCGTCATCCAGTTCTTCCAGCGCTACTTTTGCTTTGACAAAAGTCACCGGACACACAACATCTGTGATATCTACTGTATCATCTATTTTATAATCAGCCATCATAAGCTCCTTTCAGTACTTCGTACAGTTTATCTTTTCCAACTCTGTCAATTGTGAATTTAAATCGCTCTCCCGGCTTTGCATTATCTGCAAAGAACTGGATTGCTGCATCTGTCACACGGAACAGCTGTTCTTCGGAAGTGATCAGTGGAAGGAATTCTACTCCTCTGCTGATATGGTTTCCAAATGTACCCCCAAATGATACAAGAAATGCTTCCTGAACATCCCATGCATCTACAGGGCAGGATTTTGCACAGCGTCCGCAGTAATTACATTTGTCATAATCAAGAACCAGTTTATCATCCTGGAAGGAAATTGCTTCTTCTCTGCAGGCTTTTTCGCAGACGCCACAGTGGATACATGCATCTTCTTTCCATTTAATCTCTGCTGCTCCTTTAATTCCAACGTCATTTTCTTCTGCTTTCAGACAGTTGTTCTGACAGCCTGTAACTCCAAATTTAAATTTGTGAGGAAGTTCTCTTCCGAAGTATCTTTCATTTAATTTTACTGCAATGTCGTAAGTGTTAATATTTCCACTTGGACAGACTGCATTTCCCTGACATGCCGTCACAGTTCTTACCCTCGGTCCGCAGACACCAGGTTTGCAGCCGCCTTTTGCAAGATCAGCAGTTACGTCATCAATATCATTCAGCTTGATAAAAGGTATCTCAACTCCCTGTCTGGAAGTAAGATGCACATAGCCATCTCCATATTTATCTGCAACTTCTGCAATCTTTCTTAAGTTTTCTGCTGTCAGTGCTCCACCCACACAGGCAAGCCGGAGTGAAAAATTATTTTTCTGTTTCTGACGCATAAATCCGCCTTTTTTAAGGGTAGCATAATCTACTTTTGCCATTTTATTCTTCTCCTTCTATTACTCGTTTAAAGTCATTTTTCAGGTCTTCAATATCTTCAATCCCAACACTGATACGTATCATATCATCATATACCCCTGAAAGATTTTTTTCTTCCTCGGTAAGATGTGCTGCGATGGTACTTGACGGATGGATCACAAGTGTTTTCGTGTCACCGATATTTGATACCATCCAGGGGATTTTCAGTTCGTTGAGAATCTTAAATGCTCTTTCTTTGCTTCCGGTTCTCAGTGTAATGATTGCTCCAAATCCACCATGAAACTGTTCTGCTGCAATCCTGTGATATGGATGTTCTTTAAGTCCGGGATAGGAAACTTTAATTCCATGTCCAAGTCCGTTCAGGAACTCCGCCAGCTCCATGGCGTTACTACAGTGACATCGCATTCGCAGTCCAAGAGTTTCAAGTCCAAGATTATTAAGAAAAGCATTCTGAGGTGCCAGGCAGGAACCCGTGCTTCTGAACAGTCCGTTTCGAAGTTTTGCCAGATAAGCAAATGGACCATATTTCAGGAAAGGTGCCATACCTGGATATTTTTCTTTATCCCATTTAAATCTGCCTCCGCAAATAAGTATACCACTGATCGCATCACTGCTTCCATTAATATATTTGGAAGATGAATGAATCACCACATCTGCTCCAAGTTTCAGCGGATTTACAAGATAGGGAGTAGCCACCGTGTTATCTATCAGAAACGCTATCCCATTTTTATGTGCAACTTCTGCCACACCTCTGATGTCTGTCACATCAAGCTTCGGATTTCCGATTGTTTCTGCAAATACAGCTCTTGTCTCCGGAAGTATTGCTTCTTCAAAAGCTTCCGGTGAATTTTCTCTGACATAAGTGGTGCGGATACCATATGCCTTGAGTTCTTCGAGAAGTTCTACAGTTCCTCCATACAATCCTGCTGCTGCAACAATGTGATCTCCACTTCTTAAGATATTCATCAGTGCATTGTGCAGGGCTGCCATTCCGGAAGAACAGGCAACACTCCCAATCCCGCCTTCCAGTTTTGTCATTCTTCTTTCAAATGATTCAATCGTAGGATTATTGATTCTCGTATAGGAATATCCCATTGTTTTGTTTGCAAATATTTTTTCCAGTTCTTCTGCTGTCTCGTGACGGAATGCACTGGACTGATAAATCGGAACCTGAGTAGCACCGAAAGGATTTTTATCTTCTGATCCATGAAGCAAAGTTGTGTTAAAACCGTATTCTTTCATTTATGTATGTACTCCTTATTGCTTCTCGTGTTTTCTTTGTTGTTGGTATTACTATATACCTATAAACATACCATGTCAATAGGTATTGTATGTTTTTTCCATTTTTTGCCAAAAAAAATCGCCTGTACGTACTGTACAGACGATTTGGACTGATTATATAACATAGTCTCCCATATCAGTATTCTGTTCCAGAAGATCCTGAAGTGTGATCCCGTCAAAGTATTCATTTATAACTTTGTAGCAGCCTTCCCACATTTTAAGTGTCTTACAGGTTGTTGCTCTTTCGCACTGAACCGGCTGATCCTCAAGACAGGCTACCGGTGCAAGGGAACCTTCTGTCAGCCTCAATATGCTTCCGATAGTATACTGTTCCGGTGTTCTGGCAAGGCGATACCCGCCTCCTTTACCTCTCAGTGCTGTCACAAATTTCTTTTTACTGAGCACAGAAACGATCGATTCCAGATATTTTTCTGATATTTCCTGCCTCTTTGCTATATCCATAAGTGGAATGTATTCTCCATTGTTATGTTCTGCAAGATCCAGCAATACACGGATCGCATAACGTCCTCTTGTTGATATTTTCATATAAATCCCTCCATAAACCTATCATACCACAAGGTTTTTAGGAATACAACCTTGAAATATTTTTTACGGGTCCCCGTATGTGAGAGGAACCCCCTTTGATAAACACAGGTATATTAACCGCTTACGCTTGAAAGATACAGAAAACAGACTGCCGGATACCGCTGTGATTCCTGATTCGATTCGGGCACTTATTTGCTGCCATTCGCCTGCAACTCGCCTGCGGCTCAGACAGCGGCTCGGTGGCAGCAGTTAGCCCAAATCTCATTGACGGAATCTGTACAGCAGGTACCCGGACAATTCTGTTATTCTGATCTTTTCCAGCTGTCTTTCGGATTGAACTCATTGTTTTATCGATGGTTTCCTCTCACATGCACCCCATATCTGTTAACAGGGTGCCTCTGGCATAATAATGCTTATCAGTGTCCTGCACCCTGCTGCACCACACAGCGCAGCGAACTGCCGCAAACATGCAGAAACGATGCTGGCCTGAGTGTGGTGAAAGTCAATGCACAGCCGGAGAGATTACAGAAAAGCTGGGTTATCCGGACGGTAAGTGAGATTCCGTCGTAAAATCTGAGTCCGCTGCTGCCACCGAGCCGCTGTCTGAGCCGCAGGCGAGTTGCAGGCGAATGGCAGCTAACAGGCGGTACGAAGATTGCACAGGAATCGTAACGTGTCCGGGAATCCACTTTTCTGTAAGAAATACCGGCGTCACTCCTCCACCACCTCAGGCCACCCTTTTCTGCCCGGCAATTTAAATAACTAGGTAATCTTCTCTTGTAGAACTGTTCTCCAGTGCATACACCTGATTTTCTTTTATCACAAAAATCCTCTGTACAAACACATCAACTTTCTCACCCTGTTTTACCATCGGCTCGTCCAGTCCACGTTTTGCAGTGAGAATTACATCTCCCAGTCTCACCTGTAATTCAAAATAGCTTCCCCTGAACGCTACACGAAGAACTTCTCCTTCGGAAGCAGAACTTCTGTACTTCTGTACTTCATTTTTTCTGGTTACTTTTACAAATTCCGGACGTACAATAGCATATTCAGCTCCAGGTATATCATCAAAATAGTGAAAAATATGATAGTCCTGTACTGTCGCAGCCTGCCCGAAGAAGGATGCACTGAAAGCTGTTTCCGGGCTCTGATAAACTTCTACCGGACTGCCTTTCTGTTCAATGTGTCCCCGGTTTGTGATGATGATCTCATCTGCAACTTCAATAGCTTCGTCCTGATCGTGGGTAACAAAAATACTTGTAATCCCAAGCTGCTGTATCATATCTTTCAGCCAGGTACGAAGCTCCTGACGTATCTTGGCATCAATGGCCGCAAATGGTTCGTCCAGCAGAAGAAGCTGCGGATTCGGTGCCAGTGCCCGGGCAAAAGCCACTCTCTGCCTCTGACCGCCTGACAGCTGGCTTGGATATCTTTTTTCAAGTCCCTTCAGTCCGATCAGTTCAATCAGCTCTGTTACTCTTTTTTTAATATAAGATTTTTCTGCTTTCTGTACTTTCAGTCCGAACGCAATATTGTCATACACAGTCATATAACGGAACAGTGCATAACTCTGAAATACAAATCCGATTCCGCGCTGGCTTGCTGGAATATCGTTGACTACTTTTCCATCAATGATGATCTGTCCGCTGTCCGGCTGTTCCAGACCTGCGATCATACGGAGAATTGTTGTTTTTCCACTTCCGCTTGGTCCCAGCAGTCCGATCAGTTTTCCTTTTTCAATTCCAAAAGAAACATGATCGGATGCTTTATAATCCCCAAAAGTTTTATTGATATCTTTTAATTCTACGTACATCAGGCTTCCTCCTTTTTCCCTTTATGTTCCATTACACTTCTGATGATCAGAAGAATCACTGCCATGATCACCAGAATCGAAGATACGGCAAAAGCAGGAACATACTGAAACTCATTAAACAATATCTCGACATGAAGAGGCAGTGTATTTGTCAGTCCGCGAAGATGTCCGGATAATACGGAAACAGCTCCAAACTCTCCCATTGCTCTGGCTGTACAGAGGACGATTCCATAAAGAAGTGCCCACCTGATATGTGGAAAAGTTATTTTTGAAAAAATCGTCCAGCCTTTTGCTCCCATAAGTGCTGCCGCTTCTTCTTCATCTGTTCCGACAGATTCCAGTACAGGGATCAGCTCCCGATATACAAATGGAAAAGTAACAAATACTGTTGCAAGAATAATTCCCGGAACCGCAAATACGATCTGGATCCCCGCATTCTGTAAATACGGATACAGAATGCTCTGCTTTCCAAACACAAGCAGATAAATAAGTCCGGCAATAACAGGTGATACCGTTACCGGTACATCGATCAGGGTTGTAAGAATTTTTTTCCCTCTGAACTGAAATCTTGTCACTGCCCAGGCTGCACACAGCCCCAGGACTGTATTACATATAACTGCCGCCAGTGTCGCTTTCAGAGTAAGAAACAGTGCATCAATGGTATAGGAATCTGTTACAGCTTCTATGTATACCTGCCAGCCTTTTTTCAGTGCTTCTGTAACAACCACGCAGAGAGGCAGCACCAGCATTACAAAAAGAAAAAGTGCGCTGATTCCGATCAGAAAATATTTTAGCAGTTTTGATTCTGTTTTTTTCGGTTCCATCAGGCATTTCCTCCTCTCAGTCTTTTTGAATTACGTGCCTGCATAAGATTCAGCAAAAACAGCAGCAGGAATGATATCACTAACATTACAAGCGCAATAGATGTTGCACTTTTGTAATCATATTCCTGAAGCTCTGACATAATGATCAGTGGTGTGATCTCTGTCTCAAATGGACGATTTCCTGCAATAAAAACAACGCTTCCATATTCTCCGAGGCATCTTCCGAATGCAAGTCCTGTTCCCGTAAGAAGAGGCGGAAGAAGTTCCGGAAGTATAACTCTTCTGAAAATATATCCGGGTTTTGCTCCCATTACTCTGGCTGCTTCTTCATAAGAACCGTCCAGTTTTTCAAGCACCGGCTGAACAGCCCTTGCCACAAACGGGATGCCTACAAAAATCAGGGCAAACGTAATTCCTACTTTTGTATAGGCGATCTTAATACCGAATCTGGCAAAAAAACTTCCGATCAGTCCGTTATCCGAAGTAAGAGAGGTCAGCGAAATACCGGCCACTGCTGTCGGAAGAGCAAATGGCAGTTCCAGCATACCGTCCATGATTTTTTTACCCGGAAATTCATAACGCACCAGGACCCACGCAATGATAAGTCCCATAACTCCATTAATAAGAGATGCCACCAGCGCAGTAATAAAGCTTACATAAAAACTTGCCAGGACTCTTTTTCTTGTAATAACTTCAAAAAATTCTCTCAGCCCAAGCTGCGAAGAATAAACAACCAGCGAAGCCAGCGGGATGAGAACCACAATACTCAGCATGGTTATGGTCACGCCCATAGTCAGTCCAAATCCCGGTATTACTCTTTTTTTACTTTTTTTCATATTCTGTCCCACCTCTTGTTCAGCTGCCATATATCTGGTCAAAAATTCCTCCGTCTGCAAAATGTTTCTGCTGTACTTCCTGCCATCCGCCAAAATCCTGAATCGTTTTCAGCTTCATATCAAGATCAAAAACATCTGCATATTCCTGAAGGATTTCTTCATTGACAGGCCTGTAATAATTCTCTGCCGCAATTCTCTGTGCATCATCAGAATAAAGATAATTCAGGTACTCTGTTGCAAGTTCTTCTGTTCCACGGCTCTCTGCCACTTCATCCACAACTGCCACCGATGGCTGCGCCAGAATGCTGATACTCGGATTTATGATTTCAAATTCATCAGGATCATCTTTTGCAGAAAGATAAGCCTCGTTTTCCCATGCGATCAGCACATCGCCCTGACCGTTTTCCACAAAAGAAGTTGTTGCACTTCTCGCCCCGGAATCAAGGACTTTCACATTCTGATAAAGCTTCTTTATGAATTCCTCCATCTTGTCTTCCTGACCATTATACTTTTCCTCTGCATAAGCCCATGCAGCCATATAATTCCATCTTGCACCGCCTGAAGTCTTGGGATTTGGCGTGATCACTCCCACGCCGTCTTTTGTAAGGTCATCCCAGTCCTGAATATTTTTCGGGTTACCCTTTCTTACAAGAAATACAATTGTGGAAGTATAGGGAGCACTGTCATCCGGAAGTTCCTGCTGCCATCCGGAATTGATCATACCGGCTTCTTCAATAGCATTTATATCGTATTCCAGGGCCAGAGTCACGACATCTGCCTGAAGTCCGTTCACTACTTCCAGTGCCTGTTTGCCGGAGCCCCCATGTGACTGAATGATGTCGACGTCTTCCCCTGTTTTTTCTTTCCAGTGTTCCTGAAAAATTTTATTATAAGATTCGTACAATTCTCTTGTGGGATCATACGATACATTTATGATATGGGTATTGGATCCTGCTCCTGCATCATAGGAACAGACCCCGACTGCCACTGCAAGTCCAATAGCAGCAATACAGCATCTGGTTCTGATTTTTCTGTTTGACATAATACCTCTCCTCGTCTATATGTAAAAAACACCTTTTCTGTAGATAATCTGTGTTTTTTGATTTAAAGGCATTATATACCAATTAACATACTTTTTAAATATGTTTATAAGAAAACGTTTGCACAGAGTCTGATTTGTTGCTCGCCACCTACAGGTGGGAGTCATCTCACATCTGGTATAAAAAATCCCCATGAGCATGCCTGTATATATCAGGTAACCCACGGGGAAATCACTTATTTCCTAACTGTAATGGTACTGAACAGTTATTTTTTTTCATCGTAAGTATCAAGGAAATTATGTCTTACACCATCCTGCTTATATCCGATCACTGTATTGAGATTTACATTTTCCACGCTACGGAAAATATTATATTCAATAACAGGATCCTTCTGTGCAAGTTCATGGATCAGTTCCTTGATCTCAGCTCTCTTGGAGCCTTTTTCTGTCCCGCCGCAGGAAGCACAGTGCTCAGTGAAACGGCAGGCACACTGGATAAAATGAAGATCGTTATAATTTGCCCAGTGGATAATATCAGCCTCACGGATAAGATAAAGTGGTCTTATCAGCTCCATTCCCTCAAAATTTGTGCTGTGAAGTTTCGGCATCATTGTCTGTACCTGCGCACCGTAGAGCATTCCCATGAGAATGGTCTCGATCACATCATCATAATGATGTCCCAGTGCAATCTTGTTGCAGCCCAGTTCTTTTGCCTTACTGTAAAGATAGCCTCTTCTCATGCGCGCACAGAGATAGCAGGGAGACTGTTCTTCAGATGCAACAATGTTAAAAATGTCGGATTCAAATACTGTGATCGGTACATTGAGGATCTTGGCATTATCCTTTATGGTCTGATAATTGATCTCATTATATCCTGGATTCATTACGAGGAAAATAACCTCGAAGTTCTTCTTGCCATGACGGGATAGTTCCTGAAAAAGCTTTGCCATCAGCATGGAATCCTTACCACCTGAAATACATACCGCTATTTTGTCCCCGTCCTGCACAAGTTCATACTCCCGGATTGCTTTTGTAAAACGTCTCCAGATTGGCTTGCGGAACTTCTTGATTATGCTTCGCTCAATATCTTTTGTTCTCTGTTCGGCAGCATTGGGCTGTGCCATCATTCTCATTAATTTAACTTTCAGCCAGGCACGGTATCCGTTCTTTACGCTGTAGATCTCGTATCCTTCTTCACTGAGTTCTTCTGCAATCTCCTCACTCTTCTGTCCTGAATAGCAGATCAGGTATACAGGGCAGTCCCTGCGGACCTCATCTTTATGTTCTTCAAATTCTTCCCAGTAAATATTCACTGCGCAGGGATAAGTTTCTTTTTCAAAATCTTCTTTTTCACGCAGGTCGATAATCTGTTTTTCTCTTGTATCCTGTTCTAATTCTTCAATCGTTCTAATACACATGTCTTTTCCTTCATTTCTAATATCAACAGTATTCAAGAATGCCGCTGCATTCTTGCTGCGAGATGCGCGTCATGCAATGCATGACATACTTCTTCTGCGCATCTCTGCAATCCCACAATTCCAGCCTGGTATTATATAATATAATCGCTCCAGCAGCAGTCTTCTACATGCGAGCAGCTGTTCCGCACCATGAGATGACCTGCCAGTTCCATACGGACCACGCCATTATGTCCGCCCTTCATTCTGTCCAGAAGAAGATACAGCGCAAATTTTCCCATTTCTTTCTTTGGCAGGCCGACAGTTGTAAGCATAGGTTTCGTAAACTGGGCTTCCTCTATATCATCACTTGCAATAACTGATGGAGTAAAGTAAAGATTTCTGCATCTTCCAAGATATTTCAGTATGCCAACAGCCGAAATATCGTTTGCGCAGTAGATTCCTGTCGGACAGTCTTCTGATTTCAGCAGACGCTCCATTGCCTCATAGCCTTCTTTTTCCGTCTGGTTAGTCTCTACCACATATTCCGGGATCAGATCCAGACCATTTCTTTTCAGCGTGTCAACATAACCGGCATATCTTTCTTCATTCCTGCAGCTTCCAACATAACCGATATTCCTGTGTCCAAGAGATATCAGGTGCTCCACTGCCATAGACGCTATTTTTCTGCCGTCACACAACACCTCATCTACCTCATAGTTTGTTGAATTACGGTTTACCGATACAACACTGCGGTATTTTCTGTTTAATTTTTTCAAAGCTTCAGGATTGCATCTTCCTATGATGATAAGTCCATCCTGCTTTCCTTCCGTCTCAGTATACATGTGTTGAATGATCTGGTCAAGATTTTCTCTTCTGCACTTTCTGTCGTCTGAAAAAAGCGGCATATACCATACCTTTGAAAGTATACAGTTATGTTCATGGATCTCACTTTCGACTACTCTTAAAAGTTCTGTAAAAAAGGGGTCAGTCCTTGACTCATCTGTCCTGGTCATCAGAACATTAATAAACCATACTCTGCTTTCTTTTGCCAGTGTACCTTTTTTCAGGTTTCTGGCTGCCTCATTTGGCACATAATTCATCTCCATTGCAAGATCCCAGACTTTTTCCCGGAGCCCCGGCACTGAACATTTGTAATCCGGGCGGTTCAGAATCCTTGAGACTGTTGAAATAGAAACTCCTGCTTTTTCTGCGATTTTTTTTATAGACATGTGTACTTCTCCAATCAAGCCGATATTTACAAGCCATTTTTCTGTAAAAACAGAACCGGCGGCCAAGGCATCAGCTGCCATGAACCCCCGGTCCTGTTTTATATGAATATTTAAATATAATACATTTCCTGTGTATTGTAATGGTCGGAATAATATTCCCCCATCTGTGCCAAAGTCAGATTTGACAGAATCTGATCAAGTTCCTGATTGACGGAATCCACCACCAGTTTCTGAATCGTATCAGAGATTCCTCTGTAACTGCTTTCCGCCAGAGCATCCTCATCCTCAAGATGATAGCTGCCTTCCAGTGCCTCTACCACGGATGCAACAGTAATCTCGCCAGCATCTTTTGCCAGATTATATCCTCCCTGGGAGCCTTTGACACTTTTTACAATGCCCATTCTTCTGAAACAGGCAAAAATGTGTTCCAGAAACTGCAGAGAAATATCATTCCTCTCAGCTATGGTTTTTAAAGCTACCGGTGTGCTGGATGGCTGTACAGCCAGATCCATCAGTGCAGTGAGACCATATCTGGTTTTTTTACAAAATTTCAATTACTGGATTGCTTTGAAAGCTTCATCCAGATCCTGGATAATATCATCGATATTTTCTGTTCCGATAGAAAGACGGATAGTATTCGGTTTGATACCCTGATCCAGAAGTTCTTCTTCAGTGCACTGGCTGTGTGTGGTGGTTGCCGGATGGATTACCAGTGATTTAACATCTGCTACGTTTGCAAGGAGTGAAAACAGTTCCAGATTATCGATAAAGTCTTTTGCTGTCTGAGCATCTCCCTTGATCTCGAATGTGAAGATAGAACCGCCGCCATTCGGGAAATATTTCTTGTAAAGTTCTTTCTGGCTTTCATCTGTTGTTACAGACGGATGATGAACTTTTTCTACCTGCGGATGATTGTTCAGGTACTGAACAACTTTCAGTGCATTTTCTACGTGACGTTCTACACGAAGAGACAGTGTTTCGAGTCCCTGAAGGAAAATGAATGAACTTACAGGAGAAATAGTTGCTCCTGTATCACGGAGAAGAATTGCACGGATCTTAGTTACAAATGCAGCCGGTCCGCATGCTTTAGTAAAGCTGATTCCATGATAGCTCGGGTTTGGCTCTGTCAGGGACGGGAATTTTCCGGAAGCTTCCCAGTCAAATTTACCGCCTTCAACGATAACACCACCGATTGTTGTTCCGTGTCCACCGATGAATTTAGTTGCAGAATGAACAACAATGTCTGCACCATATTCGATTGGCCTTACAAGGTAAGGTGTTGCAAATGTGTTATCTACAACAAGCGGAATCTGATGTCTGTGTGCAATCTGTGCGCACGCCTCAATGTCAACTACATCAGAATTCGGGTTTCCAAGAGTCTCAATGTAAAGAGCTTTTGTATTGTCCTGGATAGCATTTTCTACTTCTTCAAGGTTGAATACATCAACAAATGTAGTAGTAATTCCGTATGCCGGAAGTGTATGTTCCAGAAGGTTTGTTGTTCCGCCATAGATATTCTTAGCTGCTACGATATGGTCACCCTGCTGAGCCAGGTTTTCGATCGTATATGTAATAGCTGCTGCTCCGGAAGCTACTGCAAGTGCTGCTGAACCACCTTCCAGTGCTGCGATTCTTTTTTCAAAAACATCTTCTGTCGGGTTTGTCAGACGTCCGTAAATATTACCTGCATCTGCCAGTCCGAAACGTGCTGCTGCATGATCACAGTTACGGAATACATAGGAAGAAGTCTGATAAATCGGAACTGCTCTCGCATCTGTTACCGGATCCGGACTTTCCTGTCCCACATGGAGCTGAAGTGTCTCAAATTTGAATTTTCTGTTTTCTCTGGTAATTTTTTCACCCATTATTGGTATCCTCTTTTCTGTTTTTTCGTCCGGCGGAAGCTCTGCTCCCGCCTCAGTTTATTTTATATTAAAATGATTATTCTGTAAATAATGCTGTTGAATAATATCTGTCACCTGTATCCGGAAGAAGCGCTACGATTGTTTTGCCTTTATTTTCCGGACGTTTTGCCAGTTCAATTGCTGCATGAAGCGCTGCGCCTGAGGAAATGCCTACCAGAACGCCCTCTTTCTTTGCAAGAAGTTTGGCTGCTGTGAAGCATACTTCATTATCAACCGGAATAATTTCATCATAAATCTGTGTGTTCAGAACTTCCGGAACAAATCCGGCTCCGATACCCTGGATCTTATGCGGGCCGCCTTTTCCTTCGGAAAGTACAGGAGATGTTGCTGGTTCTACTGCTACGATCTTAACATCAGGATTCTGTGATTTCAGATACTCACCTGTTCCTGTAAGTGTTCCGCCAGTACCTACACCAGCTACAAAGATATCAACTTTTCCATCTGTATCTTTCCATATTTCAGGACCTGTTGTTGCTTTGTGTGCTGCCGGGTTTGCCGGGTTTACAAACTGTCCCGGGATATAGCTGTTCGGAATTTCTTTTGCAAGTTCATCAGCTTTGGCGATAGCTCCCTTCATTCCCTTGGCACCTTCTGTAAGAACAAGCTCTGCGCCGTATGCTTTCAGGATATTTCTACGTTCAATACTCATTGTTTCAGGCATTGTAAGAATGATTCTGTATCCTTTTGCTGCTGCGATAGATGCAAGTCCAATACCTGTATTTCCGGAAGTCGGCTCGATGATAACGGATCCTTCTTTAAGAAGTCCTTTCTCCTCGGCATCTTCGATCATTGCTTTTGCAATTCTGTCCTTAACGCTTCCTGCCGGATTGAAGTATTCCAGCTTTGCAAGAATAGTTGCTTCCAGTCCAAGTTCTTTCTCTACATTAGTAACCTCCACCAGTGGAGTATTTCCGATCAGTCCTAATGTTCCCTTATAAATGTTTGCCATGGTGATTTACCGCCTTTCTGATTATTATATGTATTTCGTTTTTCCTATTAACATACCTCTTTGATATGTTTAGTATGTTATACCTTTATCTGCTAAATGTCAATAGGTTTATAGAAAAAAATTGAACTTTTTTCCAGTGTTTTTTCGTTGCTGAATTCTTGTCTATAACCTGTATCTATAGTATAATATTGAAGTTATGCAAATGTTCCGGAGGTTTATAATGAATAATAAGAAAAAAGCAATCCTGGTGGTCAGTTTCGGCACCAGTTATAATGAAGCACGCATTGCTTCTATAGAGAAAATTGAACAGGATACTGCTGCTGCATTTCCTGAATATAAGATTTATCATGCCTGGACAAGCAAAATGATCCTTTCTGTCCTCCGCAAAAGAGAGGGACTTGTTATTCCTACAGTAAAGGAATCCATGGAGCAGATGATACAGGACGAAATTACTGAACTTATTGTTCAGCCAACACACATTCTGGATGGTATCGAAAATAATACCATGAAAGAAGAAGTTCTTTCTTATAAAGAATATTTTCAGTCGGTTGTCTTTGGTGCTCCGCTTCTTTACACGGAACAGGACAAACTTTCTGTTATAAAGGCTATAGCTGATGAATTTCCGGATCTGGGATTCAATGATGCTCTTGTGCTGATGGGACATGGAACCTCTCATAAAGTAAATTCTGTCTATACACAGCTTAATAAGGATTTTAAATCCCTGGGATATCCGAATTTCTTTCTTGGGACCGTAGAAGCAGATCCGACCATCCAGGATCTTGTTACGGAAGTTCAGGCTTTCCACCCGTCAAAGGTTATCCTGACCCCCTTTATGATCGTTGCCGGAAACCATGCCCATAATGATATGGCAGGCACTGACCCTGATTCATGGCTCTGGCAGTTCAGGAATGCCGGGAACCAGGTCTGTCCTGTATTAAAAGGGCTGGGAGAATATCCCGGAATACGGGCAGTGTTTATTGAACATATCCAGGAGGCTGCCGTTCGCCTTAATATCTGAAATACTTTTGTTGTTCCATCATCCATCTGAACCGGGACTGCAACATGAAGTTCTCTCTGTGGATATTTCAGAGTTTCCACTTCACTTGGGGTATATCCAAAGATATCTGCCTGTACTTTTAATGTACTTGGACAGATATCTTTTTTATTTTTGCTTTTATTTCAGATTTTGATTTTTATTTTTGCATAAAGAAATTGAGACATCTAAAATACAACGTTGATAATTCACAACGTCACATAATAAATTCCCAAATAAAAATAAAATCCGAAATATACAAACATATTGTCAAGCGGATATTCGCAATCCGCTTTGCTACTTGCTTGGTTCGGTTAAATATTATGCCTGCATTCAGAACATCATATCAAGTATCAAAAGTCTCTACATATACCATAACATTTTTATTCGGTGGCAACCGAGTCAGTTGTAACCGAGTAATCTTTGTTTTTTGGATGCCCCAAATCACGAAAGGAGAACCTCTTTTATCAGAAGTTCCCCTTTAAAATATTAGTGTCATACTACAACCGGAAAATAAAGTATCAGCCGAAATGTTTCATTTTCTTTTCCGGCAATACATTTTCCGCCCATTTTTGCCATCATATTTTTGATACTCTGGATTCCAACTTCTGTACTTTCATTTTCCTCAGACTGCATGGCTGCCCTGTTCTCAAAATAAAAGCCTTCCATATTTCCATTCTTTACTGATCCTATTATGACCGGACAATTTGTGTCCGCATATTTCTGTATATTGGAAGTAACATTATCAAGTATCCTCGAGATGTAGTCCATATTTACCTGAATTTTAACATCATTCCATTCTACACAGAAATCAACCTGATACCCCTGCTGTTCAAGATAACTTATCGTCTCAGAAAACAGATCATAAAAGATAAGTTTTTCATTTTCCGGATCTTCCAGCTGAATTTCCCTGTCACTGCTCACAAGCGAATACTCAAAAAGATTATCCGCCAGCTGTTTCATTCTTCTTGTTTTCCGCTCTATCTTTTCGATATATTCTCTGAATTGCTGCTGATCTTTGTATGTTCCTTTTTTCAGTAATTCCGTATACAGCATAATCGATGTCAGCGGTGTGCGGAGATCATGTGACATCTGCGTTACTATTTTCTGGTTTTCTCTGACGATTTCTGCCTCCTGAATACTCTGATTCCGAAATGATTCTCTCATGCATTCCAGGCCGCCTGCCAGAGCTGCCAGTTCATCTTTGCCATTAACAGTAATCTTATATTCCAGATTTCCGCCTTCCAGAATTTCAATCTCTTTACTGAGCTTACGGATGTATTTCATTTTTTTACGTATTCCCATGAGTACCATAAAAATAAAAACAGAAAACGCAACTACCAGTTCTCCGAAGAAAGCATAATTATACAGCTGGTAATCAAATACACCTGAAATCCCCGCTTCTGCCTCTCCATCAGCAAACTCAACTGTATAAAACTGACCGCTGGTATTTTCATCCAGATAAACCGGCTCACTGCTGTAATCTCTGTTATCAGGATAATCAGAATCAAAAACCAGTTTTCCATCTTTATAAAGCCACAACGAAATAATGACAGCCTTCGTTGTAACCCAGTCAGACAGTTCTTCTGTATCTTTTGTGTCAAGGTCTTCGCTGCTTACATAACTCTGAAGTTCCGCCACATAATTTTTTTCTCTTTTTGCCGAATAATTGGAATGATTATAATAATAGTAGACAACATTTTCTCCTGCTGTGTTCAGTCCATAAAACACAGTCAGCGCCACGGCACCTGATATGACAATAAGTACCACAAGCTGAAAGTACAGGGAATTGCGTCTAGTCACACCTTGCATCAAATTTGTACCCCTTTCCCCATACTGTGGTTATATACTTTGGATTCTGCGGGTCTGTTTCTATTTTTACTCTCAGCTTACGGATATGTACCATTACAGTACTGTTGCATGAATAAAAATAAGGCTCATTCCATACACTCTCATACAGATTCTGGGCGGAAAAAATCTTTCCCGGATTTTCCATCATAAGGAGCAGCATACGATATTCTATATCTGAAAGATCTGTTTCTTTTTCATCCAGAAAAAGTTCGTTATATTTCTGATTTATTTTTATCCTGCCTGTTTCAATATAATCCTGGTTTTCTATCGCATCTGTTGTATTTTTGCCAAGATAGATCCTGTATCTGCGTATAAGAGCTTTAACTCTTCCAAGAAGTTCCCCGTAGGAAAAGGGCTTGGTCAGGTAATCATCTCCACCTGCCATAAGACCGGTCAGTTTATCATCTTCCTGTACTTTTGCAGTCAGAAAAAGGACGGGAACGTTTGAGAATCGTCGAATTTCTTTGCATACCTGTATCCCGGATATTCCGGGCATCATTACATCCAGGATTACAAGGTCTGTATCGCTGCTGAGTGTTTCAAGACCACTTCTGCCATTTTCGGCCTCGCTGACTGTATAATTTTCACTTTCAAGAAGGATCCGTATTCCTTCACGGATGTCTGCATCATCTTCTATGATCAGTATATGTTCCTTTGTCAAATGAATCTTCTCCTTTATCTAAGGTTTCGATGTGTATATCTTATCACATAACAGAGGGGCGTAAACCTTAAACTTTCTTAATAATGCAGAAACGGGTGTCGGAAAGAATGATAATTTACGCTGGTCTGATACAGAGGACCGTTTCACTGATGCGGCTGCGATTTCTGACTCAATTCGGGCGCTGATTTGCTGCCATTCGCCTGCAACTCGCCGTTTCACGGCTCAAACAGCGGCTCAGTGGCAGCAGCTAGCCCAAATTTCGTCTGCGAAATCCATGCAGAGAGCATCAGTTCACCTGTTCTTCTGATCATTCCCAGCTGTATCTTCCATGCTCTTTCTCCTCACCGTACTGCATGACGGCTGCGGATAGCGGCGGGCAGACAGTTGTTCAAATGCCATAACTATCTCCCGCCGCTAAATGACGTGGGGTGGATGAACAAATATGTCAATATATATGAAAATGCCATTATATATAACAGCTGGAAAAAATCAGAAAAACAGATGGCCGATGCTCGCTGCACAGATTCCGTTGATGAGATTTGTGCTAGCTGCTGCCACAGAGGGCAATGTCTGAGCGAAGCGAGTTCTGCCCGAATGGCAGCTAATCAGCGCACGAATCGAATCAGGAATCGCAGTCGCATCGGGAATGCTGTTTTCTGAGTCTTTTCCAGCGTAATATATTATGTCATCTTATATATACAAGATTATGCTTCATTCGGGGTCCTGCGAATTGTAAACTTATAGCATTTTAAAGGTTGACAATTGTAGGATGCCCTTTTATAATTGTAAACCATAAAACGCCAGGAGGTTTACAAATGTCAAAAACAAAAAATCTGATCTACTGCGGACTTTTCACAGCTCTTATTGCTGTAGGCGCATTTATCAAAATCCCGGTACCTGTTGTACCTTTTACACTGCAGTATCTCTTTACCATGCTCGCCGGACTGCTTCTCGGCTCCCGGAAAGGTGCTTTTTCCGTAATCGCCTACATGGTACTTGGACTTGCCGGTCTTCCGATCTTTTCAGAAGGCGGCGGCCTGTGGTATGTATTTAAACCAAGTTTCGGTTATATCATCGGTTTCTGCATCGGAACTTATGTAACCGGAAAAATTGCAGAAAACCTTCGCAAAAAAACTGTCCTCACATACCTTATGGCCAACCTTGCAGGACTTATGCTCGTCTATGCAATAGGAATGATCTACTACTATATCATCTGTAACTATGTGATCAATACACCTATTGCTGTATGGCCGCTGTTTCTTTACTGTTTTCTGCTTGCTGTTCCGGGCGACATCTGCCTCAGTCTTCTCGGTGCAGTTCTTGCGAAAAAAATCCGGCCTGTGATCAGTCAGTATACAATTCCACAGCCGATTCAGCCAATTTCATTACATACGGAGGAAAACTGATATGAATACATTCACTGATCCACTTACACTCGCACAGGAAATCATTGACGGAAGAAGAATTACCCGTGAAGATGACCTTTCCTTCTTCCTTACCTGTGATCTTGACCAGCTTACAGAAGGAGCTGACAAAATCCGCGAAGCGCGTATCGGAGACAAAGTCGATCTCTGCTCCATTATTAACGGACGCAGCGGCCGCTGCCCGGAGGATTGTAAATACTGTGCACAGTCAGCACATCATCATACCAACTGTGAAGTTTATGATTTTCTTCCGGAAGAAAAAATTCTCGAAGCCTGTCGTATGAACGAATCCGAAGGTGTTGACCGTTTCTCCATTGTCACAGCAGGAAAAGCCCTGACAGGGAAAGAATTCGACCAGGCTATCCATGCCTATGAAACCATGCATAAAGAATGCAAAATCGACCTGTGTGCTTCCATGGGCTTTCTGACTTCCGAACAGCTCCACAGACTCCATGAAGCAGGTGTGACCAGCTATCATCACAACATCGAAACCTCCCGGAGAAATTTTCCAAACATCTGCACCACTCACACTTACGATATGAAAATCGAAACTCTGAAAAAAGTCAAAGCCGAAGGAATGTGTGCATGCTCCGGCGGCATCATTGGCATGGGCGAAACCTGGGAGGACCGTCTGGACATGGCCATCAGTCTTGCCGAACTTGGTATTGACTCTATCCCGATCAATGCTCTGATGCCAATTCCCGGAACTCCACTGGAACATCTTCCGCAGTTGTCCGAGGAAGACATTCTCCGCACGATTGCATTTTTCCGCTATATCAATCCTGATGCGAACATTCGCCTCGCTGCCGGCAGAGCCCTCCTTACCAATGACGGAGAGACAGCATTCAAAGCCGGTGCCTCCGCTTCTATCACAGGAAATATGCTCACTACTGTTGCCTGCGCAACGATCCGAAGTGACCGCAAAATGCTGACGGATATGGGACGTGATGTAACACCTGAATACTGGAAGGAAGTGTAAAAAATGAGCAGAGCACTTTTTGTCACAGGAACCGGAACTGATATAGGAAAAACTTTCATCACTGGTCTTATTGTAAAAAAGCTCGCTGAAAGTGAAAAAAATCCAGGTTACTACAAGGCTGCAATGAGTGGTAACGACCGCCGTCCTGACGGAAGTCTTATACCCGGAGATGCCCTTTTTGTACAGCAGATTTCCGGTATACGTCAGCCGCTGGATGAAATGTGTCCTTATGTTTACGAAAACGCAGTTTCTCCTCATCTTGCTTCCCGCATAGAGGGAAATCCTGTTGAAATGTCCATTGTAAAACAGGGATTTCAGAAAACCGCTTCCACATATGACTATGTCACAGTTGAAGGAAGCGGAGGTATCCTGTGTCCCATCTGTTTTGACGAACGAAAAATCCAGCTGGAAGATGTAATAAAAGAACTTCAGCTTCCAAGTATTCTTATTGCAGATGCAGGTCTTGGCACTATCAACAGTGTTGTCCTCACTGCTGAGTATATGAAGGCTCATGATCTTCCGCTCAAAGGAATGATCTTCAATCATTTTCACCCCGGAAACGTCATGGAGGAAGACAATATTTTTATGTGCGAAGATATGACAGGTCTTCCCACCCTCGCCCGGGTAAAAGACAGCGATACAGAACTTGATATTGACCTTGACGTACTTACATCACTTTATGAGGAGGTAAACCTTAAATGATCTGGTATCCATATGAACAGATGAAAACCATGAAAGAACCCTATAAAATTGTTGATGCAGAAGGTGTTTATCTTTATACGGAAGACCAGAAACTAATTGATTCTGTCTCTTCCTGGTGGTGTATGATCCACGGGTATAAGCATCCGGAACTTACTGCTGCGATCAAAGAACAGGCAGATAAATTCTGCCATGTAATGCTTGGCGGTCTGACTCATGATCCGGTAGAAAAACTTTCTCATAAACTCCAGGAATTTCTTCCCGGTGATCTGGATTACTGTTTCTTTTCTGATTCCGGAAGTGTGGGCGTGGAAGTATCACTGAAAATGGCTTTGCAGTACAATACAAACCAGGGCAGGAAACGCCCTCTCGTACTTGCCCTGGAACATGCGTATCACGGAGATACTTTTAAAGCAATGGAAGTTGGTGATGATGAAGATTATCATTTTGCCTTTGACAAAAAAGAAAACGTAATCCATATTCCAACAGAGATTCCGGCACTGGAAGAAGTTTTTGAAAAATATCACGACCAGCTGAACTGCTTTATCGTGGAACCGCTTCTGCAGGGTGCAGGCGGTATGCAGATGTATGATGTTTCATTTCTGGAACGTGCAAGGGAACTCTGTACACAGTATGATGTTCTTCTTATTTTTGATGAAGTTGCTACTGGTTTCGGCCGTACTGGAAACCGTTTTGTGGCAGATCTTGTACTTCCCGATATCCTTGTTCTTGGAAAAGCCCTCACCGGCGGCTATATCGGGCATGCTGTCACTGTTGCCAACCATAAAGTATTCCAGGCTTTTTACAGTGATGATGACCGTCATGCGCTGATGCACGGACCTACTTTTATGGGAAATCCACTGGCATGTGCAGTGGCCTTAAAGGGAATTGAAATTTTTGAACGTGATAATTATATGGAAAAGATCCATCGGATCGAGGAAATTTCCCACAGGGAAATGGACGGGTTCACTGACCCAAGAATAAAGGAAATACGTATCATGGGTGGCTGCACCTGTGTGGAAGTCCATGATGTCAAAACCCTTGAGGGCTTTCAGCAGTTTGCTTACGATCGTGGGGTTTTCAGTCGTCCTTTCCTGAATTACATGTACACTATGATGCCTTATGTGATTCAGGAAAAAGAACTGGTGCAGATTTTTGATGTGATGAAAGAATGGTTTCGGAGATAAAATCTGATATGCTGTATTGTTTTTTCCTTAACAACGATTTCGTTTGTTTACAAAGTAGTTGAGGATTCCACCTCCTACTATGATCACCATCGCCACTGCCACTACGCGTTTCGCTGCTTCCTGTGGCATCTGGCTTTTGGAACCGATGGAATCTGAATAGAATGTCAGGTGATACTGAATTTCTCTTGGTGCTCCCATTGCTGTTGTATCAGCGATCACCGGCATCTGTTCATCCATTGTAAGCACCGGGATTTCAAATACAGAATTCATGCCTTCCTCATTTGTGGGAAGGTATTTTTCTTCATCTACAATCATATAATCGTAATTGGAACTGCTCCACTGGATCTGGGCGTAGGCATGTCCGTCTTCTACCTTCAGTATTGTGGGGGAAGTTACACTTGCCTTTCCGCTTCCGCCTTCCAGATCGACCTGTATGGAGTATTCGCCGTCTTCTTTATCGATGGTCATTGCATTTGTGTCTGCTGAGGCAGCGTATGTAAGACATGCCGGTGCAGACATAAGTGTAACTGCTGTTGCTGCCATCATAAAACATTTTTTAGTTACTTTTTTCATGATATATCTCAACTTTCTTTTATATTCTTGCAATCATATATGCATATATTATTATTCTTCTTGAGTTCACGCAAAAACAATATATTATTATTCTTGAGTTCACGCAAAAACATTAAGAACACGGAGTACTGCGACAACACTGCGTTTTCTGTTTTTGCTGAACTACATCTCTACCCGTCTGTCATCTCCGCCCAACAAAAACTATGTAATCAGCGTCTGCTCAACACTCACTCGGTTAGACTCGTACACACTATCAACATAGCGCTGCTTTCTCACCTTCAGAAATTAACTATAAAGGTCTGCTGATGGAGATTTGAGCAGCAGAATTTGTAATTATGAAGTATACAGGGAAATATAACATACCAGCCTGTACATCACACTCTGCAGGAGACGTCTGATATTCTTAGATATGTTCTGGCTGCTTTATGAGTGAAAATTGCTTGTCTGAGCCGAAGGCGAGTTCGCAATTTTCAGGAATGCATTTTGCAGACAGGTTATATCTTAGCATATCACGTCTCCGAAGCCCGTGATGTACAGGCTGGTATGCTTATATTTTCCGTAAAGCATCATGCATTATTCATTTTCATACAACTCCATCAGACAGAACGCATATATAAATTTTTTTTACCTCCCCACATCATACCATAGCAAATCCTGCATTGCAAACCCCTAATAATTCTAGTATAATAAAAAGAATGTGTGAAATGTTACTGTTCACTTCGTTCACAGCAACCTATGAACAGTTACAAACCAAATACAACAATCATTTTAAGGAGGCTTTTACAAATGAAAGGAACTTTATATGGTGTAGGCGTTGGTCCGGGAGACCCGGAATTAATGACACTGAAAGCAGTCCGCATGATCCGGGAAAACGAAATAATTGCAGTGCCGGGAGCCGATGTCAAAGAAACCGTTGCCTACAAAATCGCAGTACAGGCTGTTCCTGAACTTGCAGAAAAAGAACTTCTTCCAATCTATATGCCAATGACACATGATCCGGAAGAACTGGAACACAACCATGCAAAAGGCGCAAAAACACTGGAATCCTATCTTGACCAGGGCAAAAACATTGTTTTCCTGACACTTGGTGATCCATGTGTATACTCCACATTCTCCTATCTGCAGCACAGAGTGGAAGCTGACGGATATCATACCGAACTTGTCAGCGGTATCACCTCTTTCTGTGCAGCTGCAGCAAGACTGAATGTTTCCCTCTCTGAGTGGAATGAGCAGCTCCACATCGTACCTGCTGTTCACCGCCTTGACAACGAACTTACCGAATCCGGCAACTACGTTCTCATGAAATCCGGAAAGAAAATGAACCAGGTAAAAGAAATCCTGGCAAAAAGCGGCCGCGATGTCCTTATGGTTGAAAACTGCGGAATGCCTGACGAACATATTTATCACAGCGTGGAAGAAATCCCGGATGATGCCGGCTATTATTCTCTGATCATCGCAAAGGAGCATAAATGATCGAAACACGTAATCTGACCAAAAAATTTGACAATTTTACAGCTGTGGATTCTCTGAATCTGAAAATTGAAACCGGTGAATTTTTCGGTCTGCTTGGCCCAAACGGCGCCGGAAAAACCACAACCATCAGTCTTCTTTCTACGCTTCTGCTCCCAAGTTCAGGCGAAATCCTCATTGACGGACAGACACTGACAAGAAGCCGTCCGGATCTGAAACGTAAGATCAGCGTGATCACACAGGAATATTCCATGCGCCAGGATATGAATATGGATGAGATCATGGAATATCAGGGCAGATTATATTTTATGCCACGTAAAGAAATAAAAAAAAGAACCGAGGAACTTCTTGAGTTCTGTGATCTTCTGAAATTCCGCAAGCGTACAGTACGTAAACTTTCCGGCGGTATGAAACGTAAACTGATGGTCTGTCGTGCTCTTCTCACAGAACCGGAGATTCTTCTTCTGGACGAACCTACAGCAGGAATGGATGCTCTTTCCAGACGCCAGATGTGGAATCTTCTCCGAAAACTCAATGACAGAAACCTGACAATACTTCTGACTACACATTATATGGAAGAAGCCCAGAATCTCTGCGGACGTGTTGCACTTATGGATCACGGTAAACTCGAGGAGATCAATACCCCGTCAGGACTTATCGAAAGCCTCGGTAAATACACTGTTGATGAACCTACTGTTGATGGAACCATAAGTCATTATTTTCACAGCCGGCAGGAAGCTATTGCCTATCTTTCCGGAATTTCCGAACAGGCAACACTTCGTGAAACAACCCTGGAAGATGTTTTTGTAGAACGTGCAGGAAAACATCTTTCCCCGTCATAAGGAGGTCAGCATCATGGGTATAATTACAATTTTATGGGAAAAATGGGTCGAATTCCGAAGAGATTTTTACAAGATCACCCTGGCTGCAATGATCGCACCACTGATGTATCTGGTTGTTTTTGGTATGGGTATACAGACCATGTCCCACGGACAGCCTTATCTGAACTTCCTTATCCCGGGTGTAGTTTCCCTGACTACCATGAACGGAAGTTTCAATGCCATAGCCCAGAACCTGAATGTGCAGCGACTGTATGAGAAGGCTTTTGACCAGGTGATGATCTCTCCTACTCCGCTGTGGCAGTTTATCGCAGGACAGATCATAGGAGGGAGCCTCCGTGGTTTTTATGCCGGGGGAATTATTCTGATCCTGACAGCGCCCATTGATACAGGTCTTATCTGGAACGGATGGTCATTTCTTGTAATGCTGCTGAACGGAGCCGTTTTTTCCGCAATCGGTGTTGTGGTTTCTTTCCTTGCAAAAAATCATGCTGATGTGCCGAGATTTTCCAACTACATCATCATGCCTATGGCATACCTCTGCAACACCTTTTTTTCAACTGAAAAACTTCCGGGTTTTCTCGGTAAATTTATAGCCGCACTGCCACTTTCACAGACAAGCCACCTGATCCGTGGTATTGCCTCCGGTGAAGGATTTTCCTTTACGGGAATCGGAATACTTGGCACTTACCTGGTTGTATTTACAGCCATTGCATCATGGTTTATCTATAAGAAAAAAAATCTGTAAAATGTGTAATAGCTGTTACACTATAAAATCAAAAGCTCATCCTCGGATAAATTCTGAAGATGAGCTTTTTTCAGCTGAATTCATATTCGTTACTTCGCCAGATCCGCAAGATGTGCTTCAAAGCAAATCCCTTCATTGCGGTCTGTTCCTTCCAGTACTGCATCGTGGATGCCTTTCGATATAAAGTCCACGGCTTTCCTTACAGTAGATACGGTATCCATTCCCTTCACCATTCCTGCGCTGAGTACAGATGCAAAGATATCACCAGTGCCTGAATAGCTGCCGCCTTCTTTGCGGGTGTTGATCCAGGTCTGTGATTCTGACTGGCAGATCAGATTTCCCATCTCTGCCTCTCCTTCAGAAGAAATACTGATGCCCGTGATCACTGCCTCTACCTTAAACTCTTCTGTGAGTCTCCGTCCTGTTTTTTCAATTTCGCTGAGATATTTTTCCTCCGGCAGAATACTCAGACGCTTCCATTCAGCGTGTGCTTTTTCCCTTCCATAAAGAAGAAGCAGGACTTCTGTAAGGTTCGGTGTGATAATGTTCGCTTCTTTTACAAGAAAGCGCATCCTGCGGCAGAGCTCTTCTGTATAGATCGGATATTCTTCGCCGTCATCTCCCATAACAGGATCTACAAGTATTTTCGTCTCAGATGTTTTGAATTCATTCATAAATTTCACAACTTTATCTGCCTGGGCTGCATCTGCAAGAAATCCTGTATAAATTCCGTCCGGATGAAAATCAAGTTTTTTCCATTCGTCCATAATAATATCCATACGGTCTGTATAATCATCACAATAATAAGATGGAAATCCAGTCTGGCAGCTTAAAACTGCTGTAGGAAGCGGGCATGCCTGAATTCCCATTACAGAGATCACCGGAATTGCGGCTGTCAGTGAACATTTTCCCATTCCGGAAAGATCATTCAGTACTGCTATTTTTTTCAAGGTAAGTACTCCTGTCTTGTTTTTTTTGATATTCTGTTTTACAATAGCATTTAAGTGTATACGAAAAAATAACCAGTTTTATTCATTTTTAAGAGGACAGTTTATGAGTTTATCATTTCATCAGGAAAATCAGAAAGAGAGTCTGTATATACAGGTTTACCAGCATTACCGGGACCTGATCATGGAACATCGTCTGCCGGAGGGAAGCCGCATGCCTTCGCTCAGAAAATGTGCCCAGGAACTGAAGCTGAGCCGTACAACCATCGAAAATGCGTATCTTCAGCTGGCTGCAGACGGCTACATCATCGCCAAAGCCCAGAGTGGATATTATGTTACCGGTATTGCCTCTCAGGAACCTGCTCCGGGCAAAAGCACCGCCCGTAAACACCCTGATGTCAGATATGATTTTGCTTCTTCAGGTGTTGACCGGGAAAGTTTCCGCTTTGATCTGTGGCAGCGCTATATCAAAAGCGCCCTCAGACAGAACGAACGTCTTCTCTCCTACGGCGAACCACAGGGAGAGGAAGACCTCCGCCAGGTTCTCTGTGAATACGTACGCCAGCACAGAAATGTCAGCTGTTCTCCTGATGATATTGTGATCAGTGCAGGTGTCCAGAGCCTTCTCCATATCCTCTGTCCCCTTATTGCCGACAGGAAAACCGTTTCTTTCCCCACACCGTCTTTTGTTCAGGGAAGTACTGTCTTTTCTGACTATGGCTTTCAGATACATTACCGTGACAAAGACTGCGATATCATCTATGTCTCTCCTGCACACATGACCAAATGGGGCGAGATCATGCCGGTTTCCAGGCGGATGGAGCTTATTCATTATGCAGGTACACATGGAAGTCTTATTATCGAAGATGATTTTGAAAATGAGTTTGTGTACCTGCAGAAACCCACACCTTCTCTGTACAGTCTTTCCGGAGGACATGGGGTTATCTATATCGGATCTTTTTCGAGACTGCTGCTGCCTTCCATCCGTCTCAGTTTTATGGTACTTCCGCCTTCACTTGCCGAAAGTTACAGACAGCGTGCTTCATTCTATAATCAGACCGCTTCGAAGGCGGAACAGATTGCTCTCTGTCAGTTCATACGTGACGGCCACCTTGCCGCACAGACACGGAGGCTGAAACGCCTTTATTCTCAGAAAACAAAAGCCCTCCTTCAGGAAGTCAGGAAGATTTTCGGTACAGACAGTCAGATCCAGATCGGTGCAGCAGGAACAAGCCTTGCACTCACCCTTCCCTGTTCATTTACAGGAAAGGATCTGAAACAAAAAGCTCTTTCCAGAGGACTGCGCATAAGCGTCCTCCGGGAAGAGCCCGGATATATCACATTACTTCTTTCCTGTTCTTCCATGAGCGAGGAAGATTTTGCACCTGCATGCAGCCTTCTGCATGAGATCATCAGCTGATCTTTACAGTTGTATCTTACAGCGACACTTCAGCATCTTCCTGTTCGAGGAGTCTGAAGGAAAAACTCAGATAAAAATTTTCGTCGGGATCGTCCAGTTCATACTGGAGGATCTCTTTTATTTTGTCAAGACGATAAAGCAAAGTACTTCTGTGGATAAAAAGAGCCTCCGCAGTTCTTGTCGCATTCAGATTTTCGTCCAGATACGTACGCAGTGTTTTCATATACTCAGACTGATTTTCTTCATCTGCCTCCTTCAGTTTCAGAAGATTTTCATGACATATCATGGAAGCCGGCAGTCTTCGTGTAACCTGCTCCATAATATAAGTAAGTGCTATCTGATCAAAATGATGAATCCACACATATGGTTTGTTGCGGCTTCCTACATCAAGTGCTGTCCTTGCCTGTATGAACTGTCTTCTGAAATACATATGGCCCTTCACACATCTGCTGTAACCGGCCTTCAGATAACTGTCCCTGATAAAGTAAGTCAGCACGCTTCCTATATCTTCAGCATCTTTTTCGAGAAGAGTCATATTAAAAAATGTGACGATCTCTCCCTCAAATAAAAAGCTCACCGACTGTGGAAACTGCTGTTTTATGTAATAGCAGATAGCATTTGTGGAAAGATTTTTCTGATTCAGATAAGTAAGCTGAAGAATAAGGCAGAGATATGTATGCTGACTGCTCCAGCCATATGCTGAGAGCTTTTTGCTCATTTCCATATAGTCTGCCGTCCTGTCGCTCAGGATTTTCTTGAAGATTCCGGCAAGAGGATCTTCTCCGCCAAGACTTTCACTGTATGTCAGAAAAATTTCCAGATAATCTGCAAGTGTATCCAGAAGGCATTTATCTCCCTCCGTAAATTTCCTGTTCCACTCATGCATGACAACCCTGCAGACGTTTTTTCCTTCTGGAAAAAGATTCCTGTTGAGACTTCTGACTCCGCTGATATAGGCTGGAAACAGAACTGTTTCCCTTGAATCCTGCATCTTCTGATATTCACTGCTCTGCATCAGTGCATTCATATATTCCATATCAATCCCGTCCTTATGAAACAGGCGGGATTTTTCAGGCATTACTTCTATTCCTGACTCTCCGAGAAGATTAAAGTCAAGACTCATGACAAGAAGCGGATTGCCGATAAAGTCCGCTGAAAGTTTCAGTATCCTCTGAAGGCTTCTTCCTCTCATTACTTCTTCTCTGAGCTGGTTTTCCCATTCGTCACATGCATCATAAATTCTCTGTACAGAATCAATTACTGCGGTTTCTGATAAATCAGGTGCATTTTTTCCTGTCATTTCCTCCTGACCGATAGTCTGGTATTCTTTTTGAAGCTGCTCCTGAATATACGCTGATGACAGTTTCATTTCTGTTCCTCCCGAGATATCATAACACGAATTTTTTGGCCATCTCCGCCGCATCCACACAGTTATCCGTGTAGCCGTCCGCTCCTATCTCTTCTGCCAGTTCGCGTGTCACTGCACCGCCGCCCACCATGATTTTGTATTTATGTTTCGGATCATTTTTGCGAAGCGCTTTTACTACCTGCCGCATCTCAGGAAGCGTTGTGCTGAGGAGCGAAGATATGCATACAATTGAAACTTCCGGATTCTGTTTTACTGCACGGAGAAACTGCTTTTCGGAAATATCCACTCCGAGATCAATGACTTTGAATCCGGCTCCACGAAACATCATGGCAACCAGATTTTTTCCCACATCATGAAGGTCTCCCTCAATGGTTCCCAATATGATAGTTCCGCACTCTTTCTTTGTATAATCGCTGTTCATTTCTTTTACTGCTGCAAATCCCTTCTGTACGCTTCTTGCAGATGAAAGGATTCCAGGAATATCCACTTCCTGGTTACGATATTTTTCTCCTATCTCGCGCATGGCAGGTACCATTACATCTTCTACAAGCACAACCGGATCTGCCCCTTCATCCAGGGCTTTTCTTACCAGCTGTTCTGTTTCATTCGGGTGTCCGTGTTCCACTGCCTGTGCCAGTTCCTCAAGTATAGTCATTGCTGTTTTATATGCCCTCTCTTTTTTAATAGTTACTATTATTTTACCAAAAAAAAAGCTGTTCCACAATCCTGTATTGAATTGCAGAACAGCTTTCAGTTATTGTTGAAGTGAACAGTAACACTTAGATTCCATATGTCTCTTTGTTGTATTTTGCAATCTCATCATCAATGATCGGATCAACATGCGGGAACAGACAGCCAGGTCCGCCGTAAGTGATGCACGGAATAAAATGTCCGCCTGGTGCGTAGTCTTCACAGGCTCTTCTTACTTCTTTACGGATTACTTCTTCTGTTGAATCCACACGATCGACAATAGAAGCGTCAATTCCTCCCATAAGAGTCATTCTTCCTGCCAGCTGTTTCTGAAGTTTCGGAATATCATTCTGCGGAAGTACTCCCTGCCAGATATCAATTCCAAGATCAACCATATCTTCCACAATAGGTTCCATAAAGGAATCTGCATGGTGCATGACGATCACACCATGATCTTTCATGTATTTATAGGATTTTTCATACTGCGGCTTAATGAATTCTCTCCATGTATCCGGGCTTACGAACAGAGACTGTTTGGATCCCCAGTCATCATGAGAAAGGATAATGTCCGGCTGAAGATTATCTACGATCAGTTTTGTCAGCTGGAAACGATATTCTCCGATGGCGTTGCAGAGATCCATCATATCATCAGGCTCCAGGAGGAAGTTTACCAGCATGTCCTCAAATCCCATCAGGAAGTGAAGTCTCTCAAAAACTCCTGTAGGCATGAATGCCATGAAAAGGCTTCCGGAATCCTTAATCTCCTGTGCTTTCTGTTTAAATGGCTCCCACAGTGCAGGGTCTGAACACTGGCCAACAATATCCGGGATCACAAGCTGATCTTTCCATTCTGTGATATCATCAATAACCTTGTTGTCTTCTGTAACATGAGGCATGGCAGCAAGCTGCTCCTGCGGCCAGAGAATTTCAGTTCCGAAAAGATCTTTCAGTGGTTCCATACCACGATGACGGTTTCCACGTACATAATTGTTTGCAGGGTTTGGTGGAAAGAAAGTTGCTCCTTCATACTGTCTCAGAAGTCTTTCTGGTTTTCCTTCTTTTTTTATTGTTTCAAGTAAAATTTCTGATGCCTTAATCATAATGATTCCTCCTTTATTTCCATATAAATTTTATTTGTTTTCAAGATCCCGCATCAACTTGATTCGGGTCAATATTCCAGTCCGAAATAAAAACGCATCCATATCTGAACGGTCTCTTCAGACTCACTTACTTTTGTTTCTATGCTTCCGTCTTCCTTCTGAATTGTCAGCACATCACCGGTCAGTGCCACACTTCCCTCCGGCTCACAGATACTAACTACCCTTTTTTGTGTAAATAATACATTCGGAGCTTTTGCACAGTAATAATTCATTATTTCAAAATCTGCTTCCAGTGCAGGTATAAGTGCAAAACGGAGTATCGGCAGAAATTCTTCATCTGTTCTGCGTTCTACAAGAACCTCACCATTTGTGTTTTCAGGTTTCATGGTGATCCTGAACTCCCCGTCACGTTCCTTATGTACACCGTCTTTCAGTTTTACCGGCCTTCTCGGACCTGGTCCTCCATATCCGACATCACAGTAATATATCCCGTCAGGCAGAGTTACTATCGTTGCTCTGTGAAGCATCGGCGGAAGTTTTTCTTTTTTCCAGAGGATCCTTACTGCCACAGGCATAACCTGAAATCCAAGTTTACCCAGAAACTCATAAAACAGTTTATTCAGTTCAAAGCAGTAACCTCCACGCTTCCGGATAATGATCTTCTCAAAAATATCACAGCTTTCGAGCGAAGGAACTTTGCCCTCCTCAAAAGATTCCAGATTCTCGAATGGAATACTGCAAAGCTGGTGTTCCATCAGCTTCTCCAGACAGTTTCTGTCTGTTTTTATTTCATCTTCATATCCGATACGTTTCAGATACGCTTCCGTTTCTCTTTCATTCATATTTTCGGCTCCTGTTCTATTCCAGAAGATAACAGCTTGTATAGGCAATGGTACATGGTCCATAATAATAATCCAGGCTGTTCGCTTTACATACCTGTGTTACCAGCATTCCATATGCTTCCATTGAGGAAAAAGCCTGATCAGGAAAGCGACATGGTGCATCGGGATATGTACATTCTTTACATTTTGTACAGCATCCGGATCCGATCGGGAGCATGCCCGGCCATCTTTCCCTGAGAATTTTTTCAAACTCATAAAAGTTCTGTTTGTGAAGAGCTTCTGTTTCCATCATGGTTTCTCCGTCCATCGGATCTTCAAGCTGTCCCACTGTCTGAACTATGATGCCTTCTCTGTATCTTTCGATTTTTTTCCTGCATTCTTCCAGATCTCCGCAGCCCGGCGGACAGCTCCATCGCCTGTCATACATATGGCAGGTGTTTTTTTTGCACATTTCCCTTACTTCCGGCATCAGTTCTATGGTATCTCTTTTCAGGAGCGCCACATGAGAAAATCCTGCCTTCTTTCCCATTTCTTCCAGTTCTTTTATGTCAATCATATGCTCCTCCTACTCCATTTCCGGAAAGCAGAGTTCATCTACAAAGCAGTCCTGAAATTCCGGTGAGGCTGCCAGTTCCACAAATTCAATATTACGAACCACCTGATCCATTTCTTTTCGTTCCTGCGCATTCAGGAGTGCTGTCTTTGCACCTTCTCCTGCTGCATTTCCCACAGGAGTGATCTTATCCAGAAGCGATAATGGAAACATTCCGATCTCAGCTGCACTTTCCGGATTCATGTAATTTCCAAAAGCCCCTGCTATGTAAACTCTGTCGATATCCTTTTCGGTAATTCCAAGCTGTTTCATAAGGAGATGGATTCCTGCTGCAATAGCTGCCTTCGCAAGCTGAACTTCCCCGATATCCTTCTGCGTCAGATATACGCCCCTGTCATTTCCTGATTTTTCAGGCGGAACAAGCATAAATACATTTGATTTTTTCTGCCCGCTTTCCAGGTGGCCGCTTTCATCTATAAACCCTGCTTTATAAAGCTGCGCAACAAGGTCAATAAGCCCGGAACCGCACAAGCCTGTCGGAGCTGCATTTCCAACTGTTGTATATTCCCAGTTACCGTCTTTGTATACAACATGATCTACGGCCCCTGAGGCTCCGCGCATTCCACATTCAATCTTCGCACCTTCGAATGCAGGACCGGCAGCTGTAGAACAGCAGGCAAGCCGTTCCCTGTTTCCCAGAACCATCTCACCATTTGTACCAATATCGATCATGAGACTTGTCTCTTCCTGCTTATCCTGCCTGAGTGTCATAATACAGCCACAGGTATCCGCACCGACATATCCGGCAATATCAGGAAGCATTATAAGCTGCCCTTTTCTCTGAATATGAAGTCCGTACTGTTTTGCTTTCAGTGTAAGACCCTGACTGAACGCTGGATTATAGGGTGCATGTACCAGCGATGCAGGAGAAATTCCCAGAAAGAGATGATGCATACAGGTATTTCCCACAACGCATACCTGACAGATATCAGTTCTTTCCCTTCCGGCATCTTCCGCCAGCTCTCCTGTCATTTCATCAACTGCTTTCTGTATACAGCTACTCAGTTCTTCTGTTCCATGTTCCAGTGCATAATTTGCCCTCATGATCACATCTGCCCCGTACTGAGCCTGTGGGTTCATTCTGCTTTTCAATGCCAGAACCTTTCCATCCAGTGCGTCCAGAAGATATCCGACTACTGTCGTTGTTCCGATATCAAAAGCAGCAAAACAGATTTTCTTTTCTTCTCTGCTGATATCCAGAATCTCGTCACCTGCACAGATCACATACCATTCTTCCGCTTCTTTTCTGTATCTGTATAATTCCGAAGCAATTTTAAGATCAGGTTTTATATGATCTCCATTCGCAAACTGACGTACAAGTCTTTCCCATTCTGATGAATTATCACCCATTTCCGGCTTACAAAGCACTACTTTCTGCTGCATAAGATCCGGCCTGAAAGCCACTTTTCTTTCTGATCCCTCTGTCAGTATCTCATAACCGGAATCACTCACCAGAGTATCCACTTCCATGTCTTTCCGTATTTCTGCCTGGCAGGCAAGTACAGACTGCCCATCCGCTTTTACACGGCATTTTCCGCATTTTCCCTGACCTCCGCAGGGTGCATCAGGTATAAGACCTGCCATTCTCTCTGCCTCAAGGATTTTGATCCCGGCTTCCACCTGGATTTCTTTTCCTTCTCTGATAAATTTTACTCTGTACATACCCATTCCTCCGGTAACGGTTTTCTGCATTCATTATAAACCAAAAGCCGCCCTGCCGTCCATGACCTGCACAGACCATCCAGAGCGGCCCTCAGTTATTCTGAGATAAACTTTAATGGGATTCCTGATATATTTATGCTACAAGAGCTTTTGCAAGAACTGCTGCACTTGCTGCGTCCTCTGAATATCCGTCTGCACCGATCTCATCAGCAAATTCCTGGGTAATAGGAGCTCCGCCGACCATGATCTTGACATTGCCTCTGAAATCTTCTGCATTGAGGGCTGCAACTGTATCTTTCAGAGACGGCATGGTTGTTGTAAGCAGAGCAGAAAGTGCAATAACTTTGACATCCGGATTTTCTCTGTAACATTCGATCACTTTTGATGCAGGTACATCTACACCGAGATCAATAACTTCAAATCCGGCACTTTCGATCATCATGGCAACAAGGTTTTTGCCGATATCGTGAAGGTCACCTGCTACTGTTGCAATGATCAGTTTGCCCATGCTTCCTGTTGCACCGGAAGCAAGATGCGGTTTCAGTACATCAACACCTTTTTTCATTGCACGTGCTGCAACAAGCATTTCCGGAACAAAGATTTCGCCGTTTTTGAATTTATCACCGACAACTGCCATTGCATCGATCATGCTGTTAAGAATTTCTGTTGCATCACAGCCTTCATCAAGAGCTGCCTGTACTGCTGCACCTACAAGTTTTGCTTTACCTTTTTCTACTAATTCCGCTACTTCTGTGATTTTTGACATAATTAATACCTCCGCTTTTTTAATTTATCCTCATTTTCCGCATATGAGTTCTGTTTTATTTTTTGACAGGTCCGATCATACCTTCTCTGTATGCTCCGATATATTCCATACAGTAATCATCAAGACCAAGAAGTGCCTCTGTCGCATATACGAGTCCAAGCATATCTCGGTTTGTAGGATCCATGATCGCACTGTCAAGACCTGCATTCATTGCCAGAACAACAAATCCATAGTTGATCAGTTTACGAACCGGCAGATTGAAAGAAATATTACTTACTGCCGCTGTGATATGTATTGATGGATACTGCTTTCTGACAGTCGAAATTACTTCTATATTCATTTCAATTCCATCTTCTGAAGTACAGAGCATCTCAACCAGCGGATCGATATGAATACGGTCAGGTGAGATTCCATACTCTTTTGCTTTTGCCATGATCTTGTCAAATACTTTCAGTCTGTCTTCCGCACATTTCGGGATACCTGTGTCATCACTCAGAAGTGCGATCACCTGCCATCCTTTGTTTTCCGGCTGTGCCATAACAGGGAAAATCTTGTCGATCTTGTCCCCTTCGCCTGATACTGAATTAAAAATACCAGGTCTCTTGCAGAATTTGTATGCCTGAACAAGAACATCTGCACTCGGGCTGTCTACAGAAATCGGAAGATCCGTAACCTCCTGGATACAGTCGATCATCCATTTCAGGGTTTCTACTTCTTCTGCTTCCGGAACAGATGCACAGCAGTCAATAAAACTTGCGCCTGAATTTGCCTGTGCGATTGCTCTCTGTTTAATAAGCTCAGCATCTCTGTTTGCGATTGCTTCCGCTACAGAAGGAATAGATCCGTTGATTTTTTCGCCTATGATTATCATTTTTTATCCTCCCATAAAATATAGTTTTATCCGTTTCCGGATTCCCCATTTGAGTCCCATTTCTTTCATGAATTAATTGTATCAAAATAAATACAAAATTCCAGCCGCATTTTTTATCATATATATCATCATCATTCCTACAAATTGTAGGAACGTTTTTTTGTTTTTCGGAACAAAAAAAGACACAGACCTTTCATCTGTGTCTTTGTGTTTTTTGACAATTTTTATTTATTTTTCACAAAAGTAATATCTTATCTGTCAGTTTTTTGCAGCCATCAGTCTCTTCTGTTGTCAATCATGTACAGCAGCGCATTACAGATACAGGCTGCGATATTACTTCCACCTTTGCGGCCTTTCGCCACAATGTACGGAACATCTGCAGTCATGATCAGCTCTTTTGACTGTACTACATTGACAAAGCCAACCGGAACTCCTATGATCAGTTCCGGAGCAAGTCTGCCCTCTTCGATCAGTTCATAGAGACGCACAAGTGCTGTGGGCGCATTGCCGATCGCAAAGATCAGCTTACGATCCAGAGACGCAGCCTTATCCATACTTGCCGTTGCTCTTGTGGTTCCATGTTTCTTCGCCAGTTCTGCCACATCTTCGTCAGACATAAAGCAGAATACTTCACCACCATATCGGGAAAGTGCACGTTTATTTATCCCTGCTTTTGCCATCTGTGTATCTGTTACAATACAGGCTCCGTTTTTTATTGCCTCCATGGCCTTTTCGATAACATTTTCAGAAAAGCAGAGGTTTTCCGCATAGTCAAAATCTGCACTCGTATGAATACAGCGTTTCACTACAAGCTCTGTTCCCGGCACAAGCGGAGTATCACCCAGCTCTTCCGTGATAATCTCAAAACTACGTTTCTCTATTTCCATAGGTTTTACATTTTCAAGTTCAACTTTCATCTGTCCGTATTCCTTCTTCCTCATCCACTGCTCATTTCAGCTTTATCAGATTCCCTCATCCAAAATTTCATAGATTTTTTTCATATCCAGATGTTTCCGTAATTCCGCTGCCAGAATATCATACTGAGTCTCCTTGAATGCAGCAAAATCAACACCTTCCATATCAGAAACATCAATGCCTTTTTTCTCACCAACCGCACGTACAAGTCCAAGTGCAACTTCTTCCCTGTCAAAAATTCCGTGTACATAGGTTCCACATACATTATGATAAAAAGTTCCTTCTGTCTTTTCACTGCCTGTCACAGTGTCCTTTGTAAAGGTACTGGCCTGACCGCCATCTTTCCAGGTGCTCTCACCCATATGGATCTCATATCCTGTAAATTCCACATTTTTAAGAGGCGCAAATTCTTTATCCAGTTCCAGAAATCTTCCTGTTACCTGGGTCCTTGTCTTCTTTTCTGCAAATACCGTATCCACAGGCAGAAGACCCATTCCACGCATGGAACCACCTGCTTCCACGCCATACGGGTCGCTTAAAGTCTCTCCCAGCATCTGATATCCGCCGCAGATTCCGAATATAAAAGTTCCTCTTGATGCAGCTTTAAGAATCAGTGTCTCCATTCCGCTTTCTCTGAGCCAGTGAAGATCTTCCATTGTATTCTTTGTTCCCGGAAGGAAAATCACATCCGGATTTCCAAGTTCGGAAGGATGTTTTACGTAACGCAGAGAAACGCCAGGGATACTTTCCAGAGGGTTAAAATCTGTAAAATTTGAAATTCTCGGAACACGGATAACTGCCATGTCGATCACTCCGATTTCCTGATGTCTGTCAAACCGTTCTGTAAGGCTGTCTTCATCCTCAACCTGGATATCCAGATACGGAGCAACTCCTACCACCGGAATTTTACATTTTTCTTCCAGCATCGCAACTCCCGGATCAAGGATTGTCTTATCGCCCCTGAATTTATTAATGATGAGGCCTTTTACCATGTCTTTCTCATCTTCTTCCAGAAGCTCTACTGTGCCGTAAAGCTGCGCAAACACACCGCCTCTGTCAATATCTCCCACAAGGAGTACCGGTGCCTTTGCCATCTTTGCCATGCCCATATTTACGATATCTTCTGTCTTGAGATTGATCTCGGCCGGACTTCCCGCACCCTCGATCACAATGATATCATTCTGCTCTGCCAGTACATCAAACGCCTTCATTATATCAGGAACAAGTTTTTTCTTATATCTGAAATAATCTCTGGCACTCATGGTTCCGATCACTTCTCCGTTTACAATAACCTGTGAGCCCACATCATTAGTCGGTTTCAGAAGTATGGGGTTCATGAGAACAGAAGGTTCTACCCCTGCCGCTTCCGCCTGCATTACCTGCGCCCTTCCCATTTCAAGGCCTTCTGAAGTGATGAAAGAATTCAGTGCCATATTCTGGGATTTAAAGGGAGCCACCCTGTATCCGTCCTGATGAAAAATCCTGCACAATCCGGCTGCCAGAAGGCTTTTGCCTGCATTTGACATGGTTCCCTGTATCATGATCGTTTTTGCCATTTCATTATCCTCCGGTATCACAACTGTTCCTGAAGTTCTCTGGCATGATTCTCTGCCATTTCTTCCAGTGCACTCTTAAGTCCTCTGATCAGCTGTTCATTTTCTTCATGTGTACGCACTGCAATTCTGTAAAATCCGGCCTTCAGTCCCGGATAATTACTACAGTCACGGATCAGTATCTTCTGTTTCACCGCTGCCTCAAACAGCCCCGACGGTCCTTTAAAAAAGATGTAATTTGCCTCGGACGGATAAACTTCCATCCCAAGCTTTCCAAGTTCATCTTTCAGCCATGGACTTTCCCCAAAGATCAGGTTTCGTCCCTTTTCAACATATGCTGTTTCTTTCAGTGCCGCCACACCTGCCGCCTGCGCTATCACGGAAATATTCCACGGCTGTGTAACCTGTGTCATATTTTCGATCAGCTCAGTGTTTTCCGTAATTCCGTATCCCAGACGCACACCAGCCATTGCATAACGTTTTGTAAAAGCTTTCAATATAAAAAGATTATGGTATCTGGAAAGCTGCGCTTTCAACGTATACCTCATTCCCTGCTCCACAAAATCAAGGAAACATTCATCTACTACAAGAAGGATTCCCATTTCTCTGCATACTCTTAATATCCGAAACAAAAGTCCTCTGTCTGTAAGAACTCCTGTAGGGTTATTCGGATTGCAGAGAAATACCATATCCAGATCTCTGTGAAGCCAGTCAATAAAATTTTCCTGCATCTGAAATCCGTCTTCTTCTCTCAGAAGCACATGTTCCACCTGACACCCCACACTCTCAAGTGCCTGCTCATACTCTGCAAAAGTCGGCACAGGTATCAGTGCTTTACGTGGTCTCACTGCCTGACACAGAGAAAATACCAGTTCTGCTGCTCCGTTTCCGCAGATCACATGTTCTGGCAGAACATCTTCATACTCTGCGATCGCATTCCGCAGCGGTGCATATCCGACCTGAGGATAGTCTTTCAGCCTGTCGATACTGTCACACACTGCCTGCCGGACACTTTCCGGTGTTCCAAGCGGATTGCAGTTTGCCGAAAAATCAAGACAGTCTTTATACGAATAAATATCCCCACCATGTTTATGTTTTGTCATAATCTCTGTCCTCCTGCCGTTGTACTTATGCTATAATCCAAACTCATACCCCTGTCACTGCCAGGCGGATCGCCAGACATAAGATGATGCCCAGTATGGCTGTCGCATAAAGCAGACGGTTTGCCTTCCGGATATCCTCAATTTCAACTGTTCTTACAGAATCTCCAATTGTAGGTTTTTCATATAGTTTTCCGAAATAATATGCATTACCCGCAAGCTGCACATCAAGTGCCCCTGCCATTGCAGCCTCTGTCTGTGCTGAGTTGGGGCTTGCATGATTTCTTCTGTCTCTCCTGTAAATTCGGATGGCATTTTTGCCATCAAGGCCACATGTAAAAGCTGCCAGCGCCATAAGCCATCCGGAAATCCTTGCCGGGATAAAATTTGCCACATCATCAAGCTTTGCGCTGCATCTGCCAAAATAAAGATATCTGTCGTTTTTGTATCCCAGCATGGAATCCATGGTATTGATGCCTTTATAAAGGAACATCAGCGGCGCTCCGCCAATTGCCATATAGATCATCGGGGCGATCACACCATCTGAACTGTTCTCTGCCACGGTCTCCACCGCAGCCTTTGTAACGCCTTCTTCTGTAAGTTCTGCGGTATCTCTTCCCACGATCATGGAAACTGCATAACGTGCCTCCTCAAGAGTTCCGTTTTTCAGTCTGTCATATACTTTCATGCTCTCATCTTTCAGCGAACGTGTTGCAAGCAGCTGATAGCACCAGAATGTTTCCAGTATCACTCCGGCTGCCGGCTGATACCGATAAAGCAGATATAAAAGCGCAGCCGGAATCCCGAAAGAAAAGCAGCATACCAGGAATGTCTCCACAAAACCGCCTGCAAGCTCACCCTTCTGTGTTTTTGGGAATACTTTACGAATTAACTTTTCCAGTGCAGAGATCAGTTTGCCGATAAGACAGACCGGATGATAGAGCCATCTTGGATCTCCGAATATAAGGTCTAATAGAAACCCTGCTGCCAGGGCGATCGTATGATACATCAATGTTGTCTCTCTTCCTGATGTTCTCTGGAACACCGCTGTTTTTTGTAGGAAAGACATTTCATGAGAAATGCCTTCGGTACTGCCGGGCAGCCGTAATAATAAAGATGCGGAAAACCAGCCATCACAGAATCCGTTCCGTGAATACATTTCCAGGTTCTTCTGCTCTCAGGTTTCTGAGCAAGAAAATCTTCCCCACAGTTTTCCGAATCAAAATAGTGAAACTCATGGGCAGGAATATTTCCAAGACAGCTATTGCCCAGAACCTCTTTCTGCTGTGTCAGAGTCACATAACCGAATCTTGAAAGTTTCGGTGTACGGAAAGCCCTGCCCTTTATCACACCGGCCATCTCATGTACAGATCCGTTCATATCCTCCATCTGTTCATGAAGATACATAAAGCCGCCGCATTCTGCAAGACATGGAAGTCCTTCTGTTATTTTTTCCCTGACAGACTGCCGCATGGAGGAGTTGATTTCAAGTAACTCGCCGTTCAGCTCCGGATATCCTCCATACAGAAGGATTCCGTCTGTATCCTCCGGAAGTTTCTTATCCCGCATTGGTGAAAAAGGTATAAGTTCCGCACCCATTTCCCGGAGAAGTCTGAAATTATCTTCATAAAAAAAGCAGAACGATTCATCTGACGCCACTGCAATCTTCACCTGTTCCGGAAGCCGGAAACCAAAATCACTGTTTATTTCAGACAGACTTCTGTCAGGCAAAATCTCCGGTGCGCTCTTCGCAAGTTTCAGGATTCCGTCAATGTCGAGCGTTTTTTCCAGCACATCTGCCAGTTTCGTCAGCCGGCCTTTAAGTTCCGGAATCTCATCCGGAAGCACAAGCCCCAGATGACGGCTCTCGATCACACAGTCTTCCACCTTCGGCACATAACCGAATACTGAAATTCCCAGCTGACTTTCCACAAGTTCTTTCATCCTCGGATAAAGCATAGGCGACATCTGGTTAAAAATCACTCCACGTATTCCACTCTTTTCTTTGTATTCAAGAAAACCCTTGATATATGCCGCAAGCGAAACGCTCATACCTCTGCTGTTCACAATAAGTACCACCGGCGTTTCTGTCACCATGGCCAGATCATAGGCACTTGCCCTTGTGGTAGTCCCTGCCACACCATCATAATACCCCATAACGCCTTCCATAACTGCAATCTCACAGTCACTGGCATTTTTCTGAAGGAGATAGCGGGTAATATCCGGTTCCGTAAAAAAAGTGTCCAGATTTCTGGATTTTGTACCGATCACTCTGCTGTGAAACATAGGATCAATGTAATCGGGGCCACATTTAAAAGAAGCTGTTTTTATTCCACGGTTTACCAGCGCCTGCAAAAGTCCGCAGGTGATCAGGGTTTTTCCGCTTCCGCTGGCGCCTGCCGCCAGAAGGATCCTGGGTGTCTTCATAAGTCTTTCTCCTCATGAGCCTGAATAGTAATAATATAAATCGGATTTTCGCCCATCATCATATGATAACGTCCGATGTCCTTTGACCTTGCCACGCCAAGCTGCACTACCTCTGTCTCCCAGGCCACGCTTTCCTGCGCCCTTTTCAGTTCCCTAATGCATTCCAGTGCTTCACCCACTGTTTCCAGTGTAATACAGTTGATCACAATACGGACATATGGATTCTTTTCCATAAGAAGATGCACGATCTCTCTGAGATTTCCGGAAGAGCCTCCGATAAACGCATGTGTCGGTACCGGAAGTCCGCTGAGCGCCTCCGGTGCTGTACCACGTATGATCTGCATATGCTCCAGCGCAAATTTCTTTTTGTTTTCTTCCAGAAGAGCTGCCGCATCTTCTTTCTTTTCGATGGCAAATACATGGCCTCTGTATGCCCTGAGCGCCATCTCCACAGAAACAGAGCCCGTTCCTGCACCAATATCATAGCAGATGGACTCTTCCTCCAGCCTCAGTTTGGACAACGACACTGTCCTTACTTCTGTCTTTGTCATAGGTGCTTTGCCTCTTATAAAGGCTTCATCCGGAAGTCCGTGTGTTGCTGGCTGACTTTCGGCAGATGGATTTACTGCGCAGAGGACACTTAAAGGATCTCCTTCATACTCTGTCAGATTTTTTGCCTGAGCCGAAAAAATCTTCTCATTTTTGTAAGAAAGATATTCGCCTACATAAAGAAGCACCTCTCCCATTCCGTATTCAGTCAGGCGTGATGCCAGCTTCGCTACGCTGTCCTTCTGTCCCAGAATGGCAAATACTTTATGATTCATGCAGATTTCCGATATCAGATTACAGCTTTTACCATGAGCACTGACGATCCTGGCATCATCCCACGAAAGACCGATCCTGGACATAAAATAAACAACCGAGGAAATTCCACAGATCATTTCTGTCTTTTCTCCCAGAAGTTCTTTCAGTTTACGGGCTCCGCTGTAAAATCCCACATCTCCTGACAAAGCTACCACAATTCTGGAATATTCCGGATGTGCCTGAATATAATCCAGAATTTCCTGACTTCTGTACTCATAAAACACATCGTGATGAGGAAGGCTGACAGAATCGGCCATCCTTCTGGCGCCTATGATCAGTTCTGCTTCTTCAAGGCATTTCCTGCCCTGAACGGTCAGAAGATCCGGATTTCCCATTCCTATTCCAAGCAGTGTTATATGAGGGTGACTTTCAAGTCCAAAACGCTCTATTAATTTGCGTTTACACTCTCTTACTGAAACTCCATCTTCTTTGAGCGGACGCCCTATAATTACAGAAACTGCCTGACAGTTTTCGGCTGCCTGGATTTTTTCTTCAAATCCACCTGCTTTGCCCGAATCTTTTGTTACCAGATATCTGCACTGATACTGTCTCAGTATCGCCTCATTCATTTCCTGCGAAAACGGGCCCTGCATCGCAATAAGATGTTTTCCCTCAAATCCGAGAGAACTGCAGGTTTCCACTACAGATGGAAGCGAAAGGACTCTTGCATAAAAACGCTCTCTGTAATCCGCAACAGAAGTAAAGGCTTTCAGTTCCTTGCTTCCTGTTGTAAGGAGGACATTTCCTTCTGTATTCTTCAGAAATTCAGCAGCCTCTTCCACTGAATCCACATAAACAGCCTCCTGTCTTTCTCCCTGTTCACGAAGTACACGAATATACCGGATTCCTTCTGTTTCTGCTGCACTTCTGATATTAAGCGTTGCTTCCTTTGCGTAAGGATGAGTTCCATCAAGGACCATCTCCGGCTTCTGCTCCTGAAAAAGTTTTTTCATTTCTTCTTCTGTAAGACGTCCTGCCTGCACGTGAAGGAATTCGCTTTCACTCAGTGACCTTGTTCCGTATTCTGTTGCAACGCAGGCAAGAGTACTGATCTTATGTTCAGCCAGAAAACGACTGATCTCATATCCTTCTGTTGTTCCTGCAAAAACAATTGCTTTATACATCTCTGTATCCCCGTGGTGTCACCATCTTGCCATTGATTTCTTTTGTCTGGGAATTTCCGATAAAGACTGTTGTAAACATATCGACTTCTGTATCACGGAGTTCCTTCAATGTCATCACATGATATTCCTCGCCTTCACGGCCGATCATGGATACCGTTCCGCAGACTGTCTCCGGTGATTTATACTGCATCATAAGATCACATGCTTTCTGCAGATAATCATGGCGTTTTCGGCTGGACGGATTATAAAGGCAGATAACAAAGTCTGCCTGTGACGCACCCAGAAGTCTCGCTTCGATTTTTTCCCATGGAGTGAGAAGATCACTGAGGCTTATCAGACAGAAATCATGGATAAGCGGTGCTCCCAGAACTGCTGCCCCGCCAAGTGCCGCTGTGACACCAGGCACGATTTCCAGTTCCACTTCCGGATACTTTGTACCTACTTCATACATAAGACCTGCCATTCCGTAAACACCTGCATCACCGCTGCAGATCATGGAAACCCTTTTACCCTTCATGGCTTCCTCAAATGCAAGTACACAACGGTCTACCTCTTTTTTCATCGGCGTTGTAAGAAATTCTTTATCCGGAAAAGTATCTTTTACAAGGTCAACATAAACCGTATAACCAATGATCGTATTGCTTTCTTTCAGTGCATTCATTGCAATTCCGGTCATCTGGTCACAGCCTCCCGGTCCAATTCCAACTACATATATTTTATTCAAAACGTACCTCCCATTTCCGGATGGCAAGCGCTGTTGTCACACCGTTTCCTCCGGATTTTTTTATGAGCAGTTTTCCATTATCTGAGCCAAGCACTGCGCTTCTCTCACAGACATTGTCTACTCCGGTAATTGATTTTACAAATGCAGAGGGAGTAAAATCTCCCTCAACTTCCCTAAGCTGTTCTTCTTCATATGTTTCAAAAGGAATCTGCCATTTTTCTGCCAGACGCTTAAGTCCCGGCTCATTTTTCTTGAGCGAAATACTGGCGATTTTTTCAACTGCCTCTCTTCTGATATCAGCCCTGCTGAGGCATTCTTCTGCTGCGATTTTCACAGCCTCAGATTCTTTATCCTTCCGACATCCCATCCCAAGTGTCAGGATATTTGGAACGACCTGTACTGTAGAGGCAAATGGCATACATGAAGTATGTACTGTCAGTGCAATCCCGGTCTCCGGTATATTTCCCTCCCGGTCTTTTCCCGTACTGTCACACACCACAAGCCCCCCTGGAAGTTTTCCCTTCCATGGGAACTCACTGTAAAAACCAACGGTCTCACCTGCAAGAATTGCAGCTGAAACTTCTTTTGCAGCTTTCATAAAAAAAATCCCACAGTGATTCCTGCGCGCAAAAACATCCACAGCAAAACGGCTGTGAAGATCTGTTGCCGTTGTGATGACTGCCTGTCCTTCCAGAATCTCTGCTGCTTTTTGGGCAAGCTCATTTGCACCGCCCAGATGCCCGGATAAAAGTGATATCACATACTTTCCGCATTCATCAATGACCAGAACAGCCGGATCTGTTTTCTTGCTCGCAACGTAAGGAGCAATGCTTCTCACTGCAATTCCACAGGCCCCAACAAAGATCAGTCCGTCATCCAGGCAGAATCTTTCCCCTGCCCACTGTTCTGTACTCACAGAAACAGAATTTTCCAGATATTTGCTTTTTGAAAACAGTGAAACTTCATTTCCCTGTTTCTCAAGACCCTGTTTCAGTTTTTCAGCAGTCGCTGCTCCCGTCATGCTGAAACAGATCACGGATATTTTCATGGAAGATTCCTCCATACTGTTACTTTGTTGCTTTTCTGAACTCTGTGGTAAATTCCGGATCATAGAGTTTCGAGCGGTCGTAATGCGCACCCTTAACAGAATCCCCGATGATCATCAGTGCTGTTTTTGTGATATTGTTTTCAGCTGCTGTTTTTGCCAGAGTACCTACGGTGCAGACGAAGCTCTTTTCATCCGGCCAGGTTGCCTTATAAACAATCGCAGCCGGTGTATCCTCGCTGTATCCTCCCTCAACCAGTCTGCGGCTCAGTTCTTCCAGCATACCTGTGCTGAGAAAAACAACCATAGTTGCCTGATGTGCAGCAAAAGACTGGATACTTTCTTTGGATGGAACAGGGGTACGTCCTTCCATTCTTGTAATGATCACGCTCTGTGAGATATCCGGAAGTGTGTATTCCAGATTCAGTGCACTTGCCGCACCGCAGAAAGCGCTGACACCCGGGCAGTAATCATATGCGATACCCTTCTCATCAAGAATGTCCATCTGTTCTCTGATCGCTCCATAAATACAGGGATCTCCTGTATGGAGACGTACTGTCATCTTTCCTTCTTTTTCTGCTTTTTCCATAACAGCAATTACTTCTTCCAGTGTCATCTTTGCACTGTTATGAATCGTGCAGACATCTTTGCTGTATTCCAGAAGCTGGGGATTTACAAGTGACCCTGCATAAATGATCACATCAGCCTCCTCCAGATACTGTTTTCCCCTTACTGTGATAAGATCCGGTGCTCCCGGTCCTGCGCCTACAAAATGTATCATGTCAGTTCACTCCTTGATTAATTTTTGTAATCAGTTCTTCTGCATGTGGTGTCTGTCCAAGGTATCCGAATTCATTTGAAAAGACAACTGCTCCCAGAAGAATCTGTTCATAAGACCTGTGATCCAGATAAAACTGTATCCGGTCTGTGATTTCTTTCATTGTTTCATGCAGGATGCAGTGCTTCTCCAGAATATACAGTGCTTCATCTGTCGTGCTGCATGAAAGGATCTCTCTTGCACACTCAATGCCAGCCCCGGCACGTATCGCATTGGAACAAAGGACCTCCATACGACCGTCAGCGCTGTGTGAATGTGTATTCATAATGCCTGCCGCAACCTTTACAAACTTACCTATATGAGAGACAAAAAGAATTCCCTTCGCTCCCATATTCACTGCCATATCTATTGTTTCACCCACATAATTACTGCATTTGATATTTTTTTCAAAAGGAAGTTCCATATGTTCCCTGAGATAATCAGCACCGTAATTTCCAGGTGTGACAAGAAGATATTTTTCTCCCTGACTCACATGCTGGGTCATCTCCACTTCTATGCTGCGGATAAGTGCTTTTTCACTCATTGGTTCCACAATTCCTGATGTGCCGAGAATAGAAATTCCTCCCTGAATACCAAGTCTTGGATTAAAAGTCTTTCTGGCGATTTCTTCTCCTTCAGGTACATAAATGCTAACTTTCAGTTTTCCCTCATAATCAAACTGTTCTGCTGCCTCTTCCACAGCCTTATATATCATCTTGCGCGGAACAGGATTAATTGCAGCTTCTCCTACTTTTTGCGAAAGCCCCGGCTTCGTCACACGTCCGACTCCGATACCTCCGTCAACAGTGATCCGGGCTGCCGAAATATCACTGTTCTTTTCAACTCTCGCATAGATGAGAATTCCGTCCGTAGTATCCGGATCATCTCCGGCATCTTTTTTTACCGCACATGAAACAGCATCCGCTTCTCTGCTTATATCTGCAAGTTCCAGATGAAGAAGAATTCCTTTGGGGGTCATCAGTGACACTTCCTTTATCTCCCTGCCTCCCAGAAGAATCTGCGCCGCCCCTGAGGCAGCCGCTGCCGCGCAGGAACCTGTCGTATAACCAAACCGCATTTTTTTGTTGTTGCGAATCACAAAATAATCTTCCAGACCGGTTTTATGTGTCATAAAATTTCCCCTTTCAGCCATTATTTTATTATATAATTTTGCCTGATAAAAGTCAACAAAACCGGCTCCCTTATGAAGAGCCGGCCGATATATTCCTAATAAATAATAATCGGATATCCTCCGTCAATGGCATTGTAGATTATTGCTGCCTGATCTTTGGGAAGGTTTACGCATCCATGGCTGCCTGCTCCGGATTTATACCTGCTGCCTCCAAAAGAAGACTGCCACGTTGCATCGTGAAGACCCTGCCCATATACAAACGGCATCCAGTAGGTAACTGTAGTGTTATACCCATACTGGTCACTGGTAAGCGTATACGGACTCGCCTTATATGCGATCGGCCATGCGCCTCTCATAGTTTCTCTTTCCGGTGTCGGTGCGCCGCTGACAATGTCTGTCTCCGTAACCAGTGCGCCATCTTTATACAGCCACAGGTGCTGGTTATCCAGGCTGACTTCAATGTAACTTCCTGCCAGATCATCACGACCGTTCCGTTGCATTCCTGCTATGCTGTATACCGGATCCCTTGTCACCGGTGTTCCTGTTTCCAGATCCTGAAGCAGCTGATTCAGTTCTCCCTCCTGATCGATCTGAAATCCGTATTCGTTATCAGACACTGTCACATCACTTCCACATGATGTATGAAAAGTTCTCGGCACATAAATAGTGTTATAATTCGTTGCAAGATTCTCCACATATGCCTTCGCCTGATCCTGATCAACGCTGATATTTTCTCCGTCTATTTTCAGCCAGGAATCAATCGTACTGCCATCCAGAACTTCTGTTTCGCTTCCAAATGTATAAGTAACTGTCATGTTTCTGTATGTATCCAGTCTAGCATTCAGATTTGTAAGTTTATTCTGCATCTCTTCTGACTGTGCGCTGACCGGAAGCTGGTAGACTTCCGTTCCCATGGTAACCGTCACATCGCCTCCCAGAAGATCTGTCTGAAAAACAGAATCCAGGGTCTGATCCACATACGCCTTAAGACGTGCCTCATCAATCATATTTCCCTGTGTTTCATTTACCATTACATATTTTTTCTGTTTTTCATCATATTGAACTGCTGCATCTACAGAAGCAGTTCGTTCTTTATCCCCGAAATTTCCGGACACAAGCACTGATTTTTCCTGGTTTTCGTCCTTATTCAGCTGATACTGTATCTTATGATCTTCCTGCGTTGCGAGAAGATGTCTGTCTGCCGCTCTTTTCTTACGAAGTTCTTCCAGCTGTGATTTCAGGTCATCCGCATTGAGGCTGTATCCCAGATTTCCCAGTGTTGTCTCATAAACCTTCGCTCCGTCTTCCTGAAAAATCACCCTACGGTCCTGGAATGTTTTCAGTATTTTCTGTTCTGCCTTCGGTACCGTCAGCTTCGACACATCCAGTCCGTAAACAGAAATTTTGCGCCCAAGCGTATTATGATCTGCCACATATATATAAGAAAACAACCCGACAACAAGTGCAAACGCAGCTGTCACGCAGATCCCCAGAATAATTTTCTTACTTTTTCTTGTGATTTTCAGTTTTTTTCCCATGTTTCCTCTTCCCTCTGGACTGCTGTATATTTTATGTCTAAGTATACCAGTAAATATCCTTTTTTTGTAAACATTATTTTACATTTTTATTTCTTTTTCGCATTCCATTTGTTATTTTAAATAACATTATTCTTATTTCTCTTCCACTGCATTTTTTCGTTTTTCTCTTGTTTTTTATTTATTTTTGTTTTAATATAATAAATATTCTATTTAAATTCGAATCGGCATTTTGTTATTCAAAATAACTTTTGTCATGAAAGGACTTTTTATATGAAAAAATTATCCCAGGAAAAACTTTCTCAACTTGTCACCAGCCACCGCAAATCACTTGGCATGACGCAGAAACAGCTGTCCGAGTCCACAGGAATCAACCGTTCTCTTATTTCCAGGCTCGAAAAGAAAGATTTCATTCCGTCAATTCCCCAGCTGGAACAGCTTTGTGAAGTTCTCGGTTTTGAACCGGATCAGTTTTTCGTAAGTACAGATCTTCCCTCCAGACTGCCTTCACCTTCTCCACTTAATATCGCAGTTGCAGGAACCGGCTACGTCGGACTTTCCATTGCTACTCTGCTTGCACAGCACAATCATGTAACAGCCGTTGATATCATACCTGAAAAGGTAGAAATGCTGAATCAGCGAAAATCTCCCATACAGGATGAATATATCGAGAAATATCTTAAAGAAAAAGATCTCGACCTCACTGCAACCCTGGATGGCGAAGCCGCCTACAGAGATGCAGATTTTGTTATCATTGCCGCACCTACAAACTACGACAGTCAGAAAAACTATTTCGACACTTCTGCTGTAGAGGCTGTTATCCAGCTGGTCATGAAAGTAAATCCCGGCGCTGTTATGGTTATAAAATCCACCATACCTGTCGGTTACACCGAAAATGTCCGTAAAAAATACAATACCTCAAACATCATTTTCAGTCCTGAATTTCTCCGTGAATCCAAAGCGCTTTACGATAATCTTTATCCAAGCAGAATTATTGTCTCCACGGATCCTGAAGATGAACATCTTGTCCGGGCTTCCCGCCAGTTTGCGGCGCTTCTTCAGGAAGGTGCACTGAAAGAAAACATAGACACACTTTTTATGGGCTTTACAGAAGCAGAGGCTGTCAAGCTGTTCGCAAACACCTATCTGGCTCTCCGTGTATCTTATTTCAATGAACTGGATACTTACGCAGAAATGAAAGGACTCAACACACAGGATATCATTCAGGGAGTCTGCCTGGATCCGCGCATCGGAACCCATTACAACAATCCTTCTTTCGGATATGGCGGCTACTGCCTTCCAAAAGATACCAAGCAGCTTCTTGCAAACTATAATGACGTTCCCCAGAATATGATGAGCGCCATTGTGGAAAGCAACCGTACAAGAAAAGATTTTATTGCTGACCGGGTACTCAAAATGGCCGGGTACTACAGCTACGGCGAAGACAATTCCTACAGCTCTGATATGGAAAAGCCAGTTACTGTCGGTGTATACCGTCTTACCATGAAAAGCAATTCCGACAACTTCCGTCAGAGCAGTATCCAGGGTGTCATGAAACGTATCAAAGCCAAAGGTGCCACAGTTATCATCTATGAACCAACCCTCGAAAATGGTACTACTTTCTTCGGAAGCCGCGTTGTCAATGATCTCAGGAAATTCAAAGAACTCAGTCAGTGTATTCTTGCCAACCGTTATGACAGCTGTCTGGATGATGTCAGCGAAAAAGTCTACACCCGTGATCTTTTCCGCAGAGATTGACATTATGAAAATGCTGTGATAATCTTTGAGCCAGACTGTTACCATTCACCCTGTTCACAGCAAAAAGGAGCATCAATATGGATCGAATTCTGGACTGCAAAGTTTCTCCCTGTGAAGACGGCATGACTGTCCTTCAGTTTCTCCGGACGAAGGGATTTTCACGCCATATTCTCACTTCTATGAAACCGGACAAAAAAGCTCTCACTCTGAATGGCGAAAAAGCCGGTGGAAACACTGTTCTTCATACCGGTGATATTCTCCATGTCCGGATTCTTGAGACCGGTTCCTGTGAAGGTATTGTCCCTGCAGAGATGGAACTTTCTGTTCTCTATGAAGATGAAGACATTCTTGTTCTGAACAAAGCTTCCAACCTTCCGGTACATCCATCTATCGGAAATTATGAAAATACGCTTGCAAACGGAGTAGAAGCTTATTTCCGCTCCCGGAATCTGATCTGTCCATTTCGCTGTATCAACCGTCTTGACCGTGACACTTCCGGAGCACTGATCCTTGCCAAAAACGCCCTCAGTGCCGCAATTCTTTCCGCACAGATGCGTAACCGTGAAATCCGTCGGACATATCTTGCCATCGTCCAGGGAATTGCGCCAAAAAAAGGAACCGTCTCTGCCCCCATCGGGAGAAAAGACGGTTCCGTAATGGAACGTCAGGTTGATTTTGATCACGGCGAAACAGCCGTTACCCATTTTCAGCGTCTTGCAGTATCTGACAATTATTCTCTGCTGGAGCTTCATCTTGAAACAGGAAGGACACATCAGATCCGAATCCATATGGGTTATATCGGTCATCCGCTTCCTGCTGATTATCTGTATAATCCTGTTTACGACCGCTTCAGTCGTCAGCCGCTGCATTCTTATCAGCTTGATTTCCGTCATCCCCTTACAGGAAAGCAGATGTGTATTACCGCTCCTGTGCCGGGTGATCTTTACGATTCTTTTCGTAAATGATCTGAAGACCTTTCAAAAGAAGATCCCCGTCAAGGATCATCTTTCTTTTGCAGTGCGGTATGATTTTTTTGGACATACCGCCTGTGGCGATCACTGTAACCTTCTGTCCAAGTTCTTCTTCGATCCTGTCAATGATACCATCCACAGCTGCTGCATTTCCATAAAGAATCCCACTCTTCATACAGTCAACAGTATTTTTGCCGATGATACGTTTCGGCTCTTCAATGCTGATTCCGCTTAACTGTGAAGCCCGGGAAGTAAGAGCATCCAGAGAGATTCTCACTCCCGGCATGATCATACCTCCAATATAACGCTTCTTATCATCCAGAACAGATACTGTAGTTGCAGTACCCATGTCTACAATAACAAGCGGTACCGGATACTGCGCCAGTGCTGCTACTGCATCAGCTACCCGGTCAGCGCCCATTTCGCCGGGGTTATCCAGCATGATATTTAATCCTGTACGGATTCCGGGGCCAAGAACCATTGCATCTTTGTGAAGGATCTTGTGTACAGCAAGTTTGGCTGCATTTGTGATCTGCGGAACAACCGAAGAAATGATCGCACCGTCAATATCAGAACGGCTGATATGATAAATATCAAGAATTGTTTTGATATCTATTGCATATTCCAGTTCTGTCTTGGTACGTACTGTAGCCACTCTTTCTGTAAAATATATTTTTTCTTTATCTATACAGCCAACCACAATGTTGGTGTTTCCAATATCAATTGCTAAGATCATATGTTTTCTTCCTGTCTTTTATGATGCTGCATTTACTTTAACATCTTTATCTGCAACCATCTGTGATGCCGGGATCAGATGAGCTTTTGAAAGTGCAGCTCCTACTGCTCCTGTGATAATTGTTGATGAAAGCATTTCGCAGACTGCATTGATACCAACGAATGCACAGCAGAACAGAATGACATTTCTTCCTCCGATCAGTCCCTGTACATATTCAGTATTTCCAAACATTCCAACAAGTGCAGTCATAAAGAATAATGTATTTAAAAATGCGGAAAAGAATCCGGTAACTGCGCATGATACATATACATTTGTTTTCTTACGCATTCCTCTGTAAATAAATCCAAGACAGATTCCGTCCAGAAGTCTCGGTACGAATCTCTGGATAAATGCAAAAACCGGATTAATGCTGAAAAGCATTGCACCCATGGCACTTGTACCGCCAACGCCGATACACTGCAAAAAGCTTGTAAGACCGAATATTGCTCCGGCAACAGCACCACCTACAGGTCCAAGAACTACTGCACAGATAGCAACAGGGATCACGTTAAAAGAAATCGCCAGTGGTCCGATATTCAGATACCCCAGTGGTGTGTAAGCCATAAGCAGAAGCACACCTGCCATCAGTCCGAGCATTGTCAGTTGCGTTGTTGTAAATTTTTTGGTTTTCATGTTTTTCCTCCTTGTTATCGTTCCCTTTGGGATACAATACGGTGCGGAACAGCGGACTTCTATTATTCTTTTTTATTTGCCCGCTTCCTGGTGTACGGGTTACATTCCCCTTTCTTTCATTATAGAAAGGATCTTATCCAGGATGATATGGGCTGCGTCCTCTTTGCTCATAAGCTGAAGTGACACGTCTTCATCCTGAGTAATCAGGGTAAGCACATTAGTATCTCCCTGGAAGCCGGCGCCTGCCACCTTAAGGTTATTAGCTGCCACCATATCCAGATTTTTCTTCTGAAGCTTCGCCCTGGAATTACCTATCATATTCTGGGTTTCCATAGAGAAACCGCACAAAAACTGTCCCGGAGTTTTATTTTCTCCCAGATACCGGAGAATGTCATCTGTTCTTTCCAGTTCTATGGACATCTGATCGTCTTTTTTCTTAACTTTTTCATCATAAACAACAGCCGGACGATAATCTGCCACTGCTGCTGCCTTGATAATAATATCCTGTTCAAAACTGACTGAGGTCACTGCATCATACATATCTTTCGCAGATACTACAGGAACTACTTTTACAAACGGAGGCGGCTCAATAGCACACGGACCGCTGACAAGCGTTACATCTGCACCTCTGAGCATGGCATCTCTGGCGATGGCATATCCCATCTTTCCTGATGAATGATTGGTGATATATCTGACAGGATCAATTGCTTCCTGTGTGGGCCCTGCTGTCACCAGAATCCTGCGGCCTTCCAGATCTTTTTCACAGGCAATCTCCCTGAGAATATACTCCAGAAGCAGTTCCGGTTCCGGCATTTTGCCTGCTCCAATATCTCCGCACGCCAGATATCCGCTGGCAGGCTCGATCACCTCATACCCATAATGCTTCAGGATCCCGAGGTTGTCCTGTAATACAGGATTTTCATACATATTGGTATTCATGGCCGGTGAAATGATTTTCTTACATTTGCATGCCATAACTGTAGTAGTCAGCATATCATCTGCTATTCCATGGGCAAGCTTGCCGATCACATTCGCACTGGCAGGTGCTATCATCACCACATCTACCTGTTTCGCTATGGACACATGCTCTACCTGAAACTGGAAGTTTCTGTCAAAAGTATCTACCAGACATTTATTTCCTGTAAGAGATTCAAAAGTTATAGGATTAATAAAATTCGTGGCATTCTGCGTCATAAGTACATGCACCTGCGCATGAAGTTTATTAAGAGCACTTGCAAGATATGCAATTTTGTATGCAGCAATGCTTCCGGTAACTCCCAGAAGAACTGTCTTTCCCTTTAACATTGAGTTCTCCTCCTTTTGCTGACTGTTGATACATCTTTTTCATTATAACAGTCCTTCCTGTAATTGGAAAGATTTTTTTATGCTGTATATATTTTTATACAGTCTATAAAGCAAAAAACCGCCCGGATCACTCCGGACGGTCCTGTATGTAATTTATTAATTCCAGATTGCTCCATAAGCTTTCAGGATCATGTCAACTCTTGAAGTTGTGACTGTATTCAGAGCCTGTTCGATCGCATTGTATGTAGCGCTTCTCTGACTGCTGAGAAGTTCAGGGTTCTCAACATAATCTCTTACAGATTCCGCAAAATATTCAGCTGCATTCTGAGTTGCATATGCTTTGTTGTAACCGGTAAACTTAGATTTCTCACTGTTATAAACAGAAGCAAATGATGAACTCTGATCTACATTGCCTGCGATAAATGCAAGAAAATGTCCAAGTTCATGGTAGATCGTATCATCAGCTTCCTGAAGAGTGATCGTTCTTGTTCTTGCATCAAAATGTCCTGAATAAGCAACAGACGGATCTACTACTACTTTGAATCCCATCTTCGTATACGCTTCCAGTACTCTCTTATCCATCTTCGGTGCAATGGAAGCAACATCACTGACAGTATATTTGGACTGTGTTGCTGAAGAGCCGCCTGCTGATACGGCAACTTCCTGTTCTTCCTGCTGGCTGTTCTGTACAACTGGTGCTGCAACAGTTGTTGTAGTCTTAACAGTTGTTGTCACTTTCTTTGTAACAAGTTTCTTTTTGGATTTCTTTGTAAACTTCTCAGTTGTCTGTGTTTTTACCGTTGTCTGAGTCTTTACTGTTGTTGTCTTATTTTTCTTTGCCGTTTTTGTTTTTGTTTTTTTCTTTGTTGGAAGTTTCTTTGTGTAAGACTTCTTCGCTGCTTTTTTCAGTTTGACTTTTTTCTTGGTTGTCTTTGTCTTGGAAGTAGTCTTAGTTGTTACCTTCGGTTTGGAAGCAAGCGGTGTATCATCACCTGTAAGTGTTGTCTCAATCTCCGGATCTGTGTAAGAAGTAAGTTCCGGTACATCCGGTGATGACTGCCATACCATTGAGATACTTCCGAACGTAAGCACTGCAGCTACTGCAACACAGCCTGCTGCAACTTTCTTTTTGAGAAGGAACGATTTGAGGTTCATTTTTCTTTTCATATTTATTCACACCTTTCAGAAAATGGACGCATTTCATAAAATCAGTTTTCCTGTAAAAGCATCATATTAAATAAAAAAACCGTCTAATTACTAAAATAATAATTAAACGGCTGCTCATACATATAGATTCTGTATTATAATTACTGTTCCATAAAATACGTCACTAAATCAGAATTTAATGCGGCAACCGGCTGTCATAGTCTCATGACCGTAGACCCTTGGCTTTGCGTCCCAGTTTTTCAACTGGTTTGCCCATATCCATATTATATGTTTCTGTCCATTCTGTGTCAACATCTTTTTTTAATATTTTATTGTAGTATTTTTAATTTTTCTGTAATCTTTACCAAGGTGCTGTGAACGGAGTGAGCAGTAACATTTTTTCTGTACGTCCTGTTCTTTTTTTCCTCATAATCTGCTATACTGAATGAGAGTTGATGAACTATCCTCAGATCTCAACTGTTTACAATAACTACAAGGAGCGGTTTTTATGAAAAACACATCATTCATCCGTCTCCCTGCCATAATAATATGCGTTTTCATTCTGTGCACAGTCCTTAGCGGATGCGGGGGCGGTTCTTCCAGTACAAAAAGCGATGAACCTCCGGTCTACTCTCCGCTTCAGGTACTTGTTCCCGAAGCATCCGGAAAAGCTACGGCAGGCACTTCACCCCTGGTTCTCGACATTTCCAACACAGATCAGGGATATTTCATTGCCACATCTGATTCTTCTGATTCCACGACCAGTATTCAGATGACTGCCCCTACAGGAATTCAGTATTCTTATTTTATCAGCCCTGGCGAACAGACAGTCATTCCTTTTACTGAAGGAAACGGTGACTATACAGTCACAGGTTATCAGCAGATCAGTGGCGACCAGTATGCGGCCCTGTACTGCGAAACAATAACTGTAACACTGAAAAACGATTTTCTTCCTTTTCTTTATCCGAATCAGTATGTGAATTTTACTCCCGAAAGCAAAGCCAGCACTCTGGCACTTTCCATGGTCACAGAGGATACTACTGATGTAAAGGCATTGGAACTGATATACAATTACGTTACAGAAAATCTTACCTATGATTACGAAAAAGCTGACTCTGTTCAGACCGGCTATCTTCCTGATGTAGATGAAACCCTGGCTTCAGGGACAGGCATCTGCTTTGATTATGCGGCTCTGGCAACCGCCATGCTGCGAAGCTGTGATATCCCATGCAAACTCCAGATTGGATATGCCGGTGATATCAAGCATGCCTGGATTGATGTTTATATCCGTTCAAAAGGCTGGATAGACAACGCCATCTCATTCAAAGGTGACAGCTGGTCTCTCATGGATCCCACTTTTGCATCTGCTGACAGCGACAGCGAAGAAGACAAAGAAGCAATCCAGGATTACATAGGTGATGCAGATAATTATACCGTACAGTTTACACGTTAATGGCAAAGGAGATTTTTTATGAAATACAGACTTACCGCCCGTGAACTCAGCAATTTCTTCGGGCAGATGGGAATGCTTGTTCATTCCGGAATATCCGTCTCAGAAAGTTTACATATTCTGCTGGACGAAAGTACTACAGATACTGACAGGCAGGTTCTTACCCTGCTTACTGATAATATAGAAAAAACAGGTTCTTTCTCTCAGGTCTGTACAGATGCTGAATGCTTTCCTGCTTCTGTAAGTGCATATCTGAAAACCGGAGAAGAAACCGGATGTCTGGATGAAATACTTACCAGTCTTTCTGAACACTACGACCGGGAGCAGGAAATTTCCGACCAGATCAGAAACGCAGTCACTTACCCACTTATCATGCTCGGAATGATGGGAGTTGTCATAGTTGTACTCCTGGTAAAAGTTCTTCCTGTTTTCCGTCAGGTTTTTCTGCAGATGGGAATGGATATGAATGGTTTTTCCCGCGGACTTCTCAATGCAGGTAATGTTATCAGTCGATATTCAACCGTTTTTCTTATTCTGACGGTGCTCCTCATTCTGGCAGTTCTGTTTTTCTGTCTGAACACACGTGGCCGCCATATGCTGACCGCTTTCATATACAGGCTTCCCGGTTTAAGGGATATCCCTGTTTCCATGGATTACAGCCGGATGACACAGGGACTTTCTCTCGGACTCCGGAGCGGACTTTCAGCTGAGACAAGTCTTTCTCTTGCTTCAGAAATGGTTTCTCATCCACATGTTCTTGAACTTCTGCAAAAAACTTCCGCTCTTATTGAAGAGGGATTACCTTTTTCCCATGCGCTGACTGAATCCGGACTTTTTGCAGGCATGGACGGACGAATGATTTCTGTTTCATTTCAGTCAGGTACTTCAGATGAGGCTCTCGGCCGCCTTTCTGAAAAATATCAGGAAAAATCTCTTGATCTCATCTCTCAGACTATTGCAGTCCTTGAACCTACAATCGTGATCCTGCTGTCCCTTCTGGTAGGTCTGGTTCTTCTGGCTGTCATGATGCCTTTGCTTGGAATCCTTTCAGATATCGCAATGTGAGGTGGCAATAATGGAATTGTTTGAAAGCCGCAGAAAAAAATTCCTGCGTAATATGATGGCTCTTTTTCCAGTACTGTTTCTTGTATCAGTTGGGCTGATATTTTTTCTTGGGCTGAATTTCACTTCAGATGAAACTCTCGCCAAAGAACAGAAAGCACTGGAGCAGGCACTGGAGCAGGGCGCCGTACGGACGTATGCTCTCAGCGGCCAGTATCCGCAAAGCCTCGATGAGCTTCTTGAAGATTATCACATTACCTACGACCACAGTCATTTTGTAGTGGAATATATGCCCAATGGAAGTAATCTTCTTCCATCGATCAGCGTGATACCTCTTTCTGGTTCTTTCAGTCTCAGAAAGGAGGCCGCCTCATGAAAAAAACGATACAGAAGCATTCCATAGCCTCCCTGTTTTCGCTGGTGCTTTTTGGTCTGTTTACACTGTTTCTTCTTTTGATATTACTTTTTTCTGCAAAAGTTTATCAGAATCAGGTCAGCAATACAGACTCTGAACTTTCACTTGGTACTGCTTCTGCTTATATTACCACAAAGTTCCGGCAGCACGACTCTGCAGGCAGCATTTTTACAGGCGAACTGGATGGAATTCCGGCGCTGTGTTTCCGTGACTCCATTGATGGGCAGAATTATATTACCTATATTTATCTCAACGGCACTTCTCTGAAAGAACTTTTTACTTCAGAAAATTCTGCTGCATCTGCCAATGCCGGAACCGCTATAGCAGAACTCAAAGATTTTCAGGCAGAAGAAAACAAAAACAGTTTTTTCCGGATTACTCTTACAAACACGGAGGGCGATACAGATGAATTTTACCTGCACAGCACCGCCGCAGATCAGGAGGCTGATTAAATGAAAAAAATATATACTCATTCCAAAAACAGTCTCTTCCTTATAGAAATGATCATGGTGCTGCTTTTCCTCTCATTATCCAGTGCTGCCTGTATCAGGATTTTTGCAGCAGCCAGCCTGAATCACACAAAAGCCGTAGACTGGAGACATATTCAGTCACTTACTACATCTGTCGGTGAAATTCTTGAAGGGACTGACGGGACACCTGACAGTGTTTCTGAATTTCTGTCCGGAAGCACGCAGGATTCCAGTACTCTGATCTGGTATTATGATGAAAACTGGAAAATTTGTTCTCCTGGAAAAGCCGCACATAAAATGACACTTCTTCTTTCGACAGATACAATGACAAAAGAGGGAACTCTCACCTTTTATTCTGTTCATGAAAAAAAAGAAGCAGAATTTTATCAGACAGAACTTGCATTTCCGGCAATTTCTCCTGACAGGAAGGAGGCTTCTTCATGAATCGCAGACACACACTATTTGCATCTACAGGCATCCCTTCACTGTTTCTCATTTTCGCAGTACTTTGCATGGTCGTTTTTTCACTGCTCACCCTTGGAAGTTCACGTTCTGAACTGAATTCAGCCAGACTTTCCATGGAACAGACAGAACAGTATTACAACGCCTGCCAAAAAGCAGCCGATACTGTAGCAGAAATTCAGGAAGCCCTTCAGGCATATCATACTCTGGCTTCCAATAAAGACGAGTTTATGAAACTTGCCGGTAATCTTTCTTCAGAATTTGAGGGGCTTGCTTTTGATGATTCTTCAGATGACATCCTGATTCTGTCGCATCCGTTTTCGGATACGCAGAGTCTTCTCGTCCGAATGCAGATTCTGTATCCACAGACTTCTGCCGATAAAAAACTTATCAAAATTCTGCAATGGAAAACAGTGATTACCGCTGACTGGAATCCAGATACCAGCCAGTCTGTATATAATCCCAAACAGGAGGAATAATTGTCATGACTCAACAGGATACACTTGATTTTCTCACAAAAGCAGCCAACGGGCATGCTTCTGATATTTTTATTATTGCCGGCCGCCCGCTGGTGATCAAAACCGATAGCCATCTTTCTAACTATGGAGACCGCCTGATGCCGGAACAGACAGAAGAAATTCTGCAGACAATTTATAAATTTGCAAATGATCGTGATATCAGCAGACTGCACACTCACGGTGATGATGACTTTTCTTTTTCCATACCTGGTTTATCCAGATTTCGTATCAACGCCTATAAGCAGCGTGGTTCTCTGGCTGCTGTTATCCGTGTGATCGCATTCCAGCTGCCGGACCCTGCCGAACTTTCCATTCCTGATGACGTCATGGATATTGCTGACTTTACAAGAGGTATGGTTCTTGTGACAGGTTCTGCCGGCAGTGGCAAATCCACTACCATGGCCTGCCTTATCGACCGTATCAATCATTCACGGGAGGGACACATCATCACTCTGGAAGATCCACTTGAATATCTTCACAGGCATGACCGATGCATCGTCAGCCAGCGTGAGATCTGCACAGATACCGACAGTTATCTGACTTCGCTTCGCGCAACTCTGCGGCAGAGTCCTGATGTTATTCTTCTTGGTGAAATGCGTGATTACGAAACAATCCAGACTGCCATGACGGCTGCCGAAACAGGACACCTGGTATTATCAAGTCTTCACACTCTCGGCGCCGCAAATACCATCAGCCGTATTATGGATGTTTTTGAGCCTTCTCAGCAGCGCCAGATTGCCATCCAGCTCTCTATGGTATTGCAGGCAGTTATTTCGCAGCAGCTGATTCCGGACGTTGACGGTCGTAATATACCAGTCTTTGAGGTTATGAAGCTTACCCCTGCAATCCGAAACATGATCAGGGATAATAAGATTTTTCAGATTGAAGGCGTCATTTCTTCCGCATCTCAGGATCAGATGCGTTCTATGGATTACAGCCTGCTTGAATTGTACAAACAAGGTCGCATCACCAAAGAGACTGCCCTGAAATACGCACTCAATCAGGAAACATTGCGCAGAAGATTGCAGTAAGCGCAGAAAAAAACAGGCCCGGAGGCTTATCGCCTCCGGGTCTGTTTTATTGCTTATTTATTGTCTTTTTTGTTTTTCTTTCTGAATATGAAAATGAATGCCACGATTGCTGCAGCTGCCAGCAGAATTACCACATACAGAGCAATTGGTGTATTATCACCGGTCTTCACATTTGTGGAAGTTGTTGTATTGGTCGTTGTGATTGTCTTCTTTGTGTCTTCATCTTTCTTGTCTTTATCTTTCTCTGCTGGTTTTTCCTTATTTGTGATCGTTACAGAAGCATTCATATTTGAGTCATTTACTGTTACAGAATCTCCACTGTAACTTACTTCATACTCAAAATCTTCTGCTCCCTCTACAGGGGTACCATTTTCATCAGTTTCTACTACATAAAGTACACACGGTGCATCTTTTGCCACGCTGACATTTACAGTATAGCTTGTTTCTGAGCCATCTGCCAGATCCAGCGGAATGACATTTTCAGATGTATGTGTGGACAGTGTCTTGTGATCCTTGTCATCAAAGATTCCTGCGTAGAATACTTTGTCAGAATTTTTTGCTTTTCCATCTGCACCCAGAAGTTTCTTGGTAACAGTCAGTTTACCTTCTTTATAGAATCCATCCGGAACTGTCAGGAATTCATTGTTAAAGTAAACTGTCTTCGTACCGTTCGCTTCATTTACTGTTACTGTATTACCATCTGTAAAGTTCGCCATGTAAACAGTTCCGTCTGCAAGTGTTCCGGAAGACTGTGCCGTACCATCTGCTGTACATTCAGCCACATAGTACTTTCTGCCGATCTCCAGATTTGTGAAGTTTACAGTTGATGCTGATGCGTTTTTGAATACAATTGCTTTTACATCTGTCAGTCTCTTCGTGCAGGCTTCATCGCCATACAGTGCTACATGGAATGTCTGGTCAACAGCACCAAGTGCCATGTTGTTATAAACAAGCTTCTTAGTTACTGCTACAGACGCGCCTTTCAGCATGTTATCTTCTACCAGAAGGATTCCATCATCGCTGACTTTTGCAGTTGTTCCTGACTTGCTGATCTTGCCATCTGTTCCAATGGTAAATGTAGTATCTGCACTGATATCATATCCGGTCGGAGCTACTGTTTCATGTAATGTGTAAACAGTGTCTGTCTTAAGTCCGGTGATCTCATGTGCTTTCTCTGTGGAAGTCCACTCAAGTTTCTTACCATTGACTTCAGCTACCTTTCCGTCTTTGCCAAGAACCTGAAGTTTCGCTCCTGCAAGAACTTTACCGTCAACTGCATCTACCTTGTTGATTTCAACTCTGGTAAAAGTATCTGTCATGACAATCGTGTTATCTGCCTGTGCTTCTTTACCGATCAGGACTTTTCCGTCTGTTCCGATCGTGAAGTTGATATCAGCTGCCAGTGTGTATCCGTCCGGTGCTTTTACTTCATGCAAGGTGTAAACGGTATCTGTCTTAAGTCCGGTGATCTCATACGGCTGATCTGTGGTCTCCCACTGTACTTCTTTGTCATTCAGGGTAACTGCTTTTCCTTCTGAATCAAGTACCTGAAGAGTTGCTCCTGCAAGGACTTTACCATCTTCGGTTACTTTGTTGATAAATACAGAAGTAAGTTTGTCATTTACAACAAGTGTATTACTTTCTTTGTCGTAAACAGTTGTGGTCTTCTCTGCCAGCGTGCCATCCCGGTTCAGAATGAACTGTGTATCCTCTGCTACGGTATATCCGTCTGGTGCGGAAATTTCACGTAAAATGTAAGTTTTACCTGGGATCAGACCTGTAATTTCTTCCGGTGCTTCTCCTGAAGTCCATTCTTTTACAGGATTTTCCTGATCGTCTGCATCAAGAAGCTGAAGTTTTGCTCCTGCAAGTGCAAATGCTTCATCACCCTTGAGGGCACGTTTGCTGACTTTGACTGTCAGTCCATTGTACTGGTTATTTACAATCAGGCTGTCCTGATCTGTATCGTATTTCACTGTTGCTGTTAACGGATAGGTTTCACTTACTGTCACAGTTACCTTATGAGGAGTTGTATCATAAGACATTCCAGGAGTACTTCCTGCTTTCTCTGTGATGTTGTACACATAAGTTTTTCCTGCTTCCGTATATGTGATCTGGCCAAATGTTCCTGTCTCACCGTTAGCTACAGATACCGTCTTGCCAGATTCTTTTGTCGGCATCGGTGCATCTGGGTTTTCTTTAGCAGGTGTAAGTTCAAAGTTGTAGGTTTCTTCAGGATCAAAACCTTCCACGCCGGATTTACCATCTGCGCCGTTTACAGTTTTCTTGACGGAGAAGGCGGTGGATACTTTTGGCTGGTTGTATGTGTTGGTTACGGTCAGGCTTGTTGCATCTTTCTTTCCGTAATCCACTGACGTGCTCAGTGTTCCGTCATCTGCTGCAATTACTGTTACCGTTACTTCATGTGCAGTTCCATCATAGGTCATTCCTGGGATCTTATTCTCAGGTTCAACTTCTGTGATGGTATACTTGTATGCTCCGGCTTCTGTGTAGCGGATACTTCCGAAGTTTCCTGTTCTGCCATTCGTAACATTCACTGTCCGGTCAGCTTCTGACGGCATTGGGGATTCCTTACCGCTTTCATTCTCTGCTGCCGCAAGGGTGAATGTAAAGTTATCAGTTCCTGTATAACTTCCCTCTGGTGTTGCACTTACTGCCTTGCTTACACTTAAGGCTGCTGTTGCATCTGGCTGTTTGTATGTGTTGGTTACGGTCAGGCTGGTTGCTCCCTCTGTTCCATAATCCACTGCTGTGCTCAGGTTTCCGGCTGTATCTGCGCTTACGGTTACCGTTACTTCATGTGCAGTTCTATCATAGGTCATTCCTGGGATCTTATTCTCCGGTTCAACTTCTGTGATGGTATACTTGTATGTTCCGGCTTCTGTGTAGCGGATACTTCCGAAGTTTCCTGTTCTGCCATTCGTAACATTCACTGTCCGGTCAGCTTCTGACGGCATTGGGGATTCCTTACCGCTTTCATTCTCTGCTGCCGCAAGGGTGAATGTAAAGTTATCAGTTCCTGTATAACTTCCCTCTGGTGTTGCACTTACTGCCTTGCTTACACTTAAGGCTGCTGTTGCATCTGGCTGTTTGTATGTGTTGGTTACGGTCAGGCTGGTTGCTCCCTCTGTTCCATAATCCACTGCTGTGCTCAGGTTTCCGGCTGTATCTGCGCTTACGGTTACCGTTACTTCATGTGCAGTTCTATCATAGGTCATTCCTGGGATCTTATTCTCCGGTTCAACTTCTGTGATGGTATACTTGTATGTTCCGGCTTCTGTGTAGCGGATACTTCCGAAGTTTCCTGTTCTGCCATTCGTAACATTCACTGTCCGGTCAGCTTCTGACGGCATTGGGGATTCCTTACCGCTTTCATTCTCTGCTGCCGCAAGGGTGAATGTAAAGTTATCAGTTCCTGTATAACTTCCCTTCGGTGTTGCACTTACTGCCTTGCTTACACTTAAGACTGCTGTCGTTTCCGGTTTCTCTTTTTCCTTCTTATTAGATATCAGAATCTCTCCCCAGTTTTCCTGTGAAGCAACAATCTCAGCAGCTTTTAACTGCTTCTCAAAATTAGTAACATCATTACCGCCAACATAGAAATAATGTCTCGTTTTATCAGTTATATAACCCTCCGGCGCACTGATTTCTTCATAATAATACAGAGTATCTGTAAGAATTGTACCATCGCCATTTTCTTTACCAAATGATACATAACCATTTTTATCAGAAATTTCTTCTACCGGGTCGCCATCTGCTTCAAAAATCTGCCTGTCGGCATTATATTTCATTTTCTGAAGTCTAAATGTTGCTCCCTGCAGATTTTTTGTTTCATCTTCTTCAGCAATCTTGTGAAGATTCATCACACCGCTGGTTCCACCTGCTCCGGCACTTGTATCTTGGATTGTTATTTTATATTTGTTTGTACTGTGAATAGTTACCTTTCCGCTTAAATATGCAGTATTAGTAACCTCTACATTCTGTCCCTGGGTTCCATTTACTTTAACACGATATGTTAATACAATGTGCTTTTTATCTGGAATCTTTACAGTAATTGTTCTGTTTGAATATTTATGGGATACTTTAATCTCTGTTCCATTTTCTGTGGTTTTTAATGAATCAGGCACATATGCACAGCTTTCTGGAATAGCATCTGTCAATTCAAGATCTTCACCATCGTTCAAAGTATCAGCATTTGGATTTATATCTATAGTATAAATGATTAAATTATCTTTTTGACTACTTGTCTTCGTTATGGTATTTCCACTTTCCTTAATAGTGAACGCTCCATCAGCAATATTTCCGTCTGCATCACCATAAGAAGCTTTATTTGTAAATTCGACATCTCCTTTTCCAGCCATATACCCGTCTTTTATCCGGGTATAATATGTGAAGATAATAACTTTCTTTCCAACACCTTTGAATGTGGCAGAAATAATTCCATCTTTTACAGAATAAATACGTGAAGCATCTGCTTGTGCCGAATAATATATATTATCAAAATATCCATACTTTGGTGTATGGCCTTCATCTGTAACAAATTCCATACCTTCTGGCAGAATATCAGAGAAAAATACCAGCTGATCAGTTCCGTAATCCATAGCAGGATTTCGACCATCGCTGTTAACATTCAATCTGACAGTCCATTCATACAGATTATCACTAACTTTCTTTCCCTCTTTTTGAAGCACCCCAAATCTTTTTACATATGTAAACTGATCAGAAGCATTATCTTTTTTGTCTCTTCCATCACATTTCCATGTTAATCCGGCATTGTTTCTTACCAGCATGGAACTGTCATTTATCATATCTCCGAAAGTAACCGCTGTATAATGAATCGTTATTACATCCGAAACCGGTTTGGTCAGATTGATTCCCCAACAAGCATAATATCCAGGTTTTACTTCATATATATTCTTACCCAATGTATAGGAAAGCTCTTTGCCATCTTTATCTGTTATCGTAATAGAATCTGCCTTTACTCCTGTAGCATTTTCCAGATAAGACATTCCTTCTATATCTTGTTTGAGGAATTCATCAATCAGCTGCACATTATCAATAGTTTTTCCCTGTGGATCTATTGTCAGTGTCCACTCAGATATAGCATTTTCCCCATCATATGTGACATTGTCTACTGTTTTTGTCAATGTTCCAGGTGTATATCCTGTATCGCCACTTTCCCACTTGGATGTTCCCTCAGCCGGTTTCGGTTCTTCACCCTTAGGAGTAAATGTTCCTTTATTCTTATATTCTTTCGTATCTTCCGGTTTTTCAACATTATCTTTTAATGTAGTTGTATACTCAATAGAATATGAAGGAACATTCTGTGCATTCGTATAAGTAAAGTTGATTTTAAATTCACCTTCGGATTCGGATTCGGTTACAGTGTAATCCACATCTTTTGTCAGTGTCACACCATTTTCCGTATCCTTCACTACCAGTGAATCACTGTCAAATTTCATATCCGAAGGCAATTTATCAGCATAACTTGCCTTGCCCATCTGATCCTTCGTTGAATAAGTTCCCTTTGTCAAAGTAACATTCCATTTCGCAGTTCTTCCGGTAAAGTTATTTCCTTTTTTACTGATTGTATAGTCATCTATATAATTAGTAGACGGATAAGCCTCTCCTTTACCGCCAGTCCATTTCCACTCTGCTTCATTTACCAGAGCCTGTTTATCTGATGTATTTTTAACAGCTGCTCTGTATTTAAAAGTATGCTCTCCACTAGTGATAGATTCTCTTGTATATTTAGCAGTATTTCCGTCTATTGTTACATCAACAGGTTTGTCATCAAAGGTAAAGCTTCCTTCTATAAATTCAAGATTTTTTCCCAGAGTATCTGTAAGTTCAAAGTCTTTGAGATCTGATGTTGCATTAAGATCTACAGTATATTCCAGATACGGTTTGCCGTTTTCGTCATATTTGATTTTACCAGATTTATTTCCGGTTACTTTTCCAGGTTCTACCTTAATGTCAACTGTTCCAAAACCTGGGAACACCAGTGGAATATCATTTTTATTTTTAATCTTATCTGTTTTTACAGATGCATTGAATTTAAAATAACCTTCTATGTCATTGCTTTTTTCATAAAAATCTTTTTTAAAAAGTAATTCAAGTAGTCCTGTCTCTGTATTCAGTGTATATGTTCCAATTTCCACACCCGATGAACTGTATATAGTTCCTTCTGCACTGTCACTGAGAGCAAGATACTCTGTCGGAATTGTATAATAAGCTCTGCAGGATCCATCCTTCATTGTATTAGGAATTGAATAATTAATAACACCTTTTATGGATCCATTCTCCCTGTTAAGCGGATCTGAACTTGGGATAACTGAAATTGAAAGATTACCAGAACCTACATTCGCAAGATTAACACCTGTACCTGTTCCGGCCTGATCTTCCATGTTTTCATCTGTACCTTCCTGCACTGCCACAACATCTCCGCTTGCTGCTTTTACAAATAGAAATGGTGAAAATCCATTCGTGTTGATTGCCGCTGATGTCACTGCGCCGTCACCATTGCAGTTTGCAGTACCTGCACTCACTGCTGTACCATTTACAATATGAAGTACATAGACATTTGTCTGTGTATCTGTATCCGGTGTCTGAGTAAGGATTGGACTGGCAAAGTTAAGGTTTACACTTGCATTCTGCGCTACAGGAAGTTCCTGTCCCTCCTGTTCAAAGTGCATGTCATAGACTGCTGCTTCCAACGGCATAAGTCCCTGACTTTCAACCCACTGACCTGCAACTGCTGCAGCGTTTTCATAATAGTCTGTTCCCTCTCCGTATGCTTTTATCACAAAAGCTGCCTTATCGGAAACAGGAGAAGAAAGTGTCACTTCTGCTGTCACATTATCAGCAGATCCTTCAAAAGCTGTCTTTTCGGCTTCCGGTGTTGCCGTTGGTGCTGCTGTTGGTGCTGCCTCTGTTCCAGCTGCCGGTGTCGCCACCTCTGTGGAAGGTTCTTCTGCAGCTGGTGTTTCCTGCGCAGGGGCTTCCTGAGCAGGAGCCTCTGTCGGCGCTGCTTCCTCCTGTTTTACTTCCTGTGCCGGTGCTTCTGTTGCTGCAGGCTGTTCTGCCTCCGGTGTTGTTTCCGGCTGAACCGCTTCCTGTGTTGTCTCCGGCTGTGCAGTCTGTTCTGCTGTCTCAGCAGGCACTGCAGCAGTATTTTCTGATTCAGTCACTGCTCCATTGTCAGCTGCCTCTGTTCCAGCCTGTTCCGGCTGAACTTCAGCAATATTCTGAACTGTCTGCTCTTCCGCAAATGAACTGACACTGCTTTGCTGCATTACCATTAATGCAGCTAAAGTCATTGCACAAATTCGTTTGAATTTACTTGGATGCTTCATAACTAGTCTCCTTTCTATTATTACAAAGCATAGAAACTCTATTTTGTGTTAATTATAGCACAAATTTCCGTCATCAAAGCACCCATTTATGTCATTTTTGGTCCATTTCTGAGCATATTTTTCGTTTATATCTTTTTTCTGTTAAAAATTATGTTATAATGCATATAAAACATTGTTTTCACATCTTTTTTTGGGGAGGTTTTATGAAGAATTATCAGATTACAGAATGGTGCAGTCATTTTATCAGTCAGCAGGTTCAGCCTGGTGATCTTTGTATTGATGCAACCATGGGAAATGGCAATGATACTCTTCTTCTGAGTAAGCTCTGTGGAGCAGACGGTCATGTTCTTGCTTTTGACATACAGGAACAGGCTCTGTGCAGAACAAAAGAACGTCTGCAAAATGCAGGTTCTCCGGTGAATTATACTTTGCTACTGGAATCTCATTCTAATATGTATAAATATGCTGACGAGGGATCAATCAGCTGCATTGTTTTTAACCTTGGCTATCTTCCCGGTGGCGATCATGCAAAAGCAACCCGGAGCGAAACCAGTATTCAGGCTCTGGAACAAAGTCTTCTTTTGCTGAAGAAGGGTGGACTTCTTTCGCTCTGTATTTACAGCGGCGGAGATTCAGGGTTCAAAGAAAGAGATGATGTTCTTGACTGGCTGGCGCAGTTGGATTCCAGGAAATATCTTGTCATTAAAAGCGATTATTACAACCGCCCCAACAATCCGCCAATTCCGGTGCTTGTTATCAGGCTCTGATTTTTATTTGCCAGTACAATGTACAGATTTGTTACGTTGTACTGGATACCAGAAAATGTTTTATTACATCTTCTATCTCATCAGTTCCCAGCGGAATTGTGGATGTTTCTTCTGTAAGCAGCAGGTTGTCGCCTGGATAGATACCATTTTTCCTGTATTCTTTTACTCTTTGAACGGCATGCTTCAGATATATGCGATCGTCCATCATTCCACGGTGCTCCCAATATACTTCCCGGCGCCTGTGTACATCCAAAACTGTGAAATCCGGGTGAATTATTTTTCCATTTGCAAGAATAAGCGGGCATTCATATTTATATGGTATCTTCATTTTTTGTAGCATATTTGCAATATTCAGTTCTGATTTTGAGCGTACACGTTCTCCATTATTAGTCAGATATACTGGTACATCCTGAGAAATAGTCTTGTGGTTATAGGGCTCCGACAGCCATTCTTGTATATAATCTTCATCTGATATGTCGATTGGATTGATATATTTTTTTATTTCCGGGGGATATTTTGAATAGTTCTTTTGTATATTGAAGTTAGATTTTTTCAGAAAAGTTTCGAGATTTTTTATTTCCAGTCTGACTTGTTTTATAGTATCTTCGTCATATTTCTTCTGCAGAAAAATTCTGATTTTCTTTTCTTCTTTCTTTTGCAGATAAATTCCACTTTTTTCATTTGGCTCTGTTCTTAAATAATATTGCGTTCTTGATTTGCTTTTTACAATATGAAGCTTTCCCTCTGGGTATGCTTTCAGGCGTTTTTCCAGATTTTTCTGAACTGCCTGCAGCTCGACAAGTCTTCGTTTCGCTTCCTGATATAGATTACTTGGTCTTAAATACTTTCTTTCCACACAAACCTCCTTTATTCATAAAAGACTTCCAGTTCTCAGGCATCGATTTTACTATAAATTAAGATTTCCGATGCCCGTTATCTCTTTTCCAGCAATTCCCGGCATCGATTTTACCATAAATCAAGTTTTCCGATGCCCGATATCCATTTTCCAGCAATTCCTGGCATCGATTTTACCATAAATTAAGATTTCCGATGCCTGATATCCATTTTCCAGCAATTCCCGGCATCGATTTTACCATAAATTAAGATTTCCGATGCCCGTTATCTCTTTTCCAGCAATTCCCGGCATCGATTTCACTTAAATTTCCAGTTTCCGATGCTCGTTATCTCTTTTCCAGCAATTCCTGGCATCGATTTTTCCATAAATTGAGATTTCCGATGCCCGATATCTCTTTTCCAGTAATTCCTGGCATCGATTTCACCATAAATCAAGTTTTCCGATGCCTGATATCTCTTTTCCAGGCAATTCCTGGCATCGATTTCACTATAAATTAAGATTTCCGATGCCTGATATCCATTTTCCAGCAATTCCTGGCATCGATTTTACCATAAATCAAGTTTTCCGATGCCCGTTATCTCTTTTCCAAGCAATTCCCGGCATCGATTTCACCATAAATCAAATTTTCCGATGCCCGTTATCTCTTTTCCAGGCAATTCCCGGCATCGATTTTACCATAAATCAAGTTTTCCGATGCCCGTTATCCTTTTTCCAGCAATTCCTGGCATCGATTTTACTATAAATTGAGTTTTCCGATGCCCGATATCTCTTTTCCAAGCAATTCCCGGCATCGATTTCACCATAAATCAAATTTTCCGATGCCCGTTATCTTCTGTTTTATACAAATCCCGATGCAGCATTTGCATCGGGATCTGTGGATAGAGTCAGAAAATAAACGAACCGTATCTGAACCTCTTTTTCTCAGTCTGTAATTGTAATGCTTTCGATCACCGGCTGTTCCTCGGCCTTAATTGTTCCGTTGTTGTCAACCGGCTGGGCATTCTTGCAGATTTCATCTACAATATCCATTCCATCTGTCACATGCCCAAAAGCTGCATATTCTCCATCCAGCATAGGACTGTCTGACTGCACAATAAAGAACTGCGAACTTGCACTGTCATAGTCATTTGCTCTTGCCATGGAAATTGTTCCTCTTGTATGGGAGATATCATTTTCTACACCATTACTGGAAAATTCACCTTTGATATTTTCTCCTGAACCACCGGTGCCATTTCCCTTCGGATCACCGCCCTGGATCATAAATCCGTCAATAATACGCCAGAATGTAAGTCCATCATAAAAATGATCCTGCGCAAGTTTTACAAAATTAGTTACTGTTATCGGTGCTGTATCTGCATCCAGTTCTACAGAAATATTGCCATAGTCCTTAATACTGATATTTGCATGATGGATTCCTGTCAGTTCTTCGCTTGTATCAAGTACTGTTCCTGAATCCGAACCATCAGATCCATCACTGAAGCCTGCATCTTCCGCTTCTTCATCACTTACAGGCTCTTCTTCCTCTACAGTGATCTCCTCCTCGCTGTCATCTGCTGTATTTTCTGTTTTTGTCTTTTCTTTTGTATCGGAAGCCTTGCTGTTTCCACAGCCTGCAAGAGCTCCTGCTGTAAGCACAAGTGCACAAAGCACTGCTACTGTTCTGGATTTCATTTGCTTTTCCTCCTGATCTGTCTGAGATTTTGTAAGCAACAATTTTGCCCTGTATGTCTCGGGATTTTGCCATATTCATGACAAAACACCTCGTGGGATATTACCCATGAACAGTTATCAGTTTATCATTCCATGAAAATAAAGTCAATTACTTGTAACCCTGTCCCCTGTCTGCTAAAATATAAGAAGTAACTGTTCACTCCGTTCACAGCAACTTGGTCAAAATCCATTCCAAATCACCTTCGGTGATGGGATTTTGCCCCGTATGTCTCGGGATTTTGCCATATTCATGGCAAAACACCTCGCGGAATATTACCTGTGAGCAGTAACATATAAAAACTGTTCACAGACAATACAGAAAATATATTTTATATAGGAAGGAATTTCACCATGAAAAAAATAGCAAGTTTTACCATAGACCATATTAAACTTCAGCCTGGCATTTATGTATCCCGTAAGGATTATCTTGGAGATGAAGTCATCACTACTTTTGACATCCGCATGACTTCTCCTAACGAAGAGCCGGTCATGAACACTGCTGAATTGCATGCTATGGAACATCTGGCAGCTACTTTTCTCCGTAATCATGCAGAATTCGGACCAAAGATCATTTACTGGGGACCTATGGGATGCCGTACAGGAAACTATCTCCTTCTTGCCGGTGATTATGAATCCAGCGATATCGTTCCTCTGATGACCGAAATGTTTGAATTCATTCGTGATTTTGAGGGAGAAATCCCGGGAGCTTCCCCTAAAGACTGCGGCAACTACCTTGATATGAATCCTGGTATGGCAAAATATCTCGCCGACAAGTACCTTAAAGAAGTTCTCTATGATATCAAACCGGAAAGACTTATCTACCCTGAATAAGTATCACCTTACCCGAATTGATTTTCTGAACAGCTTCTTATCAGAACAGCAAAACCTCCGAAAGGTTCAGATTCTTTCAGGAATCCGAATTCTTCGGAGGTTTTCTTTCGTTAATCACAGTATTTCCGGCTGATATGCTTACTGCTGTGCTGTAGCAGTATCTGCTGCCGCTGCATCTGCTGTTGCTGCGCCTTCCGGTGCTGTTGTAGATGCATACTGTGCACTGATATATAAGGTCTGGTTGTTAAAGTTTACCTCAACCCACTGTCCGTCTTCACTTACACCCGTACTTGTCAGGGCAGTACCTGCTGCCACACCCTGAATGATCTCAGCTTCTGTGCTGCAGTCTGTACGAAGGTTTACATCAGAGGTTGCATAATAAGTTGCATCCTGCTTGATGATAGTCGTTCCGCCTGCTGTCTGCGCCGTAACCGGTGCAGGGGTCGGAGTTGCCTCAGGTGTTGGTGTTGCTTCCGGTGTCGGTTCCGGAGTTGGTGTAGGGGGTGCTTCTATAACTGTCACAGTAGTGTCTTCTCCGCCTGTACTGTAGCCACATCCGGCTGCCATCAGAGCAAGACCTGCCACAACGACCATGAAACTGGATTTTTTCATGAATAATATCCTCCTTTATTGCACGCATTGCCTGCTTTCCATATATTGCTGATTAATCAGCAACAATTATACCACCACTATAACCCATTGCAGGTACATTATGCAAGACTTTTTTATTGTTACCTGCTGTTGTTACTGTTCACTCCGTTCACAGCAACCTGGCTTATAGTCTCCTCTGTCACTTACGATCTGACAGCCGATCATTTCCATTCTTCTGCCAAGACAGTGCCTGCACTCTGCCGCCTCATCTCCTGTACAGATTTTTCCGTCATAAAGCATATATTTCTTACGGACAGAAACAGGGGACAGATTTGGCATTACTACATTTGCGCCAGATTTTACCCCAAGTTCCCTGCCCTTAGGATGGATCGTCCCAAGTGCTGTCGTTGCCGGAAGCAATGCCTGTGGAAGCATCAGTCTCAGAAGTGCCAGATAAAAAAGTGTATCTTCAAGAGTTCCACTCTTTTCTTCCCTGAAAGGTGTATCCTGATGTGCGATAAACGGTCCGATGCCTACCATTTCCGGATTCAGTTCTTTAAGAAAAATAAAATCTTCCACAAGATCATCAACTGTCTGATACGGAGATCCGACCATAAATCCTGCGCCTGTCTGGAATCCCAGTTTTTTCAGAACTCGAAGACAGTTTTTACGATTTTCACATGACATGGAATCTGGATGGAGTTTTCCATAATGCGCCGGATCTGCTGTTTCGTGCCGCAGTAAATAACGGTCTGCTCCTGCTTCTCTGTATGCACGGTAAGTTTCCTCTGACTTTTCTCCGACAGACAGTGTCAGTGCACAATCCGGATATTTTTCTTTTATTTTGTGGATAAGTTCCACCATTTTGTCATCTGTGTAATAGCCATCTTCTCCCCCCTGTAGCACAAAGGTTCGAAATCCCAGTTCATATCCCTGCTGACAGCAGAAAAGGATTTCGTCCTCTGTCAGTCTGTATCTCTGAGCATTTTTGTTACTCCGTCTGATTCCGCAATAATAGCAGTCGTTCCTGCAGTAATTGGTAAATTCGATCAGGCCTCTTACATAAATATCATTTCCATATACTTTCTGCCGTACTTTATCTGCAAGACTTCTGGCATACTGATCTGTTTCCTCTGATCTGTGAGAAAGAAGCATTTTCCATTCTTCTCTGCTCAGCTGCTCCATTTCATAAAGCCTGTCTATCAGCTCTTTCATTTTATTCTCCATGATAACTGCTTTTTTCTCTTGGTACAAAAATGCCAAGTTTCTCTTTTGCAAGTCTTCCATTTTCCACTGCGAGATTTCCTCTAAGGAAAACCTTGTCAATTCCACAGTGCAGTTCAAATCCTTCAAACGGATTATTATCCGTATTATAAGCATGTGTTTTCGCAGAAATCACGCTTCTGGCTTCCGGATCAAGCACAACAATATCTGCATCACTGCCCTCACGGATCACACCCTTACGCGGATACAGGCCATAAAGCTTCGCAGGATTTTCACAGAGAAGTCTGCACATCTGCTCCTTCGTGATTTTTCCTGTTTCCACACCATATGTATAAAGAAGCGTTCCCCTCGTCTGAACACCGGGAAGTCCTCCCGGAATCTTTGTGAAATCTTCCTTTCCAAGCGCTTTCTGCTCTAATGTAAAACTGCACTGATCAGTGGCAACTGTCTGGATATCACCATCTGAAAGTGCTTTCCACAGGCAATCCTGGTCCTCTTTTTTGCGGATTGGCGGTGCGCATACATAAACAGCTCCCTCAAAATCAGGTTTTGAATAGACGCTGTCTTCAAGAAGCAGATACTGTGGACATGTTTCCGCATAAACTTCCTGACCGTTTTTTCTCGCAGACATTACTTCCTCATAGGCTTTTCTGTTGGTAAGATGTACTACCATAACCGGCGCGTCTGCCTCTTTTGCAATTACAAGAAGTCTGTGAACTGCTTCTGCTTCCATGGTATCCGGTCTTACAAGAGGATGGTTCTCCGGTCCCAGGCGGCCTTCTTTATGTGCCTCATCAATCAGCGCATCAATAACACCGGCATTCTCGCAGTGAACTCCGGCAAAGCATCCACACTCACCCAGTTTCTTCAGAATTTTGTATAGGTCTCTGTCATTTACGATCATTGCCGGATATGTCATATAAAGCTTGAAGCTTGTGATTCCCTGATCGATCATTTTCTGAATTTCCCGTTCTGTTTCTTCATTCCATTCAACTACTGACATGTGGAAAGAATAATCACAGGAACATTTACCGTCAGCCTTCTGATGCCATCTGTCCAGCCCCTCCTGAAGTGTATGTCCACACTTGTCCTGAGAAGCGTAATCTATAACCATTGTTGTTCCGCCAAGAAGCGCTGCACGGGTGCCTGTCTCAAAATCATCTGCCGTAACTGTTCCGGCAACTTCCAGATCAAAATGTGTATGTCCATCAATAAATCCCGGAAAAAGCAGTTTTCCCGTCACATCGATAATCTCTGCATCTGAATCATTAATATCAGCGCCTACGGAAATAATTTTTTCATTTTCGATAAGAACATCAAGTTTTTCTGTTTTCTGAGCGGAAACTACTGTACCGTTTTTCAGTAAATATTTCATATTTATCCCCTCCAAACCTGTCCGATTTTTGTCAATTTTCATAGATATTATTACTATAACACTATTTTCCCATGTCAGCAACAGCAATCATACAAGATAAAATATCAAATAAATTTTCTTAAGGTTACCATACTTTTTTTGTTAAAAAACTTTCTATTGTGTTTTTTTTATGTTATGATTAATACTAAACTGAAGCTTATCAGAAGGAGGGATACAAATGGGACGACTGACTGTACTGAAGCAGATTGCACACGATATTGCTTCACAGTTCGGGCCAGACTGCGAAGTAGTTATTCATGATCTGAAAACAAATGAACCGGAGCATTCCATTGTATATATTGAGAACGGACATGTCACAGGCCGAGGAATCGGTGACGGACCATCCAGTGCTGTTTTTGACGTCAAACGTCATGTCCGGAAAAATGATCAGGAGGACATGAAAGATCATTCAGGTTACCTGATGAAAACATCTGACGGCAAAATCCTCAAATGCAGTACATCCTATATCCGCGATGATGACGGCACTCTGCACTATGTTTTTGGAATCAACTATGATATTTCCAGGCTTACCATGATCGAAAGTGCACTGCATGACCTCATTACACCGATCAACAAAGAAGAAAAGCCAAAGGAAATCACTCACAGTGTCAACGATCTTCTGGATCACCTTATCGAGGAATCTGTGGCTCTTGTAGGAAAACCTGTAGCTCTTATGAACAAAGAAGACAAGGTAACCGCAATCCAGTTTCTTAATGATTCCGGCGCTTTTCTCATTACAAAATCCGGCGACAAAGTTGCCAGCTACTTTGGAATATCCAAATACACTCTGTACAGTTATATTGATGTAAACAAATAAAAAAATCCGGTGTACATCTTTTTCGGATGTCACCGGAATTTTTTATGCCTGTCGATTCAGCATACGCTGAATTACATCTATAGTTTCTTTTATTCCATAATTTGCGCTGTTGATACACAGATCATAATTTTCGGGTTTTCCCCATTTCTCGCCAGTATAAAACTCATAGTATTTACGATGCTGTTTATCCATTTTCTTAAGGAAACGGGTTGCCTGTGCAAGTGACATATTACGTACATCCATAATATGTTTTGCACGCACCGAAAACGGAGCACTGATAAACAGGCTGACATGAGGAATATGGTTATTTTTGAGAATCACATCCGCACAACGCCCCATAATGATGCAGTCTTCTTTCTGCGCAAGTTCACAGATCAGATCACTCATATTAAAGAAAACAGCATCTGATTTTTTCAGCCCATGATATCTGTTAAATTCACGAAGACGTGTTTTTATATCTTTATGCTCTTTACGGTCATATTTATTGAAATCCGTAAAGTTCTCCGTATCTTTAAGATTATCTTTTTCCGCTTCCAGGCGTTTCAGTACCTGGTCAAAGATTTCCACATCGTAATAATTTATCTTCAGGCTGTCTGCAAGTTCAAACCCGATATCATTTCCTGCGCTTCCCTGTGTACGGCTGATGCAGATAACCATATGATCATCTGGAGACATCTTTTCACGGTTAGCCGCCAGATTCAGGGCAACACGTTCTTTATCCACAATATCCGTACTTCCAAAAACATTCGGAAGATTTTCCAGCTCTTTGAGTATTTCATCATACTCTGTCATCATACGGCTTCTGGCTTCTTTATCCTTGATCGTACGTGCCATGTTACTGATCAGTGCCAGCTCACTTCTGAGCAGATGACTGTCTGGTTTTGTATACATGATCATACTGAGAGTACGGATAGTATTTTCTCTTTTTCCTGTAAATGTACGTCCCAGAGAAGAACCAACGCACTTATATACCTCTCCGTCAAGATCATAAATACGATTTGCAAGGGCTGTATATTTTTCCTGATTTTCCATGTCTGCACCCCCTTACATAAAGAAAACAAGCATATCCAGGATAAATACCGGAATAAGGAAAACAATCGACCAGAGCATATAACCGAAGAACGAAGGCATATTTACACCGTTCTCATCAGAGATTGATTTAACCATGAAGTTCGGGGCATTTCCTATATATGTATTGGCTCCCATAAAGACAGCCCCACATGAAATTGCGGAAAGGATCTTTGTCGGTACTGTTCCGAGAGAAGTCGCAATACCGCTGGTAAATCCAAGTGTTCCTGCTGTTGTCAGGAAAACCAGATAAGTCGGTGTATTATCCAGGAAACTTGAAAGTGCTCCTGTTGCCCAGAACATTTCAAATGGTTTCGTAATTCCAAGATTCGGGCCTACAGCTTTAAGAAGCATCAGTGCAGGCTGCATTGTAATAAATATTCCGATAAAAAGTACAGCAACTTCCCGGATCGCACCCCAGGTAAAATGGTTTCTCGTACGTATATCGCTGCTGGTGGTTTTAAATGAAAGAAAAGCGGCCAGCAGAATGATCACGATCTCAATCAGTGACGGATAACCTAATGTAACTTCTCCAAAAAGATGGATACCTTTTACTGCACCTTCAGCATTCTGAAATGCTGTCATTCCAGGAAGTACACCGCTCAAGATAACAGCAGCTACGATCATAACAAGAAAGATGATATTATGTAATCCTTCAATACGGAATTCTGTACCCGGTTTGCTGATATCCGGTTTTCGTCCTTCCGCAATGTCTTTTCTGTAAAAATGTTTGTCAAGATGATAAAACACAAAGAGAAGGATCACCATGTTGAAAATCAGCACCGGAAACAGGTGAAGACTCCAGAAAAAAGGTACCCCTCTCATAAATCCCATCAGAAGCGGCGGATCACCAATAGGTGTCAGAGAGCCTCCCATATTGGATACCATAAATATAAAGAATACCATGATATGGCTCTTTCTTTTTCTCCAGGAATTCATCTTGATGACAGGACGAACCATCAGCATACTTGCGCCAGTAGTTCCTATGCAGCTGGAAAGCAGTGTTCCAAGAGCAAGCAGTCCCACATTAACACGGGGAGATCCAGCAAAATCGCCCTCCATTGTAATATTACCGGATACACAGAACAGGCCGAACAGCAGAATGATAAACGTCAGATAGTCATTTACTGTACATTCCAGTACTGTTTCAAAAGTTTTTCCCATACCATAAACTACTGCAAAAGGTATTACCATTATGATAATCCACATCAGTACAACGTGTGGCTGATGTGCCTCCCACCACTCACCTTTTACAAGTGGCATCACAGCAATACACAACAGTAAACCTGCAAACGGAATACAGAGCCAGATTGGTACCTGCGTCGTATTTCCGGTGGCAGATGCTGCAAAAACATAGTCCGGACAGCTGAATACTAATGCCAGAAATGCAGTCAGGACGGTCATGATTTTTTTCAAAAATGTCACCCCCATGTAAGTTTTTTATCCTTTTAACCAGGTGAAATTATATCATAACCGTCCCAAAATACAATTGAACTTTCACTCAACAAATTCATATATGAAACCATGTTTTTTGTGCATTTTCCCAGTATATTGTATTTTTATCTATACATTGCTGTCATTCGTTTCTGATTTAAGCACTGTTTTTGTGCATTTTTTATTAAATTTGACATCATCCTTCTATTTTTGAAAGAAACAATTCAGGCGTTCTTCAAACAGTCTTCTCCACAGTTTCACGATCTGTCCGACAATAAGTGCATTGATCAGTGTTCCTTCTCTTACGCCATTAAGTTTATGAAAAGAAAGCAGAGCCACAATCATTGCAATTACAGTAAGCGTGCTGTCAAATGCAACCTTGACATTTCCAAAACGTATCTTTGTCGTCTGTGATATTGCACGGACAAGTGCTTCTGCCGGCAGCATTATCACATCGGCAACTACTTCAAAGCTGATACCAAGCGCCATGATCACGCACCCTGTGATCAGGTACACAAAAGATGGTGCCCACGGTCCGCCAAAACGGGTAGGTATAATTTTCATAAAGCAGTCAATAAAAAAACTGAAGCAAAAGGTCATCGGAATCTGAAGCAGCTGAAGAATCCCTATTTTTCTTCTGATCAGGGCTTCCATTAAAAGAAACAACATATTAAAAAGAAATGTAAATGTACCCATGGAAATTCCTGTTATCAGACTTATTACAAATGGAAGTCCGGAAACAGGCGATGTTCCGAGTCCTGCACGGGTTACAAATGAGATTCCCAACGCACAGAACACCATACCCAGGAAAAACACGCAATATCTTTTGACCAAAGAAAAAGTATTCATATTTTCAACCTTTTGTCAGCAGTATTTGTGCAACTGTTATTATGCTGCTGCCTTTCTCTTATACTTGATATAATTACATCATAATCAATATACAAGTTTTTTGCAAGTGTCAAAAAAATTTTGTATATTTTGCACAAATGCACAAAAAAAGAGGACTTTCCCTCCGGAAAACCCTCTTTTCGTACTTATACTGTCAATAATCTCTGCTTGAGCCTGAAAAGCTCTCACCACCACTCGTAAAACTGCCTGAGCTGCCACTGTCATTGTCTTTGTCTTTCGGTTTCTCAGTTCTGGATACGGTACTGTACAGGAACATATCTCTTTCTTCTGTAAGTCTGAGGCCGCCCTCTCCCTCATACGCATTTGCATTCGGCTGTGGTACTCTTGTTTTCATTTTATGTACCTGGAACAACGTCATGATCAGGGTCGGAACTGCCATTACAGCAAATGAAATAATCAGCCAGATCAGAGCCTCTTCCGGAAGGGAGGAATCACTCACATCCAATGGACGGATCTTTTTGCCCTGCGTTACACGCGCAAGACCTTTTTTCAGATTACTGATCAGAGATTTATATCCACCGATCATGTCTCCCTCTTTCAGCTTTTCCTGGCAATTATCGAGCATCAGATCCTGAATTGTTTCAGTAAAATCATTCTGTGTATCCCCACGAAATACGATCGTGATATTTCTCTTGTCCGGCTGGTTGAAAATACACATTCCCTCGTGTGTATCCCCATAACCGATTTCATTATCCTGCATAAATTTTGCAGCATACTGACGCGCATCATCGGACTCAATATCCTGGCTGATCAGAAGTATGGCATCATATTCATATTCTTCATAAATATCTGCCAGTTCCTGATTCAGTTCTTCTTTTTCTTCCCCTGACAAAAGTCCGTATTCATCAAACACCCAGTCCGTTGTCTGATTTTCTTCTGCCTGATCTTCCGTTGCAGCGGCAGCCCATACTGACATCGGAGCTGTCAGTGCCAGCCCCAGACACAAAACTGAAATCCCTAAAATTCTGGTATATTTTTTCACTCAGATCACCCCCGTTACTCTCAGCAGAACAACGACTGCTGTCATGATCAGGGTCAGCGGAATGTGATGTCTGAACCAGTATCCCACCACAAGATCTTTGCCGATCGGAAGATCTCCGATAAGATGTCCAGTCTGTCCGTTCATTGCAAATGAATAGGTTTTGCCTTTCCACTTCGTATTCAGGAACCATACAGGGAACAGTCCGTATTTGACTTCACCTTTTTTTGTGATCCATATTTTTTCCTGACGGGGTGTAACTGTAGCATAATTATGTACACTTGACATGAAACTGTCCCTGACGCTCTCTTCCATACGTTCATATACACGGCCGGTAAGCTGATCCGGTTCCTGATCATATTTGTCAGCCATATACCCTGACAGATATGACATATCAAATTCTTTCAGATCTTTGTAATCATATGGTTCGATCGCTTCCATCATGGTATCATCAATAGCCTTCGATCCATCTACCGGAATTTTGCAGAAATTCATTTTGCCTGCACGTACGACATTATAAAACTTGGTTTCTGTATATTTATAATCACTGTCTTCCCAGACCCTCATTCTCGTAGCTTCATAACGGAACCTTCCAGCTGTATTAAGGTCAAACAGCCAGAACGGCACATAAACTGCTTTAATCTCTTCCAGATGGTTTTCGCTTTTAAAAACTTTCGGCAGTAATGGTTTGTTCATATAATGATTCTTAAGTGCTGCAACTGCCTCTTTTTTGCTCTTCTGGAACGGAATTACATAATCCGGCCTGTACATGTCTTTGAACTGATCCGGCATAACCATAGGCGTATCGCAGTACGGGCATACCGTAGCCCCTGTTGTCTTTTCGGCAACAACTTCCGCACCGCAGGAAGGGCAGGTCCATACTCCCATATTGCTGTCAGCCTGCCACTGTTCCGGATCGAACCCTTCCCAGTGATCTCCCGTTTTATCTTCTTCAACCTCTTCATTCTGCTGGGCAATCTGTTCCAGTTCTTCCAGTGAGTATGATTTACCGCAGTATTCGCAGGTCATCTTCTGTTTCTTACTGTCAAATTTCAGACCCGCCGAACAGTTGGGACATTTATAATTCAAAACATCTTCCATGGTGTTTTCTCCTTCCCTGTGAAGTTACGGTCTCGGTTTGCCGCACTCCTGGCAGAATTTTCCTGTATTTACCGCACCACAGGAGCATGTCCACGGACCCGCCGGTCTCGGCTGTCCACATTCCTGACAGAATTTTCCTGTATTTACCGCACCGCAGGAACAGGTCCATGAGCTTGCATTCTGCTGAGGCGCCTGCTGAGGTGCCTGCTGCTGAACAGGCTGTGCCTGCTGATTCATCTGCTGTCCCATTGCAAAAAGATTCTGCGCATTGATGCCGCCTGCGTTTGCCGCCATATTCATTCCGGCAAATGCCATAGCCGGCCCTGCGTTCTGATTGGACGCTGCCGCCTGCATTGCTGCTGACTGAGCACCGACCATCTGTGCAGCAGCCATCGTAGGATTGCGGAATGTAGCATTACGCTGCAGTTCTTTGATCATTGCTTCATCTTCCTGAGAAGCCTTTACACTGGATACCCCAAGGGAAACAATACGGATTCCTCTTAAATTGTCCCATTTTGCGGAAAGGATCTGGTTCAGTGTTTCTGCAAGTTCTTCTGTATGTCCGGGAAGTGCACTGTAACGTATTCCCATCTCGGAAATTTTGGCAAAAGCCGGCTGCAGAGCTGTCATAAGTTCGCTCTTAAGCTGACCATCAATCTCTTCTCTCTCAAAGTCTTCTTCAACATTTCCACACACATTTGTATAGAAAAGAATCGGGTTTGCGATCCGGTAACTGTATTCGCCGAAACATTTGATGGAAATATCCATATCCAGCCCGATATTATTATCTACCACACGGAAAGGAACAGGATTCGGGGTACCGTATTTATTACCAACCAGTTCTTTTGTGTTTACAAAATATACTCTCTGATCCTTCGGAGTCTCACCCCCAAAAGTAAAGCGCTTGCCAATCTGCTGGAATACGGAATGCACACCTTCGCCAAGACTTCCACAGAATATGGAAGGTTCTGTAGACATGTCATAGGTATATTCTCCAGGTTCAGCACAGACATCTACTACTTTGCCCTGCTCTACGATCAGCATACACTGGCCGTCATTTACTGCGATCACAGATCCGTTGCTGATGACATTTTCAGAACCATGCTTATTGGAAGACCTTCCTGAAGTCTTCTTATGTGCCTTTGTGATCAGTACATCTGCCGGCATGGCTTCACAGTAAAAATATTCTTTCCACTGATCCCCCAGCACTCCACCGGCAGCTCCTGCTGCAGCTTTAATTAATCCCATAACTGTTCCTCCTTTTAAATTTATGTTTATGAAAGTTTATGTATAAACAGTCCACTTCTGAGTTTAGGCTCAAACCATGTGGATTTTGGCGGCATCAGCTTGCCTTCATCTGCAATCTTCATAAGATCTTCCATAGATGTCGGATACATTGCAAAAGCAACTCCGCCTGTAGCATCCGCCAGTTCCGCCAGTTCTGTAAGCTTATGGCTCCCCCCCACAAACTGGATTCTCTTATCGGTTCTCGGATCCCCGATACCAAGGATTGGAGAAAGCACCTTATCCTGGAGGATTGAAACGTCCAGCTGGCCGACAACATCTTTATCTCTGTAAATATCCTCCCAGGCCTTCAGATGATACCACTGTCCTCCTGTGTACATACCAATACAGTGCTTTTCAACAGGTTTGCATGGAAATCCCGGCATCAGCATCAGTTCAAAATTAAATTTCAGACTTGCAATAAACGCATGTTCGTCCATTCCGTTCAGGTCATGTACAACTCTGTTATATGCAAGGATCGTAAGCTGATCATATGGAAATACTACAGACAGAAAATAATTAAACTCTTCACTTCCGTCATAATCCGGGTGTTCCTGTCTTCTCTTGAGGCCAACCTTCACTGCGGAAGCAGCTCTGTGATGGCCGTCTGCAATATACACTGCCGGAATGTCAGAGAATTTCTCTGCAACAGTCTTCTTCTCTTCTTCTCCGTCGATCACCCAGACACGGTGTCCGATCTCATCTTCTGCAACAAAATCATAAACCGGTGCGTGGTTTTCTTTCCACTGAGCCATGAGATCCAGAAGCTCCTGCGGGTATTTGCATGCCAGGTAGATCGGACCTGTATTTGCATCACAGACATCCACATGGCGGATACGGTCCTGTTCTTTGTCTTCTCTGGTGAGCTCATGTTTCTTTACCACATTATTCATATAGTCATCAATAGAACAGCATCCAACCAGCCCTGTCTGAGTCTTTCCCCTACGGGTCAGTTCATAAATATAATAACACGGTGTTTCATCCTGCATCATTGTGCCATTTTTTTCCATGTCATCAAGATTTTTTCTTGCTCTGTCATAGACAATGCTGTCATAAAGATCTGTTTCCGGCGGAAGATCCATCTCTGCGCGGTCAACATGAAGAAACGAATCCGGATTTCTGTCTCCGATCTCCTTCGCTTCCTGACGGTTTACCACATCATATGGAAGTGCAGCTACTGCCTCTGCCTTGTCCGTCACAGGTCTCAAAGCCCGAAACGCTCTAAAAACTGCCATTTTTCAAGTCTCCTTTATCTTGTCTCGTATTTATAAATATGTTTACATATTATCATAAAGATACGTTTTTTACAATGTTTACCCACTTTTTTTCAAGTGTCCAAAACTTTTTTGTTTTATCCTAAAAATTTTTGTATTTGCTATTGCAAAATACATTTTTTATGGTATGATAGAAACATAAACAAGCAATAATTATGAGAACAAAAGAATTTTTTTAAGGAGGGTTTTTCTTATGACCGAAGGTTTGAAATGGACTGTCAACAATGTTGCCAGATCAGACGACAAATTTCTCGACTTAATGTCTGAAGCCAATGTCAAAAAAGCAAATGAATTCCATAAAAGTTTCCCGCAGTATACAGTAACACCTCTGCAGAAACTTTCCGCCCTGGCTTCTTATCTGGGTGTCAAAAACATCTACTGCAAAGATGAATCCTACCGTTTCGGACTGAATGCATTCAAAGTTCTTGGTGGATCCTACGCAATGGGCCGTTATATTGCCAAAGAACTTGGCAAAGACATCAGTGAACTTCCATATGCTGTTCTTTCTTCTGATAAATTAAAAGAAGAATTCGGACAGGCAACATTCTTTACCGCCACAGACGGAAACCACGGCCGCGGTGTTGCATGGGCTGCAAACCGTCTCGGACAGAAGGCAGTTGTACGCATGCCAAAAGGCACAACCAAAACAAGATTTGACAATATTGCCAAAGAAGGCGCTACTGTTACTATCGAAGAAGTCAATTATGATGACTGTGTAAGAATGGCAGCTGCAGAAGCAGCAAAAACCGAACACGGTATTATGGTACAGGATACTGCATGGGAGGGTTATGAAGAAATCCCTTCATGGATCATGCAGGGTTACGGAACCATGGTTATGGAAGCAGACCAGCAGTTGAAAGAACAGGGCATTGAACGTCCTACTCATGTATTTGTACAGGCAGGTGTCGGATCTCTTGCAGGCGCTGTTGTCGGATATTTTGCTCACAAATACAAAGAAAATCCGCCGGTAATGGTTGTATGCGAAGCATCAGCCGCTGACTGTCTGTACCGTTCTGCTGTAAAAGCCAACGGTGATCTGGTCAATGTTACCGGTGATCTTGAAACTATTATGGCCGGTCTTGCCTGCGGTGAAGCAAACACTATTGGCTGGGATATTCTCAGAAACCACGTATCTGTATTTGCTTCCTGTCCTGACTGGATGAGTGCAAAAGCAACTCGTATCTATGCCAACCCTCTGGAAAATGATCCACATATCGTTTCCGGTGAATCCGGCTCCGTACCGCTTGGTCTGTGCTTCACTGCCCTTCACGATGAAGATGCCAAAGACCTTAAAGAAACACTGAAACTTGATGAAAACTCCAACGTACTCGTCATCTCCACAGAAGGAGACACTGATCCTGTACGTTACCGTGAGATCGTCTGGGACGGACTTTACGGAACAGATAAATCACTCAGTAAGTAATTTATTCTTATACATATAACAGGAGGATAAGATGATGGATTTTGCAAAAATCAATGCAGCAGCTGAAAACTACAAAGACGATATGGTAAAATTCTTAAGAGCTATCGTTCGTAATCCTGGCGAAAGCTGTGGAGAAAAAGAACACATCGAAACAATCGCAGCAGAAATGAAAAAGCTCAACTTCGACGAAGTTACAATTGACCCTCAGGGAAATGTTATCGGATATATGGGAACCGGTGACAGAATCATCGCTTTTGATGCACATATTGATACTGTTGGTATCGGAAACATTGACAACTGGACTTTTGACCCATACGAAGGCTACGAAAACGACGAAGAAATCGGCGGACGCGGTGTATCCGACCAGTGCGGCGGACTTGTATCTGCAGTTTACGGTGCAAGAATCATGAAAGATCTTGATCTGATTCCGGAAGGCGTAAAGGTCATGGTTACAGGAACTGTTCAGGAAGAAGACTGTGATGGTCTCTGCTGGCAGTATATCATCAAAGAAGACAAGATCCGTCCGGAATTTGTTGTTTCTACAGAACCGACAGACGGCGGTATTTACAGAGGACAGCGTGGACGTATGGAAATCCGTATAGATGTCAAAGGTGTTTCCTGCCATGGATCCGCTCCGGAACGTGGAGACAATGCCATCTACAAAATGGCTGATATTCTTCAGGATGTACGTTCCCTTAACGAAAATGACGATGCAGATGAAACAGAAATCAAAGGCCTCGTAAAAATGCTCAACGCGAAATACAATCCGGACTGGGAAGAAGCACGTTTCCTCGGACGCGGTACTGTTACTGTATCCCAGATCTTCTACACATCACCAAGCCGCTGTGCAGTAGCTGACTCCTGTGCTGTTTCACTTGACCGTCGTATGACATTTGGCGAAACCTGGGAAAGCTGCCTCGACGAAATCCGTGCACTTCCAAGTGTCAAGAAATATGGTGATGATGTTGTAGTTTCCATGTACAACTATGACCGTCCTTCCTACACAGGATGCAAATACGAAATCGAATGCTACTTCCCGACATGGGCAATTCCGAAAGACCACAAAGTAACAAAAGCTCTCGAAGACGCTTACAAAGGTCTTTACGGAGAAACACGTGTAGGAAATGCAGAGACAGAAGCAATGCGTAAAGCACGTCCGCTTACAGACAAATGGACATTCTCAACAAACGGCGTATCCATTATGGGACGTAACGGAATTCCATGCATCGGATTCGGACCTGGTGCTGAAGCACAGGCACATGCCCCGAACGAAAAAACATGGAAAATCGACCTGGTAAGATGCGCTGCGGTTTATGCAGCATTACCTGGTTCTTACTGCAAGTAAGGACTGCAAAGGGAGCGAAGCCCCGCTCCCTCTGCACACCCTTGGGGCTAAAAGCAAAGTAGCTCCACATGTATCAGATATGTAATGAACTGACTATATCTGTATTCTACTCTACTGAGGGCAAGCCCTACATATCATTGCCGAAAGCGAAAAAGCTGAAGGCTGTTCGCTCAGGTAATACTGATAATACGCAATATGAATATTTGATTACCCAGTGTGTCAAATAAATATTCCACGCAGAAGATCCTCTGAGACGGTCAGTACTTAGTGACCGTATTGTGGTCACTTATGTACTGCTACCAGTCGAAGGGAGCGAGAGCGTGTTCTTCGGTGGAATATTTCATTTGAACACACGTAACTCATACATATCATGTAAACACACGTAACTCATACATATCATGTAAACACACGTAACTCATACATATCATGTGGACACACATAACAGAACCAATAATTTCAGAAATAAAGGAGATAAATATGAAAACACTTCAGGACTACATCGACAAACTCAACAAACTCAACTTCAAAGAAATGTACAACAACGACTTCTTCTGGACATGGGACAAAACAGACGACGAACTGGAAGCAGTCTTCACAGTAGCAGATGCACTTCGCTTCATGAGAGAAAACAACATCTCCACAAAAGTATTCGAAAGCGGCCTCGGAATCTCCATCTTCCGTGACAACTCCACACGTACACGCTTCTCCTTCGCTTCAGCCTGCAACCTTCTTGGCCTTGAAGTACAGGACCTTGATGAGAAAAAATCCCAGATCGCACACGGCGAAACAGTTCGTGAAACAGCAAACATGGTATCCTTCATGGCAGATGTAATCGGAATCCGTGATGATATGTACATCGGAAAAGGACATGCATATCAGAAAGAATTCATGGATGCAGTAACAGAAGGAAACAAAGATGGAATTCTCGAACAGAGACCAACACTCGTAAACCTTCAGTGTGATGTTGACCATCCTACACAGTGTATGGCAGATATGCTTCACATTATCCACGAATTCGGCGGTGTTGAAAACCTCAAAGGCAAAAAACTTGCCATGACATGGGCTTACTCTCCTTCTTACGGCAAACCACTCTCCGTTCCACAGGGCGTAATCGGACTGATGACCCGTTTCGGTATGGACGTAGTTCTGGCTCATCCGGACGGATACGATGTAATGCCGGAAGTTGAAGAAATTGCAAAGAAAAACGCCGCAACTACAGGTGGATCCTTCACAAAAACGAACAGCATGGAAGAAGCATTCAAAGATGCCGACATCGTATATCCGAAGAGCTGGGCTCCATTCGCAGCTATGGAAAAACGTACAAACCTCTATGCTGAAGGCGACTTCGACGGAATCGACAAACTCGAAAAAGAACTTCTTGCTCAGAACGCAGAACACAAAGACTGGGCATGCACAGAAGAACTTATGAAAACAACAAAAGACGGCAAAGCTCTGTATCTCCACTGCCTGCCAGCTGATATCACAGGCGTAAGCTGCGAAACAGGTGAAGTTGACGGATCCGTATTTGACCGTTACAGAATCCCGCTTTACAAAGAAGCCAGCTTCAAGCCATATATCATCGCAGCCATGATCATGCTTTCCAAATTCGAGAAACCACAGGATATTCTCAAAAAACTCGAAGTAAAAGCGGCTCCGAGAATTCTTAAATAAATATATCTTATGGGGAAGGTTTTTACATGTATAAGAGAAAAAGAATTGTAATCGCACTCGGCGGAAATGCTCTGGGAAATACACTCCCGGAGCAGATGAAAGCCGTAAAAACAACAGCAAAAGCTCTGTGTGACCTGATTGAAGAGGGACATCAGGTGGTTGTTGTTCACGGTAACGGACCACAGGTAGGCATGATAAACAATGCCATGGCAGCTCTTTCCAGAGAAGACGAAAACCAGCCCAACACACCACTCTCCGTATGTGTTGCAATGAGTCAGGCTTATATCGGTTATGACCTTCAGAACGCACTTCGCGAAGAACTTCGTAAACGTGGCTTTATGCGTACACCTGTCGTTACAGTTGTCACACAGGTGCGTGTAGACGAAAATGACCCGGCATTCCAGAATCCCAGCAAACCAATCGGTCATTTCATGACAAAAGAACAGGCTGAACATGCTGAGAAAGCCTACGGATATATCATGAAAGAAGATGCAGGACGCGGATACCGCCGTGTAGTTGCATCTCCCAAGCCGGTAGAGATCGTAGAACAGGATGCGATCAACAGTCTGGTAGATGCCAATAAAATCGTTATCTGTTGCGGAGGCGGTGGAATTCCCGTTTCTCTTCAGGGTAACCATCTGAAAGGTGCTTCTGCAGTTATTGATAAAGATTTTGCAAGCTGCCTTCTTGCAAAAGAACTGGATGCTGATATGCTCATTATTCTGACTGCTGTCGAAAAAGTTGCCGTTAATTTCGGAAAAGAAAACGAAAAATGGATTGATGATATGTCCGTGGAAGAAGCACGGAAATATGTAGAGGAAGGTCAGTTTGCACCCGGTTCCATGCTCCCGAAGGTACAGGCAGCCATGGACTTCGCCTCTTCCGGCAAAGACCGTACTGCAATGATCACTCTTCTCGAAAAAGCAAAAGATGGTATTCAGGGAAAGACAGGAACCAGAATCCATATCTGATTTTTCAGAATTCCATATCTGCATACAGAGAACCTGCCACCGGCAGCTTCTCTTGCATACTTTGGCATACAAAAACTCCACAGGGACTCATTCACTGAGATCCCCTGTGGAGTTTTTTCTTTCTGATCATTTTCTGTTTTCTTTCAGTTCCGGAAGCACAGTCAGAAGCATGGTAAAAAAGCAGGCACAGCCACCGATCAGATTCGAGATCGGCTCTGCCCAGAATACACCATCAACTCCCAGCCCTGCTATATTGGGCAGAAGCAATGTAAGCGGAACTACTATGATCACCTTTCGGAAAATTGAAAAAAACGTAGCTTTTTTTGCTTTTCCAAGAGCTACAAATACAGACTGGCCGGTAAACTGCAATGCCATAAAACAGAATCCAAAGAAATAAATATGCAGTGCAGGGATTCCTTTTGCCACAAGTTCCGGTTCACTGTTAAATATCCTGATAAAGAATCCCGGTATGATCTTGATGATTCCCCATACGAAAAGAGAATAGCAAAAACAGACTGCCGTTACAAATTTGATGGCCTGTTTTACTTTTCCATAAGCTTTTTCTCCATAATTAAAGCTCATAACCGGCGATGCACCGTTTGACAGTCCATGAACAAGCATCGTGGCAATTTCCCTCACAGATGTGAGCACGGTCATAACCCCCACATAAATATCTCCGCCCCAGTTCTGCAGCGTTGCATTACAGAAAATCTGAACCAGACTGTTTGTAAACTGCATCATAAACCCCGAAACGCCAAGAGATACAATCTGTTTTACCCTGAACCACTCCAGTTTCATCGAATCCTTTTCCAGGCGTAGTACTGCTCTTTTTCCTCTGAGAAAATTAAGCACCCACAGACAGGAACACAACTGTGAGAGAATCGTTGCAAGAGCCGCTCCTCTTACACCCATATGAAAGACAAAAATGAACAGCGGATCAAGAACAATATTCAGTACCGCACCGATCAGCACAGTCAGCATTCCCATATTCCCGAATCCCTGACAGTTGATAAATGGATTCATTCCAAGTGAGATCATCACAAAAGGTGTGCCGATAAGATAAATTTTTATATATGCGCCGGAGTACGGAAAAGTGATATCACTCGCTCCAAACGCATAAAGAACAGGTTTGTAAAAAAGGTATGCGATCAGCATAAGTATCGCACTCGTACCGATAAGAAGAGAAAAACTGTTTCCCATAAGTTTTTTTGCCTCATCATGATTTCCTCTTCCAAGTTCCATTGCACACAGCGGACTTCCGCCATTTCCATAGAGATATGTAAAAGCTGTGATCATTGTGATCACAGGGAAACATACACCTACCCCTGTCAGTGCCGTCGTACCTGCCTCCGGTATCCTTCCGATATACATACGGTCAACCACATTGTACAGAAGATTCAGAAGCTGTGCCAGCGTCATCGGAACTGCAACTTCCAGAATATTTCTATATACGTTTCCTTTTGAAAAATCTGTCTGATGTACTTTCAATTTCTCACCTCAAAGCTGTTATTCTTTATTATTATTATACTACCTTCTTTTTTATGAAACAAGAAACCTTGTATAAATCCCTCTCCGCTAAGATTCCACACAAATCCACACTATTTTTCTCTAAATGTCCACAAAGTCACACAATTAAGCCTTGTATTTTCCTGTCATATTCTGTATAATATAGATAATTAAGTGGTTTTTAAATCTATTTATGTGGAGGTTTTTATGGCAGAAAAATATAACGGCATGGCTGTCGGAGTTTTTGAACTGGATAATCTGGTTGCCTGCTTTGTTGCTCTTGACGCTGCTTCCAAAGCAGCAAATGTCAAAATCCAGGGTGTTGAACGAAACCGTCTCAAAAGTGGCGCCTGTGTAAAAATGCGCGGTTCCGTTTCTGATGTAAATGCAGCTATGGAAGTGGCACTTCGTGTTGCCGCCCCTCTTGCAAAAATCGTCAATCATACAGTGATCGCATCTCCTACCGGAGACACTGAAGTTGCACTTGCAATGACCATCAACAAATAATCAGTAAAGAGAGGAAACTAACATGACATATGGAGCATTCGGACTCGTAGAAGTCCTTGGAAGCTGCAATGCCATCCTGGTCATTGACCAGATGCTGAAAGCAGCTGATGTATCTTTTCGTACATGGCAGACCAAGTGCGGCGGTCATGCCACTGTATTTTTAAGCGGAGATGTTTCTGCTGTAACTGCCGCTGTCGAAAGTGTTAAGACTAACCCGCCATGTGAAGTTATCGCAGCTGCTGTTATCTCTAATCCTTCTGAAGAAACAACCCGTATCGTCGAAGAAGAAGCTGTCAAGAATCATTTTGCATAAGACAGGTACCCGCTATGTTTATTCTTATTTTTAATCAGCTGCTGAAGATGCTTCTTCTGATGCTGGTAGGCGTTTTCTGTGCAAAGAAGAATCTGATCACTGAGGAGGGAAACCGTTGTATCTCTAATTTTCTCCTTATGATCGTCAATCCCTGCCTGATCATAAGTGTTTACCAGGTAGATTTTGATTCCCGCCTTGCAAAAGGTCTGCTTCTTTCTCTTGTAGCTGCTGTTATCGCACATATTCTGGCATTTATTATTTCCGGAGTCCTGATCCGTCCTGATGGAAATCCCGAATATACACTGGACCGGTATGCTGCTGCATATTCCAACTGTGGTTTTATCGGCATACCTCTGATCAACAGTGTACTTGGAAGTGAGGGTGTATTTTACCTGACAGCATTTATGACTGTCTTCAATATACTTTCCTGGACTCACGGTCTTTCCCTCATTAAGGGCAAATTTGAAGCCAGACATATAAAAGAAGGACTTATGGCTCCTATGGTACTTGGTGCTTTTGTAGCGATTTTTCTGTTTTTTACACAGATCCATATTCCTTCTGTAATTATGGATTCCATGGACTATATTGCAGCTACCAATACACCACTTGCAATGGCTGTTGCCGGTTTTTCCGTTGCACAGTCTGATATCCGGAAATTATTTACCAATCTGCATTTTTACTGGGTTGCTCTTATCAAGCTTTTTCTTGTTCCTTTTGCAGCAATCCTCATGGTCAGATTTCTCAATTTTCCGGAAATGGTCGCATACACGATCATCATTGCTGCAGCCTGTCCTACAGCAACAACGATCACCATGATGTGTATCCGTTTCAATCGTAATTACAGATACAGTTCTGAAATTTTTTCTTTTACCACAGTTTTATCCATGATCACGATCCCACTGGTCATGCTTGTGGCAGGAGCGATTCTCTGACATCAACGTCCTGAAGTTCTATGGCATTTTCTGTTTCACAGAATGCCACATCTTCAGGATGTTTTTTTATGATCTTTTTGCCGCCTGTATCTCCTGTAAGTGCCTTAAGTTCAGGATAATATTTTTGCGAAAATATACAGGGATTTCCAATCATACCGCCCCTCTTTACTGCAGCCATCCCTCTGCCGGATTTTTTGTAAGTATCTATCAGGGCAAGAATCGTCCCTGCTGTGATCCACGGCTGATCCGCCACTGCAAACAGGCAGTACTCTGCGCTGCGTGCCGCCTCAAGTCCTATCTTAAGTGATGATGATATTCCTCTCTCCGGCTCAGGGTTTATATATACTTTTGCACCATATTTTTGTGCTGTTTCTTTTATTTCCTGATACTGAGTCACTACAATTATCCCGCTGTCCGGAATCTTTTTCTGTACCTGTTTCAGCTGTTCCAGAACATGAAGATACATAGGCTTTCCTTCTATTTCATAGAGCAGTTTATTAGAACCAAAGCGGCGGCTGTTTCCAGCCGCCAGCATAATCAATACTGTTTTCATCATAAATCCTCGTCTGTTACTCTTAACTGTCCGCTTTCATTTCAGCTGTCCAAATACTGCATATATCCCCTGTATCTTAAGCTCCCTGCAGAGTTCTTCTGCTGTCTGCGGATTTTTCAGCGCATCCAGTTTGTTAAAATATACTCTGTAATCTCTTTTGTTTACATTTTTCCGGAGTCCCGCTTCAGAAACTGCAATCTTCATCAGATCATCCGGTTCAACAAAATCCTCTTCTCTTTTTCCCAGAAAAGCCGCCACATTCCACGGCCTGTGTGCAGTTTCCTGTATTGACCTTCCCAGACTGTCCAGTCCCATGACGCCAATTACCAGATCTGTCCAATCCGGTATCACTGGTTCCCATGTTTCCGGGACTTTTAAGGGGAGACGTTTTGCCCCATCTGCTTCTATAAGAAGTACATCACAGTTTTCCTGAAGCTTATCCAGAATTTTCTGCGGAGGTGCGGCAGTTTTTCCCTTCTGTGCATCCACCACTGCCGTCACCGTATAGCCAAAGTTATCTATATTAAACTTAAGTTTCTCCCAGTCTCCTGCCTCTGCATAAGGCCGGTCCGGCTCACTGGCCATATGGGTCGTAGTCGTTACGATCACTTTTTTCCCTGACTCTTTCAGTTCTTCTGTCAGCCGGAAGATCAGGCTGGTCTTTCCGCCGCCGCCCACAACAGCTATTTTCTTATGTTTCTGCGGATCTATGTTCAGAAGTTCTGTAAATCTGATATTTTTCATCAGGGGAGTACTCCTTCTGCAAGAAGGATTTCCAGGACACTTCCTGCTATACACCGCGCCTTGTCAGAAATCGTATCACAGTTCTTTTTCTGCTCTTTACGAGGATCAATGTCCGCAATTTTCATTCCCTTTGGCACTTCATAACCTTCTTTTATGATTCCCCGCAGCACACCTGTAAGAGATGCGTATACAGGAGTTTCCCCAACCATTGCGATCACCTGGCCTTTTTCCACCAGATCTGCGATCTGTGAAAGATTATGGATCACGCCGGCTGCCGGCGAATGTATGACTCTCTCTTTTCCATAACCTGCAATAATTCCCGGAATTCCAGTATTCGGCGCTGCCGGACCTTTTGTAATAATTCTCCCGAGATTATGACCTCTCTGCGTTTCCACTACGTAATCCACATCTTTACCGGCTTCGAATCCAGGTCCAAGTCCTATGGTAAGCGGTGCCATATCTTTTGTGGTTCCCAGATTTTTTTTTGCAAGGATAGCGTCGATCACTGCATCCGGTTTCATTTTCTTTATAGTTTCACCTGATTCATCTGTCATTATCGGGATTTTGCCGGCTTTCCATACTTCCTCACAACTGGCCATATCACTGATCAGCTGACTCACAACACCTTCTACAGCAGCTTCACCGTCATAGACCGCCTCACAGAAAGCTACTCTCCTTCTGATAGCACTGGGTTTTCTGCCTTCCAGTATCAGTACATGATAGCCTGAACGGTACAGACGGTGTATCACTCCGCTTGCAAGGTCACCGCCGCCTCTGACAATAAGTCTGGTATTCTGTTTTTTCATTCTCCGGCAGTTCCTTTCTGTTGATTTTCATTATTTACCTTTTCCACTGCATTGATAATATTCTGATAACCTGTACATCTGCAGAGATTTCCGGACATCTGCTTCTTTATTGCTTCTCTCGAAAGTTTTTCCCCACGTTCCAGAAGTACAGTTGCAGACATTACAAATCCAGGTGTACAGAACCCGCACTGAATTGCGCCTTCTTCAATAAAAGCCTCCTGGATTCTGGTAAGCTCTCCGTTCTTTTCCAGCCCTTCCAGTGTGCGGATATTTTTGCCTTCTGCCCACACTGCAAGGTATATGCAGGAATCTACAGTCTCTCCATCTATGATAACCGTACATGCTCCGCATTCTCCTACTTCGCAGCCTTTTTTCACGGAAGTCAGGCCAAGCCGGTTCCTGAGCATATCCAGAAGCGATTCTCTGACATCAACATATTCGGCAACTTCTTTACCATTTACAACACATTGTACAAGCTGCATCTGTTTTTTCATGCCCTGTCACACCTCCCCAAACTCTTCAGCAAAATCAAACGATGGTTCCTCCGGCATTCCTACAAGAACTGCTGTACGGTACAATGCCCTTTTTGCAATTTCACCTGCGATCTGAATACGAAATGCCTTTGAAGCACGCCATGAATCTCTTGGATTGATCTCACTGCGGATACTGTTTTCCAGTTCCTGATAAAGTTCTTTTGTAATCTTACGGCCTTTCAACAGTTCTTCTGTCTCCGTACATCTCCACGGCACAGGAGCAGCAACGCCAAAAGTGATCCTCACATCTTCAAGAATATCATCTTTTATCTTACTTACCACTGAACAGCTTAAAGTAGCAATATCCATAGCTCTTCGCATGGAATATTTAATGTAATGTCCCTGATATCCCTGGTATTCTTCTGAAGGGATAATAATATGAGTCATCACATCTCCCTGTTCGAGTTTTACTTTTCCGGGACCAAGATAAAACTCTCTGATTGGAACAAAACGCTCTTTACCTGTATTTACTATACGAAGTTTTGCATTGTATGAAAAAACCGTCGGTACGCTGTCCGCACTGACTGCTCCATTGCAGATATTCCCGCCAATGGTCCCGATATTTCGCACCTGTGGTCCGCCTACCTGGTCAACAGCTTCACCAAGTACAGGTATTCTCTCCTGTATAACAGGATCTCTGGTAATATGCGAAAAAACAGTTCCCGCACCGATCCAGATATCTCCGTTTTCTTTTACTGTGATGCCTTTCATTTCTTCAATATCCCGGATACACACAAGAGATGTCCCTGCCATTTTACCTTCTCTGATTTTTATAAGTACATCGCTTCCTCCAGAAATAATTCTCGCACCCGGATGCTCTTTCAGAAGAGCAGATGCCTCATCAGTTGTTTTTGCATTATAATAATTTTCAATATCGTACATGGCTCTTCCTCCTTCAGATCAGACCCGCTTCTTTAAATCCGTCAATCAGTCTCTGCGGTGTCAGGGGATTTTCGTGGAATGCCACACCTGTTGCATGAAGCACAGCATTTCGTATTGCAGGTGCGCTCGGAATTGCCGGCGGTTCACCCAGAGCCTTATTACCATATGGGCCCATCGGATCATCCAGCTGCACAAAATCAGCTTTGATATCCGGCGTATCAAGTGCAGTCATAAGCTTGTAATCCAGGAGGTTACCATTCAGAAGTCTTCCTGTCTTCTTATCAAGGATCATCTGTTCACTCAGGCCATATCCCATACCCATGGACATGCCTCCGTGAACCTGCATCTCTGCCAGCTGTGGATTCAGAAGTCTGCCACTGTCATGAACATTTATGATATGGAGTACTTTTATTTTTCCAAGGGATATATCTACTTCTACTTCTGCGAAACAGCAGCCTGTAGCTATAGTATTTTTCTTCACCTGTCTGGACACTTCTGCTGTGATAACAGAAGAATTTGTAAGGCTGTAATAACATTCCTGTGCAAGTGCCTCCAGTGCAAGTGCCGGTTCTCCTGCCGCACAGATCCAGCCATTTTCAAGAGTCAGATCTCTTGTGTCGATTTCAGGAAGAAGTGTTTTTGCATAGGCAAGAATTTTATCATAAAGCTGCTCTGCACACTCTTTTATTGCCGTTCCTGTCACAAAAGACTGTCTGGAAGCATAGGCCCCTGTATCAAAAGGTGTCACGTCTGTATCCTGGAAACTGACAATATGTATCTGTTCAGGATCCATATGAAGGGTTTCTGCTGCCATCTGGGTAAATACCGTATCTGCACCCTGTCCGATCTCCGTTGCACCTACCTGGAGCTGCACACTGCCATCCTGGTTAAGGGACATTCTGGCACCTGCAATTTCCAGAGAGATCGGCCATACACCTGTTTTGTAGGAAAACAGTGACAATCCGACACCTCTCCGGAGATTTCCGGTCTGATTTGCATATTCTTTACGCTTTTCATCCCAGTGAATATATTCGGCGCCTTTTTGCAGACACTCAAAAATCCCATTGGTGTTGGCAGCGATCGGTTTCAGATATTTATCTTCATAATAACCTTTAATGAGATTTTTTCTGCGGAACTCCAACGGATCCATCTTAAGCTGATATGCAATATCATCCATAAAGCACTCTATTGCAAAACATACCTGCGGAATTCCATAGCCGCGCATTGCACCGCCTACAGGTGTATTAGTATAAATTGTATATGCCTCGCCACGTATATTCGGACATGCATACTGGAGACGCCAGGAAGTCAGACCGTTGGCAGCTATTGCATGACCATGGGAAGCATACGCCCCCTGGTTTGAGTACTCTTTCATATCTTTTGCAAGAAGATGGCCTTCTTTATCAACACCTGCTGTCAGGTCATATTCTATTGAGTGTCGTGTTCTGGTATTCCGGAAGGTTTCCTCTCTGGAAACATCAAGTTTCACCGGGCGTCCGCCCACCTGCATGGTGAGAAAAGCATTCAGCGGCTCATAAAGGACATCCTGTTTATTTCCAAATCCGCCGCCTACATACGGTTTGATCACACGGATCCTGCCCCACGGAATCCCCAGTGCCTGGCCTATGACACGACGCATGATATGTGGAATCTGGGTAGATGCAACAACTACAATACGTCCTTTTTCCATATAGGCATAGGAAATCGGATTCTCGATATGGCAGTGCTGAACCATAGGCGTTTTGTAAGTGCCCTTTACCACAAAATCTGATTTTTCAAGAGCTTCATCCACATTTCCGATAAAATAGTTAGAACGTACCAGTACATTATCTTTCTTGTCAAAATGGATCGGCGGATGTGAACCGTACATGGATTTCCGTGGATTGGTCTCTACCGGATATTCTTCATATTCTACTTTAATCAATCTCAGTGCTCTTGCAGCTGTCACCTCATCTTCTGCAACAACTGCTGCTATGTCATCTCCATAATAACGTATGCGGCCTGTAAGAATATTTCTGTCTGCCACATCCTGGTGTGCCAGTTCCACTGACCAGGGATGCCCCGGAGTCGGATAACAGTGATCCGGTACATCTTTAAATGTGACAACTTTTACAACACCATCCAGAGCTTCTGCTGCGCTTGTATCAATGGATGTGACGATTCCATTTCCGATGGTTGAATGAAGGATTTTTGCCACAAGACAGCCCGCCGGGGCAATATCATCTGTAAATTTTGCCCTTCCCGTTACTTTTTCATAAGCATCCACACGCGGAATACTTTTGCCTGTCATAATCTCTCACCCTTTCTTTTAATTTTATATTTATTGGAACATTACGGAGTAATTTTCAATAAAGTAAAAAAAAAGCCGGACCAATTCCAAGAAACTTCCTGTTCCCCTCTGAACTGACGTCCGGCTCCGAACCATGCTATTTTTACCACTGAAAATCAGCAGCTATTCAGTTGTTCTCAATAATTGTTAACAACATTCTATCATATTTCATAGATGGTTTGCAATATTTTATTGTCACTTTAAAATTGTATAAATAATATGTTACTGCGAACGGAGTGAACAGTAATAATATCATCACCGAACGTTTCATTCGCAACAATCATTACTATTTTTCCGGCGTCAGAAGTCCCCTGAGATCGTGTATCACATGTCGTGGACATTTCACTGCACACATTCCACAGCTGAGACAGTATTTTTCATCGATCACTGCACAGTTATCCTCTACTTTTATGGCGCCCGCTGTACATGTTTTCTCACAGATTCCACATCCGATACAGCTTACTTCACACTGTTTTTTTGCAGCCTGTCCTTTCTGTCTGTTGGAACATTTCACCACAATATAATTTGCGCACTCGTGGATATGTATCACCTTCTGCGGACACACACGTGTACAGGCTCCACACGCAATACACTTTTCTTCGTCCACCTGAGCAACACCATATTCATTTATAAAAACAGCATCAAATTTACATTTTTCCACGCAGGCTCCACAACCAATACAGCCGTCTTTACAGGCATTTGCGCCTTCTGCTGCCCGGCATCCACCATTGCAGGCAACAACTGCTGCCCTGTATGGAAATTTTTTCTTTTTTGCCATACTAATGCTTCCTTTCATAGGGAGTTCCACTAAGAGGCAGACTGTATCTGCGTACTCCGTCATATCTGCAATATGCATCCGCAATCGCCGGTGCTGTAGGAATGGAGGTAATCTCCCCGATTCCGATTGCACCACATGCCACATTCAGCCCTGGCTTGTCAATGACAATTGCTTTGATCTCCGGAACCTCATGTGCACGGAACAGTCCAAGAGATCCGTATTTTTCGATTGGCCGGCAGTTTTCATCGATAGGATACTGTTCCTGGAGCGCAAAGCCCATAGACATCACTACTCCACCCTCAATCTGTCCCTCACAGGATAACGGATTTACTGCTTTTCCCACGTCATGTGCAGCAACCATTTTTTCAAGTTTACCTGTTTTTGGATCCAGAATGCACATCTGTGTGGCGTAACCATAGGCCACATGTGAAACAGGATTCGGTACATTTGCACCAAGCGGATCCGTTTTTGCCAGATATTCTCCATAATATACAATTCCCTTCATATCTTTCAGGGATTTCCCTGCTCTCCTGTCTTCCATCAGTTTCTCACAGGCCCTGCGGCATGCTTCTCCTGTTACCAGAGTCTGCCTGGATCCTGAAGTAGTTCCTGAATCCGGTGAAATCCAGGTATTGCTTCTCTCATATACGATATCTTCGTGTGAAAGATCAGTATTTGTGACTATCATCTGGACAAGAACTGTTCCGAGTCCCTGGCCGATACAGGAAGCACCGGTATAAATATGAAGTTTTTCATCGTCTTCCACGATCAGTTTCACACGACCTGTGTCTGGAATTCCTACACCGACACCTGCATTTTTCATGGCACAGCCAATGCCCACAGGTTTACCCTCTGCAAGTGCTTTATCATAGTCTTCTTTTACAGCTTCCAGTGTCTCCACAAGTCCTGTGGAATTATCAACGATCTGACCGTTTGGAAGAGTCTCGCCCGGGCGAATGGCATTACGGTACCTGATCTCCCATGGTGTTATCCCGACTTTATCTGCCATCATATTCAGAAGTGTTTCTGTTGCAAAACAGGTCTGGGTAACCCCAAAGCCCCTGAAAGCCCCTGCCGGTGGATTGTTTGTATAATATGCGGTTCCTTCAATCTCGAAATTCTCATAATGATAGGGGCCTGCCGCATGTGTGCAGGCACGTTCCAGCACCGGACCGCCAAGGGACGCAAACGCTCCTGTATCTGATTTTACGGAAGCTTTTACCCCCATGATATTTCCGTTTTCATCACAGCCCATTGTCATATTCATATAAAACGGATGACGTTTCGGATGCACCAGAATCGACTCCTGTCTTGTAAGTTTCACTTTTACCGGTTTCTTCGTCACATAGGTAAGCAGCGCAGCCAGATGCTGTACGGTCATATCTTCTTTACCGCCGAAGCCGCCTCCCACCAGAGCATTCTGGACCTTTACCCTGTCTGTCCCGAGAAGCAGAGAACACTCATGAAGTGTCTGATGTGCAGACTGGTCTGTAGAATAAATAAATACATCTCCATCCTCATCATAAAAAGCCACTGCACATTCCGGTTCAAGAAATGCATGTTCTGTCCATGGTGTCTCAAAATAATGTGAAATCACATATTTGGAATTTCTGATCGCGTCATCCGCATTTCCTCTGCTGATATGTTTATGGGCACAGATATTGTTCTCTTCTTCGTCAAATACTTTTGGCGCATCCGGAGCTGCCGCTTCCTCTATTGTATGTATATGGGGCAGTACTTCATATTCTACTCTGATCAGTTTCTTTGCCTTTTCTGCTGTTGCTCTGTCTCTGGCTGCCACAAGCGCTATCGCATCTCCCAGATAATGAACAAGTCCGCCCACAGGAATCAGTGTATACTGATCATGCTTCAGATGACCTATTTTGTTTTCTCCTGGTATATCCTCAGCTGTCACGACAGCTTCTACTCCCGGAAGTGCCTTTGCCGCCGAAGTATCTACTGACAGAACTCTCGCCCGCGGATATTTACTTCTGAGTGCCGTTCCGTAAAGCATCCCCTCCAGATAAAAATCATCCGGATATTTTCCTGTTCCAAGCACTTTCTCTTCTACATCTACCCTTGATACTCTGCTTCCAAGTGTCCAGGAAGGATCTCCATCATCCGGAAGTACTCCTTTTTCCAGAATGGCTGCAGCCAGACGTACTGCATCCATGATTTTTACATAACCGGTACAACGGCAGTAATTATTTCGAAGCGCATACCTGATCTCCTCATCAGAAGGCGTTCTGTTTATATCCAGAAGTGCCTTGGTACACATTACCATTCCCGGAATACAGAATCCACACTGAACTGCACCTGCTTTCCCATATGCGTAAGTATATACCTGTCTTTCCCATTCAGACAGCCCTTCTACTGTTATTATATTTTTCCCTTCCAGTGAATCAGTATCAGGAACACAGGCCTTACAGGTCATCCCGTCGATGATCACCGTACAGGCTCCACATGCACCCTCACTGCATCCATCCTTAACAGAAGTCAGGTGAAGTTCATCCCGAAGAAACCTTAAGAGTTTCTGATTTACGGAAGTTTCAACAGTCTGTCCGTTTACCATAAATGTTGCCATGATGGATTCTCCTTTTCCAGCTTACATCAGGAGGTAAGCATAATCATTGATCACTGTGCAGATGAACTCAGACAGTCCCTCTGTAAGAATTCCGGACGGCTGATCTGCTTTTACAGTTTCTTCTTTTTTATCAATACGTATCCTGATTTCTTTTGCTTCTCTGTCAAGAACAGCGAAACCATTATTTGTACTGTTGTTCATGTCCTCTTCTGACGCAAACAAAGTAAACTTATCTTTATATGGTGCTCCTGCATACTGACAGAAAGAATGACAGTTTCCACATTCATTACACATATAATCCACATGAAGTACCTGGAGAAGTTCCATCGACGGAACCTCGATCAGTACATTGGAACGGTTTGGACATACATCCACACAGTTTCCGCAGACACGTTTATGTGCTGTAAATTCTTTTTTCTCTATAGCATCTTTCTTTTTCAGACAGTCAAGAAGAGGTGATTTTTCTTCAGTTCTTTTTCCTGCTGTCTTTTTCTGACTCTTCTGGTAATGAACATCTGTCAGAGATTTTTCTGCAAGTTCACGGACCTTTTCAGCTATAACTTCACCCGGTTTACTGATATTGCACTCTTCTGTTTTTTCTGCAATTTTTGTCAGCCATTTATATCCGCCCGGTTTCAGAAGAACTGTCGCCACTGTCACAGGCCAGATTCCAGTTTCCACGATCTCAGTGATATTTTTCTGATCGGCTCCGCCAGAGAAAGACATTGGAAGTTTTCCGCCGAAAGATTCCGACAGCCGTGCCGCAACAGAAATGGAAAGCGGGAAAAGCGCCTTGCCTGACATGTACATTTCTTCTCCGGGCAGCTCCTGTCTCTTAATATCTACAGGGAAAGTATTTGTAAGTTTCACGCCGAATGCAAGTCCTTCCTGTTCAGCTGCAGCCATAAGGCGTTTCAGCATAGGCACTGCATCTTCATACTGAAGATCATCTTTAAAATGAAAATCAGTAAATGCCATGTAATCATATCCCAGCCCGTCCATAGCTTTTCTTACAAACTCATATCCAAGAAGTGTCGGATTACATTTCACATAAGTATTGATATGTTTTTCTTTAAGAAGGTACATGACAATATTTTCGATTTCCTGTGGAGGACATCCGTGCATGGTTGAAAGCGTGATGGAGTTGCACACCTCTGAAGGAATTGCCTCAATATCTTCTTTGGTCACATGCTCAAAAAGCTCCACATGTTCCAGAAGCCAGGTTCTGCATTCCTTAAATATTTCAGTGTCTTTTGCATCTTTCATTCCTTCGATAAATGCGTCAATTTTGGGATCCTGAATGCCTTCCAGATTATATCCGCAGGACATATTGAACTGAAATCCGTCCGGGCTTCCAAGACCGAATTCCTTTGCGATCACATGAATGGCCATCCAAGCTTTTATGTATTCTTCCATCGCCTGCGGAACATAAAGTTCTGTTGACCATTCGCAGTTATATGCTTCATCTTCTGCCACAATGCAGGGTTTCGGAACACATGCGGAAAGTTCCGGTCCGTCCATTTTCTGTACTGTCTTCAGTTCAAAGAAACGTCCGCCTGCATAATATGCCGCTGCAAGATTCTGTGCCAGCTGTGTATGCGGGCCTGCTGCCGGTCCCACAGGTGTCTCCAGTTTTCTTCCGAAAATTTCCACGGTTCTGTCCGGGTCTGCCACATAGGCTTTCTGGATTCCAAATATCTGTCCTGTTTTTTTATGTTCTTCAAGTATCCATTCCATCAGCTGTCCAAACGGAATACTTTTCATAATATCACTCATATTTTCTTCCTCCTTCTGATCCTGGATGTTTATCCGTTGATACTCTCTGCCAGTTTTCCTGCCGCCTGTCTGCACTCGGCCATGATTTTTTCCTCATCACATACGCAGAGTTCTCTGTTTTTCATAAGTACCTTTCCGTTACAGATTGTAGTCCTTACCATACTTCCATTCACACCAAACAGCAGATGGCTGTTAAAATTACTTTCATTCATCGGTGTCAGCGGATCATAATCTACAATGATCACATCTGCGGCACTGCCTTTTTCCAGGCTTCCCGGTCTGCTCCAGAAATATCTGCCTGCAATTTCTCTGTTACCCTCAAAAAGCATCTGCGGTACTTCACTCCATGCTGCTTTTGGATCACAGAGATGATGTTTGTGAAGGATATTTGCCACTTTCCATGATTCCATCATGTCATGGGTATATCCGTCTGTTCCAAGTCCTGTCACAATTCCTTTATGCACGATTTCCATGGTAGGCGGACAGCCACAGGCATTTCCCATATTTGACTCAGGATTATGTACAACCATGGTATCTGTTTCTTTTATCAGATCCATTTCATGTTCATTCACATAAATGCAGTGACCGAGAAGAGTCTTCGGACCAAGTATATTCCAGTCATAAAGACGGTCCACGATTCGTTTGCCATGTTCTTTCAGACACTGATGAAGATCATAAATCCCTTCTGCAACATGGATATGGTATCCCACACCCTCAGGTTTCAGTTCATTACAGAGTTCCATTGTTTCATCTGAAATGGTAAAAGAAGCATGCATTCCCATCATTGCAGCGATCATGTCATTATTCTCTTTCTGAACATGTCTGATAAAATCCACATTTTCCATCACAGACTCACGTGATTTCTCCATTCCGTCCCTGTCTGAGATCTCATAGCAGAGACATGTCCGGATACCCAGATCTTTCGCAGCTTCCTCTATCGCATTCAGAGATCCTCTGATATGTCCAAAGCTTGCATGATGGTCGAATACAGTGGTCACACCGTTTTTGATAGAGTCAATATAGGTGGCATATGCAGAAAGTTTTGTTTGTTCCAGAGTCAGATGCCTGTCTATATTCCACCACATACCCTCCAGAATATCCAGAAAACCTTCAGGATTATATCCGTTAACATTCAGCCCTCTTGCAAAAGCACTGTAAATATGTTCATGTGTATTAATAAACGCCGGCATAATAACACCACCGGCTGCATCTATATATTCTGCATCCGGATACATACGTCTTATTTCTTCCGTAGTTCCTGTTGTCTCTATGACATTACCATTGATCACTACAGCTCCGTTCTCAATATATGTATTGGCTGAATCCCTTGTAATTAACCTTCCGTTTCCTACAACCAGCATCTGAAGCCCTCCCTGTCTTGTAAATTTTTCCCAATGTTAAAACAAATACGCCAACTTTTTTAGGAATTTTATACTATTAATGTATCATACTTCTCTGGCTATTTCAACCTTATAATACAAAATCTTTTTTCTTTTCTAAAAATTTTTGTATTCTTTTGCAAAAAAATAGCAACAGAACATTCTCAGCTCCGTTGCTTCTGTTATTATAACTTACTTTTATAATGTTTTCAATACTTTCAGTCTTCCTGTACTGTCCTTCCAGTCGGCCGGTTCCGTTTCCACAAGATATCCTCTGCCATTTCCCACATGCCACTCATAAAAGCTGCGTGCCGATTCCCCATAAGCTTCCAGTACGTTCATGATCGTACCGCCATGTACAACCAGGGCAGCTTCATGTATTCCTGTTTCCAGACATTTTGTGAGCACCCTGTGGAATCCACCCAGATTCCTGTCCCTGCACTGCTCACGGCTCTCCCCTCCCGGAAACGGCAGTGTTCCATTGCTGTCCACCCATTCCTGATAATGAGGATTGTCAGCGAGTTCCAGATAATTTCTGTTTTCAAATTCTCCGAAATCGCACTCCGAAAGTTCTTTTATTATATCTGCTTCAAAATCCGGAAAAAGGATCTCCGCAGTCTCCACACATCTTCGCAGCGGACTTGCAAAAACCATCTCAGGTTCCGGATAAACCAGTGTCTGAAGAAAAGCCTTTCCCTGCGGGCAAAGCGGCTCATCTGTCACTCCGATATATCGTTTTTTAAGATTTCCTTCTGTCATTCCGTGCCGTATCAGCCAGATTTTAAGCATTTTTGATCACCGTCCCGATTCCACATACAACTCTTGTTACTTTTTCCGAAAAATCCGCCAGCTCTGTGCAAACCCTTCCCACTGCTTCCCTGTACCTGCGGTCAAAGGCATCAATTGGAACTACGCCATATCCAACCTCATCAGACACAAGAATTATTTCTGGATTATTCCGGATTAATTTTCCGGCGAGATCACCGACTTCACGGCCTTCTTTCAGTTCTTTACGGATAAATTCATGAAATCCCAGAACTCCCTCTGCTCTTAAAAGCGTTTCCAGGTCAGCTTCTTCACCCCTGACCCATGTAATATCCGGATATTCTGCTTCTGCCAGTTCTTTTTTGCCCTGGAAAGCTCCTCCAATGATCATTTTCATAATTAAATCTTCTCCCATCAGTTACGGAAAAACAACTGTAACAACTGCCAGTATCAGCACTGACCATACTTCACAGAGGCAGAGAAAATATCCTGCAAGATCTCCGGTTGTTCCTCCAAAATACTTCATTGCCTTATATCTGTAAAAAACAAACACCAAAATCGCTGTTATAAATGCCGAAATACCCCATATCGGCTGTATATACACATCTGCTGCCAGAAGAAAGATCAGATAAATTATAAGTGTGATCCTCACAGGGCGGTCTTCTGCTTTACGTGAAAACTCTGCCACTGTACCGGAGGCATTTGCCTTCGGAAGGCTTAATACTCCCAGTCCTGACAGACACCGTGAAACACAGAACCCGAGTGCCATAATGCAAAGTGCCTTCCAGTTATCGTTTATCTGACTGTAACCACCGTAAAAAGCCATAAAATACACACAGGCTGTGATCACCGCAAATGCACCTGCATGAGAATCTTTCAGTATTTCCAGGCGTTTTTCACGGTCACGCCAGGAACTTAACGCATCTGAAGTATCCAGAAGACCATCTACGTGAATCCCACCTGTTATCACGACAGGGATAAGCACAAGGATTACTGTAAGAAATCCGTTTCCAATTCCAAAATACCAGCCGGTTTTTGCAGCCAGAAGAGAAAACGCTCCGATCACAGCTCCGATAAATGGAAAAAAGCAGAACATATATTTCATATTTTCTTTACTCCAGTCAGCCTGGGGCATCGGAATTTTGGAAAACATGGCAAATGCGATCTTAAAACTGTTCCATAAACTTTTCATGAAAGTTCCTCTCTTATCTTATGTATTTCACTGAAATCCAACAGGGGAAGTTCCTGTTTGTGATACACCGGAATACCATATACCACTTCCACAACCTGATCTGCCAGCCTGGCAAGTTTCTGGTTGATCAGCCCGAGATACTTCTGATAAGTCTCTGTTTCCCCTTCATACACTGCCGCTTCCGAAAAAATCTCATTTGTGACAATCACAATATCTCCTGCCTGCCTGCAAAGACTTCCGATTCCCTCTATAACTGCCTCAACAGTATTTTCTCCTGCGCCATTTTTCTGGAACATTTCGTTCGCAGTCAGATTGGACATGCATTCCAGCAATACAGTGCTTTGTTCCGGAACCTTTACATTTTTCAGGCCTGTATAACACTCTACAGTCTCAAATCCTTTGCCGCTCCTCATATTCCTGTGGCGTGCCACGCGCTTTTTGCTTTCTTCATCAAAAGGAAACATGGTTGCAATATAAATTCTTTTTTTCTCACCAAGAGCCAGTACACAGTCCTCTGCAAATGCTGATTTTCCACTGCCGCTGCCTCCGGTTACAAGAATCATCATATTTATTTCAGCTCCTCATACTGATCTACATGAATATCCTCAAAAGTACTCATAGTGTTGTAAACTGCCATTCCCATATCAAGATAAGGGAAAAGTGACACTGCGCCACTGCCTTCTCCAAGACACATATCACCATGGATCACCGCTTCTTTTCCCAGAGCTTCAAGAATCAGTTTTGCCGCCGGTTCCTTCGATACATGTGAGGCGATCATATAATCTCCAGCCTGTGGACAGATCCTCATTGCGATCAACGCAGAAACGCAGGAAATAAATCCATCGATCACAACCGGAACACCAAGAGCCGCTCCTCCGAGAAAGACGCCAGCCATTCCCGCAATATCAAGTCCACCTACTTTTGCCAGCACATCTACCGGATCTTTTGGATCCGGCCGGTTAATTTCAATTGCCCTGTGGATGGCTTCAATTTTGCGGAGCAGGCCTTCACTTGAAAGCCCTGCACCACGGCCGGTCATTTTTTCTACAGGTTCATCAAGAAGAACAGATGCCACAGCACTGCTTGTTGTAGTATTACCGATGCCCATCTCGCCGGTTGCAAGCAGGTTGTAACCTTTTTCTTTCAGCCTTACAACCATCTCAATACCTGCTTCCAGGCCTTTTACCGCCTCTTCTTTTGTCATTGCAGGTCCTTTTGTCATATTACGTGTTCCCATAGCGACCTTCAGATCTGTAGGAACTTCTGTATCCACAACCATTCCCACATCCACCGGAAATACATCTGTATGACACTGCCTGCACATAACACAGGCTGACGTATCTCCTTTCAGAAAGTTTCTGGCAACAATTGCCGTAACTTCCTGTCCTGTCTGGGTTACCCCTTCTTCTACCACTCCGTTATCCGCACACATTGCCACCAGAGCACGTTTTCCGATGGAAACATCTGCTGTTCCCTCAATTCCGGCGATCTGAGTCACCATATCTTCCATTTTCCCAAGTGAGTGAAGCGGTTTTGCAATGCTGTCCCAGCGTTTTGAGGCATTCTTCATTGCACTTTCATCCAGTGCTTTTATTTTCTTAAGTGTTTCTTCCAGTGTCATTTCTTTTTCCTACCTTTTTATTTTCCTGTTGTAAATATAAAAAACTTACTGAAAATATAATTCAGCGCAAGCACAATAAACTGTGTGATAAATTTTCCTGCCATATCTGCAAGTCCGGCTTTTTCGACCAGAAGCCATACACCGCCAACTTCTACTACCATGGTAACAAGACGGGCGCTCACAAATTTGCAGAACGGTTGAATATGATCTTTCAGTGTCTCACATTTATCTTCAAATACAAATTTTGAGTTTACCACATACGCAAAAATAATTGCGACAATGATTGAAATAATATTTGCAACAGTAAGATCAAGTCCTGCTTTTCTCAGGCCGTAAAAACAGATCAGATTTACCAGTGTGGTACATCCTCCCCAGAAAATATATCTGAGAATATCATTATTGTAACATTTCCAGAAAAGCTGAATCAAAAATTTAATCGGTTTCATTTTTTTCTCCTGTTATTTTTTATCGTTTGTTTCTCCTGCATTTCCCTTTATGATCCCGGAAACAATATATCTCGGCCTTCGTCGGACTTCTTCATAAATCCTCGCTATATAAAATCCGATTATACCAAGGCTCAGCATTATAGCGCTTCCTATGAGAAGCATCACAAGGATCGTCGTTGTATATCCCTCTACTGCATGTCCGCGGAAATACTGTACAAGTGAATAAAGAATCAGGACCAGTGAACCCACAAAACAGATTCCCCCTGCTATACTGATAAACTGCAGCGGAATTGTTGTAAATGATACAATATTTGTAAAAGCATACCGGAAAAGAGAACCTACCGTCCACTTTGACATGCCGGCAGCCCGTTCATGAACTTCAAATTCAACAGTTGTCGTCCGATATCCCACCCAGGAAGATATCGCCCTGAAAAAAAGCTTCTGCTCAGGCATAGACAGAACTGTCTTTACCACCTGCCTGTCCAGCATTTTAAAATCAGACGTATTCTCCATATCTACTTTCATGATACCGGACATGATTCTGTAAAAAAAACCTGCACTTTCCCTGTGAAATATACTCTCCTCACCACGGTTTTTCTTGATTCCTTCTACGACCTGAAATCCTTCCTGCCATTTGCGGTACATTTTTACAAGTGTTTCCGGCGGATGCTGAAGATCACAGTCCATAACAGCTGCTGCATCTCCTGTGGCATATGCCAGGCCTGCAAGAATTGCGGCCTCTTTTCCGAAATTTCTCGAAAACTGAACTCCCGTCACCCGTGAGTCTTTTGCAGCCTGGCTTGCAATTTCTTCTGCCGTGCGATCTGTTGATCCGTCATTTACAAAAACAAGCTCATAGGAAATGTCCGCTCCTTCCAGCACTCTGCGCACTTCATCACACATCCGACTGATCATCTGATCTTCATTAAAAGCAGGAATTACTACTGATAACAGACTCATTTATTCTTTCTTTTTCCCTTTCTGTTCATAAATACTACCCAACTGTAGCACAGGATACCAACACAAGTCAAGCCAAGGCCTGCCTTCAGATACGGCGTACAGTACACAAGTCTGATCTCATGACTTCCCTCAGACAGTTCAATTGCCATATACATGGTATTTGCCTGTTTAACTTCTGTTTCTCTGCCATCTACATAAGCTTTAAACCCTTCATTATAAGGGAGGGCGATCAGAAGAGCTTTCGGAGAAGACACAGATATTTTTCCGGTGATCTCATTTGTTTTCATCTGTACATCCGTCAGTGCTTCCTCTGCAAGCTTATCTGTCTGACTGTCTACTTTATTCATTGGCTGACATACAATTTCCAGATCATCCAGGGTGTATACACCTGTATTCTCAAATGTTAACGTAATTGAACTTTTGCCATTTACGGAATATCCCGTATTGCAGATAAAATTATGTTTTCCACTGTATGCATTGTATTTATCTGTAAAAATGCGAATAGTTTTTTCGGGGAAAGAACCTTTTACATCGATCGTAGCCTGCTGGCTTTCTTTCCAGTAACGCCATTTGCTGTTTTCATAAAGAAGCTGATTCTGCTCATATTTCGTCATTTTGTTCCATTTTTTGTCACTTACCATTTCAAGAGGAGAAAGTGCTTCATAATCCACATTTTCGGTGATCAGATAAGTTTCACTGTTACGAAGACCATGAAACGTAAGTTTCAGTTTAGCATTTTCCTTTGTTACAGTTATTTTACCATCTTTCATATGGCAGCCATCACCAGTTGAAACCTTATAAGCGATTTCTCTGTCACTAAAAACAGGTTCCGTCTCCGGAAGGGAACTGTCTTCAAGTACAACTCCCTGAAGCAGTGCCTGTTGTTTTTCCGCAGCAGACATCTTTTCATATTCAGATCTCGGAATATAAGAATCATAAGTATATCCTATCGGAAGACTGTGTTCATTTTCATATGCCAGATATTTTTTGTTATCTTTTTTTGCTTTTCCTGCTTTTTTTGAATATCCATACGGAAGATATCCGGCTCCCTTTTCTCTTACGACAAAATATTTCACTGCCGCCAGACGGTCCAGAATTGTTCTTCCATCCAGATTTTCATAACGGTGTTCTTTGGGAGCATTCAAAAATACTTCCTCAAAAAATTTACCGATACATTCACTTGCCACACTGAAATAATAGGAAGTTCCATTAGTTCCCATCTGCATGGATGAATTATCATAGGTCAGCGAATCCAGCTGATCATATCGATATACAGTTTCATCTCCTGTATCCAGAACAGCAATATCTGTTCCGGCTTCCAGTTTTTCAAGTGCTTCTCCTTTTTCTGCATACTCTGAAAGATAATCTTTTTCCATGGAGTACTGATAATAAATATTAAAAACAATTCCCGCAAGCAAAAGTCCTGATAACATGACTGTCAGATTTTTCTTCTTTACAAATACTGATCCGTAAGTCAGGATCACAAAAACAGAAAGTGTAAGAATTAGAACTCCGATCATATTTCTCGATGTTCTCGCAGCATCCGGGAGAAGTACAAGTCCACAGTACACCAGAAGCATCACAAAAATTCTTCGTTTTTCTTTTAGCGTAAGCGCAAATATATCAGGATATATTTTTACAAAGATGTATGAAATCATCATTCCATATGCCCATATCCAGCGGTTTGATACATAAGAAAATCCATTAAGGACATGTCCGGCAAACGGAATCAGAAGAAACAGATTCAGGAGAATAAATCCTGCCTTCAGTGTACTGTATTTTTTTCTTTTTGAAAAAAGTACAAATACACCTGCAAGAGATATTGCAGAATATCCCGCAACACCCCACTGAATCATATTTTCTCCGATCAGACATCCCAGATATTTTTCGTAGTAAATTTTGTCATAAAACAGCGGCACATAGTTAGACGCATTGAACCGTTCCGTTCCAAACACAGGAATCAACACGGGAAGTAATATTACTGCTGCAATCAGTAATGCGATCACAGAATAGACAATAAATACGCCCAGCCAGTGTCCTATATTTTTCAATGAATGGTCCCGGAAGACCTGAAAAAAACGGAACACTGCATACAGTACCATAAAAATAACGATCATATAGAAAAAATAGAAATTCGACAGTCCTGCAATTGCCACTGACCATATATAAACATATGGCTTTTCCTTTTTGTAGATTTTGTCAATTCCCATCAAAATCAGAGGCAGGTAAATCATTGGATTGGCAAAATACGGGTGTTTCATAGAAGCATAGATTGTCCAGCCTGCAAATATGTAAATCATAGTCCCCATAAATGTAGCCTGCCTGGAATTTCTGTGATAAAAACTGTATATGCTGAAAGTAATTCCAGCAAGATAAATACGCAGAAAAATCAAAAATCCGTACAGTGCTTCTGTGTGTTCCGGTTTTACAAACACAGAAAGTAATGTCAACGGATCTCCAATCACATAATAATGCAGTGTAGTAAGAATATCTGATCCATATCCTATATGCATATCCCACATAGGAATACTGAATTTGTGTTCCACAAACAGGGTGTGAAGAATCTTTCTCAGATATCCTCCATAATATGCCAGTGAATTCAGATGTTGTGGTACACCGTCATGTTTCCATACAAGTGACTTTCCATTTAGATAAAATCTGGATATCAAAAAAGCTGAGATTACCAGAAAAGCGATTGTATAGATCAGATAAAAATCTGTATTTTTTGTTTTCTGTAGTCTTTTTTTCATGTCATTCTCTCTTAAAAAAGCCGCGGTACAAAAAGTACCGCGGCCTGTTAATCCGAATTATTCTTCTTCGCCGTACATAGCTACGAGTTTATTCAGATATGCATATCTTTCTTTTGCTTCAGATTCATTCTTAGCAAACAGTCTTGCTGCTTTTTCCGGATTCTGACGCTGCAGAGAGTTGTAACGAACTTCGCCGTTCAGGAAGTCCATATAGTTCTCCATATCTGGTGTCTTGGAATCCAGAGCAAATTTCTTGTCTGCTGCCGGGTTGAAGCGGAAGTTGTGCCAGTATCCGCACTTAACTGCCAGTTCTTCTTCTGTCTGAGCTTTTGCCATACCTTTCTTGATACCATGGTTGATACATGGAGCGTATGCAATGATCAGAGACGGTCCCGGATAAGCTTCTGCTTCTGCAATAGCTTTTACAGTCTGGTTGAAGTCAGCACCCATAGAGATCTGTGCTACATATACATAACCATAGCTCATTGCGATGGAAGCCATATCTTTCTTCTTAGTTTCTTTTCCGCCAGCTGCGAACTGAGCGATTGCACCTGTAGGTGTAGATTTAGAAGACTGTCCGCCAGTGTTGGAGTAAACTTCTGTATCGAATACCATTACGTTGATGTCACGTCCGCTTGCGAGAACATGGTCTACACCGCCGAATCCGATATCGTAAGCCCATCCGTCACCACCGAAGATCCACTGGGATTTCTTGGACAGATAATCTTTCTGAGCAAGGATTTCTTTTGCTGCATCACATCCGCATGCTTCAAGAGCTGCGATAAGTTTGTCTGTTGCTGCACCGTTAGTTGCTCCAACAGAGAATGTATCCAGCCATTCCTGACCAGCTTCTTTAACTGCTTCATCTTTACCATCAGCTACAACTGCTTCTACTTTTGCTTTCAGGCCATCACGGATAGCTCTCTGAGCAAGAAGCATACCATAACCAAACTCAGCGTTATCTTCGAACAGTGAGTTAGCCCATGCAGGACCCTGTCCTTTAGCGTTTGTTGTGTATGGTGTGGACGGTGAAGAGTTACCCCAGATAGAGGAGCATCCTGTAGCATTTGCAATGTACATTCTGTCACCGAACAGCTGTGTGATCAGTTTAGCATAAGGTGTTTCACCACAACCTGCACATGCTCCGGAGAACTCAAGCAGAGGCTGTTTGAACTGGCTTCCCTTAACAGTTGTTTCTTTGAATTTAGCAATAACGTCTTCTTTGACCGGAAGTTCTCTTCCATAATCGAAGAATTTCTGAAGTCCTGCGTTTGCTTCCATGTTTTCCATAGCAAGGGCTTTTGCACCTTTCTTGCCTGGGCAGACATTTGCACAGGAACCACATCCTGTACAGTCATAAGCTGATACAGTCATGGTGAATTTGTAATCTTTCATACCTGTCATCGGAAGAGTAGCCATTCCTTCTGGAGCGTTTGCTGCTTCTTCTTCTGTCAGTGCTACCGGACGGATTGCTGCGTGTGGGCAGACATATGCACAACGGTTACACTGGATACAGTTTTCTGGCTGCCATACCGGTACGTTTACAGCGATACCACGTTTTTCGTATGCTGCTGTTCCGGATGGTGTAGTACCATCAACATATTCTGTAAATGCAGATACAGGGAGTGTGTTACCTTCCTGAGCATTGATCTTGCACTGGATGTTGTTTACGAAGTCCTGAGCTTCCTGAGCACCGTGAGTTGCATGAGCCATGAAGAGACCTTCATCTTCTGCATCTTTCCAGCTTTCCGGAACTTTAACTTCTACAACCTGTTTTGCACCGGCATCGATAGCTGCCCAGTTTTTCTGAACAACGTCATCACCTTTACGTCCGTAAGTAGCTTTTGCAGCTGCTTTCATCAGTTCGATTGCCTGATCTTCCGGAATGATACCTGTCAGTTTGAAGAATGCAGACTGAAGGATTGTGTTGATACGTGTTGGTCCCATACCAGTTTCAATACCGATCTTAACACCATCGATAGTGTAGAATTTGATATTGTGGTTAGCGATGAATGCTTTAACCTGTCCTGGCAGATGTTTTTCAAGTCCTTCCATATCCCATGCACAGTTCAGAAGGAATGTACCACCGTCAACAAGTTCCTGAACCATGTTGTATTTATTTACATAAGAAGGATTATGACATGCAACAAAGTTTGCTTTGTGGATCAGGTATGTAGATTTGATCGGTTTCTTACCAAAACGAAGGTGAGACATTGTAACACCGCCGGATTTTTTGGAGTCATAATCAAAATA
>CAKRLX010000003.1 GCA_934359835.1 uncultured Blautia sp.
ACTGGACAGGAGTGGAAACGATCCGTTTCCTTGGTACAGTACCGCCATCCGCAAGCAACAGCAACTACAGTATTTTTTATTTCATGTCCAACCTGAAAACAGTTTACATTCCTCAGGGGACTTACCAGGCATACAGCAGTGCATATGGAAGTAGCCTGAGAGCAGGAGTGACCTTAAAAGAGGAAGGAAGCGGGGATTTCGTCATCACAGACGGTGAACTGGTCAGCTATACAGGAACAGATGCGGAGGTCGTTATCCCGGACAATGTGACAGGTATCGGTCTTGGTGCGTTCCGGAATAATACAATGCTCCGGAAAGTGACGATCCCTGCAGGGGTAACTTCGATAGGGGATTATGCATTTGCAAACTGTACAGGTTTACAGGAAACCGTTTATGGTGAAAGCAGTAGCCTGGAAAGTATAGGGGCAAGTGCGTTCAGCGGATGTACCGCCCTGGAAAGGACATCATTTGGAGAAAAACTCAGGGCAATAAGGAACAGTGCATTTTATAACTGTTCGAAGTTATCCGGGGAACTGGACCTGCCGGAAAGCCTGGAAGAGATCGGCTATTCCGCATTCAACGGCTGCAGATCGCTTACAGGCGATCTTACTATCCCCGGAAAGATAAAATGGATAGGTTCGTCTACGTTTTCTGGATGTAGTGGGATAAATGGAAACCTGACACTGCCGGAAGGACTGGAAAGCATCAGTGACAGTGCATTCAATGGCTGCAGTGGCCTGAGAGGAAATCTTACTATCCCGGACAACGTGACATCGATCGGGACGAGCGCATTCGGTGGTTGCAGTGGCTTTACCGGCGCATTAAAGCTGCCTTCCGGTTTAAAGACAATCGAATCGAGCAGTTTTGCAAACTGTAACGGGTTTACAGGGGAACTGGAGATACCCGGAAAAGTAGAAAAGATCAACTATGGTGCTTTCAGCGGACTATCGAACATAACCAGCGTGGCAGTGGGAGAAAATGTAAAAAAAATATATACAGACTATTACGGCAGTCATGCATTTTACAACTGGACAGGAGTGGAAACGATCCGTTTCCTTGGTACAGTACCGCCATCCGCAAGCAACAGCAACTACAGTATTTTTAAATTCATGTCCAACCTGAAAAAGCTCTACGTCCCTGCCGATTCTCTTGAGGCATACCAGAAAGCCTACGGAAGCAGCATTCCAGGTTCTGTGGAATGGTCTACAGATGCATCGGAACTTCCACCGGCCAATTTACAGGCTGAACATGTATACAGCCATACAGTTCATTTGTCCTGGAAGGCACTTCAGAGTGAAAATATCGAGGGATATCAGGTATACCGTGACGGAACAGAAGCGGAAAATCTTCTCACAGAAACGCCTGTAAAAGATGCTTTCTACACAGATAAAAGTCTGGAAATTGGTGAAGAGCATACATATTATGTCCGCACCTGTCTTACAGATGGCAGATATTCCGGGTTCGCACAGGTAACAGCAACTACGGCAGCGCCTGTGATAAACAAAATCTACACCGATAATCGTTATAACAAGATTGGAATTACAAGAAACAGAATCTATGCAGATGTTGCTGATACAGGAAATCTCCAGGCAATGGAGGCAAAAGAAACCAGTGGCGTATTTTATTATCTTAACAGCAGCGGAAGAAGAATACAGATCGGTGAGGGAAAACTGACTGCCGGAAAATCAAAAGGCACAGGCAGATATGAAATTTCATGGAGTTTTGATGATCTGGAATCCGGAAATTATACGGTAGTATTTGTTCTTACAGACGCAGACGGTGAGACTGCCGAAATGCAGGAAACCATTCAGATTGACCGTTCACGTCCTCAGCAGATCGTCGGAGTAATGGCAATTGGAGACGTTGACCAGATTACACTTACCTGGGGAATTGCAGCTGAACTGGATACAACCGGCTATCGGATCTACCGAAAAGCCGAGTCTGACGAAGATTTCAGGATCACAGGATATGTAACAAAGAGGGAGACTCTTTCCTACACAGATAAGACGGTAAAATCCGGACATACATATCAGTATTATATAACCGGAATCAATGAATTTAAGGTGGAGAGTCTTCCGTCAGAAACAGTAACTGCAAGTCCTGTTTCTGATAGAGAGAAGCCGAGGATCATAAAAATGTATCCGGCAAATAACAGCCGTATAAATGGCACAGTTTCCTTTGGCGTCCAGTCTGAGGACAATGTGGGAGTACGTGAAACTGATGTTTACGTTTCCACAGATAATTCCAGCTGGACAAAGATCGGAAGTAACAGATCAGATTTTGCCAGCATGTCTTATGATACATCAGGCATTTCATCAGGAACTCTGTGGCTTAAGGGAATTGCCATTGATACGAATGGTAATGAGAGTGAGCCGTTCGTTTATCAGTATCAGATTGATAATGAGGGCCCGTCGGCAGTAAAAATTCTGGAAGAGAAATGTGTGACGACCTCTGTGACTGCAACACTTGTATGGGAAAATGTCCCGGACGAGGACGTAGGTTCTTTCCGTGTTGAACAGTTTGTGGATGGAAAATGGACATCCGTCGGAAATGTCAGCAGTACTCTTGGTATGAACATTTACGGACTTACTCCGGATACAGATTACACTTACAGGGTAATTGCCTATGACCAGCTGGGAAACCGCGGAAAAGAACCGGAAAGCGGAGTAACACTTCATACGCAGGCAGATAATACAGCCCCTGTGATCACATCACTTAATCCGAAACCGGGTACATACAGTGACAAGATCACTCTTTCTGCTACTGCGAAAGATGACTATGGAATTCACAAAATCCAGTTCCAGATTTCAGAAAACAATCAGGACTGGACTACTGTGGAAGAAAAGATTTATGACAATGTAAACACTACTGTAACCGCTGAATATACACTTTCTGTAAAGGAATACAATGACGGATTTATTTATTACCGGGCAGTTGCGGAGGATTTCAGTGGACAGGTAAGTAACACCGGCGAAAATGCGCCGTTTGTTCAGTACAGTATTGACCATACGGCACCACAGGCACCTGTTCTTGTATCTGCCGAGGGCAAAAATGGTTATATTGAAATTACCTGGAAACAGGGTAAAGAAGATGACCTTGGCAGTTATCAGGTATATCGTCAGGAAGAAAACGATGGGTACAAAAAGATTGCTGACAACCTTTATCAGGTAAATTACATTGATCGAAATGTAAAAGAAGGAACAAATTATAGATATAAGATATGCGTTTCTGATAAAGCAGGGAATATCAGTGATTTTTCTGAGGAGATGCAGGAACCGGTATCTGTTCTTGTTGATACAGAGAAGCCTGAGATCATCAGTGTTTATCCGGAAAATGGATCGGCAGTCAGTGATTCCTATGGAACAGTCCGTGTACTTGTGCAGGATAACAGAGAACTTTCTTCTGTAAAAATCATGTGGAAGAGGAAAGATGATACAGATTATCAGAAACTTACTGAAAAGATGGATATAAACAACTGGAATACAACTGTAGAAGCAGCTCTTCCTCTAAAACAGCTGGAAGATGGCAATGTGATCGATATTCAGGTACAGGCAGAAGACAGATCCGGAAATATCAGTGATTCATATCAGACACAGTATACGGTAGACCTGACAGCACCAAAGATCAATGCAGTAAAAGCTGTTTACAAAGTAGAGAAAGTTATTATTTCCTGGAATGGAGAACTTCCGGCAGATCTGATCGGATACAGAATCTACAGACGTGACAATCACAGTACCTCATGGAATCTTATTGCCCAGAAACAGGTGGTTTCAGGTCAGAAGAACTATTCCATTGATGACTGGAATCTGTCGCTTGGCCGTACAGAGCTCGAATATAAAGTAGAAGCTGTTGATGAGGTGGGTAATACTTCTTCAAAAATAATCGAAACACCAGTTGTGCTTCCTGACAGAAGCAGTCCAAAAGCTGTTCTGAACTGTGAAAGCGTTATGGAACAGGGAGTTGAATATCTTTTTGATGCGTCTATGTCTGAAAATGATACAGGAATCATTTCCTATGAGATCGATTTTGGTGACGGAACCAGTTCTCATGAAGCAAAAGCAGGACATAAATATGAAAAAACAGGCACTTATCACGTAACTCTTACGGTAATAGATGGTGATGGAAATAAATCCACAGCTGAAAAAGACATCACTGTGCGTGAGAGAATCCAGCTTGGAACTCTGGAAGTGACTGTCAAAGATGCTGATGGCAGAGCTTTAAGTGGAGCAGAAGTATATTTTGACCTTGGAAATGAAGATCAGTTTAAACGTTTTACAGACGGAAATGGAAGAGTTTCTTTTACAGCGGAAGCCGGTGCACATGCAGTTGGCTGTATCAAAGGAAATAATGAATATCTTCCTGTCAAGAAAGAAGTCGTTATTACACCGAACAATACGACCAGTATCACAATGATTCTGGTTCGGCAGCCGATCATTGAAGGGAAATTCGAGATTAAACGAATGACCTTTGATGAGATAAAAGCAGCCGGTCTTGATGTTTCCAGTCCGGAAAATCAGTATCTTGTTACAGTGAATGTGACTCTGGTTTATGGGACAGAAGTAATCAAAGACAATATCATGTATAACCCTAGCACAGGCTGGAGTAACAGCAAACCGATCATTGTTGATACTTCATCAGGTAAACATATGTTGATTCCGAATGTTATCTGGTCCGGAAACAATAACAGTGGATCAGGCTCCGGGTCAGGTTCGGGTTCAGGATCAGGTTCTGGTGATGATGACATGGTCAAAAATGTTTCTGTTGCCTATCTGGATGTTCCAATTGGAGTATCTGCACTGAAGGAATTTTTTGATGTAAAACTTCATATCATCAACAATGCATCTTCAGAGTTCAGTATGCTGAACAACGAGATTACATTAAATGTTCCGAAGGGTCTTTCTGTTGTGGAATCTTCCGCAGGAACAGAAAAGAACGCCCATGTTTCTGTAGACGAAATAAAAGGCCAGACAACAAAAACGATCGAGTGGATCCTGCGCGGTGACGATATCGGTGAATACTATCTTTCTGCAGATTATTCCGGTATTTTATCGGAATTCAACCGTCCTGTAACTGCTCATTTTGAGGCAGAAGAACCGATAGAAGTGTACGGGCTTACAGGAATGAAACTGACAGTTCATGTAGCGAACAATCTGAAAAACGGTTATTTCTACTATGATGCTGTTCTTGAAAACAAATCAGAACTGGAAAGATATCTTCCATCTATAAATGGAAACGGTGAGCTTACAGAAGTACAGTATTTCAAAAATGGTTCGGACAGAGGTGAGGCAATATCGCCAGATTCACTGGAAGTTATGGGAAACGGAGATAAACTGGTATATCATTATAAAGATTCCGTTGACAGCAGCCTGCCCGAAGATGTGACATTGAAGGATAAAAATGCAGCGCTTAAGGAGATTTTCTACAATGCACAGCAGACATATGGGCTTGAACTTGAATTTGTTGAGGAAAGCCTCGATTATTTTGAAGATGCAAGAGAAACTGTAACTTATGAATTTGATTCCAGAGGCGGATCTTCCGTTGAACCGATCAAAGATATTGTGAAGGGAATGACAGTTACAGTTCCGAAAGCGCCGATAAAAGAAGGAAAATATTTCCAGGGCTGGTTTGAAAATCCGGAAGGGACAGGAGAGCAGCTGACCCATAAGACGAAAGCCAGAAAAACAATGATCTGGTATGCACTCTGGGGAGATGAACCGGTTGATACGTCGACACTTTTTTCAAAACTTAACGGGAAAGAATATGGTGTCCATGTAACTGACAACAGCGGAAATCCTGTAGATGGAGCAAAAGTTACACGAGAGGACAGCAGAGGATCAGTTACAGTTACCACTGATGAAGATGGCGATGCCGTATTTGATGATTTTACTGTGGGAACAGTGGCGATCTCCATTACAAAAGAAGGATATCTTGAGTATTACAATGGAGATTATGAGATCACTGAAGCAGGATATGATACATTTGTTCTGTACAATACCTCACAGGAAGGCCATATTGTTACAAAAGCCATGTATAGTGCAGGAGATTCCGAGACAGATTTGCTGAAAGGCGCCAAACGACTTTCAAATGATTTTTCTTTCAGCTTTAAAATACGCTGTGAAACAGCCAATGGAAATCGGTCAGGAGAACATCTTGAACTGTGGCAGAACACCAACAAGATTGCAGATGCAGATTCCAGTGGTGTATTCCAAAACCTTCGTGCTGCAAGTTTTGTAGTAGGAAAGGGAATTCATATCCGTAATTATTACAGTTCGGACAATCCTTATCTGTATACAAGAACACTTCTGAATATGGAAATTATGAAAAGTCCGAAAGTTTATGGAACACTTTCTCTGGGATCAGAGACAGGATTTTCCATTGACAGTGACGTTCCTTTCCTGGGCGGGATGAAAATTTCTACCGGTTTGTCATCTTTTCCGGTTGATTTTAAGATCGACCAGGAAAAAGAGACTGTGCATCTGGGCATTAATGTAAAGAAAGAAACATTTAATACTGAAAAAAGACGGGAAAAATACAAAAACTGGCTGTCGTCTGTAAATCAGGCAACGCAGTGCGGTTCTATGGATTCCAGTGAATTGAACAATAAGTTTTCCGAGTATTGCAGAGAGCATGGCAGAATGTCTCTCAGTGGCTGGGATGTGAAAGCACCGGAAGTCTCAGTGCTTGGTTATGCTGAAGGAAAGTTATCCTCAGGAAACTGGACAAAGATCACCGGATATCTCTGTGTTCAGGTAAAAGCTTCAGCAAAATATGGCTGGACGATCCCTTCTGTATTTTCAATTCCGATTGTTGTGGAAATCAAACTGTCGGCGGATGGAAAGCTGTCTGCAAAGGTAACATATGACCTGGAAAAAAGTAATCTTACCGGTACGCTTGGACTTGATCTTTCATTTTCACTTGATGCACTCGTCGGAGTCGGAGTCTCGGGTGTTACAGCAGGCGGTGTAACAGGAAAAGCAACTCTTGATCTTGAATTTTATCTGGCAAGCACGAATGGAGAAAAGGGACTGAATTCTGCCACTCTGACAGGATCAATGGGAGTTAAGGCATATCTGGGGCCTGTGGAATTAACGAAACAGTTTGTACAAAAGAAATTTTATCTTTACACAAGGAATAATGAACGGGAATCTCAAACCAGCGCAGGTTCAGCGGCAGAGCTTCTTTATGATGCGGATGGATACACAACAGTAGACAGAACCTACCTTGAAAAACAGTCAGCCTGGAAGGGCTCCGAAGAAAGTTCCGAAGTAATAAAGCCCCTTCTCACAGATACGTACGGTGGTTCTGATCCACAGATCGCTTCTGCAAATGGAAAGACAGTCATGGTATTCCGGTATGATAACAAAGACCGTGATGTCTGGAATATGGGACAGCTGATGTATTCTGTATTAAAAGACGGTAAGTGGCAGGAACCACAGCCGGTAGATGATAATGAACTGGCGGACATCAGTTTTGATCTGAATTCAGATGGAAATGAGATTACTCTTTCTTATCAGGAAGCGAATGAAAAACTGACAGAAAATACGGCAGCGATAAACAAACTGACCGCTCATACCAGTATCAGATTTATGAAGTTTGACCTTTCTTCGATGAAATTTACAGAGGCTGAACAGGTATCGGAAAATTCTGATACATATGCATTCCGCGCAAGAACGTTTACATTAAATGGAGAGGAGATCATGGTATGGATAGGAAATCCGAAAAGTGATATTTTCACTCTTAATTCAGAGAACCAGCTTCTTTACAGAATCCGCCGAAATGGTCAGTGGGGAGAGGTAAAAACGCTTGTGAAAGACAGTAATTATATCCCTTCTTTCTGCGTGGGAACACTGGAAGGCAAAACAGTTCTTGTATATGCAGCAGACGGAGATAATGACCCGGGAACCACCTCAGACCGTACCGTATACGGCATTGACCTCAATGGAAATATTCTTTTCCGGGAAGAGGGGAGCTGTGAAGAAATTACATATCTGAATCTGCCGGATGAGTATCTGAATGGTTTTGTGTGGAATCAGAATGGTGTCCTCATGTACCGTAATTCCGTAAAAGAAAAGAGTATGGCAATTACAGAGGAAACGGATTCTGTAAGCAGCAACTTTAAGATCTGTGGGAAAAATATCTATTATATTGCGACAGATGAAAACGGCTTCCAGAATATTTTCTGCATGAAAAAGACAGTCGAAAACTGGGCATCACCGGTACAGATCACAGATCAGAAAGAACAGATCATCAGTTTTGATGTCTGCAATTCCGGTGATGGCGATTACATTACTCTGATGAGAAGCAATGGTGATTTTGAAAATGAATCCAACACCCTGTCATGGCTGAAGGTTGGTGAAACTCATGATCTGGTTCTTGCAGGAACTTCTTTTGAGATGGAGGAGGCGATTCCTGGAAAGAAACTTCCGGTAACGCTCAGAATCAGTAATCAGGGAAGCGAAGTGGTCTCAGAAATCGGTTATTCTGTTGAAACAGTTTCAGATAAGGAGTCACCTGAAACAATCTGTCAGGGAACAAAGGAGATAAAGCTTCTTTCCGGTACAGAAAATCAGACAGAGATAGAAATCCCAATTTCAGAAAATGCAGCAGCCGGTAAGCTTAAGGTACACATCTGGGAACTTAAGGACGGAGAAACTGTCGAGGAACTGAAAGAAGACAATAATTCTGCTGAAATTCAGGTTGCATTTACTGATCTTTCTGTTTCTGCAAAACTGTATACAGCAGCCGGAAATAATACTGCGGTGATCACTGTCAGAAATAACAGTCAGGTTGCAGCAGGCGGAGAATTGAAGGTGTATGATACAGGCAGAGTAGACGGAACAATTATTCAGGATGAAAAGATTCAGAAGCTAAAGCCAGGTGAGGAACAGACGTATCGTCTGGAATTCGGTAATGATATTTTTACTGATGATACAACAGAACTGGAACTTGCGGCAGAAGTCGTTCCGGATGTAGCGGATTATGCAGAACACAATAACTGTGATACAGTTATTGTACAGAAAATGGTTCATGCAAGATTTTATGCAGAAGGAGTCCTTCTTGCAGATGATCTTTATCAGGCAGGAGAAAGCCTGATCCTTCCGGCTGATCCGGAAGGAGATGGAATTTTCCGGGGCTGGTATAAAGATGGAAGTCCGGCAGAAGACGGAAGTATCCTGAAAAATGATACAGAATATTATGCGGTCTTCCATAAAGATATCCAGAAGGCTGAAATATCTCCTGTACAGGATCTGTGTGTCACCGGTAAAGAATTAAGACCGGAACCAACCGTAACGTATAACGGACAGAAACTTCAAAAGAGCACAGATTACACAGTTTCCTGGAAAAACAATATAAAACCAGGAAACGGAGAGATCGTCATCAAAGGTACCGGAAATTACTTTGGTGAAAAATCTGTACAGTTTAAGATTAAAGATCATTCCTGGGAAAAGAACTGGAAAGTCCTTCAGGAAGCAACAGCCCTGACAGAAGGTAAGCAGCAGCGAACCTGTACGAGATGCGGACTGAAACTGACACAGACCATTAACAGACTGAAGCCGACGGTTTCCCTCAATGCTGACAGTATTGTCCTTAAGGTAAAACAGTCTACAAGGAAACTGAAAGTTACAGGTCTTGCAAAGGGTGACAGTATCGTTTCATGGAAATCCAGTAACAAAAAGATTGTCACAGTGAATTCTTCCGGTAAGATAAAAGCAGGAAAGAAGACCGGAAAAGCAAAGATCACGGTAACATTGAAGAGCGGACTTACCCGGGTGATTTCAGTAAAAGTACAGAAAAAAGCAGTAAAGACGACAAAGATTCTTGGAATCCGGAAAAAACTTTCCCTGAAAAAAGGAAAATCCCTGAAACTGACACCGGAGATCCTTCCAATTACATCACTGGAAAAGGTAACTTACAGTTCCAGTAACAAAAAAGTAGTATCTGTAAATTCAAAAGGAAAGATCACTGCGAAGAAGAAGGGAACTGCAACCATAACTATAAAATCCGGAAAGAAAAGAATAAAATGTAAAGTTACCGTAAAATAAAATTCTTTACTTAAGAAGGAAATCGTGTTAGAATAGCACTTGCGCAAGCAGATCAGATGATCGCGGCTGCACAGACGAAAGGGTGCAGACGAGGAAAGTCCGGGCTTCACAGGGCAGGATGCCGGATAACGTCCGGTGGAGGTGACTCCCAGACCAGTGCAACAGAAATAAACCGCCTCCTTTGGAGGTAAGGGTGGAAAGGCAGTGTAAGAGACTACCGCCGTTGTGGTAACAGAACGGGCACATGTAAACTCCATTTGAAGCAAGACCGAAAAGAAAGCGATACGGCTGCCCGTCGTGCTTTCAGGTGGGTCGCTTGATCCTTTTGGTAACGAAAGGGCTAGATAGATGATCATCCAATGACATAACCCGGCTTATCGATCAGCTTGCAATAAAAAACGCTGCATTACGCAGCGTTTTTTATTGCTCTTATTTATTACGATGTCCTCTGTATTTCTCTTCACAGTATTTGCATCTGTAAACTTCTTTTTCAGGATCTGCAAGAATAAATATCTGATCAAGTCCCTGTTCAATTGATGTAATGCAGCGTGGGTTTTTACATCTGATTACATTTGTGATTTTTTTAGGAAGTTTCAGGATTCTCTTTTCAACGATTTTTTCATCTTTGATAATATTTACAGTAATATTATGGTCGATAAAACCAAGAATATCGAGATCCAGATTCTCAATCGGGCATTCTACTTTAATAATATCTTTTACACCCATTTTATTACTGCGTGCATTTTTGATGATCGCAACTGTACAGTCAAGTTTGTCAAGTTTCAGATCATGATAGATTGTCATCGCCTTGCCGGCTTTGATATGATCGAGAACGAATCCTTCATGAAGTGCGCCTACATTTAACATTATACTTCCACCTCCAGTAAAGTCAGAATCAGAGCCATACGTACATATACACCATATTGAGCCTGTTTGAAGTAGGCTGCTCTCGGGTCAGAATCAACTTCTACAGAAATCTCATTTACACGTGGAAGCGGATGAAGAATGTACATGTCTTCTTTGGCAAGTTCCAGTTTCTGTTTGTCCAGAATATAGAAATCTTTCATACGAACATAATCTTCTTCGTTGAAGAAACGTTCTTTCTGAACACGTGTCATGTACAGGATGTCAAGATCCGGAAGTGCATCTTCGAGTCTTTCGACTTCTTTGTATTCGATATTATTTTTTTCCAGAACATCTTCACGAATATAACTTGGGACACGAAGTTCTTCAGGTGAGATAAGAACAAATTTTACGTTATTATAACGTACAAGTGCTTCAATCAGTGAATGGACCGTACGTCCGAACTTCAGATCACCGCACAGACCGATAGTAAGATTGTCAAATCTGCCTTTCAGGGAACGGATAGTAAGAAGATCGGTGAGGGTCTGAGTCGGATGCTGATGACCACCGTCACCGGCATTGATAACAGGAATAGAAGATGCCATAGAAGCGACCAGCGGAGCACCTTCTTTAGGATGACGCATCGCACAGATATCTGCATAGCAGGATGTAACTCGAATGGTATCGGCAACACTTTCGCCTTTGCTGGCTGAACTTGAATCAGCTGAGGAAAAACCTAATACCTTACCGCCAAGATTCATCATAGCGGCTTCAAAGCTTAAACGTGTTCGTGTACTCGGTTCATAAAACAGGGTTGCAAGCCTTTTTCCGTCACAGGCATGTGCATATTTTTCAGGGTTTTTCTCAATATCGTTGGCAAGATCAAGAAGCTTATCGAGCTCCTCTACGGATAAATCCAACGGACTCATTAAATGTCTCATGTAGTACCTCCCTTGTGAAAATAGAAAATTCTTAAAAAATTCTCTTATTCATCATCATATAATAGACCAGTAAAATTTTCAAGATGATTTCGTAAGTATTTTTTCAAAAAGAAGTCCAGATGTAAACCAGAGAGGTGCATAATCCAGACGGATAATACCTTTGTACTGAAGCGGTGCAGAACTGTAATCCCAGGGACACATACCGAAATGTTTCAGAACTGAGCCGCTGATAAATTCTGCAGCAAAAAAAACGGCAGTGTAAAGACAGCCTCTGAACACGGCCGGGATATATGATATTCTGTGATAAACGGGTTCAATAAAAGCTGCACAGCCGTATATCGGAAACATCAAAAGAGAAGTTTTTCCCATCATTGTCGCATGTCCGTCAAGAAGAGAATGAATACCGGTCCAGAAAACTTCCAGACACCATCCGGCAGATCCGCAGAGAAGAAATTTTTCTTTCATTTCCCATCATTTCTCCTTCAAAATTATTTGAATCTAGTATTGACCGGTCTTGAAAAAAACATACGTAAATGATATATTTATAGAAATATATGCCTAAAAATATATTGTTAAGGATATAAATCTAAATCAGCAGGAGCAGAAACAATGGATTATCAACAAAGCAGAGCTTACATACAGGAGGCAGGAAAGTATGCCATAGCTCTGGGACTTACAAATATTCAGGAATTAATGAATCGTCTGGGAAATCCCCAGGATCAGCTTAAATATGTTCATGTTGCAGGAACCAATGGAAAGGGCTCTGTAATTGCCTATATTTATACGACTTTACAGGAAGCAGGATACCGGACAGGCAGATATGTTTCACCATCTGTATATTCCTACAGAGGTAAGATGGAGGTTTGTGGAAAACCGGTCAGCAGAGAACAGTTTGCCGGGTATGTGACGGAGGTTGCTGCAGTCATTGATGAAATGACCTCCGAAGGTCTTCCACATCCCACCCCATTTGAAATAGAAACGGCGGTGGCTTTTTTATTTTTCGCAGACATGAAATGTGATATTGTTGTTTTGGAAGTAGGCATGGGTGGCAGTACGGATGCTACAAATATCATCCGTACTACAGAAGTTGCCGTGATCGTGCCGATCAGCATGGAGCATCAGGGATTTCTTGGAAATACTCTGGCAGAAATTGCTGACAAAAAAGCCGGAATCATAAAAAAAGACTGCAGTGTGGCAACGATTGACCAGAAACCGGATGCTCTCCAGGTTATACGTAGACATTGTGAGGCACTTGGCGTCGAACTTGTTATTGGAAATCCGCAGAATGCAGAAATACTGGAAGAAAGTTTTGAGGGCCAGACATTCAAATATGAAGGTCAGGTGTATGAACTTTCTCTTGCCGGTGTATATCAGACTGAAAATGCAATGCTTGCACTGGAGGCACTGAAACTTCTGGATAAAAGAGGATTTCCAACTACCTGCCAGCAGCGGTATGAAGGATTAAAAAAGACCCGGTGGGATGGACGTCTCACGATCATTCACAGAGACCCGCTTTTTATTGTAGACGGTGCACATAATCCGGCAGCAGCAGATATGCTGAAACGTTCTGTAAGGAAATACTTCAGTAACAGAACCATGTATTTTATAATGGGTGTGTTTAAGGATAAAGATTATTCTTATATTATAAATAAACTGTGTCCATATGCAAAAGAGATCATCACAATAGAAACTCCGGACAATCCCAGAGCATTACCTGCAGGTGAACTTGCAGATGCCATACGGCCATGTAATTCTCATGTCAGGGCTGCCGGAAGTATCAACGAAGCTATAGAAGAAGTATTTTCTATTGCAGGAAAAGATGACCTGATTCTTTCTTTTGGTTCTCTTTCTTTTATCGGAGAACTTACAGAATGTGTAAAAAATCACGAAAGGAAAACCGGCAGATGATAGATTTACAGGAATGTCGAAAAGAAATTGACAAAATTGACAAAGAGATCATGAGTCTTTTCGAGAAACGAATGAAAGTCTGCGAAAACGTTGCAGAATACAAAATACATACAGGAAAAAAAGTACTTGATCCTCAGAGAGAAAAGGATAAACTCAGGGTACTTGAAAATATGGCTCACGGGGAATTTAATACACTCGGTGTACAGGAACTTTTTCAGCAGATCATGGCGATCAGCCGTAAACGTCAGTATCAGCTTCTCACAAGCAACGGAGTAGAAGAAAAGCGTGATTATGAGATGGTTGATTCATTGCCTCTCAGTGAGGTCAGCGTGGTATTCCAGGGTGTAGAGGGCGCTTACAGTTATGCGGCTATGCGTGCCTATTTCCCGGAAAACATCAACAGTTATCATGTAAAAACTTTCCGTGATGCAATGGAAGAGGTTGCTTCCGGAAAGGCAGATTATGCAGTGCTCCCTATTGAAAACTCCACGGAAGGGATTGTGACAGATATTTATGATCTGCTTACAGAATATCAGCTGTATATTGTGGGCGAACAGGGTGTTCGTGTAGAACATGTGCTGCTTGGTCTTCCGGAAGCTTCACTGGATGATATTGATACAGTTTATTCGCATCCACAGGCGCTTGCCCAGTGTAAGAAATATCTTGAACAGCATCCGGACTGGAAGATAACAAAAACTGAAAATACAGCAGGTGCTGCCAAAAAAGTTCACGAAGAACAGGATAAGAGCCATGCGGCGATCGCAAGCAGGGCAGCAGGCGAACTTTATGGACTTTCTGTCCTTGCGGAAAACATCTGCTACAACGAAAAAAATGTCACACGTTTCATTGTTGTCAGCGCCAAACCAATCTATGAAAAAAGTGCGGCAAAAGTCAGTGTATGTTTTGAACTGCCTCACACAAGCGGTACCCTGTATAACATGCTTTCCCATTTCATCTATAATGGGCTGAATATGACAAAAATCGAATCACGACCAATCGCAGGCAAGACCTGGGAATACCGCTTTTTCGTTGATTTTGAAGGTAATCTTGAAGATTCAGCAGTCAAAAATGCTCTGCGTGGATTAGAGGCAGAAGCTAATCGGATGCGTGTACTTGGAAATTATGGACAACAGGAGGAACAATGAGATGACCAGAATTAAGGAATGTGTATTATATAGAAATTTTGAACAGGGAGAGATCCTTGAAAAGATGACTGCACTGATGGATGCCTGCGAAGAATCTGCAGTAAATGCAAAAGCAATGGAACCGGTATTTTATGAATGTGTGAATGGTCTGATTGAAATCGCAGGAAATTATGGCTTCTCCGGAAATTTGTGGCATGATTATCTGACTCTTCTTCTTGTTAATCATGAAAATGCATTCAGTACTGCAAGTGAGATACGCGGACATATTGAAGGAAGTATCAATCAGCTTGCCATGCATGATTTTGCAATTTTCAAAGAATTATACGATTTTGACCTGAATACACTGGATAATATTTTTCATACGACCTGCTGTGAAATACTTACCAGCTATGAAATTCCGGAAGATACGGGAAAAATGTTCAACAAACGTATCAGAGACCGAATCTGCGAGATGAGCAAAACCCTTGCAATCGCAAAAGATACCGGTGAATTTATGGAAGATATGGTGCAGTTCTATAAAGATTTCGGAGTTGGAAAACTTGGTCTTCACAAGGCATTTCGTATTGAACGTGACGAAAAAGGCAAAGCACAGATCGTTCCTATCACTAGAATTGCCCATGTGCGTCTTGAGGATCTGGTAGGATATGAAATTCCGAAACAGAAGCTTATCGAAAATACAGAGGCATTTGTACGTGGCAGAAAAGCAAATAACTGTCTTCTGTTTGGTGATGCCGGTACAGGAAAATCCTCCAGCATCAAAGGTATCCTGAACCGTTATTATGATGAGGGATTGAGGATTATTGAAGTTTATAAACATCAGTTCCAGGATCTGAATCAGGTTATCGCACAGATCAAGGACAGAAATTACAAGTTTATTATTTATATGGACGATCTTTCCTTTGAGGAATTTGAGATTGAATATAAATATCTGAAAGCAGTAATCGAAGGCGGACTCGAAAGAAAACCGGATAATATACTGATCTATGCGACAAGCAACCGTCGTCATCTGGTACGTGAAAGAGCCGGAGATAAACTGGAGGTTGGAGATGGAGATGATCTTCATTCTTCAGATACAGTACAGGAGAAACTTTCTCTTGTTTATCGTTTTGGTGTACGTATTTATTTTGGCGCACCAGATCGAAAAGAATTCCATACTATCGTCAAAGTACTTGCCGAAAGACACGGGATAAAAATGCCTGAAGATCAGCTTCTCCTGGAGGCTGGTAAATGGGAAATTTCTCATGGTGGTCTGACCGGACGTACTGCACAGCAGTTTATTGACCATCTGCTTGGCAAAGAAGAACAGTAATATGGCTGAATGAGGTGTTCAGCATTAATATACTTCAGAAGGGGGTATGAAATATGGCATTGACTACTTTTGCAGCAATTGATATCGGTTCATATGAAGTCAGTATGAAAATTTTTGAGTTTTCAAAAAAATCAGTTTTTCATGAACTTAATGATGTACGCTGCAGACTTGAAATTGGCAAGGATGCATATTCATCCGGAAGGCTGGAACCTGCTATGGTGGACAGGATCTGCGAGGTTCTTCATGATTTTTCAAAAATCATGAAAGAATTCGGTGTGAAAGATTACCGTGCCTGTGCCACAAGTGCATTTCGTGAGATGGTTAATCCGCTGATTGTTCAGGAACAGATTTTTCAGCGTACAGGAATCCATGTAGAGATACTGAGCAATGCGGAACAGCATTTTCTGGGATATAAATCAATTGCAGCTATTGAAACAGGTTTCAAAAAAATCATCCAGAAGGGAACGGCAATTCTTGATGTCGGGGGCGGAAGTCTTCAGGTTTCTCTTTTTGACAAGGATGCTCTTGTTACTACACAGAGTCTTAAGATGGGAAGCATGCGAATCCGTGAACGTCTGAAGGAACTTGAAAAAACAACCGCTCATTATGATGAACTGATCAAGGAATTTATCAGGAATGATCTGACTGCTTTTCAGCGGCTTTATCTGAAAGATCGTGATATCAGGAATGTAATCCTTATGGGAGATTTCCTTACAGATACTATTTTCAGGGAGGAACTCAGTGACCATATCATAACAGCAGAAGAATTTACAAACCGCTACGAAAAAACAGTATATAAAACAGAACAGATGCTTGCCGATGAGATGGATGTTGATCTGGAATATGCTTCCCTGGTCGTACCTACAATGGTTATCTGCAAAAGTTTTCTGGAGATTTTTCAGGCAGAATCTGTATGGGTTCCAGGTGTTTCACTTCTTGATGGAATTGCTTATGATTATGGCGAGAAAAAGAATTTTATAAAGAGTATGCACAACTTTGAAAATGATATTCTCGTTGCTTCCAGGAATATTGCCAAACGTTATTCCAGCAGCAAAAATCATATTCAGGGTACGACAGATATTGCTCTCAGAATATTTGACAGCATGAAAAAGATTCATGGAATGGGTGCAAGAGAACGGCTTCTCCTGCAGATTGCAGTCCAGCTTCATGACTGTGGAAAATATATCAGTATGGCAGATGTCGCCGAATGTTCTTACCGCATCATCATGGCAACCGAAATTATTGGACTTTCGACAGAAGAACGACGTGTAATAGCCAGTGCTGTCAGATATAATACTACAGAGTTTGTTTATTATGGTAATTATAATGAAGAACCAGGCCTTGACAAAGAACGTTATCTGCTGGTTGCAAAGCTTACGGCAATCCTCCGTCTGGCAAATGCCATGGACAGGAGTCATTATCAGAAAGTGCAGGGACTGCGTGCTGTACTCAAGGACAGAGAACTTCAGCTGATTATCGATTCTACACAGGATATTTCTCTCGAACTTGGTCTTCTGAAGGATAAAGTAGCGTTTTTTGAAGAAGTATTTGGTATTCGTCTTGTATTGAAAAGGAAACGGAGAGTATGAATATGGATCTGAGTAAATTTGAAAAACCGGAATATTATGTAAACAGAGAGCTCAGCTGGCTGAAATTTGATGAAAGAGTGCTGAGTGAAGCCAGAGATAAATCCCTGCCTCTTTTTGAACGTCTGAAATTCTTAAGTATTACGTCTTCAAATCTTGATGAATTTTTTATGGTGCGTGTAGCTTCTCTTAAAGATCAGGTACATGCAGGTTATAAGAAAAAAGACATTGCTGGAATGACCTCCGAAGCTCAGCTGAAAGAGATCAGTGCACAGACCCATGAACTTGTCCGTGTGCAGTACAACACATTTAACCGTTCAGTTCTTCCTGCTCTGGAAAAAGCCGGTCTGCATCTTGTGGCAGAACATGAGAATCTTACAGAAAAACAAAAACAGTTTGTTGACCGTTATTTTGAAGATAATGTTTATCCTGTTCTGACACCTATGGCAATGGATTCTTCCAGGCCGTTTCCATTGATCAGAAATAAAACTCTGAACATTGGAGCCCTGATTGCCAAAAAGAATAACAAAAATGGTAAGAAGCATACAAATGAACTGGAATTTGCAACTGTTCAGGTACCTTCAGTGCTTCCGAGAATCATTGAAATTCCGTCCAAAGCTAAAGGTGAGAGGACTGTTATCCTTCTGGAAGAAATCATAGAACGTAATATTGGAAAACTTTTTCTCAGTAATGATGTTGTGTGCGCACATCCTTACAGAATCATGCGGAATGCGGATCTGACTATTGATGAAGATGAGGCAGAAGATCTGCTTGTGGAAATTCAGAGACAGCTGAAAAAACGTCAGTGGGGTGAAGTTATCCGTCTTGAAGCAGAAGAGAAGATGGATAAACGTCTCCTTGATATTCTGAAAAAGGAATTCGAGATCAAAAATGACGATATCTACAGTATTTCGGGACCGCTGGATCTTACCATGCTTATGAAGGTGTATAGCCTGGAGGGATTTGAGCAGTACAAAAGTCCAAAATATACACCGGCCCCTGTTCCGGAATTTCAGAATGACAAAGATATTTTCCAGGTAATCCGTGAAGGCGATGTGTTCCTTCATCATCCATATATGAGTTTTGATCCGGTTGTTGACTTTGTACGTCAGGCTGCAAAAGATCCGGATGTTCTTGCGATCAAACAGACTCTGTATCGTGTCAGCGGGCATTCGCCTATTATTGCAGCTCTTGCACAGGCTGCGGAGAATGGCAAACAGGTTTCTGTTCTGGTGGAACTGAAAGCGCGTTTTGATGAAGAAAATAATATTGTCTGGGCGAAAATGCTTGAAAAAGCAGGATGCCATGTAATTTATGGCCTTGTGGGACTCAAAACCCACAGTAAGATTACCCTTGTTGTCAGAAGAGAAGAAACAGGTATCCGGAGATATGTGCATCTTGCAACCGGAAACTATAATGATTCTACAGCCAAATTATACACTGACTGCGGTATTTTTACCTGTGATGAACATTTTGGTGAAGATGCGACTGCGGTATTTAACATGCTTTCCGGTTATTCAGAGCCAAAACGCTGGAATCGTCTGATCGTTGCTCCGATCTGGATGAAAGACCGTTTCCTGAAACTTATTGAAAGAGAAGCAGAACATGCAAAAGCAGGCATTCCCGCACATATCATTGCGAAAATGAATTCACTTTGTGACCCGGCCGTTATGGCAGCTCTTTACTATGCATCTTCCTGTGGTGTTCAGATAGACCTTCTGGTTCGTGGAATCTGCTGTCTGAAAACAGGAATTCCGGGTATCAGTGAAAATATCCATGTCCGCTCCATTGTAGGTGAATTTCTGGAACACAGCCGTATCTTTTATTTCCAGAACGGCGGGGCAGAAGAAATCTATATGGGAAGTGCTGACTGGATGCCGAGAAACCTGGACAGACGTGTTGAAATCGTCTTTCCGGTGGAAAATGAATACATCAAAAAAGAAATCATGCATGTCCTTGATCTTGAGTTTCGTGATAATGTGAAGGCACATATTCTTCAGCCGGATGGTACCTATCAGAAACAGGATAAACGTGGTAAAGCTCTTGTTAACTCACAGATGGAATTCTGTGCGGAAGCTCTTGAACGAGCAAAAAAGAAAAAAGAACAGAAAACTCATTCCAGAGTTTTTATACCGGCTGAGCCGGTTGATGATCCGGAGAACTAATCCTGTATCAGCAGTAATTTGAGGGGAGATTATTATGTCAGAAAAGAAAGAAAGTTTTCTGAAAAGAAAAAATGTGATCATATCATTTAAAAGATATGGAATTGATGCGATGGGTTCTATGGCTTTGGGCCTTTTTGCTTCACTTCTGATCGGTACTATCATCAATACCATCGGGCAGAATATCATGCCTGGAAGTTTTATATCCGAAAAGCTTCTGGAAATTGGTGGTTATGCGACAAGTGTAACAGGAGCTGCCATGGCGCTGGCTATCGGGTATGCGCTTCAGGCACCACCGCTTGTTATGTATTCACTGTGTGCCGTAGGAGCTGCATGTAATGCCATTGGTGGCTCCGGCGGACCGCTTGCAGTGTTTTTTGTAGCAGTTATCACATGTGAGATAGGCAAGCTTGTTTCCAAGGAAACAAAGATCGATATCATAGTCACACCTGCTGTTACAGTTATTGTTGGTGTTGTGCTTGCCATGCTTCTTGCACCTGTATGTAAGGGTGTCTGCAATGGCCTTGGAACATTTATTGGCTGGGCAACAGATCTTCGCCCATTCTGGATGGGGGTTATTGTATCTGTTGTAGTCGGAATCGTCCTGACACTTCCGATCAGTTCCGCAGCGATCTGTGCGGCTATCGGTATCAGTGGTGGAGCAGTTCTTGCCGGAATAGCAGACGGAACAGTGACCATGGAAATCTGGAACGGTCTTGCACTTGCCGGGGGAGCGGCAACAGCAGGATGCTGTGCGCATATGCTTGGGTTTGCAATCTTAAGTTTTCCGGACAACGGTGTGGGCGGTTTTGTAGCCCAGGGACTGGGAACTTCTATGCTTCAGGTGCCAAATCTGATGAAGAAACCAGTTCTCTGGCTTCCGCCTGTGATTACTTCAGCAATCACAGGTCCTCTTGCTACCTGTGTATTTCAGCTGAGAAATAACGGGCCTGCAATTTCTTCCGGAATGGGAACCTCCGGACTGGTAGGCCCAATCGGTGTGATCACAGGCTGGGCACAGCTGCCGGAAGGATATAAAGCAGGTGCTTTTCAGTGGATTGGAATGATTCTGATCTGTTTTGTCCTGCCACTTCTGATCACATGGATCATTGGCAAGATTTTCCGCAAAAAGGGTATTATTAAAGCAGGAGATCTTAAGATTGATCTTGGATGATAAACGTCAAAAATACGTGTTTTTTAAAAAATTAAAAAAATTTAAAAAAACACTTGCATTTTCCGATGAGCTGATATATACTAAGCAAGTCGGTTGACGCAAGGCTAGTTGGTCAAGGGGTTAAGACGTCGCCCTCTCACGGCGAAAACACGGGTTCGATTCCCGTACTGGCTGCTATATTTCATTCAGATAACCAGAACTTTGTTTCTGGTTATTTTTTTTCGCTGTTTATACGTAGTACTTTATTTTTCAATATGATACTTGCATTACATAGTAAAAATAGGGTATTATTAGGAACAAATGTTTGAAGAAGAAAAAGAAAGAAAGGAATCGATCATTCATGGCAAAAAAGGAAACCTATGATGCCGGAAGTATATCGGTGCTGGAAGGACTCGAAGCAGTAAGAAAGCGTCCGGGAATGTATATTGGAAGTGTATCAAGAAAGGGACTGAATCATCTGATCTATGAGATTGTTGACAATGCGGTCGATGAACACCTTGCCGGATACTGCACACTGATCCAGGTTGTGCTGGAGCGTGATGGATCCTGCACAGTAACTGATAATGGCCGTGGTATCCCGGTGGATATGCACGAAAAAGGAATGTCTGCAGAACGACTGGTGTTTACAACTTTACATGCCGGAGGTAAATTTGACAATTCTGCATACAAAACAAGTGGTGGCCTTCACGGAGTAGGTTCATCTGTTGTAAATGCTCTGTCCACATATCTTGACATTAAAGTCAGCAGAGACGGATATATACATCACGATCATTATGAACGTGGTATTCCGACAATTGAGCTGGAAGAGGGACTTCTTCCGAAGATCGGCAGAACAAAGGAAACAGGAACCTGCATCAATTTTCTTCCGGATCCGGATATTTTTGAAAAAACAAGATTCTCTGCGACAGAAGTCAAAAGCCGTCTGCATGAAACTGCTTATCTTAATCCTGCCCTGACGATTCAGTTTGAGGACAGAAGAGGGGAAGAGACAGAAAAACTTGAATATCATGAACCGGAGGGAATTGTAGGATATATCCGCGACCTGAACCATAATACAGAAGCTCTTCATGAACCAGTATATCTGAAAGGTGAATCAGAGGGAATCCACGTGGAAGTTGCTTTCCAGTACACCAATGATTTCAGGGAAAACGTACTTGGTTTCTGTAATAATATCTATAACGCAGAAGGCGGAACACATCTTACTGGTTTTAAGACAACCTTTACTACAGTAATGAATACCTATGCCAGAGAGATTGGTGTACTTAAGGATAAAGATGCCAATTTTACAGGTGCAGATATTCGTAATGGAATGACGGCAGTTGTGTCTATCAAGCATCCTGCGCCGAGATTTGAAGGACAGACAAAGACAAAGCTTGATAATCAGGATGCTGCCAAAGCTACAGGTAAAGTCCTTGGAGAACAGCTGGTTCTTTATTTTGACCGTAATCTGGAAACACTGAAGACGATTCTTTCCTGTGCAGAAAAGGCGGCAAAAATACGTAAAACAGAAGAACGTGCCAAGACCAACCTTCTTACAAAACAGAAATATTCTTTTGATTCGAACGGAAAGCTTGCCAACTGTGAAAAGAAAGATCCTTCCCAGTGTGAGATTTTTATTGTTGAGGGAGATTCTGCCGGTGGTTCGGCCAAAACTGCCAGAAACAGAAATTATCAGGCAATACTTCCCATCCGTGGAAAAATCCTCAATGTTGAAAAGGCCACCATTGATAAAGTTCTGGCCAATGCAGAGATCAAGACTATGATCAATGCTTTTGGCTGTGGCTTTTCAGAAGGATACGGTAATGATTTTGATATTTCCAAACTTCGTTACGACAAAATTGTTATCATGGCAGATGCCGACGTGGATGGCGCGCATATTTCAACGCTGCTTCTGACACTTTTTTACCGCTTTATGCCGGAGCTTATATATGAAGGCCATGTTTATATAGCCATGCCGCCTCTTTATAAGGCAATGCCGAAAAAAGGACCAGAAGAATATCTTTATGATGATAAAGCTCTTGAAAAATATCGTAAATCACATAAACCTGGAAGCTTCACACTTCAGAGATACAAAGGTCTGGGTGAAATGGATGCTGAACAGCTCTGGGAAACAACTCTGAATCCTGAGACAAGAAGGCTGAAGAGGATTGAGATTGAAGATGCACGTCTGGCTTCCAATGTAACAGAAATACTTATGGGAAGCGATGTGCCGCCCCGTAAGGCATTTATATATGAACATGCTGAAGATGCTGAACTTGATATTTAAAGTAGGAGAGTCGAATGGAAACAAAACAGGAAAACATTATCCGTACAGATTATGCGGATGTGATGCAGAAATCTTATATTGATTATGCAATGAGTGTTATCATATCCCGTGCTCTTCCGGATGTAAGAGACGGACTTAAGCCTGTACAGAGAAGAACTCTGTATGATATGTATGAACTCGGAATTCGTTATGACAGACCATATCGTAAATGTGCCCGTATTGTAGGGGATACAATGGGTAAATATCATCCGCATGGTGACAGTTCAATTTATGATGCCCTTGTCGTTATGGCCCAGGATTTCAAAAAAGGCCGGACTCTTGTAGACGGACATGGAAATTTTGGTTCAATAGAAGGAGACGGTGCTGCTGCTATGCGTTATACAGAAGCGCGTCTGGAAAAAATGACACAGGAAGTGTTTCTCGGTGATCTTGACAAAAATGTTGTTGATTTTGTTCCTAACTTTGATGAGACAGAGAAGGAACCTTCCGTTCTTCCTGTAAAGATACCAAATATCCTTGTCAATGGTGCGGATGGTATTGCTGTTGGTATGGCTACCAGTATTCCACCGCACAATCTTGGTGAAGTGGTAGATGCTGTAAAAGCCTATATGAAAGATGATCAGATCAGTGTCAAAGGACTGATGCGTTATATCAAAGGCCCGGATTTTCCTACAGGTGGTATCGTAGTAAATAAAGATGAACTGAGGAAGATTTACGAGACAGGAAGCGGTAAAATACGAATCAGAGGACGTGTGGAAACCGAGAAACTGAAAGGTGGCAAAACGCAGCTTGTTATCACGGAAATCCCATATACAATGCTGGGAGCAAATATCGGAAAATTTCTCAATGATGTTGCATCTCTTATTGAAACAAAGAAAACAACAGACATTGTTGATATTTCCAATCAGTCTTCAAAAGAGGGAATCCGTATCGTGCTGGAACTGAAGCGAGATGCTGATGTGGAAAATCTTACAAACATGCTCTACAAAAAAACCCGGCTTGAAGATACATTTGGCGTAAATATGCTTGCGGTTGCAAACGGAAGACCGGAAACGCTCAGTCTGAAACAGATCATTGAACATCATGTTGATTTTGTTTTTGAAGTTACTACAAGAAAATATAATACACTTCTCGATAAAGAACAGGAAAAACGTGAAATTCAGGAGGGCCTTATCAAAGCCTGTGATGTAATTGACCTTATTATAGAAATCCTTCGTGGAAGCAAGAACCGTGAACAGGTAAAAAAATGTCTCGTAGAAGGTATCACGGAAGGAATCCGTTTCAAAAGTAAAGCAAGTGAAAAAGCAGCTGCGAAACTTAAATTTTCTGAAAAGCAGGCAACAGCAATTCTCGACATGCGCCTTTATAAACTGATCGGTCTTGAAATTGAAGCTCTTCAGGCAGAATATCAGGAAACAATGAAAAATATTGCACTGTACAAAGATATTCTGGATAATTACGATTCCATGTCAGCAGTTATTATCAGAGAACTGGATGCCATCAAAAAAGAATATGGAAGCAAACGTCGTACATCCATTGAAAATGCTGAAGAAGCTGTTTATGAAGAAAAGAAGATGGAAGAGACAGAAGTCTGCTTCCTGATGGATCGTTTCGGATATATGAAACTGATCGACAAGAATGCCTATGAGAGAAATAAAGAAGCTGCAAACAGTGAGAACCGCCATATTTTTACCTGTATGAATACAGATAAAATATGCATCTTCACGGACACAGGTAAGATGCATACAGTGAAAGCAGCGGATATCCCGCTGGTACGTTTCAGAGACAAGGGAATTCCTGCTGACAACCTCTGTAAATATGACAGCAGTCAGGAACGTATGCTTTATGTTGCACCGGTCAGCCAGATCCGGGAAGATATGCTTCTTTTTGTGACCAGAACTTCCATGTGCAAACTGGTTGCAGGCGCTGAATTTGATGTTTCCAAAAGAACCATCGTTTCTACAAAACTTGCAGAAGATGATGAACTTATCTTTATCGGAAGTGCATCCGAGATGGAACAGGTAGTCCTTCAAAGCCAGGGTGGTTATTTCCTTCGTTTTACCAAACAGGAAATTTCAACAATGAAAAAAACAGCCATTGGTGTAAGAGGAATGAAACTTGGAGATGATGATTATCTTGAACATGCATACCTTCTTGCAGCACACCAGGAATACACGATCAGCTATCATGACAAAGATTATTCCCTGAACAAAGTAAGACTTGCAAAACGTGACACAAAAGGCATCAAACCCAGAATATAGCGGATTAAATTAAAAAATCCTTGCTTTTCCTATGGGAAGGTGCTAGAATATGGATAACATGATAACGGACAACGTAAGAGTGGACTTCGGTCCACTCTTTTTGCGAGAATCGTCCGAATGTGCGAAAGGCAGGTGGAAATGATGAGCAGACGTGAAGAATACGAAAAAAAGGCAGAAGCCATGCTTGCTCCTATTGTTGAGGCAGCCGGGTTTGAGTTGGTTGATGTTGAGTATGTAAAAGAAGCAGGAAACTGGTATCTGCGAGGCTATATTGATAAACCGGGCGGAATCACTGTAAATGACTGCGAGGCTGTAAGCCGTGCATTCAGTGATGAACTGGACAGAGATGATTTTATAGAAGACAGTTATATTATGGAAATCAGTTCACCGGGTCTTGACAGACCTCTGAAAAAAGAAAAAGACTTTGTCAGAAGTATGGGAAAACTTGTAGAGATCCGTACCTACCGCCCTGTAGAAAAACAAAAGGAATTCTGCGGAGTTCTGCATGCATATGATGATAACAGCGTCACAATTGATGAGGATGGAACATTACGCACATTTGATAAAAAAGACATTGCCCTGATTCGGCTGGCAATAGAATTTTAGGAGGAAAAGAAAAAAATGAACAAAGAGTTAATGGAGGCACTGGATATCCTGGAAAAAGAAAAAAATATCAGCAAGGATACTCTGCTGGGTGCAATTGAACAGTCCCTGATCCAGGCTTGCAAAAACCACTTCGGAAAAGCTGATAACGTGCATGTTACAATAAATCCGGAGACCTGTGATTTCAGCGTTTATGCTGAACGTGAGGTTAAGGAATTTGTAGAAGATCCTGCACTTGAGATTTCACTTGTAGATGCACAGAAAATAAACACAAATGCAGAACTGGGTGATACGATCAAAGTAGAAATCCATTCCAAAGAGTTTGGCCGTATTGCAACACAGAATGCGAAGAATGTTATCCTGCAGAAAATCCGTGAAGAAGAACGAAAAGTTCTTTTTGACCAGTACTATGGCAAAGAAAAAGAAGTTGTCACAGGTATTGTCCAGAGAGTTATGGGCAGAAATGTCAGCGTAAATCTTGGCAAGGCAGATGGTATCCTCAGTGAAAACGAACAGGTTCGTGGCGAAGAATTCCAGCCAACCCAGAGAATCAAAGTATATATCCTTGAAGTAAAAGATACACCTAAAGGACCGAGAATTCTGGTATCCAGAACTCATCCGGGACTTGTCAAACGTCTCTTTGAATCAGAAGTTGCTGAAGTTAAAGACGGCACTGTGGAAATCAAGAGTATTGCACGTGAAGCAGGTTCCCGTACAAAGATTGCCGTATGGAGCAATGATCCTGATGTGGATCCTGTCGGAGCATGTGTCGGCATGAACGGTGCCAGAGTTAATTCTATCGTAGAAGAACTGAATGGTGAAAAGATTGATATCATTAACTGGGACGAGAACCCGGCAATCCTTATTGAAAATGCACTGAGCCCGGCGAAAGTTATTGCTGTTATGGCAGATCCGGACGAAAAAACAGCTCTGGTTGTTGTTCCGGATTATCAGCTTTCTCTTGCAATCGGCAAAGAAGGCCAGAATGCAAGACTTGCTGCACGTCTTACAGGATTTAAGATTGATATCAAGAGCGAAACTCAGGCAAGAGAATCCGGTGAGCTGTATGATTATGATGAAGATGAAGAATATTATGATGAAAATGAATACAGCGAGGAAGGAACAGCTGAAGAAACTGTAGAAGAACCGTCAGAAGAAGCTGAAGAAGAAACTTTTGAGGAAGCACCTGCAGAAGCTGAAGAAATTAAAGAATCAGAAGAGGCAGAAGAAGAAACAGCAGATGCTATTGATTTCTTTGATTTCAGCTATACAGAAGAGTAATTCTATGAAAACAAAATCCAAGACTCCTCTGCGTCAGTGCACCGGATGCAGAGAAATGAAAAGTAAAAAAGAAATGATCCGGGTGATCCGTACACCGGAAAATGAAATTCAGCTGGATGCTACCGGACGAAAGAACGGAAGAGGTGCATATGTATGTCTTTCACAGGACTGTCTTGAGAAGGCTGTCAAAAATCACGGCCTTGAGAGATCACTGAAGACAGCTGTTCCGGCAGAGGTCTATGAAGACCTGAAAAAGGAGTTAATGAATATTGAAAAAAACAAATAAAGTTTTGTCACTGATCGGACTTGCCACGAAGGCGGGGAAGATCGTAAGCGGAGAATTCTCTACAGAAAAATCAGTAAAATCAGGAAGAGGTTTCCTTGTACTGGTTGCAGGGGATGCTTCCGACAATACAAAGAAGAAATTTCAGAATATGTGTGATTTTTACGAGGTACCTTGTTTTGTCTTTGCAGACAAAGAAGAACTGGGGAAATTCTGCGGAAAAGAATTTCGTGCCAGCCTTGCCGTACAGGATGAAAACTTTGCCAAAGCATTGTTGAAACAGCTTGAGACAGAAGGTCAGACACCGGAAAGTGTCAGCATCTGAAGGGTTGATTCATTGTCCTGAAGGAGGAAACAGTGTGCCAGAAATCAGATCAGTTAAATCAAATACATTACAAAAGGGAAAGGAGCAGATTACCAAGGTGGATAAAGATGAAAAGATGGTAACAGCAAAGCCAGACGCAGAAAAAACGGAGGCTCCTAAAAAGAAAAAAAATATTATTCGTGTATATCATGCACAGAATGCCAGTGACGGTGGTAAAAACAGACCAAAACGTCCCGGAGCAGATAAAAAAGCGACTGCAAAAGCTCCTCAGAAGCCGCAGACAGCAACTTCTGAGGCAACCAGAAAACCTGTAGCCGAACCTGTAAAGAAAACCGTTACACAGGAACCGGCTCCTGCAAAGAAACCTGCTGCTGAGGCTAAACCGGCAGTCCAGGAACCTGTAAAAAAACCAGTTGAAACCAAAACACCGGAAGTTAAACCGGCAGTTCAGTCTCAGGCAAGACCTCAGCGACAGGAACAGAACGGAAACGGAAATAATAACCGTTATCAGAATCAGAACCGTCAGACCCAGAACAGAGAATCTAACAGAGACGGTCGTCAGGATAATCGAGGAGATAACAGAAACCGTGATTTCCGTGGAGGAGACAGAAGAAATAATTATGACAGACCACAGGGTCAGGGACGTCCGCAGGGCGGCCAGGGAAGACCTGACGGCAGAAGTGATAACCGTTTTGGCGGTAATCGTGGCGGACAGCGCCAGGGCGAAGGTGGCAACAGACCAATGAGAAGCCAGGGTCAGAACAGACCACAGGGTCAGGGACGTCCGCAGGGCGGCCAGGGAAGACCTGACGGCAGAAATGATAATCGTTTTGGCGGTAATCGTGGCGGACAGCGTCCAGGAAACAGAAGAAATGATGATACAGTATTTACTCCGGAACTGACCAAAACATCCAAAGACAGCAAAAGAGAGCGTGACAGAGAGAATAAGAACAAAAAGAAAGATTTTGATAAATCCTCAGGTGCAGGACATAACAGACCAAACCAGGGCGGCAGAAAGAATCTTTCCAGAATTCCGAAAGCTCTTCAGAAACCTGCTCCTCAGCCGAAACAGGAAGAAAAGAAACCTGAAGTGAAAGAAATTACACTTCCGGAAAAAATGACAATCCGCGAACTGGCAGAAGCAATGAAAATGCAGCCGTCCGTTATTGTTAAGAAACTTTTCCTTGAAGGAACCATGGTTACAGTAAACCATGAAATAGATTTCGAAAAAGCTCAGGAAATTGCTCTTGATTACGATATCATTGCAGAACCAGAAGAAAAAGTTGACGTTATCGGTGAACTTCTTAAAGAAGAAGAGGAAGATGAGTCTACTATGGTTTCCAGACCGCCGGTTGTATGCGTTATGGGACACGTTGACCATGGTAAAACATCTCTTCTCGATGCGATCCGTGATACACATGTGACAAGAGGTGAAGCAGGTGGTATTACACAGCATATAGGTGCTTCTGTTGTTGAAATTAACGGTCAGAAGATTACATTCCTTGATACACCAGGACATGAAGCATTTACAGCTATGCGTATGCGTGGTGCAAATTCTACTGACATTGCCGTACTTGTTGTAGCTGCTGATGATGGTGTTATGCCTCAGACTGTAGAAGCTATCAGCCATGCAAAAGCTGCCGGGGTTGAAATCATTGTTGCAATCAATAAGATTGATAAACCAAGCGCAAATGTAGAGCGAGTTAAGCAGGAACTTTCTGAATATGAACTTATTCCGGAAGACTGGGGTGGAAGCACTATCTTTGTACCGGTTTCCGCTCATACAGGAGAAGGTATTGATACTCTGCTTGAAATGATACTGCTTTCTGCAGAAGTTCTTGAACTGAAGGCAAATCCGAACAGATCAGCCAGAGGTCTTGTTATTGAGGCTCAGCTGGATAAAGGCAAGGGTCCTGTTGCTACAATCCTTGTTCAGAAAGGTACACTTCATGTAGGTGACTTTATTGCAGCCGGTGCATGCAACGGTAAAGTACGTGCCATGATGGATGACCGTGGAAGAAGAGTAAAAGAGGCCGGTCCGTCTACACCTGTGGAAATTCTCGGTCTTGGTGATGTTCCGAATGCCGGTGAGATTCTTATGGCATTCCCAAGTGACAAAGATGCCAAAAACTTTGCTGCAACCTTTGTTACAGAAAACAAGAAACATCTTCTTGAAGAAACAAAAGGCAAACTTTCTCTTGATAATCTGTTTGATCAGATTCAGGCAAGTGATCTCAAAGAACTGCCGATCATTGTCAAAGCAGATGTACAGGGTTCTGTAGAGGCTGTTAAGCAGAGTCTCACAAAGCTCTCTAATGATGAAGTTATTGTACGTGTAATTCATGGTGGTGTTGGTGCTGTTAATGAATCCGATGTTTCTCTTGCAGCAACTTCCAATGCCATTATTATCGGATTTAATGTCCGCCCTGATGCAATGGCAAAACAGCTTGCTGATCAGGAAGGCGTTGATCTCAGACTCTACAAAGTCATTTATCAGGCAATTGAAGATGTGGAAGCTGCCATGAAGGGAATGCTTGATCCTGTTTACGAAGAGAAAGTGATCGGACATGCGGAGGTACGTCAGCTGTTTAAAGCATCCGGAGTAGGAACCATTGCCGGAAGTTATGTTCTGGATGGTATGTTCCAGAGAAATTGTAAAGTACGTATTACACGAGAAGGCGAGCAGATCTTTGAAGGTGAACTTGCATCTTTGAAACGTTTCAAAGATGATGTTAAGGAAGTTAAAGCAGGATATGAATGTGGTCTTGTATTTGACGGATTTAATGACCTTAAAGAAGAAGACCGCGTAGAAGCCTATATCATGGTAGAAGTTCCGAGATAGGAGAGAATTATAAATGAGAAAAAACAGCATTAAGAATACAAGGATCAATGGTGAAGTTCAGAAAGAACTGAGTACTATTATCCGTAATGAAATCAAAGATCCACGTATTCACCCAATGACTTCGGTTATGGCTGTAGAAGTAGCTCCTGACTTAAAAACATGTAAGGCATATATCAGTGTACTGGGAAACCGCGAAGCAAAGGAAGCCACTATTGCAGGGCTTTCCCGCGCTGAGGGGTATATCAGGCGTGAACTTGCCCGAAATCTGAATCTCAGAAATACACCGGAAATTCGTTTTATTCTGGATGAATCCATTGAATATGGTGTTAATATGTCAAAGCTTATTGATGATGTAGCCAGAAAAGACGCTTCTAACAGGAAACCGGAGGAAGAGTAAGGTAACTTTTTACTCAGTTTTGTAAAAAGAGTTACAAAGTAAGAGAGGTAGTCATGAAAAATATTGCAGAGGTACTGGAAAATGTAAAAACTGTGGGAATCGGCGGACATATCAGACCAGATGGTGACTGTGTCGGTTCCTGTATGGCTCTGTATCTTTATATCAGAACCTACTTTCCTGAAATTGATGTGGACGTATATCTGGATAATCCGAAGCCGATATTCGGACATATTGACAGGATAGATGATATTAAGACAGAAATAAAAGAAGATATCAGATATGATCTTTTTATTACCTGCGATGTCAGCGCAAGAAACAGACTTGCACTCGCAGGAGACCTGTTTGAAAAAGCTTCCAGGACAGTATGTATTGATCATCATATCAGCAATCCTGGTTTTGCTGATGAGAATCATATACGAGGCGAGATAAGTTCCTGCTGTGAGGTCCTTTACGGAATTCTCGATCCGCAGAAAGTTACACTTCCCATTGCAACAGCCATATATACAGGAATGATTCATGATACCGGTGTGTTCCAGTATTCATCAACTTCACCGGAGACTATGCGTATTGCCGGAGAACTGATGAAAACAGGAATTCCTTTCAACAAAATTATTGATGAATCCTTTTATCAGAAAACATATCTTCAGAACCAGGTAATGGGGCGTGTCCTTGCAGAAAGCATTCTTCTTCAGAATGGTAAATGTATTGTTGGATATCTTCGAAGAAAAGATATGGATTTTTATGGTGTTGAAGGTTCTGATCTTGATGGTATCGTCAGTCAGCTGAGACTGACCAGAGGAGTGGAAGTGGCTATTTTCCTCTATGAGACAGAAACTCAGACATTTAAAGTATCGCTTCGTTCCAATGGAAAAATCGATGTAAGTCAGATTGCTGTATTTTTCGGCGGTGGAGGACATACACGGGCTGCAGGTTGCGATCTTCAGGGATCCATGTACGATGTGATCAATAATATTACTGCTGAAATTGAAAAACAGTTCTGTGAGGAACCTGAGCAATGTTAGATGGTGTTCTTGTAATAAAAAAAGAAAAGGATTATACCTCTCATGATGTTGTGGCAAAACTGAGAGGTATTCTTCATATGAAAAAAATCGGTCATACGGGTACTCTTGATCCCCAGGCAGAGGGAGTTTTGCCTGTAGTTCTGGGAAAAGCAACCAGACTGGTGGATCTTCTTACAGAAAAAGAAAAAACATATGAAGCTTTACTTCATCTGGGAATTGTAACAGATACGCAGGATATGACGGGAAAAATCCTGAAAGAGAGTCCTGTAGATGTGACAGAAGATGAAGTACGTAGTGTCATAAAATCTTTTCTGGGAGAACAACAGCAGATACCACCTATGTATTCAGCCATCAAAGTAGATGGCAGGAAACTTTATGAACTTGCCAGAGAAGGCAAAACTGTAGAGCGTAAGGCACGAGCTGTATTTTTCCATTCCATTGAAATAAAGGAAATCTGTCTTCCGCTTGTACGTTTTTCTGTTACCTGCAGCAAAGGAACTTATATCCGTACACTCTGCAATGATATTGGAGATCGTCTTGGATGCGGTGGCTGTATGGAAGAACTTCTCAGAACCAGATCAGGAAATTTTACACTGGAAGAGAGTCTTACACTGGAACAGGTCAGTGAAAAAATGAGTGAAGGGACCATAGAAGATTCTGTGATTTCCATAGAGGAAGTGCTGAAAGATTATCCTCGTATATGCTGTAACAGATATGGTGATCGTCTTCTTTTGAATGGAAACGGTCTGCCGCCTTCTGTTACAAAAGAACAGCACAGGAAGGGCTGGATACGGATGTGTACCAGCGAAGGGATTTTTGTTGGAATATATCAGTGGAATCCGGGCCGAAACATATATCAGCCTGTAAAAATGTTCCTTTAAAAACGAAAAAATGCGGACAGCAGCATACTTTTCGGTATGCAGGAGTGACATATGGAATATGTGGAAATCAATGGTCAGTTTCCTGATCTGTCCAGTTGTGCGGTTACACTTGGAAAGTTTGACGGGATTCACCGCGGACACAGAAAACTGATAGAAGAAATATTACAATACAAAAAAGAAAATAATACACCGGCTGTAGTCCTTGCCTTTGCTTCCGGTAAAAAATCTGTCTTCACGAAAGAAGAAAGAAAAAAAATACTTTCTGAGATGGGTGTTGATATTCTGCTTGAATGTCCGCTGGATGAAAAGTTCAGACACATAAAGGCAGAACAGTTTATACGTCAGATACTGGTGGGGGATCTTCATGCAGCCTGTGTAGTGGTTGGTGAAGACTATCGCTTCGGTTTTGAACGAAAGGGAACTCCTGAACTTCTTGAAGAATATGGCAGAAAATATTCCTATGAAACAAGAGTTATCCCGAAAGAAATGAATGGAAACCGTAAGATCAGCAGTACATTTATCAGAGAAGAACTGAACAGAGGCAACATGAAAAAAGTCTCGGAACTTCTGGGAAGAGATTTTTTTGTGGCCGGTACAGTAGAACATGGCAGAGGGCTTGGACACAAAAAATTTTTTCCGACAACGAATCTGATTCCTTCTGCTCAGAAGCTGATGCCGCCAAACGGTGTTTATGTAACTACTTCAATATTTGAAAAAAAATCATTCAGGGGAATTACAAATGTAGGTTATAAACCAACTGTGGGAGGAAATTTCCTCGGTGTTGAAACATTTCTGTTTGACTGTGATGAAAATCTCTATGGAAGAGAATGCGTGGTAAACTTTCACAGATTTCTCCGCCCAGAACATAAATTTTCATCATTTGAGGCTCTGAAGCAGCAGATTCAAAAGGATATTGAAGAAGCCCAAAAGGATATTTAAAAAATAAAATAAGCTGTTTACACAGGAATTGTTTTATGCTATACTATCTGAGGTGTAATTCAGCCCACATTCAGAAATTGGAATCTCCAACCGTTTCCTAATGTGCGGCGGTTCATTAATAATAATATTTAAGGAGGAAATCACAATGATTTCAAAAGAAAAAAAACAGGCAATCATGAAAGAATATGCAAGATGCGAGGGTGATACAGGTTCACCGGAAGTACAGGTTGCAGTTCTTACAGCAAGAATTCAGGAACTTACAGAGCATTTACAGACACATCACAAAGATCATCATTCCAGACGTGGTCTGCTGAAGATGGTTGGACAGAGACGTGGACTTCTGGCATACCTGAAGAAAACTGACATCGAAAGATACCGTGCACTGATTGAAAAATTAGGTTTAAGAAAATAATTAGTATGCGGAAGGGGCGGATCACCATCCGCCCCGTTTTTAGGTTAAAGACAGACAGAAGTTATATCCGAGACTACTGAAAAGCCCATTCGGAGAGAATGGTTTTTTCAGTTGTTTCGGGCTTCTTGTCATGTTAATTTATAAAAAGGAGAAAGAATATGTACAAAAGTTATTCTATGGAATTAGCCGGAAGAACACTGACTGTAGATATCGGTCGTGTGGCTAAACAGGCAAATGGCGCTGCTCTTATGCATTATGGTGATACAACTGTGCTTTCTACAGCAACAGCCTCCAAAGAACCTAGAGAAGGAATCGATTTCTTCCCGCTCAGCGTTGAATATGAAGAAAAAATGTATGCAGTAGGTAAGATCCCAGGTGGATTTAACAAAAGAGAAGGAAAAGCGAGTGAACATGCGATCCTTACTTCACGTGTAATTGACCGTCCTATGCGTCCACTGTTTCCTAAGGATTACAGAAATGATGTTACACTTGTGAACATGGTAATGTCTGTAGATCCTGAATGTAATCCGGAGATCCCGGCAATGCTTGGTTCTTCTATTGCAACCTGCATTTCTGATATTCCATTTGACGGACCGTGTGCAACAACACAGATTGGTATGATTGACGGAGAATTTATTATTAACCCGTCTCTGGCACAGAAAGAACTTTCTGATCTTCAGCTGACTGTTGCATCTACAAGAGAAAAAGTTATCATGATCGAAGCCGGAGCAAATGAGATTCCGGAAGATACCATGATTGAGGCTATTTATAAAGCTCATGATGTAAACCAGGAAATTATCCGTTTTATTGATAAAATCGTTGCAGAATGTGGTAAAGAAAAACATCTTTATGCTTCCTGTGCAGTTCCGGAAGAACTTTTTGATGCGATCCGTAAAATCGTACCTCCGGAAGAAATGGAAGTTGCTGTATTCAGTGATGACAAACAGACACGAGAAGCAAACATCCGTGAGATCACTGAAAAACTTCAGGCTGCATTTGCAGATAATGAGGAATGGCTGGCTGTACTTGGAGAAGCAGTTTATCAGTATCAGAAGAAGACTGTACGTAAAATGATCCTGAAAGATCACAAACGTCCTGACGGACGTCAGATCACACAGATCCGTCCGCTGGCAGCAGAAGTAGATATCATTCCGAGAGTTCATGGTTCTGCAATGTTCACACGTGGACAGACACAGATCTGTACAGTTACAACTCTTGCACCTCTTTCCGAAGCACAGAGAATTGACGGACTTGATGAGTTTGAAACTTCCAAGAGATATATGCATCACTACAATTTCCCGTCCTATTCTGTTGGGGAGACAAAACCATCCAGAGGACCGGGACGTCGAGAAATCGGACATGGTGCGCTGGCAGAAAGAGCTCTTGTTCCGGTTCTTCCGTCAGTAGAAGAGTTCCCATATGCAATCCGTACTGTTTCTGAAACATTTGAGTCTAACGGCTCCACATCTCAGGCAAGTATCTGTGCATCTACTATGTCTCTGATGGCGGCTGGTGTACCTATTCATAAACCGGTTGCAGGTATTTCCTGTGGTCTTGTAACAGGTGCAACAGATGATGACTATATTGTTCTGACTGATATTCAGGGTCTGGAAGACTTTTTCGGAGATATGGACTTTAAGGTGGCTGGTACACATGATGGTATCACAGCTATCCAGATGGATATCAAGATTCATGGTCTTACAAGAAATATTGTTGAAGAAGCTATTCGCAGAACAAAAGAGGCGAGAGAGTATATTCTTTCAGAAGTTATGGAAAAATGTATTGCACAGCCTCGTGAGCATGTAAATAAATATGCACCGAAAATCATTCAGATCCAGATCGATCCTCAGAAAATTGGCGATGTTGTAGGCCAGAGAGGAAAGACTATAAACGCAATCATCGAGCGTACAGGTGTTCAGATTGATATTACAGACGAAGGTGCAGTATCCATCTGTGGTGTAGATCAGCATGCAATGGATGAGGCTTCAAAAATGATCAGAACGATTGCTACTGATTTTGAAGCAGGACAGATCTTTGAAGGTACTGTTGTAAGCATTAAGGAATTTGGAGCATTCGTAGAATTTGCACCTGGAAAAGAGGGAATGGTACACATTTCCAAGATCAGTGATCACAGAATCAATCATGTTGAAGATGTTCTCACACTTGGTGACAAAGTTAAAGTTATCTGCCTTGGAAAAGATAAAATGGGCAGAATCAGCTTCAGCATGAAGGATGTACCGAAAGAAGCATAAAAATTATGAGATATCACAATATAACAAAGGATGACATGCTCAATGGTGATGGCCTGAGAGTTGTTCTCTGGGTTGCCGGCTGCAATCATTGCTGCCGGGAATGCCAGAATCCTGTTACCTGGGATCCTAATGGAGGCCTTCCGTTCACAGAAAAAGAGGAAAATGAGATTTTTACAGAACTTAAAAAAGATTATATAAGTGGAATCACATTTTCAGGAGGAGATCCTCTTCATCCTTCCAATATTTCAGCTGTTACACGACTTGCAAAGAAAATCCGTGAGAAATATCCGGACAAAACAATCTGGCTTTATACAGGTTCTGTATGGGAAGAAATCAGCCATGAAGAGATCATACGCTACCTTGATGTATGCGTAGATGGAGAATTTGTGGTGGAACAGAAGGATATCAGCCTGAAATGGAAAGGATCATCAAATCAGCGTGTTATCGATGTTCCTGCAACACTCAGAGAAGGCAGGATCATATTACATGCCAGTTAACTATATATCTGAAAACAGATATACAGGAGGAAAATTTTGAGACGAATAGCAAAATTTCATAAAGTAAGTGAAACACGTTTCACGGAAGACTGGATTGACAGTTTTCCCGGAACTTCAGAATCTGATATCAGGACTATTTACAATAGAATCAAACTTCCGGTACGGGCAACTTCAGGAAGTGCCGGATATGACTTTTTCAGCCCTGCAGATGTCGTTCTAAAACCTGGTGAAACAGCCAAAATTCCTACGGGTATCCGTGTGGAAATGGAGCAGGACTGGGTTTTAAAATGTTATCCACGCAGTGGACTGGGGTTCAAATATCGTCTTCAGTTAAACAATACAGTAGGTATCATTGACAGCGATTATTTCTATTCCGATAATGAGGGACATATCTTTGCAAAGATCACTAATGACAGTAACGAAGGAAAGACCGTAGAAATTCCGGCAGGAACAGGTTTTATGCAGGGGATTTTTGTTGAATATGGTATAACTGTGGATGACAGTGCTGACGGAATACGTAATGGCGGATTTGGAAGTACCACAAAATAAAATACAGAGAACCTGCCACTGGCAGCTTCTCTTGCATACTTTGGCATTTAAAACGGAGCAGTCAGTTTATTTGTAAACTGAAAGCTCCGTTTTCTTGTGTAACAATGACTGATTTTCAAGAGACTCCCACCACTGATACTGATTTGTTGCTCGCCACCTACAGAGGTGGGAGTCCTCTCACATCTGATATATTATTCCAGTGGCTCACCGGCTGCCTCAGCCTTACGTGCATTATCAAGAACAATATCAAATGCCTGGGCTGCCTTAGCATATTCCTCATCGCTTTCAATATTGCTTAAAATAGGATCGCCATTTTCGGTACGGGCAAAAGAATAAAGATAAACTTCACCGGCCTGATTCTGACCGTTTTCGTCCAGCGGAAGAAGAGCCATATATTCTTTCTCATCCACTGGGAATACTGTCAGGATTGCACATTCTACTTCTGTATCATCTTCCAGGGTAAGAGTAATCGTGTTGTGCTCGTTGACGGAAGATCCGCTACAGTTTTCTCCACAGGTTGCGCAGTCACTGGGAGAACATTTTGCGCTTGTAAATTCATCGCTCATAGTTATTTCCTCACTTTAGAATTAGTAATATGTCTGTTTTTATCTGCTTTATCAGCAGTAACAGTATTATTAATATTTTATCAGAAATGTATCTCAAATACAAGAAAATAGAAGATGCCCTCAGAAAATTTAAAAATTAGTTTTATCTGTCAGAAGAATCATGTATAATAAAATTATGCATTTATTTATTTGAAGGAGATTTATAATGAAATTTATTTCATGGAATGTAAATGGAATCAGAGCATGTCTCGCAAAGGGATTTGAAGAGCGATTTCAGGAACTGGATGCAGATATTTTCTGTGTTCAGGAAACAAAATGTCAACAGGGACAGGTTGAACTGAATCTGCCGGGGTATCACCAGTACTGGAATTATGCAAACAGAAGAGGCTATTCGGGAACTGCAATTTTTACAAAGGAAGAACCGCTTTCTGTTTTATATGGACTTGGAATTGAGGAACACGACAAAGAGGGGCGGGTAATTACACTGGAATTTCCAAACTTCTATTTTGTGACTGTATATACACCAAACTCACAGAGTGAACTTAGAAGGCTTGAGTACAGGATGCTGTGGGAAAAAGATTTCCTTGATTATCTTTTGAAACTCCAGAAAATGAAACCTGTTGTCTGTTGCGGAGATCTGAATGTGGCTCATAAGGAGATTGATCTGAAAAATCCAAAAAACAACCGCAAAAATGCTGGTTTTACTGATGAAGAAAGAAGCTGTTTTTCAAGACTTCTTGAAAATGGCTTTATTGATACTTTCCGTTATTTTTATCCTGACAAAGAAGGAATTTACTCCTGGTGGTCCTACAGATTTAAGGCCAGAGAAAAAAATGCAGGATGGAGGATAGACTATTTTCTGACTTCAGCTTCTCTGAAAGACTGTCTTCAGGATGCCAAAATCCATACAGAAATTCTGGGCTCTGATCACTGTCCGGTGGAAATAGACATGGAACTGCCAGTAAAGACAGACTAACAAAGAGCAAAGGAGATATTTATTATGGATAAACATGTCAGTTTTGCTGTCTGTAAGGGAAATCCTGTAATTCTTGGGGCAAACAGAGTTCCTGCAGGGATGAATTTTGCTCTTGAAGTGCCGGTGGAAGCAAAAGCTGCGCTGGTGCTTTATAGGAAAGGTAGGGGAGTTCCATTCAGAGAACTTTCATTCGACAATTCCATGCGTACAGGAAAGCGTTGTGCCATGTTACTGAACGGCTTTGATGATAAAAAGTTCGAATATAATTTCAGGATTAACGGAAAAATTGTTCAGGATCCATGTGCTTATGGAATCATAGGAAGAGAAAAATTCGGTGTGTTGAGTAATCAGGAAGACGAACATCAGATTCGCTGTTCTTTTCTTAACAGTGAAGCATATGACTGGAAAGGGGATACTCAGCCTCAGATTCCTTATAATGAAGCTGTTATTTATAAAGTTCATGTACGTGGATACACAAAACAGGCACGAATCACACATAAAAATCGAGGGACATTCGCAGGGCTTACGGAAATGATTCCGTACTGGAAAGAGCTGGGTGTTAATGTTATTGAACTTATGCCTGCCTATGAATTCTGTGAAATATCATCTGCCTCAAATGAAAACGGATTTATTATCCGTAAACAGCAGGAAGACAGAATAAATTACTGGGGCTATGTTTCAGGTTTCTATTTTGCACCCAAGAAGTCTTACTGTGCAACTTCAGACTCTGAAAATGAATTTCGCAATATGATCAGAGCCATGCATGAAGCAGGAATCGAATGTATAATGGAAATGTATTTTCCTGAAGATACAGCACCTCTTTATGCACTTCAGGCAGTATGGTTCTGGAAGATGTTTTACCATGTAGATGGTTTTCATCTGATAGGTGATGGTGTTCCGCAGCAGCTTATAAAAGAAGATCATATTCTTTATGGAACAAAGAAAATATTTATGAATGTTTCCGGAAATCCGGACTCTTCCAATATGCTCGCTGAATATCAGACAGGATTCCAGCAGGATATGAGACGTTTTCTTAAAAGTGATGAGGGAATGGTTCAGGGAGCTGAATTTCACATCAGAAGAAATGTCGGAACAGTTAATTATATGGCAAGTCAGGATGGATTTACTCTTTATGATACGGTTTCTTACAATTATCGTCATAATGAGGCAAACGGTGAAGGCAATCACGATGGCAGTGATTATAATTACTCCTGGAACTGTGGTGTAGAAGGTTTTACACGCAAACAGGCTGTCCGAAGAATGAGAGAACAGCAGCTTCGGAATGCATTTCTCATGCTTTTGCTCAGTCAGGGAACGCCTATGATCTACAGCGGTGATGAATTTGGTAATTCTCAGGAAGGAAATAATAACGCTTGGTGCCAGGACAATCCTACGGGCTGGACAGACTGGAAAGCAATGAAAAAGAATCCGATGCTGTTTTCTTTTGTAAAGAAAGCTATTGCGTTCAGAAAAGAACATCCCATCCTCCATATGAAAAGCGAAATGCGGGGAGTAGACTACATGGCAAAGGGATTTCCGGATATTTCATTTCATGGCGAAAGAGCCTGGTATCTTAGTACAGAAAATACCAGCAGACTTCTTGGCGTGATGTATTGTGGAGAATACGCTGTCAGAAAAGATGGCTCACCGGATGATTTTATTTATGTTGGATATAATTTTCACTGGGAAACCAGAAGCATTGCACTTCCAAATCTTCCTGAACATATGGTATGGAAAAAATATGCTGATACATCAGAACAGGCAGAAGACCGGTGGTTCAGGGAAGGAACAGAAGAGTTTAAAAAATCTATACAGATCAGTCCGCGGACAATAGTGGTACTGATCGCAGAACAGGAGGAACGGAAGGATGCATCCATGGCTGCACTTCAAAACGATCACAAAGCATAAACTTCTGGTAATGAAATATTGTTTCAGAATTGGATTATATAAACAGGGGCTTCTTCATGATCTTTCCAAATATTCGCCGACAGAATTCCTGGTTGGCTGTAAATATTATCAGGGGACAAGAAGTCCAAATAATGCAGAGAGAGAAGATATAGGTGTTTCAACCTCCTGGCTCCATCACAAAGGCAGAAATAAACATCATTTTGAACATTGGGTAGATTATTCACTGAACAGTGAACAGCCGATAATGGGCGCACAGATGCCGCGCAAATACGTTGCAGAGATGGTTATGGATCGAATCAGTGCTTCAAAGAATTATCAGGGAGATTCCTATAACCAGAGTCAGCCTCTTGAATATTTTCTCAAGAGCAAAGAAAAACTGTGGTTCATTCATCCACAGACCAAAAAAGAACTGGAAGCCCTGCTCCGGATCCTGAATGATCATGGAGAAGAAAAATTGCTTCATTATATTAAATACAGATACCTGAAAGGGGAAACACGTAAGATCAGATATTAATTTTTCTGACTTTCAAAGTTATAAAACAGGAGATGAATCATTATGAAAAGAAATCAGATTTTTATTAAAAGTGGCACAGAATACAAAAAAATGACAAAAGAACTGCTTGCTGAAAGCGAACTTGCAGATATGATCGGTGACCGTAGTCTCCGTATTGGTATCAAACCAAATATGGTATCTGCTTCAGCACCTTCCAACGGAGCAACCACACATACTGAGATCATTGCGGGAATTCTGGAATACCTGAAAGAAAACGGATTCCGTAATATGATGATCCTGGAAGGATCCTGGGTGGGTGACAGAACATCTGATGTATACAAAGTATGTGGATATCAGCAGATCTGTGACGATTATGACGTTGTTTTTCATGATACCCAGAAAGATAAAAGTTTTACAAAAGACTGTAAAGGTCTTCAGCTTAAGATCTGTGACAGTGTAAAAGACATTGATTTTCTGATCAATGTTCCGGTCCTCAAAGGACACTGCCAGACAAAGATCACATGTGCACTCAAAAACATGAAAGGACTTATCCCGAACTCTGAAAAAAGACATTTTCATTCAATGGGACTTCACAAACCTATCGCTCATCTGAATACAGGAATTCACCAGGATTTTATTGTGATTGACAATATATGCGGTGATCTTGATTTTGAAGACGGAGGAAACCCGGTCGTTATGAATCGAATTCTGACAGCTGTAGATCCTGTCCTTGTAGATGCTTATGTATGTGATATGCTGCATTATGATGTATCTGAAGTACCTTATGTAGGACTTGCTGAAAGGCTCGGGGTCGGCTGTTCGGACATCAGCAAAGCAGACATCCGTGTGTGTGGTGAAAACCTGCAGGTAAATGTTCCGAAACGCCAGAAGGTTGTAGAACTCGCTGATGCAGTAGAAGCAGTAGATTCATGCAGCGCATGTTATGGATATCTGATTCCTGCACTCGATATGCTGAAGCAGGATGGACTTCTCGAAAAATTGCAGGAAAAGATCTGTATTGGTCAGGGGTATCGGGGCAAAACAGGAGAACTTGGTGTAGGGCACTGCACCCGTAATTTTAAATGCCACCTTGAAGGATGTCCTCCAACAGAACAGCAGATATATGAATTTCTCAAAGAATATATCACAAAATAAAAAAAGCGGGAGAGGTGTGTTTGCACCTCTCCCTGCTTAATATCAAGTTATCTGTCAGCAGCTTCCATAATTAAATTCACTATCTGATCCTGTGAAAAACGACTGCTGTCTATACAGATATCATACTGTTCCATATCACGCCAGCCTTCATCTGTAAAGAATTCATAATAGGCACGTCTTTCTTTATCCATCCTTTTTACCAGTTTACGCGCACTTTTCTCTTCTCTGCCAAGACGTTCCATAATTGTCTTTACCCGTGTTTCAAAAGGAGCGTAAATAAAAACACGAAGCGCTCTGTTTCCAAGAATATGATTTGCACACCTTCCGACGATGACACACTCTTCTTTGTCTGAAAGTGAAAGAATAATATCCCGCTGAAGCTCGTAGAGTACATCATTCATGGGCATTACACGATGTTCCGGACTGATCTGTATTTCATGGTCAATCGGAAAATTCCATGCATTTGGTTTTTTTTCATCAACTTCAGCAAGCGTACTGTAAGGAATCTTTTTTTTCCTTCCGGCTATTTCAATCAGTTCTTTATCATAAAAACCAATTTCCATTTTATCAGCCAGTGCTTTTCCTATAATACGTCCGTTGCTTCCAAACATTCTGTTAATCGTAATAATACGTTTACTCATAAAGATTCCTCCTCCCAGTGAAATTATTTTTATATTTGTTTATATAATAACATATTTATTGATAATTTTCTACAAAATATAAGCAAGTATACAAAATACCTTGTACAAATAGACGAAAATTTAAGTTTCAATTAAGAATAATTCATTTGTCTTTCACAAAGCACACAATAAGAAAACACATTTGATGTGTAGAGTGTAGAGTAAAAACAGGGAATGCTGAATTTCTGGAACTGGAGGAAACATGAAAAGAAAGAAAAAAGGAAAGAAAAAACTAATTATCTGCCTGATAATGACAGGAACACTTGCAGGAACAGGAGGTGTTTTTGCTTATTTAAGAGCTAACAGAATGGCGGAAAAATCCACGGGCAGCAGTATTCAAAGTGCCGAAGTCATAAAAAGTGATATTTCAGAAACAATCATCGGGACTGGAAATCTTGAACTTGCAGATGGAGAGGCAGTAACTGTTCCATCAGGACTTACCGTGCAGAACGTTTTTGCAGAAAGCGGAGACAGCGTTTCTAAAGGAACAGTACTTGCCACTCTGAACCAATCTTCTATACAGGATGCATTGCAGGAAGTACAGAAAAACCTTGTAACGATTGATGAAAAACTAAGTTCCTGTCAGGAAAATGACGATGAAAATGTCCTGGCAAGTCCTGTGTCGGGAAGGATAAAAGCAATCTATGTGGAAGAAGATTCTGATGTTACAGATACAATGCTTCAGAAAGGTGAACTGATGGAAATTTCAACAGACGGACTTATGGCTGTAGAAATTGAAACAGATACCACACTGAATCCGGCCGACAGTGTTTCGGTAACTTTGTCAGATGGAACAGCAGTGACCGGAACAGTGGAAGAAATAAAAGGGAACAGCGCAGTTGTTACGCTAACTGATGACGGAACAGCATATGGCGACAATGTGACTGTAACAGATTCTGAAGGAAATATTCTGGGAACAGGAAATCTGTATATACATAAATCATTTGCTGTAACCGGAATTTCCGGAACTGTATCATCTGTATCCGTTTCACAAAACCAGAAGATTTCTTCCGGAGACAAACTGATGGTTCTTGAAGGCACTGCCGGAGAGGAAGAATACAGTGAACTGCTGGAGAAAAGAGAAAGTGAAACAGCGACTCTGAAAAAACTTCTGAATCTGGCTGAAAATCCCCAGATTATTGCAACAGCCGATGGAATTATAGAAGACGTAAATATTGCTGCAAGCGTAGATACTTCTGATTCAGACAACTCTGAAAGTTCGGGAACCGTAAAGGCCTCGCAAATGTCATATACCAAAAGTTCTGAAAATATGGTTTTCCTGTCCTTTGATGACGGAAGCGATACAGTTGGAACAGTTAGTGAAAGCACTCAGGATAATGAGCAGGAAGAAAATCCTTCTGAACAGAAACTTTCCTTCTCTGTGGCGGGTTCGGGTACTTCTTCACTTTCACTTGTGGTAGTACCAGTGCCGGTTACCGGAGAAACACCTGTTTCAGAGATCAATGCTGCAGATGGAACTTATACAGGCGTGATCACCTGGAATCCCGCCGATTCTGTTTTTATGGCAGGAACAGACTACCAGGCACTTATTGTTCTTACAGCAGGTGATGGATATTACTTTGGCGCAGACAGTATTCTTGGAACGGAAAGTGGAACTTTATCTGGTATCCGGATTTCAGATGACGGAAAGAATCTTGAATTTCAGATTGCTTTTCCTGCAACTTCCGGTGAAGAAATATCAGTTATCCCGGAGGATTCTTCTGAAAATACCAGTTCCGCAAATAACGGAAACACTAATGAACCTCAGGATAATAATACTGAGAAAAATCAGAATGCATCTGCTTCTGAACTACAGAACAGTTCAACAGGGACACAGAACTCGGCGTCAGTATCCGGGAGCAGTTCGGCATCAGTATCCGGAAACAGTTCGGCATCAGTATCCGGAAACAGTTCGGCATCAGGAATCCAGCAGGGCAGTGCAGGTACTGCATCAGTTGCACAGAATACTTCTTCAACAGAAAATACAGCAGAAGAAAGCGACAGTACAAATATAACTTTATCTCAGTACAGCACAGATGTTACTGCTTTTACTGTAGCGCCTTCTGATCAGATGTGTCTGTCAGTAAGTGTTGACGAACTGGATATCAACTCTGTAGAAACAGGGCAGGAAGCTGTCATTACATTTGATGCCATTGAAGATCAGAAATTCACAGGTACAGTTACAGATATTGGAAATACCGCATCTGTAAGTGGTGGTGTTGCAAAATATACGGTTTATATTACCCTTGAAAAAACGGAACAGATGAAACAGGGAATGAATGCATCTGCCACAATTACGACCGAAAAAAGAGAACAGGTTCTTACACTGCCCATGAATGCAATTCAGGAAAAAGGCGACAAAAGCTTCGTATATACGAAAAAAGACGCTGATGGAAATCTTTCCGGAGAAACAGAGATCAGCACCGGTCTTTCTGATGGCAGTACTGTAGAGATTACTGACGGACTGGAAGAGGGGGCTGCTGTATATTATCAGCGTACGGGAAATGTTTCCGAAACCAATGGCAGTCAGATGCCTGGAAATATGGCCGACAATCCCGGAATGGGAGATATGAGCGGCGGTCCTGGCGGTAACGGCGGGGCTCCTGGAAATATGCCTGATGGTGGAGGCGGCATGGGCAAGCCGCAATAAAAACAGGAGGAGAAATAAGTTATGTTTTTTCAGTCAGTTAAAATGGCATGGCATGCAGTAACTGCAAATAAACTACGTACTTTTCTTACTATGCTTGGAATTATCATCGGTGTTGTTGCATTGATTGTGCTGGTATCCATAGCAGACGGAGCCAGTGGCACTGTTACAGATGAAATTTCTGATATGGGTTCCAGCTATCTGACAGTTACAGTAAATGATGACAAAGAAAATCCTCTCCGCCTCAGTGATATGAGTTTTTTTTAGAGCCGGATGAAGTTAAAAGCGCAGCACCTGTGGCACAGACAAGTGTAACTGCAAAAAGCGGATATACAAGTAGTTCCATGACTGTTATCGGTACAACAGGAAGTTATGAAGAAATCCAGAATCTGAAAATTGCGGATGGAAGATTTTTAAGGAAAGCTGATGTGGATAATCATTCTTATGTGATCATACTGTCATATGATACAGCAATTGAGCTGCTTGGCAGGGCAGATGTAGCGGGAGAATCAATTGCCCTGAATGGAAAATCTTTTCTTGTAGCAGGTGTACTGCAGGAAGACAGCAGCAGTTCTGTAAACACTGGAAATATTTTTTCAGAATCGAATTCTGATGAGGACAGCAGTACCGTAATGCTGGAGGGGTACATACCTTTTTCCACACTTACGAGAATTTCCGACAATATCCTCAATATAACTTCATTCCTTGTTTCAGCAACAGATGACAAAACTCTTGATTATGCAGAAAAAGCAGTTACAGATAAACTTCTTGACAGATTTGAAAATGATGAAGATGCGTTCTCTGTTTCTGATCAATCACAGATCCTGGACACAATGGAGAATGTAAACAAAACCATGTCACTGATGATCGGAGGCATTGCTGCAATTTCGCTTCTTGTAGGAGGGATTGGCATTATGAATATCATGCTTGTTTCTGTTACAGAAAGAACAAGAGAGATTGGAATCCGTAAAGCCATCGGAGCAAAAAAGGGAATTATCATGATGCAGTTTCTGCTGGAAGCATTGATGCTGAGCATTATGGGATGTTTTACAGGAGTCTTTTTCTCGGCAATAATTCTCAAAATCATAGGCCTCTGTACAGATTCCATAAAAATTACAATGAATATGAAGGTTGTGCTTATTTCTGTTGGTTTTTCAGCAGCAGTCGGAGTTCTTTTTGGTTTGTATCCAGCAGGAAAAGCTGCAGGAAAGAAACCAATAGATGCATTGCGTTACTCAGGATAAACTGTCTTCATCTGTCGAAAAATACAGATTTTTTACGACCGAAAATGTTTGACCTCATCTTCAGTTACCGTCTATAATACAGATATATTTCAGTATTGCAGTTGTTTGTCTGACTTTAGTTTTAGCCGGCAAAAATCTGCTTCGGAAAATTTTACTTGACATATTGAGCAATATTAAATATAATTTTCCTATGCATTACAGAAATGTTACAAAAGAAATAAATTAAGAAAAAAAGACATAATGAAAATGCAAGGAATGTTAAAGTATGAGGAAAACTGATTTAAAAGCAGGTCATGATCATGACAGAGAAATGAATAAAAACAGAAAGGGGAACTCTTCTTTTCGCGGTTTTATATCTCTGAGCGTATGCGCAATTACAGTATTAACTGTAACCGGAGGTTTTAAGCTCGCGGGCAGCGAAAAGCAGAGACAGGTGTATGCTGCGTCTGAATTGCAGGGCGGTGCTTTCTATACATCTGATGCCGGTTATGATTTGCCGACAGGAATTGCAGGTGTGGCATCCGGAGTCAGCGGAACACCATCTGCCGGAATGACAGTCAATCGTATCGGAACATCCTGCGAAGACGTTATGGTGGGACAGCGTGTTCAGAAGATCACCAGTGATGCTGTGGAAATGAACATCAGCGAATCCATGGCAACAACTGTAGATACCTTTGATTCCAAGGTTATGACAATGTCGTCATCAGCAAAAATGATGTCTGACGAAGATTATGAAAATCTTCTGAAAATTGTAGAAGCGGAAGCAGGTACTGAAGATCTGAAAGGAAGAATCCTGGTCGCCAATGTTATTATGAACAGAGTAAAGTATTCTGAGTTTCCGGATAATGTAACAGATGTGATCTGGGAATATAATAACGGAGTACCGCAGTTTTCACCGGTAGCTGACGGAAGCATTAATACGGTAAATGTTTCAGATGAAACGAAAGAAGCCGTAAGACAGGTTCTTGAAGGAACTGATTATTCCAAAGGTGCACTGTTTTTTATTCAGAAATCTGCCGCTGAAAAGAAAAATATAGAATGGTTTGAAAAAAATCTGACCAGACTATTCGGACATGGCGTTCATGAATTTTATACATATCCAAATCAATAATAAGTTTAACCCTGTGGTTTTCCGCAGGGTTTTTTCTTGCATGTATACTGACGTTGTGGTAAACTGTTGGCAGAAATCAGTAAAGAAAGGCAGGAAAGACACATGCAGGTATTTTACAAAAGCACCAGGGGTAAAGGCGAAGAAGTAACAGCTTCTATGGCTATTTTAAAAGGACTTTCCGAAGACGGAGGTCTTTTTGTTCCAACAAATATTCCGAAACTGGACACCCCAATTGAGAAACTTGCAGAAATGACATATCAGGAAACAGCATATGAAGTAATGAGCCGTTTCCTTACAGATTTTACAGAGGAAGAACTCAAAAACTGTATTGCCAATGCATATGACGATAAATTTGACACCACTGAAATTGCTCCTTTACATGAAGCAAATGGTGCATATTTCCTTGAATTGTTCCATGGTTCCACTATTGCATTCAAAGATATGGCACTTTCTATTCTGCCTCATCTTATGACAACAGCGGCAAAGAAAAATCAGGTTAAAAACGACATTGTAATTCTTACTGCAACATCAGGAGACACCGGAAAAGCTGCTCTTGCAGGTTTTGCGGATGTTCCGGGTACCAGGATTATTGTTTTTTATCCGAAACATGGTGTAAGTCCTATCCAGGAAAAACAGATGGTTACCCAGAAAGGGGATAACACATATGTTGTCGGAATTACAGGAAACTTCGATGATGCCCAGACAGCTGTCAAAAAAATGTTCAATGACCATGAACTGGCTGCCGAACTTAATGAGGCAGGATTCCAGTTTTCATCGGCAAACTCTATCAATATCGGCCGTCTGGTTCCTCAGATTGTTTATTATGTTTACGCATATGGCAAACTTGTTTACAGCAAAAAGATCAAAGCCGGTGACAAAATCAATGTTGTAGTACCAACAGGTAACTTTGGTAACATCCTTGCCGCATATTACGCAAAGCAGATGGGACTTCCGATTAACAAACTGATCTGTGCCTCCAATGAAAACAAAGTTCTTTTTGACTTTTTCCGCACAGGTACATATGACAGAAAGAGAGAATTTATCCTTACAACGTCTCCTTCAATGGACATTCTGATCTCCAGCAACCTGGAACGTCTTATTTATCGTATTACAGGCGAAAACGCAGAAAAATGTGCTGAATTGATGCAGGCACTCAGCCAGGGTGGTGAATATACAATAACCGACGAAATGAGAAAAGGTCTTGCTGATTTTTATGGTAATTACTGCAGCGAAGGTGAAACAAAAGAAGCTGTCAGTGCGACCTACTATGGCAGCAATTATGTAATTGATCCACATACTGCTGTTGCTGCAGGAGTGTATCAGAAATATCTTCGCGATACAGAAGACCATACACCAACTGTGATTGCTTCCACTGCAAGCCCATATAAATTTACTAGAAGTGTAATGGATGCCATTTCTGACAGATACCAGGGGATGGATGATTTTTCCCTTGCAGATGCACTTTCTGAACTTTCCGGAGTCAGAGTCCCAAAAGCAGTAGAAGAGATCCGTACAGCACCAGTTCTTCATGACACAGTAGTAGATGCACCGGATATGCCTGCAACTGTAAAGAAAATTCTTGGAATCAAATAACAATAAATGATAATCAATTATCACTTCCGGGAACCTGTGGCTACAAGCTGCCGGTTCCCACCGTGATTTAAGGAGTTTTATTATGACAGGGATGACATGTCAAAAAGCTGAAGAAATGGTAAACAAATATATTGCTCATAAACTTTCTGTGGATGAACTGGAAGATTTTCTGGATCATGTAGAATCCTGTTCTTCCTGTTATGATGAACTCGAAACATACTTTATTGTACACAGAGCCTTACAGCAGCTTGACGAAAAAGAAGATGGAACTGTCTATGATTTCAGGAAACTCCTTCAGCAGGATATACGTAAATCGCGCAGGTATATCCGTCAGAAAAGAGGACTTCGGTTTGCTGTAATCGTTTTGTTGCTGATTTCGATAGCAGCCTTGCTTGCACTTGTTATTTTTGGTATATTAGGATTATAAATTTCCGAAATGCAACAGGAGGATAGCAGTTTGAGTGAAAAAATTTTATTGATAGATGGACATAGTATTTTAAACCGTGCTTTTTATGGACTTCCTGATCTGACCAATTCAGAGGGAAAACATACTGGCGCGGTTTATGGTTTCCTGAATATACTTTTTCGTATTCTGGAAGAAGAGAAGCCTCAGTATCTGACTGTTGCTTTTGATCTGCACGAACCGACATTCAGGCATAAAATTTATGATGCCTATAAGGGAACCAGAAAACCAATGCCCCAGGAACTTGTACAGCAGGTGCCCCTTATCAGGGAGGTCCTCACGGCAATGGGAGTTAAAACGGTTTCCATGGCCGGTTACGAAGCAGATGATCTTCTTGGCACGCTTGCCAGAAAAAGCGAAAAAGAAGGAATGGATGTAACAATTCTGTCAGGTGACCGTGATCTTCTGCAGCTCGCAACAGACAAGGTTATGATCCGGCTTCCCAAAACTTCAAAAGGTAAAACAACCATTGAAAATTTTCATGCGGCAGAAGTGCTGGAAAAATATCAGGTCACTCCACCACAGATCATCGAGCTGAAAGCACTTATGGGAGATTCGGCAGATAATATTCCAGGAATTCCCGGAGTTGGTGAAAAAACGGCCACCAAAATGATCGTGGAATTTGGCTCCATCGAAAACGCATATGCGCATCTGGAAGAAGTGAAACCAAACAAGGCAAAAGAATCTCTCCGTGCGCACTATGACATGGCTTCTTTAAGTAAAACACTGGCTACGATCAACACAGACAGTCCTCTTGAATTTTCTTATGAAGATGCAAAACTTGGAAATCTTTATACACCGGAAGCTTATCAGCTTTGCAAACAACTTGAATTCAAAAATCTTCTCAGCAAATTTGATATTTCAACTCTGACAGAAGATCCTGTAGAGGAAAATTTTTTCACATGCGCTGAACTTTCAGGGGCAGAGGCACTGTTTCAGAAGGCAGCCTGCGGAAGTTATGCCGGAATTGAACTTCTTGCAGACGGTGAAAACGTATTTGGTGCTGCTGTGGCTGTAAATGAAGATGAAGTCTATTATCTTCCGGCAGAAGGACTTGTGACAGGTGAATATCTCTGTGGAAAAATAAAAAATCTTGCGGAAACAACTGTAATCTGTGCTATGGATATTAAGTCTCTTCTGAAACATGTAGAGCTTACAAAACCATCTCAGATTTTTGATACAGGTATTGGTGTTTATCTTCTGAATCCACTGAAATCTTCTTATACTTATGATGATGTTGCAAAAGAATATCTGGACGGAAAACTTCTTCCTGCAAGGGAAGATCTTCTTGGAAAAACTTCATTCAGAAAAGCATGGGAAAGTTCTATGGAAGAACTTATGAAATATGCCTGTTATTCTGCATATACTGTTTACTGTTCACGTAAGGCTGTCGAAAATGCCCTCAGAGAAAATGAAATGTGGAAGGTTTATCAGGAAATAGAACTTCCACTTGTATTTACTCTTGATTCCATGGAAAAATACGGTATCCGTGTCAAAGGAGAAGAACTGAAAAAATACGGAGACAAACTTGAAGTTCGGATTTGTGAACTTGAAAAACTGATTTATGTTCAGGCGGGAGAAGAATTCAATATTAATTCCCCCAAACAGCTGGGTATGATACTTTTTGATAAAATGGGTATCACTGGTGGTAAAAAAACAAAAACCGGATATTCTACAGCTGCTGATATCCTTGAAAAGCTTGCACCGGAACAGCCAATTATTAAAGATATTCTCGAGTACCGTCAGCTTACCAAACTTAAATCAACATATGCAGACGGACTAAGTGCGGTTATTGAGGAAGACGGAAGAATTCATTCTACTTTTAACCAGACAATAACTGCTACAGGACGAATCAGCAGTACAGAGCCAAATCTCCAGAACATTCCGGTTCGCATGGAACTCGGACGTATGATACGCAAGGTTTTTGTACCTGAAGAAGGATATGTATTTCTGGATGCTGACTATTCTCAGATCGAGCTCAGAGTACTTGCACATATGTCAGGAGATGAAAAACTGATACAGGCATATAAAGAAGCGCAGGACATTCACCGTCTTACAGCTTCTCAGGTATTTCACATACCGTTTGATGAGGTAACAGCTCTTCAGAGACGAAATGCAAAAGCTGTAAATTTCGGCATTGTGTATGGAATCAGTTCCTTTGGTCTCAGCCAGGATCTGAGCATAACCCGTAAGGAAGCTGCCGACTATATTGAAAAATATTTTGAAACCTATCCAAAGATCAAGGGATTTCTTGATGGACTCATAGAGACAGGACGGGAAAAAGGCTATGTTTCTACTATGTTTGGAAGAAGACGTCCTGTTCCGGAGTTGAAATCAAGTAATTTTATGCAGCGTTCTTTTGGAGAACGTGTTGCCATGAATTCACCGATACAGGGAACTGCGGCAGATATCATTAAAATCGCAATGAATCGTGTTTATGGACGCCTCATGCAAGAGGGACTTAAATCAAGACTTGTACTTCAGGTTCACGATGAACTTCTTATAGAAACAAAGATAGAAGAGATTCCGTCTGTTTCCAGAATCCTCGAAGAAGAGATGAAGGGTGCTGCCAGACTTTCTGTTGAACTTGAGGTTGACATGCACGAAGGCAACAGCTGGTACGAGGCTAAATAGTATGAAAGTTATTGGAATAACCGGTGGTGTGGGCGCCGGAAAAAGTACAGTTCTCAGTTATATGCAGGAACATTTAGGTGCCTGTATCATAGAAGCAGATAAAGTCGGCCATCTGGTAATGGAGCCAGGACAGATCTGCTATGACCAGGTAATTGCATTATTTGGAGAACAAATCATAAAAAAAGACAAAACCATTGACCGGAAGATGATTTCCGATGTAGTATTTGGTAATGAAATATTTCTGAAAAAGCTGAATGAGATCATTCATCCGGCTGTCAGAAATTATATTATAAACAAGATCCAACAGCAGCAGGAAAATGGTTGTCCGATTGTTGTTGTTGAAGCTGCTCTTTTGCTGGAAGATCATTATGATGAATTCTGTGACAGGATCTGGTATGTTCATACAGAAAAAGAAATACGTATCAGCCGTCTGATGAAAAACAGAGGATATTCCAGAGAAAAGGCAGAAAGTATTATTGCAAGTCAGGCTTCTGAGGCATTCTTTATGTCGCATGCAGATTATGTTATCAAAAATAACGATGATCTGAAAAATACCTGGCAGCAGATAGAAGAAGGGATCAGACAGCTATGAGATTTTGCAGTATTGCCAGTGGAAGCAGTGGTAATTGTATTTATGTTGGATCAGAACAGGCACATATTCTTGTGGATATTGGAATCAGCGGCAAAAAAATGGAAGCAGGCCTTAATACACTGGACCTTACCGGACGTGATCTTGACGGAATCCTCATCACACATGAACATTCCGATCATATTAAAGGCCTCGGGGTTATTTCGAGAAAATATGGGATACCCATTTATGCTACCGGAGGTACTGTTGATGCAATGGAACGTTCGGGAAAACTGGGCAAAATCCCGGAGGGAATCTTCAGAGAAATCAGAGAAGATGAACCTTTTATGATTAAGGATCTCCGGATCAATCCTTTTACAATTCCTCATGATGCAGCACAGCCTGTAGGCTACCGTGTAGAATGTGACAACCATTCCGTCGGGATCGCCACTGACCTTGGAAAATATAATGAATATATAGTCGAAAATCTCCAGAATCTGGATGGACTTCTGCTTGAAGCAAACCATGACATTCGGATGCTTCAGGTGGGCAAATATCCGTATTATCTTAAGCAGAGGATTCTGGGGGACAGAGGACATCTGTCCAATGAAAATGCCGGCAGACTTCTTTGCAGACTTCTCCATGACAATATGAAATGGATTTTTCTCGGACATCTCAGTAAAGAAAATAATTATGAAGCACTTGCATATGAAACTGTTTGTTCAGAGGTAACACTGGGAGACAACCCTTACAAATCAAAAGATTTCAGAATTCAGGTAGCGAAACGGGATTTTGCATCCGAAATAGTTACCGTATAAAGAAAGGAAAAAATCATGAAAAAAACAATCATTACAGTAGTAGGAAATGACACCGTAGGTATCATTGCAAAGGTATGTACATATCTTGCCGAAAACAACGTTAACATTCTGGATATTTCTCAGACTATCGTACAGGGTTACTTTAACATGATGATGGTTGCAGATACCAGCAGCTCAGTTAAAGATGCAGCCGCTCTTTCCAGAGAGCTTTCTGAAATCGGAGATAAAATCGGCGTAGTTATCCGTTGCCAGCACGAAGATATCTTTAATGTAATGCACCGCATCTGATTTGTCCGGAATTATATTTACATTACATACAAAGGAGAGTTTCACATGATCAATATCTTTGAAGTAAACGAAACAAATAAAATGATCGAACAGGAAAATCTTGATGTGCGTACAATTACAATGGGCATCAGCCTCCTGGACTGCATTGACAGCGATCTCGATATAATGAATGAAAAAATATACCGAAAAATCACCGAAAAAGCCAAAGACCTTGTCGCAACCGGAGATAAGATTGCAACAGAATTCGGAATTCCGGTTGTTAATAAACGAGTTTCTGTAACACCGATCGCACTTATAGGCGGAGTTGCATGTCATTCTACAGATGATTTTGTATCAATAGCCAAAACTCTTGACAAAGCAGCCAAAACAATCGGGGTTAACTTTATAGGTGGTTATTCGGCTCTTGTAAGCAAAGGAATGACTCCTGCCGAAGAACTTCTCATTCGCTCTATCCCGGAAGCTCTGGCGGTCACTGAACGCGTTTGCAGTTCTGTAAACGTAGGCTCGACAAAAACAGGAATCAATATGGATGCTGTTAAGCTTATGGGTGAAATTGTACTGGAAACAGCAGAAGCATCAAAAGATCAGGATTCTCTTGGCTGTGCAAAACTTGTTGTATTCTGTAATGCGCCGGATGATAATCCGTTTATGGCAGGTGCATTTCATGGTGTAACAGAAGCTGACTGCATTATCAATGTAGGCGTCAGCGGTCCGGGAGTTGTAAAAACGGCGCTTGAGCAGGTCAGGGGAGCAGATTTCCAGACTTTATGTGAAATGATCAAACGTACAGCCTTCAAAGTAACACGTGTAGGACAGCTGGTTGCACAGGAAGCTTCTAGACGCCTTGGAGTACCGTTTGGAATTGTTGATCTCTCTCTTGCACCTACTCCGGCAATCGGCGACAGTGTAGCTGAGATCCTTGAGGAGATCGGACTTGAAAGAGTAGGTGCACCTGGAACAACGGCAGCACTTGCACTTCTTAATGATCAGGTCAAAAAAGGTGGTGTAATGGCTGCACAGGCAGTCGGTGGTTTAAGTGGTGCATTTATTCCTGTAAGTGAAGATCAGGGTATGATTGATTCCGTAAATCTCGGAGCACTTACACTTGAAAAACTTGAAGCAATGACATGTGTCTGCTCTGTAGGTCTTGATATGATAGCTATTCCAGGTGATACCAAAGCATCTACGATAGCAGGTATTATTGCGGATGAATCTGCAATCGGAATGATCAATCAGAAGACTACAGCAGTCAGAGTAATACCAGTCATTGGAAAAGGAGTAGGAGAGACTGTAGAGTTTGGCGGACTTCTTGGTTATGCACCGATCATGCCGGTAAATCAGTTCTCCTGTGATGCATTTGTTGAAAGAGGAGGTCGTATTCCAGCTCCGATCCACAGTTTCAAGAACTAAAATATCTTCCTGGAACAGAAAATCTGATATATAACAGTAAAAATCCCTGAGTATGTAGCATGCATATTTGGGGATTTTTTGTTGAAAATACTTTATTTAACTTTATATTTATGATATAACATAATTAATGTTATTTATAAAAAACAAAGATAAAAGGTGAAAATAATGAAATATATTGAAGAGGTTCTGGGACTTCCTGTAACATATCATCACTGGAAAGGAGAGCTTGAACTGCCTTTCTATATAACAGAACGATACAAAATACGTCTGGCAGAAATTGGAACTTTAAAATGTGTTTTCCTCTGGCCATCATGTGAACTGAGCCAGATGGGTTCTCTACGTAAACAGATTCGCCGCATTCGTATGGAAGAGGCTCTGCCTGTAGTATTTATTCTTGAATCGATAGACCGTTACAGACGAGGCTCTCTGATATCCGAGGGTATTCCTTTTGTGGTTCCGGACAGTCAGCTTTATCTGCCCTTTATGGGTGTTATGCTTCAGGAAAAATATTATGCCAGACAAGCACCGCTTGAACAGCTGCAACCCTCAGCACAACTACTGCTCTTCTACTGGGCATACAGAGAGCAGAAACGTCTGTATATGAATGAAGCAGTAAAATCTCTCGGCCTTTCTGCAATGACTGTAACAAGAGCATTCCGCCAGCTGGAAGAAACAGAATTATTCACAGTCGGCAAAGAAAAAGTACAAAAATATCTGGAAAGCGATTTGAATACGGAGGCTCTGCTTACGGCTGTGGAAAAGTATCTGGAATCACCAGTTTCTGAAATTTTATATATCAGCCGGAGTGAAGCAGAAACAGCAGATTTTTGGGTTGCAGGAGAAAGTGCTTTGTATAAGCAGAAATTCCGGGAAGAAGAACCCTCTGTTCCATGCACCGCTGTTTTTAAAAAGAAAAGCCACTTATCCGGAAGCAAAGTGCTTCTTGATGCTGCATCTCAGACAAAAGTTGAGTTGTGGAAATATAATCCCGAAATACTTGCAAATAACGGAATTATCGATCCGCTTTCACTTGCTCTCAGTATGGGGATGCCTGTTTTAAGTTTCTGGAAAAAATAAAAAGTCTTGACAACGGCAGTTTTATGTAGTAAAGTATGAAACAACAAAACCGATGAGGAAGAAGAGTAGACAGTTTAGCAACATTCCAGAGAGCAGGACATGGTGGAATCCTGTATGAAGCAGATTGTTGAATGGCCTTCCGAGGGCAGTCCGAAATTTTAATCTGAAGAGTAGGCACTGACGGGAACCGAACTCGTTATCAATCAGGAGTGTATGTTTGTACATGAGAAAGTGGACGATACGTCAATTTGAGTGGTACCGCGATAATAAGTATTTTATTACCGTCTCAAGCATAGCTTGAGGCGGGTTTTTATTTTTACGCAGCGCCACAGCTTTCTTTCTCGCAGACAACTGCCGGAAGTTGGCTTGATATTTCCGGTAAACGAATTTTTATTGATGAGAGAGGAGAAACAAAACAATGAAAAAAAGAATGATGGTACTCACAGCAACTTTAATGACAGCTATGATGGCAGCAACTCCGGTTATGGCAGATGATTTTAAAATCGGTATCTGCAACTATGTCGATGATGCCTCCCTTAATCAGATCGTAGACAACATTCAGTCTCATCTGGAAGAACTCGGCGAAGAAAAAGGAGTCACTTTTGATGTTTCTTATGATAACTGCAATGCAGATGCAAGTGTTATGGAACAGATCATCTCTGATTTTCAGGCAGATGGTGTTGACCTGATGGTAGGCGTAGCAACACCGGTCGCAATGCGTATGCAGTCAGCAACAGAAGGAACTGATACACCGGTTGTTTTCTCTGCTGTATCTGACCCTGTCGGTTCAGGACTTGTAGATTCTCTTGAGGCACCAGGTTCAAATATTACAGGTACCAGTGATTATCTGGATACTTCCTCTGTTATGAAACTGATCCAGGCACAGATTCCTGATGTAAAGAAAATCGGTCTTCTTTATGATGTTGGGCAGGATTCTTCTACAACTGCAATTCAGGAGGCAAAAGATTATCTTGATGAGCAGGGTATTGAATATGTTGAGCATACAGGAACAACAACTGATGAAGTTCAGCTTGCGGCAGATTCTTTAATTGCAGATGGCGTTGACGCAGTATTTACACCAACTGACAATACCATCATGACAGCAGAACTTTCCATCTATGAAAAATTTATCAAAGCAGGAATCCCACATTATACAGGTGCTGATTCTTTTGCCCTGAACGGTGCTTTTGTAGGATATGGCGTTGATTACGCAAATCTCGGACAGAAGACAGCTGATATGATCGCGGATATTCTTGTAGACGGTGCTGATCCGGCTTCTACTCCTGTAGAAACATTTGATAACGGAACTGCAACAGTAAATACCGAAACCTGCGAGGCTCTTAACCTTGATTTTGAAACCATCAAAAAAGATTTTGAACCACTTTGCACACAGGTAAATGAGATCACCACAGCTGAAAGCTTTGATGACATCGAAAAATAAAAACTAACTGGAGGAAGTTATTGTGACAGTAGCAACTATGTTCTCACTTGGAGAAACCGCGCTGAAACTCGGACTGATCTGTTCACTTACAGTTCTTGCCCTGTTTTTGAGTTATTCTATGCTGAATGTCTGTGATCTTTCTACTGACGGCTGCTTTACTTTTGGAGCAGCTGTCGGTGCGGCAGTGGCAGTAAGCGGTCATCCTTTTTTATCTATTCTTGCAGCTATGATCGCCGGTATAGGTTCAGGTTTTATAACAGCAATATTACAGACCAAACTGGGGGTTGACAGCCTTCTTGCCGGAATCATTGTGAATACAGCACTGTATTCTGTAAACATTGCAGTGATGGGTGGTTCGTCACTTATAAATATGAACAGAACTACCACTGTTTTCACAATGATGAAGGATCTTCTTGCAGGAACACCTTTGAGCGGAAGAGAGGACATTATTGTTGCACTGATCGCAGTTGTCCTCGTTATTGCCTTTCTTGTATTTTTCCTTAAAACAAGACTCGGACTTGCCATACGTGCAACGGGAAATAACCCTGATATGGTAAAATCTTCATCTATAAACCCGGCATTTACTACAATCATCGGATTATGTATTGCCAATGCATTTACTGCATTATCCGGCTGTCTTCTTTCACAGTCACAGAAAGCTGTTGATATTAATATCGGACAGGGTATGGTTACTATTGCACTTGCTTCCCTTCTGATAGGAGGAACTCTTCTCGGAAAGGGAGGAATTTTTGTAAGAGCGGTAGGAATGGTGCTCGGATCATTTATTTTCCGTCTTGTATATACAATTGCCCTGCGGTTCAACATGCCGGCATTTATGCTGAAACTGGTTTCGTCTGTCATTGTTGTTCTGGCCATTTCAGGCCCTTACCTGAAAAAACAGTGGCCACAGCTTAAAAGGAGAATGACTCACAGAAAGGGAGGCAGATGACTATGTTAAGGATCAGTCATATTTCCAAAACCTTCAATCCAGGTACAATAAATGAAAAAAAAGCGATCATTGATCTTTCTCTTGAATTAAAAAAAGGTGATTTTGCAACTATAATCGGATCAAACGGTGCAGGAAAATCAACTCTTTTTAATGCGATCTGTGGGGATTTTCTTACAGATTCCGGTTCTGTAGAACTGGACGGAAAAGACATTACTTTTACTCCACAGCATAATCGTGCAAGAAATATAGGCCGGCTTTATCAGGATCCAATGCGTGGAACGGCACCTGGAATGACAATTGAAGAAAATCTGGCACTTGCTGCCGGTAAAGGCGGATGGCTTTCGCATATAACCAGGCAGGAAAAAGAACATTTCCACGAAGAACTGAAATTACTGGATATCGGTCTGGAAGAACGTATGAGTCAGCCGGTAGGGCTTCTTTCCGGAGGACAACGTCAGGCACTGACGCTTCTTATGGCAACTATGAATCCGCCCAAACTTCTTCTGCTGGACGAACATACGGCTGCACTTGATCCGGGTACTGCCGAAAAAGTTCTGAATCTTACCAGAAAAATCGTGGAAGAGCATAATCTTACCTGCCTTATGATCACACACAATATGCAGTCAGCACTTGATCTGGGTAATCGAATTCTGATGATGGATTCCGGAAACATTGTGCTTGATATAAGCGGAGAAGAGAAAAAACAGCTGACAGTAGAGGGACTTCTTGAAAAGTTCAGAATTGGTGCCGGAAAGGCTCTTGATAATGACCGTATCCTTCTGTCAGGTGAAAAATAATACAGAGAACCTGCCACTGGCAGCTTCTCTTGCATACTTTGGCATCAAAAACAGCTGGTTCAAATAATGACCAGCTGTTTTTTGTATTCATGAACAAACGCCTTTTTTGTTTTGTTTGAAAGAACACTTTCGTATATATTGGAAGCCAGAACATTTTCCCGCCAGACAGGAAGTGCAGATTCAGAAAGAAGAGAAGCGGCATCGGCAGCTTTTGCTATAACAGGAATGGAAGTTTCTGCTTTGATTCTTTTCAGAAGCGGAGCAGCTTCCCTCCTGAAGCCAAGAATTCTTCCATAGGGAAGTATCTGCGGAATTTCTCTGGTTCCCAGTACCGTATGAAGCAGCGCACGCTGAATTCTTGTTCTGGTAAGTTCTTTTGTTTTCAGAATATCTGTAAACTGCATAAACGACTGAAACTGATTTCTCCTGCTGATAATCCTTGCCGCAAGATCAGCTGACATGTCTGCATACTGCAGCAACGATTCTGTCGTTTCATTTAGAAGTCTGTAAGAAAGCAAAAGATCAAAATCATTTTCACAGATAAATTCATTGTGAAGCCTGGCATTTTCCATAATGGACAGACATACTTCCGGAAGCATTCCCTCAAGATCTTCAGGCAAATTACCTGCTTGAAAAAATCGTCTTATTGCAGAAGCAGACGGAAGCTGATTCTTCTTTATAGCCAGCTGGTGGTAATCTGCACCAGTCCTTTTCAGAGTGACCGGTTGTATATTACTTTTCAGACGGAGCAGTGCCTTGCAGTATTCAATTCCAAGAATGTTATTAGGAGTTGAAAGAATACTGCCTGCATCATCAAAATATCCTTTCAGTGCCAGACTTCTTGCGGCAGGAAATGAAAGTCCTGTTTTGAGAAGCTTTTTCAGCTGTGCCTTATAATCCCCCGGCTCATGGATAAGAATTTCTGCCAGGGCCTGCAATTCTCTAACTTCCCCGTTTTCGCTTCCAAAGCAGAGACTGTCAATCACACCAAGTCCATGAAAAAGTGAAACCCCTCCCATGGCAAAAGTTTCCGCACTTGCCGTACTGAAAGAAACCGGAAGTTCCAGTACAAGATCTGCGCCGCAGCGAAGTGCCATTTCTGTCCGGACATGTTTAGGCAGAAGAGCAGGAACACCCCGTTGAACAAAATCGCCACTCATGGCAATAATAATATAATCTGCATTCAGATCTTTTCTTACATAATCAAGCTGATACTGATGACCCTGATGAAAGGGATTATATTCTGCAATGATTCCGATAATATTCATAATTACTCCTGTTTTCATAAAATCTGTCCTGTTTATTGTAACATTTAATTCCCTGAAAAATCAAAAGTATTTTTATGGAAATTACTGACAGCCGCTTTGTTCACAGTAACAGAATTGCACTTTAAAAAATACCTTTTATTGTAGGAATCTGACATAGAAGCACTTGAAATCATAGTCTTCAGGAGGTATAATAATTTCAACTGTGGAGTGTATTAAATCTTCACGTGGTCAGAAGACCGAAATAACGAAAGGAGCCATTTAATCATGGGATTTGTTGATTTACTCAAAAAAAGAGCAAAAGAAAGTGTAAAAACAATTGTACTGCCAGAGACAGAGGATATGAGAACTCTGGAGGCAACTGACAAGATCCTTAAAGAAGGAGTTGCCAAAATTATCCTGATCGGTAACGAAGAAGAAATTAATAAAAAAGCAAAAGAAGGCGGATTTGATATTTCCGGAGCAACTATTGTTGATCCTGAAACTTCCGACAAAACTCAGGCATACATTGATAAATTTGTTGAACTGAGAGCAAAAAAAGGTATGACACCTGAAAAAGCAAAAGAAATTCTTCATACTCAGTATCCATATTATGGTGTTATGATGGTTAAAATGGGTGATGCAGACGGTATGGTATCCGGTGCATGCCATTCTACAGCAGACACACTCCGTCCATGTCTCCAGATCCTGAAAACAAAACCAGGCACAAAACTTGTTTCCGCATTTTTCCTGATCGTTGTTCCGGATTGTGAATATGGTGCAAACGGTGCATTTGTATTTGCCGACTCCGGACTGAACCAGAATCCGACTCCGGAAGAACTTTCCGCAATCGCTGCTTCCTCAGCAGAATCCTTCCAGCTTCTTGTACAGGAAGAGCCAGTAGTTGCAATGCTTTCACATTCCACAAAAGGAAGTGCAAAACATGCAGATGTTGACAAGATGGTAGAAGCTACAAGAATCGCAAAAGAAGAACATCCGGAACTGAAACTTGATGGAGAATTCCAGCTTGATGCAGCTATCGTACCTAGCGTTGGAGCATCCAAAGCACCAGGAAGCGAAGTTGCAGGTAAAGCAAATGTTCTTATCTTCCCTGACCTTGATGCAGGAAACATCGGATACAAACTTGCTCAGCGTCTTGCAAAAGCAGAAGCTTACGGACCTGTTACACAGGGTATTGCAAAACCAGTCAATGACCTCTCCAGAGGATGCTCTGCTGATGATATTGTTGGTGTTGTTGCTATTACAGCAGTACAGTGCCAGGCTGAAGACAAATAATAAGTACATATTTTGAAACCATATTGAAGGAGAATATTAAAATGAATGTATTGGTAATTAACTGCGGAAGCTCCTCTCTGAAATATCAGCTGATCAACTCTGATACAGAGGACGTTCTTGCAAAAGGTCTCTGCGAGAGAATTGGTATTGACGGAAGACTTGTATATCAGAAAGCCGGCTGTGACAAAGAGATCACAGAAGCTGCAATGCCTACACACAAAGAAGCTATCCAGCTCGTACTCGGTGCACTTACAAATGAAAAAACAGGCGCTATCAAGAGCCTTGCTGAAGTAAACGCTATCGGACATCGTGTTGTACACGGGGGAGAGAAATTTGCTTCTTCAGCAGTCATCACAGACGAGATGATCAAAGCAGTAGAAGAGTGCAATGATCTGGCACCTCTTCACAATCCTGCAAACCTGATCGGTATCCGTGTATGCGGAGAACTTATGCCAGGTGTACCACAGGTTGCTGTATTCGATACCGCTTTCCATCAGACAATGCCTCCAAAAGCATATCTGTATGGACTTCCGATTGATTACTACAAAAAATACAAAGTTAGAAGATATGGTTTCCACGGAACCTCTCACAGCTTCGTATCCAAACGTGCTATTGATTTCCTTGGCCTTGACAAAGACAATTCTAAAGTTATTGTCTGCCATCTTGGAAATGGTTCTTCCATCAGTGCTGTTCAGAACGGCAAATGTGTAGATACAACAATGGGTCTTACACCACTTGAAGGCGTTGTAATGGGAACACGTTCCGGTAACATCGATCCTGCCATCATGGAATTCATTGCAAAGAAAGAAAATCTTGACATTGCAGGTATGATGAATGTTCTGAACAAAAAATCCGGTCTTCAGGGAATGTCCGGTGTTTCCAGCGATATGCGTGATATTGATGATGCAATCGCAGCAGGAAATGAAGATGCAAAGAATGCATTTGATGTACTTTGCTATGGTATTGCAAAATTTGTTGGCGGATATGTAGCAGCTATGAATGGTGTGGATGCTATCGTATTTACAGCAGGAATCGGCGAAAACGATTGCAAAGTTCGTGAAACAGTTTGCTCTTACCTTGGATACCTTGGAATCACTATTGATAAAGAGGCTAACGGAAAACGAGGAGAAGAAATGGTTATTTCCACAGCTGATTCCAAAGTTAAAGTTGCAGTTATTCCTACCAATGAAGAACTTGCAATCTGCAGAGATACTGTAGCCCTTGTAAAATAATCGTATCTGTCGCAGACAGTACACTTCCCGGGAGGGAAAGCAGATATTTCAGAAAAGATCCGTTTTTCGGCGGGTCTTTTCTGTTCGGTCAGAAATTTTTTCGTTCCATTACAAAAAATGGTAAAAATAAAATTTCTCGTTGACAAATGAATTCCTCCTATGTATAATTGACTGAGTGTGAATAGGAGAGTATTATGCAGATTCATTTATCAGATATTGCAGACAGCGAAGGAAAGAAAATTCAGATTACTTCAGAACTGGAACTTGAAAAAATCAGTTTTCAGTTAGGAGAGTTTCCAATACTTCAGAAAAGTCCTGTAGAACTGACGATCATAAATACGGGTGATCGTGTGCTGGAACTTGAAGGTCAGGGAAACGTTACAGTTGGAATTCCGTGTGACCGTTGTCTCGAAGAGGTATCCGTTGAGATTCCTTACAGTATTAAGAGAAAACTTGATATGAAACAGTCTGATTGCGACAGAGTAAAGAATCTGGACGAGAATGACTATCTCACTGGAATGGACCTGGATGTGGACCGGTTGGTCTATCTTGAGGTACTGATGAGCTGGCCTTTGAAAGTTCTTTGTAAAGACGATTGCAAAGGAATCTGTAGCCAGTGTGGTAAGAACCTGAATGAGGGTTCCTGCGAATGTGCAGAGGAACCTAAGGATCCCCGCATGGCAGCTATCAGTGATATATTTAGTAAATTTAAGGAGGTGTAACCTATGTCCATATGTCCAAAGAACAAATCATCTAAAGCTAGACGTGATAAAAGACGTGCAAACTGGAAAATGAGTGCTCCGAATCTGGTAAAATGCAGCAAATGCGGCGCCCTGATGATGCCTCACAGAGTTTGTAAAGCCTGCGGAAGCTACAACAAGAAAGAAATCGTGAAAGTTGAAGACTAATCACAAGTGAGAAACAGAATCCTTTTAGAGGGTTCTGTTTTTTTCAATAAAAATTCACATTAATGATTATTTGGAGGGGTTTTATGGAACAAAAGAATCAGATCACAGAAGGTGTGATCTGGAAACAGCTATTGTTTTTCTTTTTTCCGATTCTGGTTGGAACTTTTTTTCAGCAGATATATAATACGGCCGACAGCATTATTGTCGGTCGTTTTGTGGGTAAAGAAGCACTGGCTGCTGTCAGTGGTTCTGTAAATCAGATTGTAAATCTGATTGTAGAAGTATTCGTAGGTCTTACTTCAGGAGCTTCTGTTATCATTGCACAGTTTTATGGGGCCAGAGACAGAAAAAATCTTGATATCACCCTGCATACTTCCTATGCATTCGCTCTTACAACAGGCATTGTGACAGGACTTATCGGGGTGATTATATCTTCACCTGTTCTCCGGCTTATGAAGACACCGGAAGAACTTATGGCTGATTCAGCCATATACCTGCATATATACTTTCTCGGTATTATTTTTAATATTACTTATAATATGGGTGCTTCTGTCCTGAGAGCTTCCGGCGATTCCAGACGTCCTCTGTATGTGTTGATCATTTCCTGTGGGCTGAACATATTTCTGGATATTCTGCTGGTAGTATTCTTTGGACTCGGAGTCAGAGGTGTTGCCATCGCCACAGTCACCTGCCAGGGTATCAGTGCTGCGCTTGTAACTGCTTTTCTTATGAAAGGAAATGAACTTTTCCGTCTGAATCTGCGCAGGATACGTTTTTATCTGGTCTCTTTTCAAGCTATTACACGTATCGGAGTACCTGCTGCTCTGGAAGCAGCCATGTATACAGTTGCAAATATTGTCATTCAGGTATTTGTTAATGAACTGGGAACAGATACAGTTGCTGCCTGGGGAACATTCGGTAAAATAGATGCTGTATTTTGGATGGTTGTTAACTCTTTTGGCATTGCGATCACGACCTTTGTTGGGCAAAATTATGGAGCCGGCAAAATAAAACGTATGCGAAAAAGCGTTCTGGTCTGTCTTGCAATGTCTTACGGAGCAGCTTTTCTTGTAAGTGGTGGCCTTTACGGATTTGCAGAACAGCTTTACAGCCTTTTTACAACAGACAGAACTGTAATTACTATCGGAGTGAATATGCTTCATTTTCTTATACCATCTTATTTTCTGTATGTTGCTATCGGTATTTTGTCAGGTGCACTCCGGGGTGCAGGCAAAGTACTTATTCCTATGCTCCTTACCTGCGGCGGAGTCTGCTTCATACGGATTTTATGGATGTTCGGGGTACGCCCCTGGTATCCGGGTATTAAAACCATTATGATCAGTTATCCGATATCCTGGGGAATCACAGCAATTTTATTTGTTATTTATTATCTGAAGAAATTTCCAAAAGTCAGAAACATTCAAGGAGAAACAGAATGAATATTTTAAATCTGGAACACATCAGCAAAATTTATGGTGACAAAGTTATCTTTGATGATATATCATATGGGATTCACCGGGGAGACAAAATTGGAATTATCGGTATTAACGGAACAGGTAAAACTACTTTTCTGAAGATTCTTGCAGGACTGGAAGAACCGGATGAGGGACAGGTGATCACGCAGAATGGATTACGAATCTCTTACCTTTCACAACATCCTGCTTTTCCCGAAAATGCAACTATTCTTTCCTACGTCACTGCTGGACAGACAGAACAGACCTGGAATCCTGAAACAGAAGCGCACATGGTTCTTAACAGACTCGGAATAAAAAATCATGAAGAAGAGATCAATCATCTTTCGGGCGGGCAGAAAAAAAGAGTTGCACTTGCTGCGGTACTTGTAAATCCTTCTGACGTTCTGATCCTTGATGAACCTACTAACCATCTGGATAATGAGATGGCTTCCTGGCTGGAAGATTTCCTGAACAATTACAAAGGCGTAGTTATTATGGTTACCCATGATAGATATTTTCTGGATCGTGTTACAAATAAAATCCTGGAAATAAGTCATGGCAAACTTTACAGTTATGAGGCAAAATATTCACGTTTTCTGGAAATGAAAGCGGAAAGAGAAGAAATGGAGCTTGCTTCTGAACGAAAACGTCAGAGTATTCTCAGAATGGAAATTGAATGGGCCAAACGTGGATGCCGGGCAAGGAGTACGAAACAGAGGGCGAGACTTGACCGTCTTGAAGCCCTGAAAAATGGGGGAACTCCTGTTCGTGACAAAAATATTGAAATTGATTCTATAGAAACACGAATGGGTAAAAAAACAATCGAGCTTCATCATATTTCCAAAAGTTTCGGTGACAAAATCTGTATACGCGATTTTAACTATATTGTACTGAAAAATCAGCGGCTGGGTATCATCGGACCCAATGGTTGTGGGAAATCCACGCTTCTGAAAATCATTGCCGGAATCATCCAGCCGGACAGTGGTGAGGTGGAAATTGGCGATACTATAAAAATCGGCTATTTTTCACAGGAAATTGAAGATATGAACAGCAGCCAGCGAGTTATTGATTACATCAAAGAGGTTGCAGAATATATTCCGACAAAAGACGGCCTGATCAGCGCCTCCAAACTTCTGGAACAGTTCCTTTTTGATTCAGCCATGCAGTATGCACCGATCGAAAAACTTTCCGGTGGCGAGAAAAAAAGACTCTATTTACTGAAAGTTCTGGCTGCCGCACCAAATGTACTTCTTCTGGACGAGATAACAAATGATATTGACATCCCGACACTGACAATTCTTGAGGATTATCTGGATTCCTTTGCCGGAATTGTCATTGCAGTTTCTCATGACAGATATTTTCTTGATAATGTGGCTGATCGTATTTTTGAATTTGACGGAAATGGAAATCTTACACAGTATGAGGGTGGTTACACTGATTATCTTGAGGCAAAGGCACGTAAAGAAAATGTTTCCGGAAATGAAACTGACTGTGGCAGAACTTCTGTTCAGGAAGCTGATGCAGATATTGAAAAAAGTTCTGCCAAAACATGGAAGCAGAACCGTCCGGCAAAACTAAAATTTTCATTCAAAGAGCAGCGGGAATATGAAACAATTGATGATGATATTGCAGATCTTGAAGCCAGAATCCAAAAACTGGATGAAGATATTATGGCAAATGCCACCAATTCCGGAAAGCTGAATGAATTAACAATGGAGAAAGAAAAAACAGAAAAACTTCTCGAAGAAAAAATGGACCGCTGGGTATATCTGAATGATCTTGCAGAACAGATTGAAGCGCAGAAAAATAGCTGACAATATGTGAGAAGATGGAACTTTTCCATGTTTATATTGATTTTCCAACGTTTCTTTAGTATGATAAAGTTTGAACTTTTAACAAAATATCCGAATTCGATAAACAATTATTTCAGGAGGTATAAAATGGCTGAATTAGTAAAAGTTGTTGTAGATGCCATGGGCGGTGACTATGCACCGGCAGAGCCTGTAAAAGCAGCCGTTGAAGCAGTAAAAGAACGTGATGACATACTTGTGATCCTCACCGGACAGGAAGAAGTGATCCACGCAGAACTCAAAAAATATCAGAATTTTCCTGAGGACAGAATACAGATTGTTAATGCAACTGAGGTCATCGAAACAGCAGAACCTCCGGTATATGCGATACGTAAGAAAAAAGATTCTTCCATAGTTGTTGGTCTCAAAATTGTTAAGGAACAGAAAGCAGATGCATTTGTTTCTTCCGGAAGTACCGGTGCCGTTCTCGTAGGCGGCCAGGTTCTTGTAGGACGCAGTAAAGGCGTTGAACGTCCGCCGCTTGCCCCTCTGATTCCAACGATCGACGGAGTTTCTCTTCTTATTGACTGCGGTGCAAATGTGGATGCCCGTCCTTCTCACCTGGTACAGTTTGCGAAAATGGGATCTATTTATATGGAACACGTGGTTGGAATCAAAAATCCAAGAGTGGCTATCGTAAATAATGGCGCAGAGGAAGAAAAAGGAAATGCTCTTGTCAAGGAAACGTTCCCTCTTCTTAAAGAAACAGAAGGAATTAATTTTATTGGAAGTATCGAAGCAAGAGAAATTCCTATGGGATATGCGGATGTTGTTGTCTGCGAGGCTTTTGTCGGTAATGTTATTCTTAAATTATATGAAGGTGTCGGCGCAGCACTGATCAAAAAAATAAAAGCCGGGATGATGAAAAATCTCCGCAGCAAAATAGGTGCGCTTCTCGTAAAGCCGGCTCTTAAAGAAACGTTGAAAGATTTCGATGCCTCCGAGTATGGCGGAGCACCACTTCTTGGTCTTAAAGGACTTGTAGTCAAAACACACGGAAGTGCAACAGCAGTTGAAATCCGCCATGCAATTTTCCAGTGTGTGCAGTTCAAACAACAGAAAATAAATGAAAAGATTGCAGAACGTATCCAGCCGGTACATTTTGCAACAGCTGAAGAGCAAAAAACAGAAAAAGAAGGATAAAAAGATGGAACAATTAGAACAGCTTGAACAAATAATAGGATATACATTTCATAATAAAAAACTTCTCCGTCAGGCACTTACTCACAGTTCCTATGCAAATGAGAAAAAGCTTGGAAAACTCGGCTGTAATGAGAGACTGGAATTTCTCGGTGATGCAGTTCTGGAACTGATCAGCAGCGATTTTCTGTACAAAAATTTCACACAGATCCCTGAAGGTGAGCTTACAAAAAAGAGAGCCAGTCTTGTTTGTGAACCAAGTCTGGCTTACTGTGCAAGGCAGTTCGGCTTGCCTGCATTTCTTCTTCTTGGAAAAGGTGAAAACATGACAGGTGGAAGAAATCGGGACTCTATTGTTTCTGATGCTACTGAGGCTCTTCTGGGTGCTATTTACCTTGATGGTGGCTTTGCTAACGCAAAGGAGTTTGTACTGAAATTTATTCTTAATGACATAGAACGAAAGCAGCTCTTTTACGATAGCAAAACCATCCTGCAGGAACTGGTTCAGGAAAATGGAGTTCAGCCAGTAGAATATGTCCTGACTGACGAAAAAGGTCCGGATCATGACAAGCAGTTTACTGTAGCGGCACTGATCAACGGAGTGACCGCCGGAACAGGAACCGGGCATACAAAGAAAGCAGCAGAACAGGCAGCTGCATATCAGGCAATTCGCAGCATTCAGAAAAACAGATCCGAAAAAGCCTGACAAAAACCAACACACAGCAGGTGAACTATGTATTTAAAAAACATTGAAGTATATGGCTTCAAGTCTTTTGCACAGAAGATTAATTTTGAATTTCATAATGGTATTACAGGTATTGTAGGACCTAACGGCAGCGGTAAAAGCAATGTTGGCGATGCCGTTCGCTGGGTTCTTGGTGAACAGAGTGCCAAACAGCTTCGAGGAGGAAATATGCAGGATGTTATTTTCTCCGGAACAGAAAACCGTAAACCTCTGAGTTTTGCTTCTGTATCCATTACCCTTGATAACAGTGACCACAAACTTCCTGTGGATTTTAATGAGGTCACTGTAACCAGACGCCTTTACCGTTCCGGTGAGAGCGAATATAAAATCAACGGAACAACCTGTCGACTGAAAGATATTCAGGAAATGTTTTATGATACCGGTATCGGTAAAGAAGGATATTCAATTATCGGACAGGGACAGATTGACAAAATTCTGAGCGGCAAACCTGAGGACAGAAGAGAGCTTTTTGATGAAGCTGCAGGTATCGTTAAATTTAAAAGGCGAAAAAATACTACCATCAAAAAACTGAATGAAGAACGCCAGAATCTTGTGCGTGTGACAGACATATTGAGTGAACTTACCAAACAGTTGGGACCTCTGGAGAAACAGTCTGAGACAGCCCGTATTTATCTTGCCAAAAGAGACGAACTTCGTGAATTGGATGTGAATCTGTTTCTACTTGATAATCAGCAGACTGGTGAACTTCTGAAAGAATTTGGAGAAAAACTTTCTACTGCACAGAAAGAACTTGAAGAAGCCCAGCGTGCCTATGAACAGACAAAAATCGAATATGACCGTCTCGAACAGGAACTTGAAGAACTGAACAGCCGTATGGACAGCCTCAAAGAACAGCAGCAGGAAAATGCTCTTCAGAAACAGCAGTATGAAGGCCAGATCCAGGTTCTTGAAGAACAGATTCTCTCCGGTAAACAGAACAGTGAACATTACCAGTCAAGACTTCTCTCTCTGAAAGAAGAACTTTCAAAACGTGAAGAAGAAAAACAGTCTCTTACCGAACAAAAAGAAGAGCTGCGAAGCAGTTTGAAGGAAATCAGTACACGACTGAATAAAGAAGAAGCTACTCTCGAAAATATTACTGCCAATGTTGCAGACTGCACCAGAGCAGTAGAAGAGGGCAAAAATGAAATTATAGAGATACTTAATGACCGCGCTACTACCAAAGGTAAAGCTCAGCGTTTTGATGCTATGATGGAGCAGCTTGATATCCGTAAAGCAGAAGTAAACCAGAAAATCCTTCGCCTGAAAAGTGAAGAAGAAGAACTTGAAATAGAGCGGCATAAAATCGAAGGCAAATATAACGGCATTACTGAAATGATAAATTCCATGAATCAGGAATGCTCCCGTCTTAACAAAGAAGTTCATGAGATTCAGGAAAAACTTCAGAAACAGAATACACAGCTGGAAAACGGACAGACTGCCTATCACAGAGAAGCTTCACGGCTGGAATCTCTGCGAAATATTACAGAAAGATATGACGGCTACGGAAACAGTATCCGCCGCGTTATGGAGCAGAAAGCAACAGATCCTGGCATAAAAGGCGTTGTTGCGGATATTATCCATGTGCAGAAAGATTATGAGATTGCAATTGAGACTGCTCTTGGTGGCAGTATCCAGAATATCGTCACGGATAATGAGCAGACTGCCAAAAGAATGATCGGCTTTCTCAAAAAAAACCGATATGGCCGGGCAACTTTTCTGCCGCTTTCCAATATCAGCAGCAGAGGCGGTTTTTCTCAGAAAGATGCTCTGGCAGAACCGGGAGTGATAGGTACTGCTGATACTCTTGTACAGGCAGACGCACAATATTCCCAGCTGGTTCAGTATCTTCTTGGAAGAACACTTGTTATTGATAATATTGATCATGCCATTGCCATTGGCAAAAAATATCATCACAGTCTCCGTATGGTTACAACAGAAGGAGAATCACTGAATCCTGGTGGTTCCATGACAGGCGGTGCCTTCCGCAATAACAGCAACCTTCTTGGAAGGCGTCGTGAGATCGAAGAACTGGAAAATAAAGTAAAAGATCTGAAAGAAAATCTTGAAAATATACAGAAATCAATCAGTGACAATCGAAGCCGGAGAAATGTCCTCCGTGATACAATTGCTGATTTTCAGGATAAACTCCGTCTTCAGTATATTGAGCAGAATACGGCCAAAATGAACCTTGAACAGCTGAAAGAAAAGGAAGAAAATATCCGCAGCAGTTACCGGCAGATTGACCGTGACCAGGAAGATCTGCGCAGACAGTCCGGTGAACTTCGTGAAGATCACAGTAATATTACCAGAGAACTGGAATCTTCCAGGCAGGATGAAAAGGAACTTGAAACATTCATAGAAACAAGACAAAAAGAACTGGAAGAATGGAAAGAAGAAGAAACCGCAAAAACCAGGGAACTGGAACAGATCCGTCTGGAAAAATCCACCCTGGAACAACAGATTCAGTTTCTTCAGGAAAATCTTAATCGTCTTATCTCTGAAACAGAAGCTTTTCAAAAAGAAAGCGAAGAGCTAAAAAAAGATTTAAGCGAAAGCAAAGATGAGATTTCCCGAAAAGAAGAAGGCATCCAGGAGCTGAAAACTGCCTCTTCAGGATGCGGTAAAAAAGAGCAGGAGCTTGCAGGCCGGAGAGAAAAATGCCAGAAGGAAATAGAACAGCGTACTCTCAGTCATAAATCTTTCTTTGAAAAGAGAGATCATCTTTCCGAAAAAACAACTCTTCTTGATAAAGAATGTTACCGTCTGAAAAGCCAGGCCGAAAAGCTGGAAGAGCAAAATGAATCTCAGATCACTTATATGTGGGAAGAATATGAAATCACACCTAACAATGCGCTTCAGTACAGACGGGAAGATCTGACCGACAGACAGGCAATAAAAAAAGATGTAAGCCGCATTAAGGATGAAATCCGTAAACTTGGATCCGTCAATGTCAATGCCATTGAAGATTATAAGGAACTTCTGGAACGTCATACCTTCCTTTCAGGGCAGTATGAGGATCTGGTCACAGCAGAAAAAACTCTTGAAGAAATCATTCAGCAGCTTGATGAGGGAATGCGTAAACAGTTCTCTGAGAAATTTCATGATATCCAGAGAGAATTCGATAAGGCATTTAAAGAACTTTTCGGAGGCGGAAAAGGAACTCTGGAACTTGCAGAAGACGAAGATATTCTGGAAGCAGGAATCAGGATCATTTCACAGCCGCCCGGTAAAAAGCTCCAGAATATGATGCAGCTTTCAGGCGGTGAAAAAGCACTGACGGCAATTGCTCTTCTTTTTGCAATTCAGAATCTGAAACCATCTCCGTTCTGTCTCCTTGATGAGATTGAAGCTGCTCTGGATGATTCAAACGTAGGACGTTTTGCATCTTATCTTCAGAAGTTGACGAAGAACACACAATTTATTATAATAACTCATAGACGCGGTACCATGAATGCCGCCGACAGATTATACGGAATCACAATGCAGGAAAAGGGTGTTTCCACTCTGGTTTCTGTAGATCTGGTTGAAAACCAGTTAACGAAATAACGAGGAGGAATGAGTATGGCTGAAGAAAAAAAAGGATTTTTTAAACGGCTTGTCAGTGGTTTGACCAAAACAAGAGATAATATTGTTGCCGGTTTTGATTCGATTTTCAGTGGTTACTCCAGTATTGATGACGACTTTTATGAAGAACTCGAAGAGATTCTTATCATGGGAGATATCGGGATCAATGCAACATCTGCAATTCTTGAAAATCTCAGGAAACAGGTTGCAGAACAGCGCATCAAAAATCCACTTGAGTGCAAGCAGCTTCTGATCGACAGTATCAAAGATCAGATGAAAGTAGACAGCACGGAATATGAATTTGAAAACAGAAAATCCGTAATTCTTGTCATCGGAGTAAACGGTGTCGGAAAAACAACTTCTGTCGGAAAACTTGCAGGAAAACTGAAAGACCAGGGCAAAAAAGTTATTCTTGCAGCTGCAGATACTTTTCGTGCGGCAGCTGGAGAACAGCTGGCACAATGGGCTAATCGTGCAGGCGTGGATATTATCGGCGGTCAACCGGGAGCTGATCCCGCATCTGTAGTTTATGATGCAGTTGCAGCGGCAAAGGCCAGAAATGCAGACGTACTTCTCTGCGATACAGCAGGCCGTCTACATAATAAAAAGAACCTTATGGAAGAACTCCGCAAAATTTACCGTATCCTGGAAAAAGAATATCCGGAAGCATATCTGGAAACTCTGGTTGTCCTTGACGGAACAACCGGGCAGAATGCGCTTGCACAGGCAAAACAATTCTCAGAAGTTGCAAATGTAAACGGAATTATCCTGACAAAACTTGACGGAACGGCCAAGGGAGGTATCGCAGTTGCAATACAGTCTGAACTTGATATCCCTGTTAAATACATTGGAGTCGGAGAGACTATTGATGATCTGCAGAAATTTGATGCGGATGCCTTTGTAAATGCCTTGTTTGATATTGACGGAAAAACCACGAACACAGAAGAATAGACAGGAGGAGCATGAATATGCTTACATTAGAGAGTTTTGAACAGGCTTCAGAAATTGTAAAACAGGTTACTCAGGAAACCAAACTTATCAAAAGCAGTTATTTTTCAGATCTGACAGGAAACAAAGTATTTCTGAAACCTGAAAACATGCAGCGTACAGGCGCTTACAAAGTACGTGGTGCCTACTATAAAATCAGCACACTGACAGATGAAGAACGCGCCAAGGGTCTTATTGCGGCATCTGCCGGAAATCATGCACAGGGTGTTGCATATGCCGCACATAAATTTGGCGCAAAAGCAGTCATTGTAATGCCGACAACCACACCTCTCATTAAAGTAGAACGTACCAAGAGTTATGGTGCAGAAGTTATTCTGAAAGGTGACGTTTATGATGAGGCCTGTGCATACGCACTGGAACTTGCCGAGCAGGAAGGATATACATTTATCCATCCATTTGATGACCCGGCTGTTGCCACAGGACAGGGAACAATTGCAATGGAAATCGTTCAGGAACTTCCTCTTGTTGACTACATCCTTGTTCCAATCGGAGGTGGTGGACTGGCAACAGGTGTATCCACTCTTGCCAAACTTCTGAATCCACACATCAAAGTGATCGGTGTGGAACCTGCAGGAGCTGCATGTATGAAGGCTTCTCTGGAAAAAGGTGAGGTTGTAACCCTTCCACATGTAAATACAATTGCAGATGGTACAGCAGTACAGACACCGGGCGAACACATTTTCCCGTATATTCAGGAAAACCTTGACGATATCATTACTATCGAAGATGATGAACTGATCGTTGCTTTCCTTGATATGGTTGAAAATCATAAAATGATCGTTGAAAACTCCGGACTTCTTACAGTTGCAGCACTTCGTCATCTGGATTTTACCGGTAAAAAAGTTGTATCCATCTTAAGTGGCGGTAATATGGATGTTATAACAATGTCATCTGTTGTTCAGCATGGACTGATTCAGAGAGACCGTATCTTTACTGTATCTGTTCTTATTCCGGACAAACCGGGTGAACTGGTTCGAGTTGCTTCTATTATTGCTGAAAATCAGGGTAATGTTATCAAGTTGGATCACAACCAGTTTGTAAGCACTAACCGCTATGCGGCAGTTGAACTAAAAGTTACTCTTGAAGCTTATGGAACAGAACATAAGAACCGCATTGTCAAAGCGCTGGAAGACGCAGGATGCCGACCAAAAGTTATTCGTGCCAGCTTATAAAAGTCAGATTTATTTTCTGTAAATAAAATCCGTTCGGTTTATCACTCAATTCAGATTCCTGTACAGATCCGGATTGTCAGAAATCTGAACGGATTTTTCAGATTATACACAGAGGGAGGTGCAGATATGAATTTAGATGACTATTTGAAAGCTTACAAAATAGGTAAAAAAGATTATCAGGCAAGATTGATGCGTGGGGAAATTCCCACGCTCCAGGTACTGGATGACATTCTTCCACCCAAAGGATCCTGTTCTGAAGTTCCACTGGGACTGATACAGATTCCGATTGATCAGATTGTAGGCACCAAAACCGACAGCAGAAGCAATGCTTTTGCCGGAAATTTCATGCCGATTCTGAACGAAAAGTCAGAATTTGCCAGGAAATGGGGTGCTTTAAGCGAAAGCCATATTAATGAAGGAATCCGCGATCCGATAACAGCCTACGAATATATGAATAAATTCTATGTACAGGAGGGAAATAAAAGAGTCAGTGTGCTGAAATACTTTGATGCTGTTTCTATTCCGGGTTATGTGACAAGGATTTTACCTCCACGTACAAAAGAAAAGGAAAATCAGATTTATTATGAGTTTGTTGATTTTTATGCGCTGTCACAGATCAATTATATCTGGTTTTCAAAGAGAGGCAGTTTTGCAAAACTGCAGGCTGCAGTAGGAAAGGCTCCTGACGAAATCTGGAGTGAGGATGACAGGCTGACTTTCAGTTCCATTTATTCCAGATTTACTTCCGAATATGAAAATGAAGGCGGCAGAAAGCTTTCCATAACTGCAGGGGATGCCTTTCTTGCATTCCTTACAGTGTACGATTACAAAGATATCTGTGGCAAAACAGCCAGTGAACTTAAATCTCTTGTTGCAAGAAGCTGGGAAGAGTTTAATCTTCTGGAACATGATCAGGAAATTGATCTTAAAATGGCCCCAAACAGAGAGAAGAAACCTCTTCTGAACAGGCTTCTCCCTCTCAGTTCTCCCAGACTTAAAATTGCATTTTTGTATGCAAAGACCCCAAGAACTTCTGCCTGGACTTATGCACATGAGCTCGGACGTCTTCATCTGGAACAGACATTTCCAGAAGAAGTTACCACAGAATGTTACGAAAACCTTACCAGCAATCTGGCTGAAAAGGCAATTGAGGATGCAATTCAAAAAGGCTGCAACATCGTCTTTACGACTACACCAGAATTTGTGCAGGCAAGTGTGCAGGCTGCAATTGCACACCCTGACATACGGATACTGAACTGTTCACTGAACACTTCTCACCGGTATATACGAACCTATTATGCCCGTATGCATGAAGCCAAATTTCTTATGGGTGCAATTGCAGGCGCCATGTCTGAAAATGGCCAGCTTGCATATATTGCAGATTATCCGATCTTTGGAACCATTGCTAACATCAACGCTTTTGCGCTTGGAGCAAAGATGGTCAATCCACGGGCAAAAGTATATCTTGAGTGGTCAACGCTTAAGGACAGTGATCTTGGAAAAGTAATGGAACGTCTTTTCCGTAATGGTGTATCTGTTGTATCAGGAAGAGATATGGTAATACCTGAAGAAGCTTCCAGATATTTTGGCCTGTATCGCCTTGTTGACGGAGAACCTCATAATCTTGCAATGCCGCTGTGGCACTGGGGCAAATTTTATGAACAACTGATCCGCACTATAATGGACGGAACCTGGAAATATGATGATAATGCTGCGGAGAAAAAAGCAATTAATTACTGGTGGGGAATTTCTTCCGATGTTGTTGATGTTATCTGTTCTCAAAATCTTCCGTCAGAAACAAAAAAACTTGTGGAACTTCTCAAGAACAATATGCGGACAGGAGAGTTTAACCCATTTTCCGGAGCGCTTTATTCACAGGAAGGAAAGATCCAGTCGGAACACAGTGCTGATCTTTCTCCGGAAGATATCATTACCATGGACTGGCTTGCAGAAAATGTGATCGGTACTATCCCGACACAACAGGAACTGAAAGAACAGGCAAAACCTGTAACCATACAGTCTGGCGTAGAACCTAAGAAGGGATAAAGTATCAAATGAAAATAATGGCCATAGCAGATGTAGAATCAAAATATCTGTGGGACTATTTTGAAAAAAGTAAACTGGAAGGAATTGACCTGATCATTTCCTGCGGAGATCTTGATCCAAGGTATCTTTCTTTCCTTGCAACCTTTACATCAGCCCCTGTATTATATGTACACGGGAATCATGATGACAAATATGAGCGCATTCCTCCGGATGGCTGCATATGCATCGATGACAGACTGTTTGTATATGAAGGAGTACGTATTCTTGGTCTGGGAGGCTCCATGCGATACAAGCCCGGAACTCATCAGTATACAGAATGGGAGATGAAACAGCGTATTTTGAAACTTCTTCCGAAGCTTATATGGCGGAGAGGCTTTGATATCCTCGTAACACATGCCCCCGCCTATCAGCTTAATGACGGAAGAGACCTCCCTCACCAGGGATTTCGTGTTTTTCGTACACTGATGGAAAAATATCATCCAAAATATTTTCTGCATGGACATGTACATATGTCCTATGGCAGGGCTCATAAGCGTTATGACAAATATCAGGATACCCACGTGATCAATGCCTTTGACAGATGCATTTTTGAATTTGAGGCAGAAGATCCCGAAAAATTTTTCTGATTGTCAAGAGAAAATACTTGACACTGAAACAGAAATACGATATGATACCCAAGGTGGTTACAGATGGAAAAGTTTGTAGAACAGACATTATTATATGATTTTTATGGAGAATTGCTTACAGAACGACAACAGCAGGTATATGAAAGCGTTGTCCTTGAAGATTATTCTTTAAGTGAAGTGGCGGAGGATCTCGGAATCAGTCGTCAGGGTGTTCATGATATGATACGGAGATGCAATCATACTCTGGAAGAATATGAAGAAAAGCTGCATCTTGTTGAAAAATTTCTCCGTATCCGAAAACAGACACAGAGAATCCGTGTTCTTGCCGAGGGATATCAGGCACAGGAAATCATAAAACTTTCCAACGAAATATTAGAGGAGTTATAAAGAATGGCATTTGAAAGCTTGACAGACAAATTACAGAATGTATTCAAAAAGCTGCGAGGCAAAGGGCTTCTGACAGAGGAAGATGTAAAAGTTGCTCTGAAAGAAGTAAAGATGGCTCTTCTGGAAGCAGATGTAAACTTTAAAGTCGTCAAACAGTTCACCAAATCTGTACAGGAACGTGCAGTCGGACAGGATGTTATGAACGGACTTAATCCCGGTCAGATGGTTATCAAGATCGTAAATGAAGAACTTGTTAATCTGATGGGAAGTGAAACAACAGAGCTTCCGCTTAAACCCGGTAATGAGATTACTGTCCTTATGATGGCTGGTCTTCAGGGTGCCGGTAAAACAACCACTGTTGCCAAACTGGCTGGTAAGCTGAAATCCAAAGGAAGAAGACCTCTTCTTGTAGCCTGTGATGTTTACCGTCCGGCAGCGATCACACAGCTGCAGGTAAACGGAGAGAAACAGGGAGTGGAAGTATTCTCCATGGGAGATAAGCAAAGCCCTGTTGACATCGCAAAGGCGGCTGTTGAACATGCAAGAAACAATCAGCAGAATGTTGTCCTTTTGGATACAGCCGGACGTCTGCATGTAGATGAAGATATGATGCAGGAACTTGCAGATATCAAAGCAAATATTCAGGTAGATGCCACACTTCTTATTGTAGACGCAATGACAGGTCAGGATGCAGTTAACGTAGCCAAAACCTTTACCGATAAAGTTGGAATTGACGGTGTTATTCTTACTAAAATGGATGGCGACACGCGAGGTGGTGCAGCACTTTCTATCAAAGCTGTTACAGGAAAACCTATTCTTTATGTCGGAATGGGTGAAAAACTTTCCGATCTTGAACAGTTTTATCCGGATCGTATGGCATCCCGAATCCTTGGCATGGGCGACGTAATGAGCCTCATTGAAAAAGCAGAGGCAGCACTTGATAAAGATCAGGCAGCTGAAATGCAGAAGAAGCTCAAAAAAATGGATTTTGACTTCAATGATTATTTAAACAGTATGGAACAGATGAACAAAATGGGTGGTATAGGAAGCGTTCTGAATATGCTTCCAGGCATAGGAAACAAAGCTCAGGAGCTCGAAGACATGATCGATGAAAAAGCAATGGAGCGTACCAAAGCAATCATTCTTTCCATGACACCAAAAGAACGCAGTAATCCATCTATTCTGAATGTTTCTAGGAAGAACAGGATCGCACGTGGTGCCGGTGTTGATATCGTAGAAGTTAACCGTCTGGTCAAACAGTTTGAACAGAGTAAAAAAATGATGAAACAGATGCCCGGACTAATGGGCGGTAAAATGGGAAAAAGAGGCGGCTTCAAGCTTCCTTTTTAAATAAAAACAAACAATAACCAAAGTTATAAATGGAGGAAAAAAGAAATGGCAGTTAAAATCAGATTAAGAAGAATGGGACAGAAAAAAGCACCTTTTTATAGAATCGTAGTTGCAGATTCCCGCAGCAAACGTGATGGAAAATGCATCGCTGAAATCGGAACATATGATCCGAATATCGAACCAAGCGCTTACAAAGTAAATGAAGAAGAGGCTAAAAAATGGCTTGCTGCAGGAGCTCAGCCTACAGATGTTGTTGCCAGAATCTTCAAAGAAGCCGGAATCGAGAAATAAGAAATATTTAAGAAGGTATTTCCTATATGTCCTTTCATGGCAATACAGGGAGGTATATAATGAAAGAATTAGTTGAAGTAATTGCAAAATCTCTTGTTGAGCATCCTGACGAAGTTGTCGTTACAGAAGCTGAAAAAGATGATGCAGTTATCATAGAATTAAAAGTAGGACCTTCCGACATGGGTAAGGTGATTGGAAGACAGGGACGTATTGCAAAGGCAATCCGTACAGTAGTAAAAGCGGCTTCTTCAAAGAGCAGCAAAAAAGTAATTGTAGACATTCTGCAATAAAAAAGAAACGGAGCTGTGGGAACATGGCTCCTTTTTTTATCACAAGGAGAATTTATGGAAGATTTATTAAAGGTTGGTGTTATCACCACCACTCATGGCGTTCGCGGTGAAGTAAAAGTTTATCCTACCACAGATGATGCCGAACGTTTTCTTGATCTGGATTATGTACTCCTGGACACAGGCAGAGAACTTCGACGACTTGATATACAGAATGTAAAATTTTTTAAAAATCTTGTAATTTTGAAATTTGATGGTATTGACAATATCAACGACATAGAAAAATATAAAGGCCACGACCTGTGGATTCCACGTGAAGAAGGTCAGAGTCTGGAAGAAAATGAATATTATATTGCGGATCTTCTTGGAATGAGAGTGCTTCTTGAAGACGGAAGTGAATTTGGCACACTGAAAGATGTTATGGAAACAGGTGCTAATGATGTATATATCATAGATTCCAGAGAGCATGGAGAAGTTCTGCTTCCTGCTATCAGAGACTGTATTCTGGACGTTGATCTGGAAAATGAAACTATGACCGTACATTTGATGAAGGGGCTTATATAAATGAATTTTCATGTATTAACCCTGTTTCCGGAAATGATCCGACAGGGAATGAATACCAGCATTATCGGCCGGGCTATTGCCGGTGGTTTACTTTCTGTTGATTCTGTAAATATAAGAGATTTTGCATTTAACAAGCATCAGAAGGTAGATGATTATCCATACGGCGGAGGAGCAGGCATGCTGATGCAGGCAGAGCCTGTTTATCTTGCATGGGAATCGATAAAGGAAAAAATCGGTTATAAACCCAGAGTTATCTATCTTACTCCTCAGGGTAAAGTATTCAATCAGAAAATGGCAAAGGAATTTGCGGCTGAAAAAGATCTTGTCTTTCTGTGCGGACATTATGAAGGCATCGATGAACGAGTTCTGGAAGAAGTTGTAACAGATTATGTTTCCATCGGTGATTATGTACTGACAGGCGGTGAGCTTCCTGCAATGGTTATGATGGATTCTATTTCCAGAATGGTACCGGGGGTTCTTACAAACAAAGAATCCGGTGAGACTGAATCTTTTTCTGAAAACCTTCTTGAGTACCCTCAGTACAGCCGTCCGGAAGAATGGCACGGGAAAAAGGTTCCACCTGTACTGATGTCAGGTCATCATGCAAACATTGAAGCCTGGAGACGGGAGCAGTCTGTTCTGAGAACGGCCAAATGGCGTCCGGATCTTTTAAAAAATGCTGATCTGACCAATAAGGAATGGAATCAGGTCAGACAGTGGAAAAAACAGTGGCGTGAGGAGAACAGCAAGGAATAAAGGAGTAATCTGTATGAAAACATCCGATTTTTATTATGATCTTCCAAAGGAACTGATTGCACAGGATCCTCTGGAAGACAGAAGTTCATCCAGACTTCTGCATTTATCTATGAATGATGGTTCTATTGAACACAGACATTTCACAGATATTCTGGAATATCTGAGAGAAGGAGACTGTCTGGTCATTAACGATACCAGAGTTATCCCGGCACGTTTGTACGGACACAAAGAAGAAACCGGTGCTCTGATCGAAATCCTTCTTCTTAAAAGAAGAGAAAATGACATCTGGGAATGTCTTGTGAAACCTGGTAAGAAAGCACGTCCCGGAGCAAAGATCACTTTTGGTGACGGTATCCTGAAAGGTGAAATTATCGATGTTGTAGATGAAGGAAACAGACTGATACAGTTCCATTATGACGGAATTTTTGAGGAAATTCTTGATCAGCTCGGGGAAATGCCTCTGCCTCCGTACATTACACACAAATTAAAAGATAAAAACCGCTATCAGACTGTATATGCCAAAAATGACGGTTCCGCCGCTGCACCTACTGCAGGTCTCCATTTTACGAAAGAACTTCTGGAGCAGGTAAAAGCGAAAGGTGTAAATATTGCGCATGTAACTCTTCATGTAGGTCTTGGTACTTTCCGTCCCGTAAAAGTAGACGATGTAGAAAACCATCACATGCATTCTGAATTTTATATGGTAGAAGAAGACCAGGCTGAACTGATCAATAATACAAAAAAACAAGGTGGACGTGTAATTTCTGTCGGAACAACCAGCTGCCGTACACTTGAATCAGCAACTGACGAAAATGGAATTCTTCATGCCGGAAGCGGCTGGACTGAAATTTTTATCTATCCTGGTTATCATTTCAAAATGATCGACGGACTTATTACTAACTTTCATTTACCTGAATCTACACTTCTTATGCTTGTCTCAGCACTTGCAGGGAAAGAATACATCATGGCAGCCTATGAGGAAGCTGTAAAGGAAAGATATCGCTTCTTTTCATTTGGGGATGCGATGCTGATTTTGTAAACAGGACTACCCTTTTTTCTCCTGATTTGCTATAATTGGGAGAAAGAGGGTTTTTTATATTTACAATAAAGACAGAACAAAGGAGAATTATATGGATACACCAGTTATTGCGCAGTATTACAGAGAATCAGATCCATTAAAGCGAAAAGAACTTCTGGATCAGGCAATTGCCTCCGGTGAAGATAAAGAAGCCAATGAAATCCGACAGGAAATCTGGAACGCAAGATATGGCACAAAATCAGAACAAGGTGGACCGGCAGACGGTTTTCTCCGTCTCTGGATGCTTCTTGAATTTAATCGCAATACAGCCAAAAAGTGGTTTGGAGTCAAAGGAGCCTGCAAGGAAATCCGTAAAGAAATGGACAGTGTGAATTTTCATGATTTTCTTTCCAGAGGTGGCCTTTATGAAGAACTTATGTACAGAGAGTGTAAACATCTGGTCACTGTATATATTGATCTCTGCGGAAAAGACAAAACATACAACAGTGTACTTCTGGGGATGATGACCATGAAAAAAGAAAATGCCGAAGCAAAACTGAAACGTGATCTTTATGAAACCGCAGTATGTGTACCAAGAGATCTTGGTCTTCAGAAAGAGCTTGAACTGATCACACGTGCTGCACGCGAATTATATGAAGTACAGTTCCCGGGCGAGGGCGGAATGCCTGAATAATATTCATGCATAAATACCTCAGAAAAAGAAATACTATCTCAAACGGAGGTCACAATGAACATAAATAAAATACCTGCTTATGAACTTATAAATTCCGGCAAATTACCGGACATTCGTTCTACAGGTTACCTGCTCAGACACCGCAAAACAGGTGCAAGAGTAATGCTGATCGAGAACGATGACGAAAATAAAGTCTTCAATATTGCATTTCGTACACCACCTGCAGACAGTACCGGTGTCGCACATATCCTGGAGCATAGTGTTCTCTGCGGATCCAGAGAATTTCCTCTGAAAGATCCTTTTGTAGAACTGGTCAAAGGTTCCCTGAACACTTTTCTGAATGCCATGACCTATCCGGATAAAACATGTTATCCGGTGGCCAGCTGTAATGATCAGGATTTTCAGAATCTGATGCATGTTTATCTTGATGCGGTTTTTTACCCAAATATTTACAAAAAAGAAGAAATATTCCGTCAGGAAGGCTGGAGCTATCATCTTGTAAATGAAAAAGGTCCTCTTACCTATAACGGTGTTGTATACAACGAAATGAAAGGTGCCTTTTCCTCTCCGGATGATGTTCTCGAAAGGGAGATAATGAATTCTCTTTTTCCTGATATTGCCTATGGTTGTGAATCAGGAGGAGATCCGTCCGATATTCCAACTCTCAGCTATGAAGAATTCCTGAATTTCCACAGAACTTATTATCATCCTTCTAACTGTTATATTTATCTTTACGGAAATATGAACATGGAAGAAAAGCTGGAATTTATCGACAGTCATTATCTTTCTTCTTTCGAACCTCTCTCTGTTGATTCAGAGATCAGACTGCAGCCGTCATTTGCTAAAATGCATGATCTTGTTATGGAATATCCGGTTGCAGAAAGTGAGAGTGAAGAAGACAATGCATACCTTTCCTACAACGTAGTTGTTGGTACAGCAACAGATACTCTTACCTGTGTGGCTTTTGATGTTCTGGATTATGCACTTTTAAGTGCACCGGGAGCCCCTCTGAAAAAAGCACTTCTGGATGCAGGACTCGGACAGGACATCTATGGTTCTTATGAAGACGGAATCCGTCAGCCATATTTCAGTATCATTGCCAAAGGAACAAATGCTGACAGAAAAGAAGAATTTGTATCTGTGATCCGACATGTACTGGAGGACATCATCAGCAAAGGCATTGATCCGAAATCAATTGAAGCCGGTATCAACTGTATGGAATTCCGCTACAGAGAAGCAGACTTTGCTTCTTATCCGAAGGGGCTTATCTACGGACTGGATATTCTGGATAACTGGCTTTACGATGATACCCATCCTTTTGCACAGGTGGAACTCAGTCACATATTTAATCAGCTTAAAGTTCAACCGGCAGAATACTGGAGCCACCTTGTTGAAGAACATCTTCTTCACAATCCTCATGGTTCTGTTCTCACACTTAAACCTTCCAGAGGTCTTGCAGCACAGAAGGCCAGGGCACTGGAAGAAAAGCTGTCCGGATATCTTGACAGTCTTACAGAAGAAGAGAAACACAATCTTGTTGAACGTACAAAAGCACTGGAAGCCTATCAGGAAGCACAGGAAGATCCTGAAGCTGCCAGATGTATACCTATGCTTAAAAGAGAAGATATCCGCCGCAAAATAACTCCATTTACCAATGAAGAACAGAAGATCGGAGACAGTCTTTTTCTGTACCATGAAGTTCCGACAAACGGTATCGGGTATCTGGATATTATGTTTGATCTTAATGATCTTGATGCAGAAAAAATCCCTTATCTTGGACTTCTGAAATCAATTCTGGGCTATGTTGATACCGAACACTACACCTACAGCGAGCTTACTAATGAGATCAACGCTGAAACCGGTGGCATTGCATGCGGAATAGAAGTTTTTGAAGATGTTGCTTCCACAGATGATTTCCGTGCCTTTTTCGGTATTCGTGGAAAAGTCATGTATCCCAAAATTGATATTCTTTTCAAAATGATCAGAGAGATACTGAATACTTCAAGTCTTAATGATAAAAAAAGGCTTCATGAAATCATATCACGGGTAAAATCAAGATCCCAGTCCAGCCTTGTAAGTGCAGGACATTCCACGGCAGTCCTCAGAGCTGCATCATACAGCTCACCGATGGCTGCATTTCAGGATCGTATGGCAGGAATTGCCTATTATCAGTTTATCGAAAAACTTGATCATAACTTTGACGAAACTGCAGCGGCGGTTATTGATACACTCAAATCTCTGATGGCTGAGATTCTTTGTCCGGAACGTATCTGTTTCAGCTATACCGGCGAAAGGGAATCTCTTGATGAAATACGGAAACAGTGTGAATCTCTGAAAAATACTTTTGCTTCCGGAACACGGGATATTTCTTCCACGCCTGTTATCTGCCAGAAATCAAACGAAGGATTTATGACTGCAGGACAGGTTCAGTATGTGGCGCAGACCGGTAATTTCCGCAAAAAAGGATTTGAATATACAGGTGCACTGAATATCCTGAAAGTTGCACTCAGCTATGATTATCTGTGGATCAATATACGTGTGAAAGGCGGCGCATATGGCTGTATGAGCGGTTTCAAACGCAGCGGTGAAAGTTTCTTCGTATCATACCGTGACCCGCATCTGAAACGCACTCTTGACGTATTTGCAGGAATTCCGGATTATGTCCGCAATTTCCAGGCCGATGAACGCGAAATGACTAAATATATCATTGGAACTGTCAGCAGCCTTGATGTACCACGTACACCACAGATGCAGGGAAATATTTCCAAAAGAGCTTATTTTTGCGGAATAAGCGAAGAAATGATGCAAAAAGAACGAGATGAGATTCTTACTGCTCAGGAGAATGATATACGGGAACTTGCTCCTCTTATCGGAGCAGTCCTTTCTGATGAAGCACTTTGCGTTGTCGGAAGTGAGCCGACTCTTCAGAAAGATAAAGAGCTTTTGGGCAATATTCTTCCCCTTATCAACGGATAAAAGATATTAAGATAAAAAGAGGAAAAAATGAAAGATAATTTTAAATCAGGATTTGTTGCCATCATTGGCAGACCAAATGTAGGAAAATCCACTCTGATGAATCACCTGATCGGACAAAAAATTGCCATCACTTCCAAAAAACCTCAGACAACAAGAAACCGTATACAGACAGTTTATACCTGTGAAGACGGACAGATTGTTTTTCTGGATACTCCTGGCATCCACAAAGCAAAAAATAAACTTGGCGAATATATGGTACAGGTGGCAGAACGTACCCTGAAAGATGTGGATGTTATCCTTTGGCTCGTTGAACCGACTACCTTTATCGGTGCCGGAGAACGTCATATTGCAGAACAGCTTTCCGGTCTTAAACTTCCGGTTATCCTTATCATCAACAAAGTGGATACTGTTGACAGGGACGAAATTCTCAAAGCCATCGACACTTATCGTAAACTTTATAACTTTGACGAAATCATCCCCGTGTCTGCCCTCCGTGCGCAGAATACAGAAGATATTATTCCAAGTATCCTTAAATATCTTCCATATGGACCGATGTTTTATGATGAAGATACTGTTACAGATCAGCCTCAGAGACAGATTGCAGCAGAAATTATCCGTGAAAAAGCCCTTCATGCGCTGGACGCGGAAATTCCTCACGGAATAGCAGTGGCAATTGATGCCATGAAAGCACGTCCCGGCAAAAAAAATCTCATCGACATTGATGCCACGATCATCTGTGAACGCAATTCACATAAAGGTATCATTATCGGTAAACAGGGTGCCATGCTGAAAAAAATCGGAAGTAATGCGCGATATGAACTTGAAAAAATGCTGGATGCGAAAGTTAATCTGAAGCTGTGGGTCAAAGTCCGCAAAGACTGGCGAGACAGTGATTTTATGATCAAAAACTTTGGTTACGACAAAAAGGAAATCTGATGAATGAGTGATCTGATTACAGTGCAGGGTGTGGTAATCTCTGCGATGCCCGTGGGTGAATATGATAAACGGCTTGTGCTTCTTACCAGAGAGCGGGGAAAAATCTCCGCTTTCGCAAAAGGTGCACGTCGTATGAACAGTCCCTTTATGGCTGCGGCAGATCCTTTTGTGTTTGGTTCCTTTACGCTTTATGAGGGACGTACCAGCTACAATCTGAATCAGGTGTCTGTTTCTCATCATTTTGTTGAACTTGCGACTATGCAGCCAGGTGTTTATTATGGTTATTATTTTCTTGAACTTGCTGATTATTTCGGAAGAGAAGGTACAGATGAACGTGAAATGATGAATCTTCTTTATGTTACTGTAAAAGCGCTTCTTAATCCGGCAGTGGATGACCGTTTGATCCGCTGTATCTATGAACTCAGAACTATGGCCGAGCAGGGACTGTGTCCTCAGTTATTTCAGTGTACCTGCTGCGAAAAAGAAAATTCATTTTCTGAAACAGAAGAGAACTGGTTTTTCTCACAGGAATATCATGGTATTCTCTGCCCGCATTGTGCTGCCGGACAAAAAGATACCAGAAGAATTTCATCTTCAGTGCTTTACACAATGCGCTACATAGTCACTTCCCCGATGGGAAAGCTTTATACATTTAATGTCAGTCCTGATGTACTCCTTGAGCTGGAGCAGATCATTCATCTATACACAGCCCGTAACACAGACCGCAGATTCAAAAGTCTGCAAATTCTGGAAGTTATGAAATAAAAACATTGAAAAAAAATACCAGTGCGGTATAATGTAAAAAACCTGTCCTTTTCAGGTAAAATGTCACTAAACAAACTAGAGGAGAGATACTATGGAAAAAACAATGGAAAAAATTGTTGCTCTGGCAAAAGCCAGAGGATTCGTTTATCCGGGATCCGAAATTTACGGTGGCCTTGCAAACACATGGGATTACGGTAACCTTGGTGTAGAACTCAAAAACAATGTAAAACGTGCCTGGTGGCAGAAATTCATTCAGGAGTCCCCATACAATGTAGGTGTTGACTGTGCGATCCTGATGAATCCTCAGACATGGGTTGCTTCCGGACATCTGGGAGGATTTTCCGATCCTCTTATGGACTGCAAGGAATGTCATGAACGTTTCCGTGCCGACAAACTTATCGAAGATTTCTGTGCTGATCATGATATTGCAATCGAGGGAAGCGTAGATGCCTGGTCTCAGGAACAGATGATGAATTTCATCAAAGAACATGAAGTTCCGTGTCCTTCCTGCGGAAAACACAACTTCACAGACATCCGTCAGTTCAACCTTATGTTCAAAACTTTCCAGGGTGTTACAGAAGATGCCAAAAACACTGTTTACTTAAGACCTGAAACAGCTCAGGGTATTTTTGTAAACTTCAAAAATGTTCAGAGAACTTCCAGAAAGAAAATTCCTTTTGGAATTGGCCAGATCGGTAAATCCTTCCGTAATGAAATTACTCCTGGTAACTTTACTTTCCGTACACGTGAATTCGAACAGATGGAACTTGAATTCTTCTGTGAACCAGATACAGACCTTGAATGGTTTGCTTACTGGAAAAAATTCTGTCTTGACTGGCTCAGCTCTCTTGGTCTGAAAGATGATGAAGTACGTTATCGTGACCATGACAAGGAAGAACTGAGTTTCTACAGTAAAGCTACTACAGATGTGGAATTCCTGTTCCCGTTTGGCTGGGGAGAACTGTGGGGAATCGCCGACAGAACTGATTATGACCTTACACAGCACCAGAATGTATCCGGACAGGATCTGACATATTTTGATGATGAAAAGAAACAGAAATACATCCCGTATGTTATTGAGCCTTCTCTTGGAGCTGACCGTATGGTTCTTGCATTCCTGTGCAGTGCTTACGATGAAGAAGTTCTCGATGCAGAGAAAAACGATGTACGTACCGTACTTCGTTTCCATCCGGCACTTGCCCCTGTTAAGATCGGTGTACTTCCGCTTTCCAAGAAACTGAACGAGGGTGCTGAAAAGATTTATCAGCAGCTGAGCAAGAAATACAACTGCGAATATGATGACCGTGGAAATATCGGTAAACGTTACAGAAGACAGGATGAGATCGGTACTCCGTTCTGCATTACTTATGACTTTGAGTCAGAAAATGACGGAGCTGTCACAGTACGTGACCGCGATACCATGGAACAGGTACGTATCAAGATAGATGAACTTGACGCATATTTTGCTGATAAGTTTACATTCTAAATAAAACAGATGATGTATATTCACCCGCAGAGTAATATATAATGCATGCAAACAGGCTTCAGAACCTGTCAGTTCTATGACTGAGAACTGGCAAGGTTCTTGCAGAGCGTTTGCCACATTATATATTATCTGCGGGTGTTTTACGTTATCCCTATATTTATACTTAGATGTGACGTCTCAGCAAAGATATGCTACCGGCGGGCGTAGGACCGCGGCGAAGCCGTGATGCGCGTAAGCGCGAACGAAATCTCCAGTCAGGAATCTGTGTTTGTGCAGAAGAGTAATGAGAACCGATAAACAGAAAGCAGATGTGTGTGTTGCAGTTCTGCGGCCTTGAGATATTTCGTTAATATACTTAACAGGTAAAAATATATGTTGCCATGAAAAATGACATTGTCTGAGCGTAAGCGAGTTATGTCATTTTTTGTGGCGTTTTTAGTATATTTTTAACTGTTATAGTATATTAGAAATCTCTCACCTTAGCAGAATCGTAACACACACATCTGCTTTCGTGATCACACATTCAACATTCTGCACAAAAATCCTTGACTATTTCATATTCTATTGGTAAAATTGAAACAATATATCCGATATAGAAAGGGAGATGACATTATGGCAAATAAACGCAATATCATCGTAGGACAGTCAGGTGGACCCACTTCAGTAATCAATTCCAGTCTGGCAGGAGTTTACAAAAACGCCATCGAAAGAGGATTTAACAAAGTATACGGAATGCTTCACGGTATCCAGGGACTTCTGGACGAACAATACATTGATCTTTCCACACAGATCCATTCCGAACTGGACATCGAATTGCTGAAACGTACACCATCTGCATTCCTGGGTTCCTGTCGTTTTAAACTTCCGGAAATTCACCAGGATAAATCAATTTACGAAAAAATCTTTGAAATTCTTAATAAACTCAGCATTGAAGCCTTTATCTATATCGGTGGCAATGATTCCATGGATACCATCAAGAAACTTTCTGATTATGCAATCCTTACAGGACAGACACAGAAATTTCTTGGTGTTCCCAAGACAATCGACAATGACCTGGCTCTGACTGACCATACTCCTGGTTTCGGAAGCGCCGCAAAATATATCGGTGCCTCCACAAAAGAGGTAATCCGTGATGCTCAGGGCCTCACATACAAAAAGAGCATGATCACCATTATGGAGATCATGGGACGAAATGCCGGATGGCTTACAGGCGCAACAGCGCTTGCACGAACGGAAGACTGCGACGGACCGGATCTTATCTATCTTCCGGAAGTTCCGTTTGATATCGATAAATTCCTCGTAAAAGTAAAAGACCTGCTTAAGAAAAAATCTTCTGTTGTTATTGCTGTTTCAGAAGGAATCCGGCTTGCTGACGGACGCTATGTATGTGAACTTGGAAGTTCCGGAGATTACGTTGATGCATTTGGTCATAAACAGCTGGCAGGCACAGCAACCTACCTTGCAAACTTCCTTGCGGCAGAATGTGGCTGCAAAACAAGAGCTGTTGAACTTTCAACCCTGCAGAGAAGTGCTTCACACATGGCTTCCAGAGTTGACATTGATGAAGCATTCATGGTAGGTGGAGCAGCAGTAAAGGCAGCTGATGAAGGTGATACAGGCAAAATGGTAGTTATCGACCGTGTTTCTGATGATCCATACATGGCCAAAACCGGAATTTACGATGTACACAGAATTGCAAATGAAGAAAAACTGGTTCCGAGAAACTGGATGAATAAAGATGCAACCTATGTTACCAAAGACTTTGTAGATTATATCAGTCCTCTGATCCAGGGCGATTACCAGCCAATCATGGTTAACGGACTTCCACGACATCTTGTTCTTAATCTCAAAAAGAAAAAATAACAGACATTACAAATGGGGAAACGACGAAAAGTTTCCCCATTTTTTGACAGTTTAACCTTGACTATTTGTACTAAAGTCTATACAATAACTATGTGCGTATAAAACATAGTTTTTATGTGAAAAGAACAATAATTAGGAGGAAAATGTAAAATGGCAAAATGGGTTTACATGTTTACAGAAGGTAACGCTAATATGAGAAACCTTCTGGGTGGTAAAGGTGCCAACCTTGCTGAAATGACAAACCTTGGTCTTCCTGTACCGCAGGGCTTTACAATCACAACAGAAGCCTGCACACAGTACTATGAAGACGGAAGACAGATCAATGACGAGATCATGGCTCAGATCATGGAAGCAATCACTAAAATGGAAGGAGTTACCGGTAAGAAATTCGGTGACAAAGAAAATCCTCTGCTTGTTTCCGTTCGTTCTGGTGCCAGAGCTTCCATGCCTGGTATGATGGATACTATCCTGAACCTTGGTTTAAATGAAGAAGTAGTTAATACTCTTGCAGAAAAATCCAACAACCCACGTTGGGCTTGGGACTGCTACAGAAGATTCATCCAGATGTACTCTGACGTAGTTATGGAAGTTGGTAAGAAATATTTCGAAGAGCTGATCGACGAAATGAAAACTAAGAGAGGCGTTAAACAGGACGTTGAACTTACAGCTGAAGACCTTAAAGAACTTGCAGAACAGTTTAAAGCTGAATATAAAGAAAAAATCGGTGCTGAATTCCCAACTGATCCTAAGGAACAGTTAATGGGAGCTATCAAAGCCGTATTCCGTTCATGGGACAACCCGCGTGCAAACGTTTATCGTCGTGACAATGATATCCCGTATTCCTGGGGTACAGCTGTTAACGTACAGATGATGGCATTTGGTAACATGGGTGATGACTGTGGTACAGGTGTTGCCTTCACTCGTGACCCTGCTACAGGAGCTAACGGTCTGTTCGGTGAATTCCTGACAAATGCTCAGGGTGAAGACGTTGTTGCCGGTGTTCGTACACCTATGCACATCACAGAAATGGAACAGAAATTCCCGGAAGCATTTGTACAGTTCAAACAGGTTTGCAAAACTCTGGAAGATCACTACAGAGATATGCAGGATATGGAGTTCACTGTAGAACATGGTAAACTTTACATGCTGCAGACACGTAATGGTAAGAGAACTGCTCAGGCTGCTCTGAAGATCGCTTGTGACCTTGTTGACGAGGGAATGAGAACAGAAGAAGAAGCTGTTGCAATGATCGACCCACGTAACCTTGATACTCTGCTTCATCCTCAGTTTGATGCAGCTGCTCTTAAAGCTGCTACACCGATGGGCAAAGGTCTCGGAGCTTCTCCTGGAGCTGCTTGCGGTAAAATTGTATTCACAGCTGATGATGCTGTTGAATGGGCTGAAAGAGGAGAAAAAGTCGTTCTGGTTCGTCTTGAGACATCTCCGGAAGATATCACAGGTATGAAATCTGCTCAGGGTATCCTGACAGTTCGTGGTGGTATGACTTCTCATGCAGCAGTTGTTGCCCGTGGTATGGGTGAGTGCTGTGTATCCGGTTGCGGTGATATCGCAATGGATGAAGAAAACAAGAAATTCACACTGGCTGGAAAAGAATTCCATGAAGGAGACTTCATCTCCATCGATGGTACAACAGGTAACATCTACGACGGAATTATCCCGACTGTAGACGCTACAATCGCTGGTGAGTTCGGCCGTATCATGGCTTGGGCTGACAAATACAGAACTATGAAAGTTCGTACAAATGCAGATACACCGGCTGACGCTAAGAAAGCAGTTGAGCTTGGTGCAGAAGGTATCGGTCTTTGCCGTACAGAGCATATGTTCTTCGGCGAGGGACGTATCGATGCATTCCGTGAAATGATCTGCTCCACAACAGTTGAAGAAAGAGAAACAGCACTTGCAAAAGTTCTTCCATATCAGCAGGAAGACTTCGAAGGACTGTTCGAAGCACTGGAAGGTAACCCGGTTACAATTCGTTTCCTGGATCCGCCGCTTCATGAATTCGTTCCTACAGAAGAAGCTGACATCAAGAAACTTGCAGATGCTCAGGGCAAAACTGTTGAAGAAATCAAAACTATTATTGATTCCCTCCATGAATTCAACCCGATGATGGGTCATCGTGGATGCCGTCTTGCAGTTACATATCCTGAAATTGCAAAGATGCAGACAACAGCTGTTATCCGTGCAGCAATCAAAGTTAAAAATGCTCATCCGGATTGGACTATCAAACCGGAAATCATGATCCCGCTTGTTGGCGATATCAAAGAGCTTAAATATGTTAAGAAATTCGTAGTTGAAACTGCTGATGCTGAGATCAAAGCAGCTGGTTCCGACCTTCAGTACGAAGTTGGTACTATGATCGAGATCCCGAGAGCAGCTCTTACAGCTGACGAAATCGCTAAAGAAGCTGACTTCTTCTGCTTCGGTACAAACGACCTTACTCAGATGACCTACGGCTTCTCCCGTGACGATGCAGGTAAATTCCTGAACGCTTACTATGATGCTAAGATCTTTGAGAACGATCCATTTGCAAAACTGGATCAGGTTGGTGTTGGAAAACTTATGAAGATGGCTATCGAACTTGGTAGACCGGTTAACCCGAATCTGCATGTAGGTATCTGTGGAGAACATGGTGGAGATCCGTCTTCTGTAGAATTCTGCCACAAGATTGGTCTTAACTATGTATCCTGCTCACCGTTCCGTGTACCGATCGCTCGTCTTGCAGCAGCACAGGCAGCTATCGCAGAAAAGAACGCATAAAACAGCTTACAGCTCAAAATATATTCAGGTGAATTCCTGAAATGTGTCCAAACGGAGTAATACCAGCCCTCACAGTTTAATCTGTGGGGGCTTTTTTCAAAACACAATTCACGATATTCAACAGAGAAGGAGCTATAACATTATGAAAAAGATTCTCAGACAGGGAATACTGTTATTCGCAGCAATTATCATGTTCTGTAATATGACTGCAGCAGATGTACAAGCAGCTACACCATACATGAAAAAAATGAATGTAAGCTGGGATTTAAAACCTCGCAAAGAAATCACATATAAGAACAGATATGTTGCCTTAGGTTTACGAAATGAATCTGCCAAGATAGTAAAATATAAGAAAAAATCGGTTGGTAAAAAATATAAACTTACTTTAAAAGTTAAATTTGAATGTACAAAAACCATTCAGAATATGACGCAGGAAGAGAGAGATACATTTCTGGAATATGATGACGGAGATGGCCTGCTCGGCGATTACAATGTAGTAATTGCAGACTATAAAACAGGTAAGAGCCTTTATGCACGCAACTCTTACGGAGTAAAAGCCAAGTGTTCTTATAAAACATTCAGAAAAAAATATTTTTATTCTTCAGATTATATGTATGATGATTCTTTTGTTGACTCATATGCCACAGTAACAATTACATATCCAAAATCTTACAAAAATTTATGTATTGGAATTGGCGGAAGTAATTCTTATCATGGTTCAACAAAGGCTGACAACAAATACTATGATGGACGTGGTTCCTTTAAAAAGACATCATTCTATAATAAAAAAGATAAAGGAATCATGCATTTTATGAGAGTAAAATAGTATACTGGGATATTTTTCAATATTATAAATTTGAGGAATTTTATGAAACGTTTGATCTTTCATGTAGATGTAAACAGCGCTTTCCTTTCCTGGGAAGCGTCCAGAAGAGTAAAAGAGGGCCTTCCCGACCTTCGGGATGTGCCTTCCTGTATCGGTGGGAATCCACAGAAACGAACAGGAATTGTGGTAGCAAAATCTATTCCTGCCAAAAAATATGGTATCCAGACAGGCGAACCTGTTTCCATGGCATTACAAAAATGTCCGAACCTGATATGTGTACCAGGTGATTTCCGGCTCTACGACAGATGTTCCAGAGCCTTCAAATCCATCTGTGCGTCCTATGCACCCGTAATGGAATCATTTTCAATTGACGAAGTATTTCTTGATATGAGCGGCACGGATCTCATCTATCCTGATCCATACGGACTTGCAGTTCATATAAAAGATCAGATTCACAGAGAACTGGGATTTACAGTTAATATAGGAATTTCTACTAATAAACTTCTTGCAAAAATGGCATCCGACTTCGAAAAGCCCGACAAAGTACATACTTTATACCCATCAGAAATAGAGTCAAAAATGTGGCCGCTTCCAGTCCGTGACCTTCTCTTTCTTGGTAAAGCTTCTGAAAAAAAGCTGCTCCAGAACGGAATCCGCACCATTGGTGAACTTGCCCATACAGATGAAAACGAAATCCGACTGCTGCTTGGGGAAAAAACAGGGCATCTACTTTATCAATATGCCAATGGTATTGATGATTCACCTGTAAAAGCAGAAAAAGACGAATCTAAGGGAATCAGCGTGGAAACCACTTTTGATGAAGATATCATTTCATATGAACAGATTTTTCCGATTCTCCTCAGCCAGTGCGACATTGTTGCAGCCAGAATGCGTCGTGAAGGAAAAAAATGCAATTGCGTAGCTGTTTCTTTCCGCACTCTTGATTTTATGAATAAATCTCATCAGTGCAGACTGAATAACCCAACAGATGTCACAGATGAAATCTATCAGAAAGTAAAAATTCTGTTTCAGGAATCCTGGAAAGGACAGCCTCTCCGGTTGATTGGAGTTGCTCTGACAGGACTGACAGAAGATGAGTATATACAGTTTTCATTATTTGAAGATGTATCCAGAAGAGAACGCCAGAAAAAACTGGATGAAACACTCGACAACATCCGCAGAAAATACGGAAATGACAAAGTCACCAGAGCCAGTACCATGAATGTATCCGACCGGATTGGACGGAAAGCCAGAGACATGTTTTTGTCCATTCATTCAAGTGAACAATAACTGTTCACGGACTCTATTTTATTGATTATTCGACAAATTTATGATAATATACAGATATAATTTAATCTTAGATAAAGCGGAAGGAGAAATCATATGAATCATAGCAGAAAATTACTCAAAAAAATGCTTGCTGTTGCAACCAGCTCTTCTCTTATTCTTGCCAGTGGAAGCACTGTATTTGCTGCAGGAAGTTATCAGGATACCGAAAAGGCAGCTCTTGATAAAATTTCTTCTGGTATTGCTGCTTCCTGGGGGGATTACCTTAAAGATTACCAGAAAGCACAGACTGGAAGTACAGCTGACATAACACTTACTGTAGAAGATACCGGAAGAGCACTTCTCGGAGCTCTTGCAGGCGGTTCCGATTTTTCCTGGTTACAGAATGTAAGTCTGAACAGTGATGTCACTATCAAAGACGGTATTGAGTCAATGGCATCTGCCCTTCTTCTTAACGACAGTCAGCTCTGTAATCTGAATATTTATATGGATCTTGCAGGCCTGGCTGAATATATCCAGATTCCGGAAATTTCTGAAGGATACATCAAAGCTCCAATGACAGTTTCTGATGACTCTGATATATCTGCCGAAACATTCAGCACATATTGCAACATGCTTTCAGATATGAGTAGTGTTCTTCCTGATTCTGATACATTAAGCACACTGATCAGCCGTTATGGAAATCTTGTTATAGACAATCTTACAGAAGGAAGTTCAACTGAAGAAACGGTTTCTGTAGAAGGCATCAGTGAAGACTGTACTGTATATGAAGGACAGATTACAGCAAATAACGCAACAGATATGGCAGAACAGATTCTTACGACAGCAAGAGATGATGAAGAAATTAAATCTCTTTTTGATTCATGGACAGAGGCAGGGGTTGGAAGTGAAGATCAGTACACAGAATTCCAGGCAACAGTTGATGATCTTATCACTGAGCTCTCTGGTGATTCTGACGATACAGAAAGCACAGATGACAGCAGTGTGATTTACTCCAGAGTATGGGTCAATGGAGAAGATAAGATTATCGGACGGGAGTTCGGAATGGGAGACGGAGTTAATGAACAGCCAATCCTCACATGGAAAGCTCCGTCAGATGCTGATAATTCTGCATTACTCCTTGAATTCCAGGCAGATGATTCATCAATCACATTTACAGGCAGCGGTGTTTCCAGCGAAGGCCTTCTTACAGGTGATTATGTATTTGCAGTCGATGGAACAGAAACCGTTGATATCCATGTAGATAACCTCGAAACCAAACCGGAAAAAGCCGGCTACTATAATGGCAAATTTACAGTGACAGTTCCTGAGAGTGCGGCAGAAGACTCTACTGACTCTGAAGAAGCTTCAGCTTCCAATCCACTTGCAGGTTTTTCAGCTGAAATCACACTTAAATGTGATGCAGCTACAGAAACTTCCGCACTAGACCTGACTCTTATAACTTCCGGAGCTCCTATCGCAACCTTAAGCATTACCGGTGGATATGGCGATGGTACAGATACTCCTGATCTTTCTTCTGTAAGTCCTGCATATAATGCAGAAGATGATGCTGAAATGGCTGAATATCTGAAGTCTGTCAATCTGGATACACTTGCAGCAAATGCAACAGCAGCTGGTGTTCCTGAAGAACTTGTTTCCCAGATCAAAGACATTTTTGAATCTGCAATAACAAGTGCCTCCGAGCCACAGGAAAACGCTGCCACAGATGACTCTTCAGCAGCTGAAACCGAGGAAACATCTGAAACAGATGCAGCCGCATAATCCTAATAATATTTTACAAACTGAAATTCCCCTGGAAATAAATTTCCAGGGGAGTTTTTTGTCATGTTTTATTTATTTGCAATTGCCGGAACAGATTTTTTTCCTGCTCGTATGCATTTTCATGTGAATAGCACAACATGAAAGCAGTTACCGTAAACAATATTCCCGGCCATGAACCCTTCAGGCCTAAACTGTTACATGAAAAAGATGCAAGAACTACACCAAAATAAAAAGAAATAAGTACCTTTCCAAAATAGATACCTCTTCGAAGCGCCTCTGTATCGTAACTGTAAAAATACTCTGTAAATCCTGTAACACACTGACGTAGATTGTTTGTTGAAAAAATACTGGAACTTACAAATCCATCTGCACCTTTAAACGAGCACCACTGAAAAGCAGTAGCAAAAAAGATAGGATACGTTGCAACAATAATATCAAGATTCTTCGGCAGGAATCCAACAAAAAACAAAACCATTGCGTCCAGTACTATACTGAATTTTTTTTGTTGTTCCGGCTTCAGCTTATGGCTGATAAAAACTGTAGAAGCAAGTCCCGCTATATATATCAGTAGTCCGACAAACCTTGCGATCCATTCACTTCCGGGGCCGCTTACTGCACCAATTGTCAACGCTATCATGTTAGTCGTCTGTGCGGATCCAAAAAAATCATCGTGACTCAGGACTGCATAACCACCCATAAATCCACCCAGCAGTGTCATATTCAGATGAAGTCTGCGTTCCAGAATACGTTGATCTGACATAATCATCATTCCTTATTAACAATTTTATTTGCCCTTATTATAGAACGCAAAAAAATAATTGTAAAATTAATAATATGTCTATATAATATAAACAGATTTTATATTATGGAGGAATTCTGATGAATTACACTGATATACATACTTTTCTGACAATTGCTTCCAGTTCTTCCCTGTCCAAGGCAGCAGAACTTCTCTTTGTCTCGCAGCCTGCCCTGAGCCATCGTCTTTCAGCTCTGGAAGAGGAGCTTGGAACAGAACTTGTCATACGCCACAAAGGGTCACGAGTCCTTGAACTGACAGAAGCAGGGCAGAGATTTATACCCATTGCACAAAAATGGGAAGAACTGTGGCTGGAAACAGGAAAACTTAAATTAAAAAATCCAGCGTCACTTCTCCGTATTGGAAATGTGGACAGTCTGAATTTTTATTTCATGCCACAGGTAATCGGAGATTTTCTGAAAAAGCATGATGGATGCAGTATCCATGTAGACACAATGCGTTCAAATATGTCCTACAGAGCTGTAGAAAATAGAGAAATTGATCTTGGACTTATTACCAACCCACACTTTTTTAAAAAAGTACAGACCATTCCGCTGTTTGAAGAAAAACTTGTTTTTCTGTGTAACCGTAATTCTGAATACAGAGACGGCCTGCTTCCTTCACAGCTGAACTGCGAAGATGAAATATATATCCCATGGAGCAATACTTTTCTTATGTGGCATGATTACTGGTTTGGGAGTGACCCAAAGGTAAAAGTCTCTCTGGATAATATGGCTCTTCTCAGGCAGCTTCTTGAACTGGATAACGCATGGGCGATCATGCCTGCAACTATCGGACGCAGACTTTCAGAACAGAACAGCTGCCGTATGATAGAACTTGAAAATGGTCCTGAATACAGAACCTGTTATGCAATCATGGAAGACCAGCGCAAGGCAAATCTTCATGTTACAGATTTCCTGAACATACTTCTTGATACTGTAAGCTATATTCCGGAAATTACTATTCTTCCTCAGAGTCGTCAGTTTCTTCAGAATCTGTAACTTCTGTATTGATCCAGGAACTTCGTTCCTGGATTTTATTAAGAATTCTGGTGGCTTCTTCACCCTGGGCAGGAGTAGGCTGATAATTGTTATAATCAGAATCTGATGAAATAGAACACGGAATAATGTTTGTTACATTATCATTTTTTACTCCATTCTGATCTATAGTAAATGTCTGCTGAAAAATCATAGTGTCCATATCACTCGGATAGGCATTTCCTCCAAAGCAGAAATTTCCGAGACTGTAGACAATGTTTTTGCCTTTATATTCTTCAATTCCCTGAAGAACATGTGGGTGATGACCACAGACAAGATCTGCTCCGAGATCAATTGCCATATGTCCCAGAGTTTTCTGGTTTTCATCAGGAACTTCTTCTTTTTCGTTTCCCCAGTGGAAGATGACAAGCACCAGCTCCGCTCCATCTTTTTTTACTTCCTGAATATTCTTTTTCAGCTGTTCTTCACGTCCAAGATGATCATTCAGTTCATAAATGCCAATCAGACCAACTTTGACACCCTTTACTTCGGTTACAGCTGTTTCATCATAACCAAAATGAATGATATTATCTGCGTCCAGAGCTGCAAGTGTATCTTTAAAACTCTGTTCACCATAATCGTGGCTGTGATTATTTGCGGTATTTACAGCCTCTACAGACCCGGCAGTAAGAATATCCGCATAAGATGCAGGAGCTTTAAAAGCAAACTGTTTATCTTCACGTTCTTCCGAATCTGTAAGCGTTCCCTCGAAATTGGCCACTGTAAGATCATCTGCCGCAAAAAGATCTCTGACATTTGCAAAGAAATAATCTGCTCCGTTATTATCATAATAAGCATTCAGGCTTGTATCATAATCAAATTCCTCATCTGTTCCCAGCGTACAGTCACCGATAACACTGACCGTGAGAGATACAGGAGTCTTTGTTACTACAGCTTCTTTTGACTGCACAGTATTTTCTTTTTCCGCCTTTGCAGATACAGCTGCCGTTTTTGATGAAATGCAGCCTCTGATGATCAGAACCAGGCACAAAATGGCAAACACTGCAACGGCTATCGCAATTCTCTGTTTTATCTGCCGCTGCCTTTTTCGGTAATAACGGGATTTGTGGTACAGATTTTTTTTCGTCATAAAAAGTTCCTTCTCTTTCGTATATAGATATCTCAAGTATAAAATCCGAACCGTTCTCCGTCAACAAAGAATCCTTTTGATTTTATTAATTTTATGTTATGATAAACAGAAAAAGAAAGGCGAAAAATATGTTATACATCGGCAATCACACCTCCTCCTCCAAAGGTTACACCGCCATGGCACGGCAGATGATTTCCAACGGTGGAAATACCTTTGCATTTTTTACACGAAATCCCCGCGGCGGTAAGGCAAAGGCTATTAATGAAAAAGATATACAGGAATTTCTGCTTATCACAAAACAATATAAATTTGGAAAAATTGTCGCACATGCACCATATACTCTGAATGCCTGTGCTGCCAAAGAGAATCTCCGGGATTTTGCACGCGAAACATTTGCAGATGATCTCAGAAGAATGGAATATACCCCAGGCAATTACTATAATTTTCATCCTGGAAGTCATGTAGGCCAGGGCACAGAAACAGGTATCCATAAAATTGCTGAAATCCTTAATGATGTTCTTACAGAAGAGCAGACTACAACTGTACTTCTGGAAACAATGTCTGGCAAAGGTTCGGAAGTCGGAAGAAATTTTCAGGAACTGAGAGACATCCTGGAACTTGTTGAACTTAAAGACAAAATGGGTATATGTCTGGATACCTGCCATGTCTGGGATGGTGGATACGACATTGTAAATAATCTCGACGGAGTGCTGAAAGAATTTGACAATATAATAGGTCTTTCCAGACTGAAAGCAGTTCATCTTAATGACAGCATGAACGGACTTGGAAGCCACAAAGACCGCCATGCCAGAATAGGAGAGGGCGAGATCGGACTTGACGCTCTGATCCGTATTATCCGTCATCCCGCCCTTAAGGGACTTCCTTTTATTCTGGAAACACCAAATGATGATAAAGGATGGACTGAAGAAATCCATCTTTTGAGAGATGCTTTTGAAAAACAGGACTGAATATTTCAGATTTTTACCTGATTTTTCAGATCCATTCCTGTACGAAATGCTTCTGCATTCTGCAGAGTTGTTTCCGCTATATTAGTAAGTGCTTCTTCTGTAAAAAATCCCTGATGCGAAGTCAGGGCAACATTTGGAAATGAAAGAAGTCTCTGAACTGTCGAACTTTTAAGAATATGCTCTGACATATCCTCATACACAAAATCAGATTCTTCCTCATATACATCAAGGCCTACTGCAAAGAATTTATGATCACGGATTCCGTTGATCAGATCCTCTGTACAGATAAGACCTCCACGGGAAGTATTTACCAGAATAACTCCGTCTTTCATATGAGAAATAGATTCTCTGTTTATCATATGATAGGTTTCATTTGTAAGAGGGCAGTGCAGGCTTATCAGATCGCTGCACGCCAAGAGTTTTTCCAGAGTGACATATATCAGATCTGTCCGGGATCTGTCCGGATACAGATCATATGCAAGTATTTTCATACCAAATCCACGACATATCTGTGCCATGGCCGTGCCAATTTTACCTGTTCCGATGATTCCGGCGGTTTTTCCGTGCAGATTTACTCCCATAAGACCATTTAGTGAAAAATTATTTTCACGACATTTAATATAGGCTTTATGAATATGTCTGTTTGCAGTCAGAACAAGGGCCATGGCATGTTCTGCAACAGCTTCCGGTGAATATCCCGGCACACGCAAAACTTTTATATCACATTCCTCTGCTTTTTCCAGATCCACATTATTATATCCCGCACATCTCATAAGAATCAGGCGAATCCCCTGATGTCTGAGTTCTTCGATCACATCTGCTCCAAGATCCGCATTTACAAAAGCACAGATTCCATCATAGCCGGAAGCCAGGGATGCTGTTTCACGATACAGATTAGACTCAATAAAAGTTATGTTGATATCCGGATAATCCTTCTTCATATTTTCAAAGAATCTCTGATCATAATCTCTGGTTCCATAAAATAAAATATTCATAAAAAAACCTCCCTGCATGGCATTCTATAATATTCAGAATACCCGGCAGGGAGATTCGTATACATTTTATTTGCTCAAACTGTAAAGATCATTATAAAAATCCGGATATGAAATTTTTACACAATCGCCACCATTGATATCAACAGTGCCATCACAGACAGTTCCTGCAACAGCAAATGACATTGCTACACGATGATCCAGATGAGAATCAATAACAGCTCCATGAAGCGGCTTTCCTCCATGAATGATCATACCGTCATCTGTTCCTTCTATATCTGCGCCCATACGCCTCAGATTTTCGACCATAACAGCAATTCTGTCAGATTCTTTGACTTTAAGTTCCTGTGCATCACGGATTACTGTAGTGCCTTGCGCAAAAGCAGCCATAACAGCAATCATTGGTATTTCATCAATAAGGGCTGGAATAATCTCACCCTCAACAGTTGTTCCTTTAAGACTGCTTGTACGGATCAGAAGATCAGCTGTAGGTTCTCCCTCTGTACTCTGGTTAAGGAGTGTGATATCAGCCCCCATATCCATACATACCTTCAGAAGACCGGCTCTTGTCGGATTGATTCCCACATTCCTGAGCAGAATCTCACTGTCCGGGGTCAGAAGACCGGCAGCAATAAAATATGCAGCTGAAGAAATATCTCCTGGAACTTTTACTTCACGACCGTTAAGAACAGGCTCTGGTTTTACGGAAGCAGTCGTACCTTCCGAATGAACTTCCGCACCAAAATAATTTAACATGATTTCCGTATGATTTCTGGACAGAAACGGTTCTGTCACACTGGTAATTCCGTCTGCATAAAGACCCGCAAGAAGAACACAGGATTTTACCTGGGCAGATGCTACCGGTGAATCGTAGTGAATGCCGTGAAGATTTTTGCCATTGATCCGAAGAGGAGCGCAGCCGTTATCTCTGATACTCACAATATCAGCACCCATCCTGTTAAGGGGTGTCATGATTCGTTTCATCGGACGGGTACGGATAGAATCATCACCATCCAGTTCTGATGCGAATTTCTGTCCTGCAAGAATTCCCGAAATCAGTCTGGTCGTAGTTCCGCTGTTTCCCACATCAAGAATTCCGGACGGAGCACAGAGACCATGAAGACCCTTTCCGTGAACAAGAATTTCATCTTTATTTCTTTCAATATCTATTCCCATTTTACGAAAGCAGGAGATTGTTGAAAGGCAGTCAGCTCCTTCCAAAAAATGAGAAATCTTTGTTGTACCGTTTGCCAGCGCGCCAAACATAACTGCTCTGTGTGAGATTGATTTATCTCCGGGAACTGTAAGTGTTCCTCTTAATGAAGACTGTTTTCTGATTTCCATATTTAACTCCTACCGTTCATATACAATATAATTACGTTTCTTAAGAAGAGCAGATCCTTTGCTCATTGCATTTTCTTCATAAAATTCAATTTTGAGAACGCCCTGTTCAAACTCTCTGTTATGAATGATTCCGATATTTTTGATACTGATGCCTTCCATTGCAAGAATTGTTGCAATTGTTGCAATACCACCTGCCTCATCAACAATATCAATATAAAGCACATAAGTCTTGTTGATCAGTCCGCTTGAAGTGGCATCAATGGAATCTCTGTAATCACGGGAACTTGCAAACATTTCATAAAGATTTTCCGCTTCCATATTATCAATTGAACAGCGTATCTGAATCAGCATACGGATATATTCATCAAGTACATTGGAAATATTCTCATGGTTTTCCAGGCAGATCTGTTCCCACATAACAGGAGATGAGGATGCTATCCTTGTAATATCACGGAAACCTCCTGCGGCAATCGTTTTCATATATTCTGCATCATTATCCAGTGCATTGACAAGATTTACAAGAGCAGACGCTATAATATGCGGCAGATGACTTACTCCTGCAGTTATAAAATCATGTTCTTCCGCTGTAAGAACCATGGGAATCGAACCAAGCGAATCAATCAGTTCAGAAAATTCCGTAATTTTTTCAAGCGGAACCTGTCCTCCCGGAGTAAGAATATAATAAGCATTTTCCAGAAGATGATCAGAAGAATGTTCATATCCTGACTGCTCTGAACCAGCCATCGGATGCCCGCCAATAAAACAGTGATCCAAGCCAAGTTCTTCTACAGCCTTATGTATAGGAGATTTCACACTTCCTGCATCTGTAATGATACAGTTGTCAGAAATAACATTTTTCAGTTTTTTAAGATATTCAATATTATATTCTACAGGAGCGCATAAAAAAATATAATCACAGGACTGGTATCGTTCATCTTCCTGCTCAAGAACCCCGTCAATCACATTCTCTGTAAGTGCGGCAGCCAGTGTCTCTCTGTGTCTGGCATATGCAAGAATATGATAGTCGGGATGAAATTTACGTATAGTTTTTGCAATAGATCCGCCAATAAGACCAAGTCCGATAAAACCTATGGTTGTCATAATAATACGTGTCCTTTCCATACTGCATAAAAATAAAAAACATGTTCTTATTTTAGAATACAGAAGGGAAAAAGTCAAATAAAGCCGAAGAAAACATAAAATAGTTTATTTTTCACATAAACTTTGCAAAAAAAGTTGTTAAAATTATATAAAATACTTGAAAAGTAGAAACTTTTTTAGTAAAATATAGACATATTAGACAAACAGGGAGGTATTACATATGGACATTTATAGAACTGACCGAATTCGCAATGTGGTTCTTTTAGGGCATGGAGGTGCCGGCAAGACTACATTAGCAGAGGCAATGGCTTACCTTGCAGGAATGACAAACCGCCTTGGCAGAGTAGAAGATGGAAATACCGTCAGCGATTTTGATAAAGAAGAGATCAAGAGACATTTTTCTGTTTCAACTACTTTGATCCCGGTACCATGGGATAAAGTAAAGGTTAATATTCTCGATACTCCCGGATATTTTGATTTCGTAGGAGAAGTAGAAGAAGCAGTCAGTGCAGCAGATGCAGCAATTATTGTTGTTTCCGGTAAAGCTGGTGTTCAGGTTGGAACACAAAAGGCATGGAATCTCTGCGAAAAATATAAATTACCTCGTATGTTCTTCGTAACAGATATGGATGTGGATGATGTCAGCTATCGAAAAGTTGTAGAAGATCTGACAGAACTGTATGGCAAAAAAATTGCCCCGCTTCATTTCCCTATCCGTGAAGACGGCAAATTTGTGGGCTATGTAAATGTTGTAAAACAGGCCGGACGTAAGTATATTGACAAGGCAGGCAAAGAACCCTGCGATATTCCTGAATATCTGAATGAATACCTTGAGAAATATCATGATATTCTTATGGAATCTGTAGCTGAAACAAGCGAAGAATTTATGGATCGTTATTTTGACGGTGATGAATTCTCCGTAACTGAGGTTTCCGCAGCACTTGCAACCAATGTACAGGAAGCAAGCATTGTACCTGTATGCATGGGATCTCCGATCAATCTGAGAGGTGTTTCCAATTTGCTGGATGACATCTGCGGATATTTCCCGAGTCCGGACAAACGTTCCTGCAACGGTATCGCACAGAAAACCAACGAAATCTTTGAGGCAAATTATGACTTTGCAAAGGCAAAATCAGCATATGTATGGAAAACAATTGTGGATCCATTCCTCGGTAAATATTCCCTTATTAAAGTTGCTTCAGGTGTTATCAAATCCGATGATACACTTCTCAATGTAGAAAAAGGCGAGGAAGAGCGCCTGAACAAACTTTATGTTCTGGAAGGATCCAAACCGATTGAAGTTTCCGAACTTCATGCAGGTGATATCGGTGCCATTGCAAAACTTGCAAGCGTACAGACCGGTGACAGTCTTGCCACTAAAGCAACACCTGTTCTTTATCCTAAGGCAACTATTTCAACCCCATACACATACAAGAGATATAAAGCTGTCAAAAAAGGCGATGAAGACAAGATCGCACAGGCACTTGCAAAGATGTGTAGCGAGGATAAAACACTCCGCGTAGTAAACGATTCCGCCAACAGACAAACTCTGCTCTATGGAATGGGCGATCAGCATCTTGACATCGTTGTCAGCAAACTGAAAGAACGTTATAAAGTAGACATTGAACTTTCCAAACCGAAAGTGCCTTTCCGTGAAACAATCCGCAAGAATTCCGATGTAGAAGGCAAACACAAAAAACAGTCCGGCGGTCATGGACAGTACGGTCATGTTAAGATGCGTTTTGAGTCATCCGGAGATCTGGATACACCATATGAGTTTGAACAGGTTGTTGTAGGCGGCGCTGTTCCGAAGAACTACTTCCCGGCAGTTGAAAAAGGTCTCCAGGAATGTGTTCTTAAAGGGCCTCTGGCTGCTTATCCTGTAGTTGGTGTAAAGGCTACTCTTTACGATGGTTCCTATCATCCGGTAGATTCTTCTGAAATGGCATTCAAGATGGCTACAATTCTCGCTTTCAAAAAAGGATTTATGGATGCATCACCTGTACTTCTTGAACCAATTGTTTCCATGAAAGTTACTGTTCCGGATAAATATACCGGTGATGTAATGGGTGATCTGAACAAACGCCGTGGTCGTGTACTTGGTATGAATCCTGATCATGCCGGAAATACGATCATCGAAGCTGATGTACCTCAGCTGGAAATTTACGGATATTCCACAACACTTCGTTCCATGACAGGTGGAAGCGGTGACTTCTCTTATGAATTCGCACGTTATGAGCAGGCTCCGAATGATATTCAGACAAAAGAGATTGAAGCAAGAGCAAGCAAGCTTGACGAAGAAGAAAAATAATGTAAAAACTCCTATGATAAAGCAGGGTATGCGGGAAATTTTCCCGGATGCCCTGTTTTTAGCTGAAAAAACAGGGATTAAGCGAAACGTTACATTGACAAAAAGACTTTATTGAATTAAAATTAATTCTCAGATACACAACAATGTTGGAGGAAACACAGACATGAAATACAATTTTAAAAAAATTGAACCCAAGTGGCAGGCAAAATGGGAAGAAAGTAAAGTCTTCGAAGCCAAAGATAACAGTGACAAACCTAAATTCTATGGCCTTGTAGAGTTTCCATATCCAAGTGGCGCTGGTATGCATGTAGGTCACATTAAAGCATACTCAAGCCTTGAGGTTATTTCCAGAAAACGTCGTATGGAAGGTTACAATGTACTTTTCCCGATCGGTTTTGATGCATTCGGACTTCCTACAGAAAACTATGCAGTAAAAACAGGAACACATCCACGTATCATTACAGATGAGAATATCAAGAAATTCTCTAATCAGTTAAAGAAAGTAGGTTTCTCCTTTGACTGGACTCGTGTAATCGATACAACTGATGAAGATTATTACAAATGGACACAGTGGATTTTCCTCAAAATGTTTGAAAAAGGTCTCGTATTCAGAGACAGAACCCTGGTAAACTATTGTCCACACTGTAAAGTAGTTCTTTCAAACGAAGACAGCCAGGGTGGTAAATGTGATATCTGTCATAGTGAAGTCGTACAGAAATCAAAAGATGTATGGTATCTGCGTATCACTAAGTATGCTGACAAACTTCTTGAAGGTCTTAAAGATGTAGACTATCCGGATAACGTAAAACAGCAGCAGATTCACTGGATTGGTAAATCCAAGGGTGCTTTTGTAAACTTTGATATTGCAGGCCTGGACGAAAAGCTTGAGATTTATACAACAAGACCAGATACCCTTTTTGGTGTAACATTCATGGTAATCGCTCCTGAACATCCGATCATTGATAAATATCAGGACAAAGTCACAAACATGGACGAGATTACTGCATACCGTAATGAATGTGCAAAGAAAACGGAATTCGAGAGAACACAGCTTGTAAAAGATAAAACCGGTGTCAGAATCCAGGGTCTTGAGGGTATCAACCCGATCAACGGCAAAAAAATTCCGATCTACATTGCAGATTATGTAATGATGGGATATGGTACAGGTGCCATCATGGCAGTTCCTGCTCATGACCAGCGTGACTATGATTTTGCCAAGAAATTTGGTATCGACATTATCGAAGTTATCAAAGGTGGAGATATTTCCAAAGAAGCTTATACCGGTGACGGAGAAATGGTCAACTCTGATTTCCTGAACGGATATGCAAAGAAAAAAGATTCTATCGAGCGTATGCTTGAAGAACTTGAGAAAAAAGGTGTAGGTAAAGCCGGTGTACAGTACAAAATGAAAGACTGGGCCTTCAACCGCCAGAGATACTGGGGCGAACCTATTCCACTTATTCACTGTCCGAATTGTGGCGTAGTTGCTGTTCCGGAAGAAGAACTTCCACTGCGTCTTCCGGATGTTAAAGATTTTGAACCGGGTGAAGACGGCCAGTCACCACTTGCCAAAATCGATTCTTTTGTAAACTGCACATGCCCGAAATGCGGTGCAGCAGCCAAACGTGAAACAGATACCATGCCACAGTGGGCAGGATCATCCTGGTATTTCCTGAGATATACAGATCCGCATAATCAGAATGCTCTGGCAGATATGGACAAACTGAAATACTGGATGCCTGTTGACTGGTACAACGGCGGTATGGAACATGTTACCAGACATATGATCTATTCCAGATTCTGGCATCATTTCCTGTATGACCTGGGAGTTGTAAATACACCGGAGCCATACGCAAAACGTTCTATCCAGGGTCTTATCCTTGGACCTGACGGAGACAAGATGAGTAAATCCAAAGGAAATGTTGTTGATCCTCTGGATATCGTAGAAGAATATGGTGCAGATACACTTCGTACTTATGTACTGTTCATGGGTGATTACGGTGCCGCTACTCCATGGAGCGAAAACTCTGTAAAGGGATGTAAAAAATTCCTTGACCGTGTAGCAGGTCTTACAGATATCATTTCCGAAGAATCAGTTTCTGATGAACTCGAAATGAAACTTCACCGTACCATCAAAAAAGTATCTTCAGATATCGAAAACCTGAAATTCAACACAGCTATCGCAAGCCTGATGACTCTGATCAATGAGATCACTGCAGAAGGCCATTTAAGCAAAGATGACCTGACAATCTTTATCAAATTGCTGAGTCCGTTTGCTCCACATATCTGTGAAGAAATCTGGGAATTCCTTGGTGGCGAAGGCCTCCTTGCAGTTGCTCCATGGCCTGTATATGATGAAAGCAAGACAATTGCAAAAACCGTAGAAATCGGTGTGCAGGTAAATGGTAAAGTAAGAGGTACTGTTGTCATTCCTACTGACTGTGCAAAAGAAAAAGCTTTTGAACTCGCAAAAGCCGATGAGAGAGTAGCTTCCTTCCTTGAAGGCAAAAACCTCGTCAAAGAAATCTATGTACCAAACAAAATCATCAACTTTGTTGCAAAATAATACCTGTTTTTAATACGCACAATAAAGAAGCATCCCGGTCCGTCAGGACTGAGATGCTTCTTTTATGTCTGAGATATCCGGTTCTGCCATCAGTGAATAGTTTGTATAATATACAACAAATCCAGGTTTTGCACCTGCCGGTTTTTTTACATGTTTTTTCTGTATATAATCAATTTCCACTTTTGGTGCAGTACGGCCTTTTGAATAATAGGCTGCCAGACGGCCGGCTTCCTCAAAAGTACGATCCGGAAGCTCACCGTCTTTTGTTTTTACCACAACATGAGAACCGGCCATTTTCTTTGCATGAAACCACCAGTCATTTCCGGTTGCCTGTTTGAATGTAAGTTCATCATTCTGGAAATTGTTTTTGCCTACATAAATATCAAATCCGTCACTTGAAATATAATGAAATGGTTTTGATTTAGACTGAGCCTTCTGCCCCTTTTTTCCAGTATAATGTTTCTTGATATACCCATATTCAGTCAGCTCTTCTTTGATCTGACTGAGATCATTTTCCGCTCTTGCAATATCCAGTGCATTGGAAACAGATTCCAGATGTTCAATTTCGGATTCTGTTTCAGTAAGCTGTTCTGTCAGAGCTTCCTCCGTTCGCTTCAGTTTGCCATACCTGTCAAAATATTTCTTTGCATTTTCCCCCGGTGTGAGAGAAGGGTCAAGCGGAATCGTAATTTCTTCATTTGTATAATAATTCAGCGCTTTGAAAGATTTACAGCCTTCTTCCAGGCCATATCCATAAGTATTGATCAGTTCACCATAAACTTTATATTTATCTTTTTTTGCGGTATCCTTCATTTGTTTCTGCTGAAGAATATATTTTTTGCGATTACGTTCCAGTGCAGTCTGTACGATTCTTCTCAAATCCGAGGATTTCTGTCTGATCCTGTTCAGAACATCGCGGGAAGCATAATAGGTCTCAAGCATTGCTGAAACAGTTTCAAAAGTCTCACTGCGATATTCTGCACCATATTGTGTAAGAGGAAGTACTGCATATTCTACAGGTTCTTCATCTCTGTAAATAATATTCGGTGTAAAATCCCCCTCACGTACCTGTTCCATCATGCGGTTGAAAGTATGATACAGATGCAGCTGTGCAGCTTCTGAGAGAGACTGCGCAGCATCACTTCCGTCAATTGATGCACGGTAACATATTTCCTCTGCAATCAGAGGGCTCAGACCCGTAAGCGTTGTATAAATTGCCTTTGAAATATTACATGGCTTTTTACATACAATATTTCTGAATTCTTCTTCAGTAACAGAAAACGGATCCAGCTTTTCCTGTGTATGCGGCAGAAAATACTGACGTCCTGGAAGAACTTCACGTACCGAACTCATATTGGAAGACACATGCTTGATACTGTCAAGAATCATGCGGTTTTCATCACAGAAAATAATATTGCTGTGTTTTCCCATCAGCTCAACAATCAGAATTTTTTTGCATGGATCTCCCAGTTCATTCAGATGTTCCAGTTCAAATTCTACCACTCGTTCCAGTCCTGGTTGTCGTATACTGCCAATCCTTGCACTTCCTATATGTTTACGGAGCAGCATACAAAAATTTGGAGCTGTCATCGGACTCGGTTTATTTTTATCCGTAAAATAAATCAACGGAAGGGAAGCACTGGCTGAAATCAACAGACGACATTGTCCATTCTGCCCTTTTCCCGTAATCATAAGTGCATCTGATTCAGGCTGTGCAATTTTGTTAAATCGCCCGCCATCCAGATTTGTGTATAATTCCTTTACCATTGCAGCAATGGTTATTCCGTCAAAAGCCATATTTAATTCTCCTCTATATCAGACACTGTGAAATCCTTTTCCAATTATCTCACTTGTATTGGAAATAAGAATAAATGCAGATGGCTGATTTTCTTTAATATAATTACGTAATTTGACAGCCTGGGGACGGTTCAGTGCAGTAAGGACAATATATTTATCTTTTCCCGAAAAAGCCCCCTGGGCATGTACAATTGTAGCACTTCTGTTCAGCGTATGCACAAGAAAGTCACAGACAGGTTCAGGACTATCGCATACAACATTAAAATATTTGGACAGATTAAAGCTTTCAATAAAGTTATCGATCATAAACGAACGGATCGCAAGTCCCATAAATGAATACAGGCCTGTCTGAATATCAAACACAAAGCAACCCGCAACAGTAATAAGGATGTCTGTTACCAGCAGTGCCTTGCCTATATCAAAACTGCTGTACTTTTTGAGGATCATGGCAATGATATCTGTTCCTCCGCTTGAAGATCCTATATTAAAAAGAATTGCAGAACCAAGCGCAGGAAGTGCAATTGCAAAACAGAGTTCCAGCATAGTCTGGTCTGTCAGAGGATGATCCATCGGGCAGACACGTTCAAGAGTAGAAAGTGCAACCGAAAGAAGTATACTGCAATATGCCGTTTTCGCAGCAAATTTTTTTCCAAGAACCACAAATCCGATCACAAGAAGGATCATATTGACAATAAAAGAAAAGTCACTGGCCGAAATAGACGTCCGGTCTGCAACAAGTACTGCAAGACCTGTAATTCCTCCAAATGTAAAATTATTTGTAAATTTGAAAAAATATGTTCCTACCGCCATAATCAGCGTACTGACTGTAAGCAACAGAAAATGTTTAATCTTTTCGTTCATAATACTTCCTCCACATCCTAATAATCCATTACTGTATTTTACCTCGAAAGGAAGTACTGTGTCAATGTAACCCGCTATCAAAAGAAAGTACTCGAATGTAACTGTTCACAGCAACACTCGGATAACACGCTGCGAATTATTTACAAAAAAAAATTGACTAGTTTTTTAGAATGCACTATAATAAATCTGTATGTAAAAAGAACAGACTTGCAAAGTGAGAGAGACTTATGATAAAAAGTATGACAGGCTTCGGCCGTGCAGAAACAGTAACTGCTCAGCGCAAGATCACTGTGGAACTGAAATCCGTTAATCACAGATATCTTGATCTGAACATAAAAATGCCCCGTAAATTCAATGTTTTTGAAGGTCAGGTTCGTAACCTTATGAAAACATACATGCAGCGTGGTAAGGTAGACGTATTTATTTCCTATGAAGATTATACCGCCAGCAGTGTTGCTCTGAAATACAATCGGGAACTTGCCTCAGAATATCTCAGTTATCTGAAACAGATGGAAGAAGAATTTCATCTTGAAAACGACATCCGTGTAACTGCATTATCAAGATATCCTGAAGTCCTCACAATGGAAGATGCTTCTATTGATGAAGAAGCATTGTGGGAATGCCTGGAAGCAACACTTAAAGAAGCCTGCCAGCGATTCGTTGAGGCACGTACAAGAGAAGGTCAGCATCTGAAAGAAGATCTTCTTCAGAAACTGGAAGACCTGGACAGAAAGGTCTCACAGGTAGAAGAGCGTTCTCCGGAAGTTGTTCAGGCTTACAGAGAAAAGCTGGAGCAGAAAGTTCATGAACTTCTGGAAGACAGTCAGATCGATGATAACCGAATTGCAGCAGAAGTTGTTCTTTTTTCTGACAAAATCTGCAACGATGAAGAAACTGTACGTCTTCACAGCCATATACAGGGAATGAAAAATATCCTGCAGGAGCAGGATGGCGTGGGACGCAAAATGGATTTCATGGCTCAGGAAATGAATCGTGAAGCCAATACGATTCTGTCCAAATCTAATGATCTCCAGGTTTCCAACATTGCCATTGACCTGAAGACAGAAATAGAAAAAATACGTGAGCAGATTCAGAATATCGAGTGATAGGAGCATGAAATATCTGTGGCAAAATTAATTAATATCGGCTTCGGGAACGTAGTAAACTCCCGCAAAATAGTAGCCGTTGTCAGTCCTGATGCAGCACCGGTGAAACGAATGGTCCAAAATGTAAAAGGTACCCGTTCACTGATTGATGCAACCCAGGGGCGTAAAACAAAGGCCGTAATCGTCACTTCAGACGATTATCTGGTTCTTTCTGCTCTGCAGCCGGAAACAATTGCCCGGCGTTTTGCAGAAGCGTATGATTACGAGGAAAAGGAAGAGGAACATGAGTAAAGGTATATTAGCTGTTGTATCCGGTTTTTCTGGTGCAGGTAAAGGTACTGTCATGAAACGGCTTCTGGAAAAGCATGACGACTATGCATTATCCATATCTGTTACCACAAGAGCCCCCCGCCAGGGTGAAGAAGATGGGCGGGAATATTTTTTCCGTACAAGAGAAGAAGTAGAAAAACTGATTGCTGATGATCAGCTTCTGGAATATGCTGAATATGTAGGCAATTATTATGGAACACCTCGTTTTTATGTTGAGGAAATGCTCTCCAAAGGCAAAAATGTAATTCTTGAAATAGAAATACAAGGTGCCATGAAAATAAAAGAAAAAATACCGGAAGCTGTATTGATTTTTGTAACTCCACCATCTATCAAAGAACTGGAGGAACGTCTTACAGGAAGAGGTACAGAATCTCAGGAGGTGATCCATTCCCGCCTTATGAGAGCTGCCGAGGAATCCGAAGGAATGGAAAACTATGATTATCTTCTCGTCAATGACGAGGTAGACAGTTGTGTTGAAAGGCTCCACCAGATCATTCTAAGCGAACAGAGCCGTGCACGCAGAAATGAAGATTTTATCAAAACGATCCAGGAAGAAGCAAGGATCTTTATGAAAGGGGAAAATTAATATGATACATCCATCATACAGTGAACTGATTCAGGCAATCAATAACAACGCAGAGGAAGACGACAACACCATGATGCTCAACAGTCGTTATTCTCTTGTACTTGCAACAAGCAAGAGAGCACGTCAGCTGATCGCAGGTGCAGAACCACTGGTAAGCGGCACTGCCGGCAAAAAACCTCTTGCCATCGCAATCGATGAATTATACAAAGGTGAAGTAAAAATCGTTGCTACAGGTGAAGACGAAGAAACCAGCACTTCCAACGCACATACAGAAACAGCTGAAGCAGAAACTGAAGCACCTGAAAGCACAGAAGAATAATTATGAAAATACTGTTTATTTCACTCGGGTGTGACAAGAATCTGGCTGATTCCGAAGAGATGCTTGGTCTCCTTACCGCAAGTGGTCATGAGATTGTAGATTCTGAAGAAGATGCTGACGGCATTGTTATCAACACCTGTTGTTTTATACATGACGCAAAAGAAGAAAGTATTAATACTATTCTTGAAATGGCAGAATACAAAAAACAGGGCACCTGCAAGGCGCTGATCGTAACAGGCTGTATGGCACAGCGTTACAAAGAAGAAATTATTCAGGAAATCCCTGAAGTAGATTCTGTTCTTGGTACAACTTCCTATGGCGATATAGTCAAGGCCCTTAACGAAGCGGCGGCCGGAAATCATTTTGAGGAATATAAAGATATCAATTATCTTCCAGAAGATTCTGGCAGAAGAGTTCTGACCACTGGCGGACATTTTGGATATCTGAAAATTGCAGAGGGATGTGATAAGCATTGTACTTATTGTATTATTCCTTCTCTCAGAGGCAGGTTCCGCAGTGTTCCGGAAGAACGTCTTCTTGCCCAGGCAGAATACATGGCTTCTCAGGGCGTTAAGGAACTTATCCTTGTCGCACAGGAAACTACTGTATATGGAACAGATATTTACGGTCACAAAACTCTTCACATTCTTCTCAGGAAATTATGTAAAATCAGCGGCATACGATGGATACGTATTCTTTACTGTTATCCGGAGGAAATTTATGATGAACTGATTCAGGTCATGAAAGAAGAAAAGAAAATCTGTCATTATCTGGATCTTCCTATCCAGCATTGTAGCGACCGCCTTCTGAAACGTATGGGACGCCGTACAAGCAAAGCACAGCTTATAGAAATCATCGCCAAACTTCGAAAGGAAATCCCTGATATTGCTCTCAGGACCTCCCTCATTACAGGTTTCCCGGGCGAAACCGAGGAAGATCATCAGGAGCTTATGGAATTTGTAGATGAAACAGAGTTTGACCGACTGGGTGTATTTACCTATTCACCCGAAGAAGGAACTCCTGCAGCCTCTATGCCGGACCAGATTCCTGAGGAATTAAAAGAAGAGCGAAGAGATGAAATTATGGCTCTTCAGCAGGAAATTTCTCTGGAGAAAGGCAATGAAAGAATCGGCCAGGAAATGCTTGTCATGATTGAAGGTAAGGTTTCCGGCGAGAGTGCCTATATTGGACGAACATATGCAGATGCTCCGAAAGTTGACGGTTATATGTTTGTGCAGACCGGCGAACTTATGGTAACCGGTGATTTTGCCAGAGTCCGTGTTACAGGTGCTCTGGAATATGATTTGATAGGAGAGTTAACTGATGAATACACCGAATAAACTTACAGTAGCACGTATGATCATGGTTCCTTTTCTGGTCATTTTTCTTCTTACCGGATGGGGCGGTGAAGCCAATCGTTATATTTCTCTTGCACTTTTTGCAGCAGCCAGTATTACTGACTGGTTTGACGGACATCTCGCCCGCAAGTATAATCTGATAACAAACTTTGGCAAATTCATGGATCCTCTGGCAGATAAACTCCTTGTCTGCTCAGCTATGATCTGTATGATCGAATTAAACCGTCTTCCGGCATGGTTCGTTATCATCATTATTGCCAGAGAATTTATTATCAGCGGTTTCCGTCTGATCGCTGCTGAAAACGGTGTAGTTATTGCAGCAAATTACTGGGGAAAATTCAAAACCGTATCCCAGATGATTATGATCATTCTTCTTATTTTAAATTTCGAAGGAATATTTGTAGTCCTGGAACAGATCTTTATCTGGCTTTCCCTGGCACTTACCGTTATTTCACTGATCACGTATATCTGGCAGAATAAATCCGTTCTGTCCATGCAGGAATAATATCTTTCCGGACAGGAAATGTTAATTCTGACACTTTCCCCGTATTTCATATACTGAAATACGGGGCTTTGTTTTATTTTCATTCTCATGTTCAGCGTATCATATGCATCAGATTCACAATCTGGTCAATCTTCGCAGCCTCGGCAGAACTTTTTCCAGATTTCAATGCCGTCAGGATAACAGATATTTCATCTGCTGAAAATTTCAGTCCGTTATTTTTTCCTCTGGAAGCTGCGTTCATCAGAAACGGCAGCATCTCCGAAGCATTTTTACCTTTCCCCTGTTCTGCCAGTTTCTGAAGCATATCCAGTTTTTCTTTGTCTACCTGTTCCAGTCCGGGATTTTCTCTCCAGTCATCATTCATTTTCTTACCCCCATCATTAATCTTTCATAAGCTGCATGATACGGATCATTGCGATCATATTTGTAATCTGATCCAGCTGCTGTCTGCTTTTTCCGTAACTGTACTGTTTTATGTTTTCCAATATCTCTACAGGATTTGATTCCGGCATACTGCATATCTGCATATCACCGGTATTTTTCCCAAAAAGAACTGCTGTATTATAAAACTCTCTTGCTTTTGCATACAGTGAAAACACCTGCTGTCCACTCGGCGGGAGATAAGGAATCACTGCTTTCAGCATCTGCCCGTTTTCATCTGTAACCATCTGATCAAAAAATGTCTGTGAAATCTTTTCCTGCTCCATTTGATTCCCTGTTCATATTATGCATTTTCTATTTAGCTTATGACAGAACCAGGCTTTTTGACATAGAATAAACTATATAAAATCCCGGAGGCTTTTTATATGGAGGAAAAAAAAGAAAAGCTGATACTGAATGGAAATGCTTTTTATGAAATAGATCTGCAATGTATAAAAAAAAGAGAACAGGAAGAAAAGAAGAAAAAAGAGGAGCAGCAGAAAAGGCAGAGGAAATAACCTCTGCCCAGGTACAAGACTCCTCAAAAATCAGCAGCCACAGCCACAACCGTTGTTTCCACATCCACCGCAGAGCAGAAGCAGTACGATAATGATCCAGCAGTTATCATTTCCACAGCCGCAGCCGTTATTGCAGCCGTTATTTCCGCAGCAGTACATCAGAATGATGATCCAGAGTATACAGTTACATGAATTTCCTCCAAAGATTCCCGTACCACATCCATTTCCGCATCCGCAGCCATTACTACATCCACAACCATTGTCGCATCCACAGTTTGTTGCAGCTAAATCACTCATGAAGAATTCCTCCATAAAAAATAAATATGTTCACAATTCATACTATGGCAGAGTCCTGTCCGTTGTGACTACAGCATATGTGATGTTCATAAAAGGTTTTTTACCACTTTAAGTTGTTAAAACGTTAAGAAAACACCCTTGACAAACATTTTTTCAGTTTGTATACTTTTAAAGTAAATGACAGTTGCTGTGAACAGAGTGAACAGTAACAAATGACAACGGCTTGGAAGGGAAGAAGTAGCCTGAAAGGAACACACAGAGAGTTGCCGGCTGGTGAGAGGCGCGTGGAAATTTTATGCGAATACATCCTGGAGCTCTGCACCGAAATTCTCCAGTAGGCTGCAGCGGTTTGGCACTCGTTACTGTGCTCAATGAGGCAGAACTTATTTCTGCGAATTTAGGTGGTATCACGGGACCCGGTTCTCGTCCTAAACGGACAGGAACCGGGTTTTTTTGATAACAGGAGGATAATAAAATGACAGTATGGGAAGAACTTAAGGCCAGAGGTCTCATTGCCCAGGTAACAGACGAAGATGAAATCAAAGAAATGGTAAACAATGGCAAAGCTACTTTTTATATTGGCTTTGACCCTACAGCGGACAGCCTTCATGTAGGACATTTCATGGCTCTTTGCCTTATGAAACGTCTCCAGATGGCCGGAAACCGTCCAATTGCCCTTCTCGGTGGCGGAACCGGAATGATCGGAGATCCTTCCGGAAGAACAGATATGCGTCAGATGATGACAAAAGAAACAATCCAGCATAACATTGACTGCTTCAAAAAACAGATGTCCCGTTTCATCGACTTTTCCGATGGAAAAGCACTTATGGTCAATAATGCTGACTGGCTTCTGAATTTAAATTATGTAGATCTGCTTCGTGATGTTGGTGCGCATTTCTCTGTAAACCGTATGCTCACAGCAGAATGCTACAAACAGCGTATGGAAAGAGGCTTAAGTTTTCTTGAATTTAACTACATGATCATGCAGAGTTACGACTTCTACATGCTGTACCAGAAATACGGCTGTAACATGCAGTTTGGTGGTGATGACCAGTGGAGCAACATGCTCGGTGGTACAGAACTTATCCGTCGTAAACTTGGCAAAGACGCTTATGCAATGACCATCACTCTTCTTCTGAATTCGGAAGGCAAAAAAATGGGAAAAACACAGTCAGGTGCTGTATGGCTTGATCCAAACAAAACTTCTCCGTTTGATTTTTATCAGTACTGGAGAAATGTGGATGACGCAGATGTCATCAAATGCATGCGTCTTCTCACATTCCTTCCTCTGGAAGAAATCGACGAGATGGCCAAATGGGAAGGCAGCCAGTTAAACAAAGCCAAAGAAATCCTGGCCTATGAACTTACCAACCTTGTACATGGTGAAGAAGAAGCAAAGAAAGCACAGGAAGGTGCAAGAGCACTTTTTGCAGGCAGCGCTGACACAGCACATATGCCGTCCACAGAACTCACTGCAGAAGATTTTGCAGAAGACGAGACTATTGATCTTATTACAATGCTTATTAAAGCAGGTCTTGTTCCTACACGTTCTGAAGGACGCCGTGCAATTGAACAGGGCGGTGTTTCCATTGACGGTGAAAAAATCACAGACATCAAACATACCGTATCAAAAAACGCTTTTTCCGGTGACGGTCTTGTGCTGAAGCGCGGCAAAAAGAAATTTAACCGAATCTATGTTAAATAATAAAGTATATATAAATACTTTCAGGAGGAGATAATCATGAAAAAATACGGAGTAAATGAACTTCGTCAGATGTTTCTTGATTTCATGGGAAGCAAAGGACATCTGGTAATGAAAAGCTTCTCTCTGGTACCACAGGGAGACAAGAGCCTTCTGCTCATCAATGCAGGAATGGCACCACTGAAACCATATTTCACAGGCGCAGAAATACCGCCAAGAACACGAGTAACTACCTGCCAGAAATGTATCCGTACCGGAGATATTGAAAACGTAGGAAAAACAGCGCGCCATGGTACATTTTTCGAAATGCTCGGAAACTTCTCTTTTGGTGATTACTTTAAAAGAGAAGCAATCCACTGGTCATGGGAATTCCTTACAGATGTAGTAGGACTGGATGCAAACCGTCTTTATCCTTCTGTATATCTCGATGACGATGAAGCTTTCGATATCTGGAACAAAGAAGTAGGAATCCCTGCTGAACGTATTTTCCGTTTCGGAAAAGAAGACAACTTCTGGGAACACGGTGCAGGTCCATGCGGCCCATGTTCAGAAATTTATTATGACCGTGGAGAAAAATACGGCTGTGGCAAACCTGGCTGTACTGTAGGCTGTGACTGTGACCGTTATATGGAAGTATGGAACAATGTATTTACACAGTTTGAAAATGATGGTAACGGAAACTATACAACTCTGAAACAGAAAAACATCGATACAGGAATGGGACTGGAACGTCTGGCAGTTGTTGTTCAGGATGTTGATTCCATTTTTGATGTTGATACCATCTGTGCTCTTCGTAATCTTGTATGCGAGATTTCAGGCAAAGAATACGAAAAAAATTATAATGACGATGTATCTATCCGTCTTATCACAGACCATATCCGTTCTGCCACATTTATGATTTCCGACGGTATCATGCCAACCAACGAGGGAAGAGGTTATGTACTTCGTCGTCTGATCCGTCGTGCAGCACGTCACGGACGTCTTCTTGGTATCAAAGGAACTTTCCTCGCTAAATTAAGCGAAGAAGTTATCAACGGTTCCAAGGCTGGATATCCGGAACTTGAAGAAAAGAAAGATTTCATCTTCAATGTACTTACAAATGAAGAAAATCAGTTCAACAAAACTATTGACCAGGGTCTCCGTATCCTTGCAGATATGGAAGATAAAATGACTGCTGCCGGAGAAAAAACACTTTCCGGTGATGATGCATTCAAACTTTATGATACTTACGGATTCCCTCTTGACCTTACAAAAGAGATTCTTGAAGAAAAAGGTTACGGAATTGATGAAGAAGGCTTCCAGAAAGCAATGGAAGAACAGCGTGTGAAAGCACGTACCGCCCGTGAAGTTACCAACTACATGGGAGCTGATGCCACCGTATATGATGATATTGATGTAAACATAACTACTGAATTTGCAGGTTATGAACATCTGGATTATGAGTCAGACATCACAGTTCTTACAACAGAAACTGAAATTGTTTCTTCTCTCATGGAAGGCCAGAAAGGTACTGTATTTGTAAAAGAAACTCCTTTCTATGCAACAATGGGTGGACAGGAAGGCGACTGTGGTGTAATCGAAACAGCAAATGGTAAATTTGTTGTAGAAGACACAATCAAACTTCGTGGCGGCAAATTTGGCCATGTAGGCCATATGGAATCCGGAATGATTTCCACTGGTGAGAAGGTATCTCTCAAAGTCAACGAACAGGCTCGTCGAGATACTGAAAAGAACCACAGTGCTACACACCTTCTTCAGAAGGCTCTCAAAACAGTACTTGGTTCCCATGTAGAACAGAAAGGTTCTCTTGTTACACCAGACAGACTTCGTTTTGACTTTGCTCACTTCCAGGCAATGACTCCGGAAGAGATTGAAGCAACTGAAGCTCTTGTAAATAAAGAAATTCAGGCAGCTCTTCCTGTTATAACTACTGTTATGGATGTAGAAGAAGCCAAAAAGTCCGGTGCCATGGCATTGTTCGGTGAAAAATATGATCAGAAAGTACGTGTAGTATCCATGGGCGATTTTTCCAAAGAACTCTGTGGTGGTACTCATGTAAAAAATACAAGTTCCATCATGCTCTTCAAAATCGTATCTGAAGCAGGTGTTGCAGCAGGTGTCCGCCGTATTGAAGCCCTTACAGGTAACGGTGTTATCAACTATTATAAAAAACAGGAAGAAATACTCCACGCAGCTGCCAGAGCGCTGAAGGCACAGCCATCAGAAGTATCCGAAAAAATTGCACACCTTCAGGCAGAAGTAAAAACACTGCAGAGTGAAAACGATTCTCTCAAGAGCAAGCTGGCACAGGGTTCTCTTGGCAATGTTATAGATCAGGTAGTAGAAGTTAAGGGAATAAAACTTCTTGCAGCCAAAGTTGATGGCGTAGATATGAACGGACTTCGTGATCTTGGCGATCAGCTGAAAGAAAAACTTGGAGAGGGTGTTGTTGTTCTCGCAGCAGTAAACGGCGGAAAAGTAAATCTTCTCGCAATGGCAACAGACGGTGCCCAGAAAGCCGGTGCTCATGCCGGAAACCTTATCAAAGGTGTAGCAGCTATCGTAGGCGGAGGCGGTGGTGGCCGTCCAAATATGGCACAGGCAGGCGGTAAAAATCCGGAAAAAGCTCAGGAGGCAGTGGAAGCAGCAGCAGGTCTTCTTGAACAGCAGCTTCAGTAACACACGTTCAGAACTTTTTTCTAAAAATAACCAAATTGTTGTTGACGAATGTCACAGCTATGATATATAATAAAACACGTGCAAGAAAAATACCCAGACAGTTGTATTTTAGCACAATCTACAACTGGAGGGAGGTTAGGTGTGAGTCTATGTCAAACGTTATCGTAAAAGAAAACGAGACTTTAGATAGCGCTCTTCGCAGATTCAAGAGAAGCTGTGCAAAAGCAGGTATCCAGCAGGAAATCCGCAAAAGAGAGCATTACGAGAAACCAAGCGTTCGTCGTAAGAAAAAATCTGAAGCCGCAAGAAAACGTAAATATAATTAATTGTGCGCAAAAATCCCTGACGAATATCCGTCAGGGATTTTTAAAATCATAATCTGTGATAATATTAACAGACTCGCATCAACAGATAAACGGAGTAACGAATGAGCTATATAATGAAAACCCTGAAAAAATTACTCAAACTTATTTTTAATCGTATTTTTTATATTGTCTTTGCATTACTGATCCAGCTCGGATGGCTTTTCGTAGTTGTATGGCGTCTTGCGGCTTACTCAAAATATATTTCTTTTGGAATTACAGCTATCAGTATTGCTTCTGTACTGTGGATTTTGAACAAAAAAATCAATCCATCTTATAAACTCGGCTGGACTATGCTGATTCTGGTATTCCCTGTGTTTGGTCTGCTCTTATACATTCTTTTTGGAAAGTCACGTATCGCCCAGAAAATCCAGGAACAGTATGCTGAAATCCAGGAAGAAAGTCTTCCATATATGGAACAGAACCCTGAAGTTCAACGTCAGATCACAGAGGAAGATTTGTCAGCAGCTGTACAGTCCGCTTATATCCGAAAATATTCCGGTTTTCCGGTTCACGGAAATACCACTGCCAGATATTTTCAGGTAGGAGATGATATGTTCCCTGCACTGGTAGCAGAACTTGAACAGGCCAGTCATTACATCTACATCGAATATTTTATCATTAACGACGGTGTTATGTGGAGAACAATTCTGGATATTCTTGAACGCAAAGCTGCCGAAGGTGTGGATGTCCGGCTTATCTACGATGGTTTTGGCTGTGTCACCACACTGCCTAACAAATATGACCGTTATCTCAGAAAAAAAGGCATCCAGTGCAAAATTTTCAATCCGTTCCGGCCTATTCTTAATATTGTACAGAACAACCGTGACCATCGTAAAATCTGTGTTATTGACGGAAAAACCGGATTTACCGGCGGTATTAATCTTGCTGATGAATATATCAATCAGAAAGAACGCTTTGGGCACTGGAAAGATACTGCAGTTATGCTTAAAGGTGAAGCAGTATGGAATATGACCGTAATGTTCCTTCATATGTGGAGTGTTGTAAACGGTTCAAGAGAACCTGTTAATTATACAGAATATATGCCGCACAGGTATCATCCGGAGTCTTTCCCTCATAATGGTTTTGTGCAGCCTTTCAGTGATACACCTCTGGATGGAGAAGTAGTCGGTGAAAATGTATATCTTAATATCATTAACCGCGCCCGTAAATATGTTTATATCTGCACCCCATACCTGATCATTGATAATGAAATGATGACTGCCCTTTGTCTTGCAGCCAAAAGTGGTGTTGATATCCGAATCATGACACCGGCAGTTCCTGACAAAAAGATGGTTTTCCTTCTTACTCAGTCTTATTACGAACAGCTTCTGGAAGCTGGTGTACGGATCTATGAATATCAACCGGGATTTCTTCATGCCAAATCTTTCGTCTGTGATGATGAAATTGCAGTTGTTGGAACTATCAATCTCGACTACCGCAGTCTGTATCTTCATTTTGAAGATGGTGTATGGTTTTACAAAAATGATGTGGTAAATGACATTCTGCAGGATTTTCAGGAAACTTTGAATTACTGTGATCCTATAAGCATCGATTTCTGTAAAAACAGAAATATAATTATTCGTGGTATTCAGAGTATCATGCGTGTTTTTGCTCCATTGCTTTAATTCTTTTGTCATATTTTCCATATATTCTATTTAAAATAGAATAGAATATATTTCGGGGAGACAAACGATGAAAAAGCATTGGAGCCTTTTTTTATGTATATATTTTTTTATTACAGCTTTTCTGCCGGCATATGTGTCAGCAGAAAGCCCTCCTGAAATCCGGCTTGAACTGTCTGCACCAAGCGCTGTGCTGATGGAACCGGAAACAGGAACTGTCATCTATGAAAAAGACAAAGACACAAGAAGAAGTCCTGCCAGCATCACAAAAATCATGACACTTCTTCTTATTTTTGAAAATCTTGATGCCGGAAAACTTAAACCTGATGATATTGTAACTACAAGTGCATATGCAAAATCCATGGGCGGATCCCAGGTTTTTCTGGAAGAAGGCGAAACCCAGACTGTAGAAACCATGATCAAATGCATCATTGTAGCTTCAGGAAATGATGCCAGTGTCGCAATGGCTGAGCATATTTCAGGAAGTGAAGAAGCTTTTGTACAGCAGATGAATCAGAAAGCAGTCTCTTTGAATATGAAAAACACTCACTTTACCGACTGCTGCGGCCTAACAGACTCCGATGACCATTATACTACTGCATATGATATATCTCTTATGAGCCGCGAACTGATTGCTAAGCATCCAAAAGTTCTGGACTATTCTACAATCTGGATGGAAAACATTACTCACGTTACAAGACAGGGTTCCAAGGAATTCGTCCTAACTAACACCAATAAGCTTCTTCGTACTTACAAAGGGTGCGCAGGCCTGAAAACCGGCAGCACCAGCAAAGCCGGCTTCTGTATATCTGCTGTTGCAAAAAGAAATGGAATTTCCCTGATTTCTGTTGTAATGGCAGCTCCTGACTACAAAGCCCGCCTGAAAGACGCCGCTGCAATGCTGGATTATGGTTTTGAAAGATGTTCTCTGTATACAGATAATACACCGCCTCCTCTTCCAGTTATCCCTGTCAAAGGTGGTATAGAAGAAAAAGCCAATCTCAAATATCAGGGAACTTTCCGTTTTCTTTTTACAGATGGAACATCTTCCTCTGATATCCGCAAAAAGCTGAAACTTCCTGAAAATATTTCCGCACCTGTAAAGAAAAATCAGTCTGCCGGAGAACTTGTTTATTACAGTGGAAACAGGAAACTTGGAAGTCTCCCTGTTATCTTTGAAAAATCAATCAGAAAATCTACTTGTCAGGACTGTATTCTCAGAACCTGGCGGGTATTTCTCGGAAACGCTCAAGCTAGCTTTTGACAAACCAATATATATAGAGGTATAATAGAATGCAAATCGGCTGTGGAGAGTGATAAAATGAAAGAAATCAGAACAGAAGATGCTGTTGGTCAGGTTTTGTGCCACGACATCACACAAATCATAAAAGACGAAAAAAAAGGCGTCCTCTTTAAAAAAGGACACATCATACGCGAGGAAGATATTCCGGCACTACTTTCAGTAGGAAAAGAACATCTCTTTGTATGGGAAAAACAGGAAGGAATCCTTCATGAAAACGAAGGTGCTGAAATACTGTACAGAATATGTGCAGGTGACCATATGCATGGAAGTGACATCCGCGAAGGCAAAATTGAACTGATTGCCGACTGCGACGGGCTTCTCAAAATCAGAAGGGACGCTCTTATGGCAGTAAATTCTCTTGGTGAAATGATGATTGCATCAAGACATGGTGATTTTCCTGTAAAAAAAGGAGATAAAATTGCCGGAACAAGGATTATTCCTCTTGTGATTTCTCAGGAAAAAATGGATCATGCTGTAAAAGCAGCAGGAGAGGAGCCTGTTTTTTCCATACTTCCTTTCCATCCCAAAAAAGTCGGCATTGTCACTACCGGAAGTGAAGTCCAAAAGGGACTTATCAAAGATACTTTTACTCCTGTACTGAGAGAAAAACTTGCAGAATATTCCTGTGAGATCACAGGGCAGACTATGCCCGGTGACAACCGAAATCAGATTACTTCTGATATTCTTGCTTTTATTAAACAGGGAGCCGATATGGTTATCTGCAGCGGTGGAATGAGTGTTGATCCGGATGACCGCACACCAGGTGCGATCAAAGATACCGGTACAGAAATCGTAACTTATGGTGCGCCAGTTCTTCCCGGAGCCATGCTCCTTCTTTCTTATTATACTGACAAAAGTGGAAAAAGGATTCCTATCCTTGGACTGCCTGGCTGTGTTATGTATGCCAAAAGAACAATTTTTGACCTTATCCTTCCAAGACTCATGGCAGATGATCCTGTCACGGCAGACGAAATTTCATCCTATGGTGAAGGTGGTCTGTGCCTGAACTGTACAGTCTGTACTTTTCCAAATTGTGGATTCGGCAAATAAGGAGTTACATGAAAACATTTACTACCAGAACATTTGAAATCCCAACTTCCAAACTGAACGGCCGTCCTGTCTGTTTTGCAGTACTTGCAGATCTGCACGGCCTTGTTTTCGGCACCAATCATCAAAAACTTTATCAGGCGATCATGTCACAAAAGCCTGATGCCATTTTGATTCCCGGTGATATGATAGTAAGCCGCGAAACGGATACACTGCCTCTGGCAGCCAGCCTGATCCTCAGACTCGTTCAGGATATCCCCGTATATTATTCACTTGGAAATCATGAATACAAAATGCTTCTCAAACCCGAATGTAGGGAATCCTACCTGAATTACGAACGTCTGCTTACCAGTGCAGGTGTATGTTTCCTGCACAACGAACAGATCCTGACGGAATTTGGAAATACAGATTTTACTTTTCATGGACTGGAACTTCCCATTGAATTCTACCATAAACCCAACTCTCCTGCACTGAGTCTTACTGAAATGGAACATATGCTTGGCATTCCTTCAGACAAAAGTTTTCATGTACTGCTCGCTCACAACCCCAAATATGGCCGTACTTATTTCTCATGGGGGGCAGATCTCACTGTCTGCGGGCATTATCACGGTGGAATTCTGAGATTTGGCAAGAATCATGGGCTCACCTGTCCGCAGTTTCTGCTGTTTCCGCCATTCTGCTGCGGTGATTTTCACAGAGGATCACGGCACATGGTGGTGAGTGCCGGCCTCGGTGAACATACTATTCCGATTCGCATTCATAATCCCCGCGAACTGGTCATTATAAAACTCCTGCCTTCCAAAGCAGGAGTTGCGGAACCCAACTATAACAGGAAGGAACCCTGAGTATGGCAATACCTGTCAAAATCAATGTATTTGAAGGTCCTCTGGATCTTCTTTTACACCTTATCGAAAAAAACAAAATCGACATATACGATATTCCTATTGTTGAAATCACAGATCAATATATGGAATATATCCACTCCATGGAAAAAGAAGATCTTTCCACCATGAGTGAATTTATGGTAATGGCAGCCACTCTGCTTGATATAAAATGCCGAATGCTTCTTCCGAAAGAAATAAATGAGGAAGGCGAAGAAGAAGATCCGAGAGAAGAACTGGTTCAGAAACTCCTTGAGTACAAAATGTACAAATTTATGTCCTATGAACTCAAAGACCGTATGGACGATGCTGTTGGTGTATTTTACAAACCCTCTACCATACCTGACGAAGTTCTCAAATACAGAGAACCTGTTGATCCTTCCGAGCTGCTGGCAGGACTTACTCTCGAACGCCTGAACAGTATTTATAAATCTATTCTCAGGAAACAGGAATCAAAGATTGACCCTATCCGAAGCAAATTCGGAACTATCGAAAAAGAAGAAGTCAGTCTGTCTGACAAAATGATCCAGATGAAAGAGTTCGCCGGATCACACCGCAAATTCAGTTTTCGCCAGCTTCTGGAAAAACAGTCTTCCAGAGTTCAGGTGATCGTTACCTTTCTTTCCATACTGGAACTTATGAAAATGGGATATATCCATGTAGAACAGGATTCAATCTTTGATGATATCAAAGTAGAAGTCACAGAAGATCCTGGAACATGGACACATCTGACAGAATTTGCAGACGAATAGTAAAGAACGGGGAAAATTATGGAAATCAAAAAACTAGAAGCCGCCATAGAGGCAATACTTTTTACGATGGGCGATTCCGTTGAGCTTGGACAGATTGCGGAAGCTATCCAGCAGGATAAAGAAACCACAAGAAAACTGATTCAGAATCTGTCCGACAGGTACAATGAAGAAGAGCGTGGTCTTCAGATCATCGAACTTGAACAGGCTTATCAGATGTGCACCAGAAAAGAATATTATGAATATCTGATACGTCTTGCAATGCATCCCAAAAAACCTGCTCTGACCGATGTTATGCTTGAAACACTTTCCATTGTTGCATACAAACAGCCGGTAACCAAAGCAGAAATCGAAAAAATCCGTGGAGTAAAATGTGACCACGCCATAAACAAACTGTTAGAATACGAACTCATAAAAGAGCTTGGCAGGCTGGATGCTCCAGGCAGGCCAATCCTTTTCGGAACAACAGAAGAATTTCTCCGTTGTTTTGGCGTACAGGGACTTGAAGAGCTGCCGTCCGTGGATCCGGTCCGTCTCGAAGACTTCAAGGCAGAAGCAGAAGAAGAAGTCCAGCTGAAACTTGATATATAAAAAAGAAAGGAAGGATTATTTTGCCTACAACCTATGCTCATGATCTGTTTGGAAAAAAAGTCTGCCAAAAGCTTCCCGCCGAACTTCAAAAAATCATCAGACGTAATGCTAATCTGTACAGAATCGGACTTCATGGTCCGGATATACTTTTTTATTACATGACCAGACCTGCAGTTACAGGAACAGGTATACGCATGCATCACGAAGATGCCGCACCTTTTTTTGAAAGAGGAATGACTCTTGTACGCAGGAACCAGGACGAGCAGCTGCTGGCGTATCTGCTTGGTTTTGGCTGTCATTATCTTCTTGACAGCGCCTGTCATCCATACATTGAGCAGATGGCCAGTCAGAATGTAATTTCTCACACCCTGCTCGAAAAAGAATTTGACAGAACGCTCATGCTTGAAACACACAAAGATCCCTACCATTTTTATCCTTCTCACTGCGTAAAGGCAAAGATAAGTTATGCTAGGATTATTCACAGAGCCATCCCAAAAGTCAGGAGCAGAGATATCCTGACATCGTTAAAGCTGATGAAATTCATCACCAACTGTCTGGTATATGATAACAGCGGACGTCGCAAAAAACTGCTGACCTTTCTGTCAAGAGCTGCCGGCAGGAAATTGTCAGATTCCATGATGGAATATTTTATGGCCAAATATCCTGTGCCCGGGAGTGCAATTCCTGTGCAGACACTCCATCACCTTTATGATCAGCAAATACAGGAAGCTCCTGCATTTATTAAAGAGCTGTACAGCCTTTCCAGTTCAGAAATTCCTCTTTCCGAGCGCTGGCACCACACTTATAACGGATAAGTTCTGTGAATAAAAGCAGCATGTCTGCATAAAATAATCTTATAAACAAGGAGTTTCGGATTATGAAAAGCAGACATGTACCAACCTTATTTCTTCTTATCTTTTTTCTTCTTACCGCAGAATGTTCTGTATATACAGCAAATGCAGACAATTTACCCGGTGCACTTCATGCTTTATCGGCAGTCCTTATGGACGGGACTTCAGGGCGTGTCCTTTATGCCAAAGACGGAGAAAAACCTCTTCCCAATGCAAGTACTACAAAAGTACTTACCTGCATTCTTGCCCTGGAAAACGGAAATGGTGATGACTATGTTCCTGTATCTTCAAATGCTGCTTCACAACCGGAAGTAAAACTCGGTATGCATCAGGGCGAACAATATTATCTGGAAGACCTTTTATATTCCCTGATGCTGAAAAGTCATAATGACACGGCAGTTGCCATTGCAGAATATATTGGTGGTACAGTAGAGGGTTTTGCCACAATGATGAACCAAAAAGCAAAAGAGATCGGATGCAAAGATACATATTTTATTACCCCCAATGGCCTTGATGCCAGAGATGATACCGGGATACATCATACTACAGCATCTGACCTTTCGCTTATCATGAAATATGCTATAGGCAGCAAAACCTTTCTGAAAATCACACAGACAAGAGAATATTCTTTTTCAGACCTGTCAGGCAGACGCAGTTTCACTGTCCAGAACACAAACAGGTTTCTGGATATGACTGACGGTGTCCTCAGCGGAAAAACAGGATTTACAGGAGATGCCGGATACTGTTACGTATGTGCCTGTCAGAAAGACGACCGTGTATTTATCATTGCTTTACTTGGCTGCGGATGGCCGGGAAATAAAGGCTATAAATGGGAAGATGCCAGCACGCTTCTTGAATATGGCTGTAAAAATTATTATTACCGGAATATATGGCAGGAACCGGTTCTGCCCCTTATTCCGGTTAAAAACGGAATCAATCCGGGGAAAGATCCTTTTGCCGAAACATATATCAAAATTGCAGTTTCTTCTTCCGGTAATTTCCGCCACAAACAGATCCTCATGCGAAATAACGAATCTGTTAACAGACAGCTGTTTATAAAAAAATCTCTTAATGCTCCCATAAAAGCAGGAGAGCAGGTCGGACAGATTTCTTTTTCCCTTAACGGAAACACAGTACTTACCTGTCCGGTAAACGCAGAAGAAGATATACAAAGACTCACTTATCAGTGGTGCATGAAATATGTTTTTTATAATTTCTTTCATTAAGAACTCCTCGTCTGCGAGGAGTTTTTTTGGAGTTAAATCTTTAACAAATTCGTCAAAATGTATTGAAAAAATTGTCAAAACAGGGTACAATTATAATCGGCTAAAATTTTGGTTATATTTAAATTTTATAAAATGGAGGGCAAATAAGAATGAGTAACACAACACAAAGCTTAGCAGGCACAAGAATCACATCTTTGCTTGATGCCAACAGTTTTGTTGAAATTGGAAAAAGCGTAACAGCCAGAGCAACTGATTTCAACCTTACTGAGACAAAAGCGCCTTCAGACGGTGTCATTACCGGATATGGTGTGATCGATGGAAATCTTGTATACGTGTACAGCCAGGATGCATCTGTATTAAACGGTACAGTTGGCGAAATGCACGCTAAAAAGATTTCTTCTCTTTATGATCTTGCTATGAAAACAGGTGCACCGGTAATCGGACTGGTGGACTGTGCAGGTATGCGTCTTCAGGAGGCAACCGATGCACTTGAAGCATTTGGTTCTATCTATCTGAAACAAACACTTGCTTCAGGAATGATTCCTCAGATTACAGCTGTATTCGGCACCTGCGGCGGTGGTATGGCAATCGTACCGGCATTGACTGACTTTACATTTATCGAAGCTAAGAAAGGCAAAATGTTTGTCAACAGCCCAAATGCACTTGATGGCAACTACACAGAAAAATGTGATACAGCAGACGCTGCATTCCAGAGTGAAGAAACAGGACTTATCGATTCTGTGGGAACAGAAGATGAGATCCTTGGCCAGATCCGTCAGCTGATCAGTCTTCTTCCTTCTAACTTTGAAGACAATGATTCCTATACAGAATGTACAGATGATCTTAACCGTGTATGCTCTGACCTTTCCGCATGCGCAGGCGATACATCTATCGCACTTTCCAGGATCGCAGATAACAGCCTCTTCTTTGAAACCAAAAAAGCTTACGGACAGGATGTTGTTACAGGTTTTCTTCGTCTTAACGGCGCAACTGTAGGTGCTGTAGCCAACAGAAGCGAAGTATATGATGCAGAAGGAAATAAAACAGCTGAATTTGATGGTACCATTACAGCAAGAGGCGCAAGAAAAGCAGCTGATTTCGTTAAATTCTGTGATGCTTTTGACATTCCTGTTCTTACTCTTACAAATGTTACAGGATTCAAAGCAACTCTCTGCAACGAAAAAATGATGGCAAAATCTGTAGGTGAAATGGTTCATGCATTTGCTTCTGCAACTGTACCGAAGGTAAACGTTATCATTGGCAAAGCTTACGGTACCGCTTATGTTGCAATGAACAGTAAATCCATCGGTGCTGACCTTGTTTATGCATGGGATAATGCAGAAATCGGTATGATGGATTCTTCTCTTGCAGCCAAGATCATGTATGCAGGTGCTGACGCTTCTGTTCTTAACGAAAAAGCTGCAGAATACAGAGCACTCCAGTCCGGTGTTGAATCTGCCGCAGCAAGAGGTTATGTTGATACTGTGATCGCTCCGGAAGATACACGTAAATATGTGATCGGAGCATTTGAAATGCTGTTCACAAAAAGAGAAGACCGTCCATCCAAGAAACACGGAACAGTCTAAGTGAGGTGAGCATATGAATCAGATGTTAAAAAAGACTTCCTCTGTATGCACCGCAGTTGTCTGCGCAGCATCTCTGATGTTTTCCAGTTCAGCACTGGTAATGGCAGCAGACAAAATGGATGATGCAACCAAATCTCAGATTGAATCCACAGCAGAGGGACTTACACAGACAATCATTCCTCTGACAGCCGATCAGATTTCCGCATATTCTGAATCCGGTGATGCTTTTACAGAAAGTGCTATGACTGCATGGGCTTCCGTAAAAGACGAAGTTGGAGAAATGAAAGAAGTCGGAAGTGCAGAAGTTGAATATTCAAACGATCAGTATACTGCAACGGTTCCTGTTGAATTCGAAGACGAAGATGCAGAATTCGTATATGTATTTGACGATACAATGGTTCCGACTTCTGTGGCAGTAAATATTCAGTACTCTTTTGCAACTACAATGAAAAATGCTGCTCTTAATACAGTTATGGGGCTTGGTACTGTATTTGTAATTCTTTGTCTTCTGATCCTGCTTATTTCTCTGTTCCAGTTTATTCCTGGTTCAGGAGCCCAGCAGCAGAAAGCAAAAAAAGCAGCTGCTGAAGCAGCACAGGCAGCAGCGCCTGCACCTGTTGAATCAGCTCCTGTAGCAGCTGCTGAAGATAATAATGAACTGATTGCTGTTATCGCAGCAGCCATCGCAGCAGCAGAAGGAACATCAACAGATGGATTTGTTGTACGTTCTATCCGCAAGATCAATCGTAAAAAAAGATAAATCGACCATCTATTTAGGAGGATTATAAAATGAAAAGTTATACAATCACTGTAAACGGAACAGCATATGAAGTAACTGTAGAAGAAACCGGAAGTGTTTCTGCTCCTGTAGCTGCAGCAGCTCCTGTAGCAGCACCAAAAGCAGCTCCGGCTCCAAAAGCAGCAGCTCCGGCAGCAGGCGCTGGTGCAGTCAAAGTAACTGCATCTGTACCTGGTAAAGTTCTTAAAATCGTAGCAGCAGCAGGACAGGCAGTAAAAGCAGGAGACAGCATTATTATCCTGGAATCCATGAAAATGGAAATCCCGGTTGTTGCTCCTCAGGATGGTACAGTAGCCAGCATTGATACCACTGAAGGTGCATCCGTAGAAAACGGAGATACTCTGGCTACAATGAACTAGGACGGGAGGTAATCAGATGTCTTATGTAACAGAAACCTTGTCCAACCTGATTCATCAGACAGCTTTCTTCAACCTTAAATGGGGAAACTACCTGATGATCGCGGTGGCGTGTGTATTCTTATTCCTTGCAATCAAAAAAGGCTTTGAGCCGCTTCTTCTGGTTCCGATTGCTTTTGGTATGCTTCTGGTAAATATTTATCCGGATATCATGGCAAACCCGGAAGATATGTCCAACGGTGTCGGCGGACTTCTGCATTACTTTTACCTGCTTGATGAATGGAGTATTCTTCCTTCCCTTATTTTCATGGGTGTAGGTGCAATGACTGACTTCGGTCCTCTTATTGCAAACCCGAAGAGCTTCCTTCTTGGTGCAGCAGCTCAGCTTGGTATCTATGTTGCTTACTTCCTTGCAATATTCCTTGGATTCAATGGAAAAGCAGCAGCAGCTATCTCCATTATCGGTGGAGCTGATGGTCCTACCTCTATTTTCCTTGCCGGAAAACTTGGACAGACATCTCTGATGGGACCGATCGCAGTGGCGGCGTATTCCTACATGTCACTGGTACCGATCATTCAGCCTCCGATCATGAAACTCTGCACAACAGAAAAAGAACGTAAGATTAAGATGGATCAGCTTCGTCCGGTAAGCAAACTGGAAAAAATCCTGTTCCCGATCGTTATCACTATTGTTGTATGCCTGATTCTTCCTACAACAGCTCCACTGGTAGGTATGCTGATGCTTGGTAACCTGTTCCGTGAATCAGGTGTTGTTAAACAGCTGACCGAAACAGCATCCAATGCTCTTATGTACATTGTCGTTATCCTTCTGGGTACTTCAGTAGGTGCTTCCACAAGTGCTGATGCATTCCTGAATGTAGATACACTGAAGATTGTTGTTCTTGGTCTTGTAGCATTTGCATTCGGTACATTCGGTGGATGTATGCTTGGAAAACTCATGTGCAAGCTTTCCAGAGGAAAGATCAATCCTCTGATCGGATCTGCCGGTGTATCTGCCGTTCCTATGGCAGCCCGTGTTTCCCAGAAAGTCGGTGCTGAAGCAGATCCTACAAACTTCCTGCTGATGCATGCCATGGGACCAAACGTAGCCGGTGTTATCGGTACTGCTGTAGCAGCCGGAACCTTTATGGCTATCTTTGGTGTATGATCCAGAGTACTTAATGAATACAAGCGATAGCGCAGTATGAATTTAGTAAATCGAACTTCCTTTTCTTAATTAATAATATAAGGAGAAATATAATGGCTGAATTAGAAAAAAAACCTGTAAAAATTGTGGAAACTGTTCTCCGTGATGCACATCAGTCTCTGATCGCAACACGACTTACCACAGAACAGATGCTTCCAATTATTGATAAAATGGACAAAGTCGGCTACCATGCAGTAGAGTGCTGGGGTGGAGCGACATTTGATGCTTCCCTCCGTTTCCTGAAAGAAGATCCATGGGAAAGACTTCGTAAATTACGTGACGGATTCAAAAACACAAAACTTCAGATGCTGTTCCGTGGACAAAATATCCTTGGATATCGTCCTTATGCAGATGATGTTGTTGAATATTTTGTTCAGAAATCCGCAGCAAACGGAATCGATATTATCCGTATTTTCGACTGTCTGAATGATATGCGTAACCTCCAGACAGCAGTAAAAGCAGCAAACAAAGAAAAAGCACATGCACAGGTTGCTCTTTCTTATACACTTGGCGATGCTTACACACTTGATTACTGGGTAAACATTGCAAAACAGATTGAAGATATGGGCGCAGATTCTATCTGCATCAAAGATATGGCAGGCCTTCTTCTTCCATACAAGGCAACTGAACTTGTAGGTGCTCTGAAAGATGCTGTTCAGATCCCGATTGACCTCCATACACATTATACTTCAGGTGTTGCTTCCATGACTTACATGAAAGCAGTAGAAGCAGGTGTTGATATCATCGATACAGCAATCTCTCCATTTGCACTTGGAACTTCACAGCCTGCAACAGAAGTTATGGTTGAAACTTTCAAAGGAACTCCTTATGATACAGGATTTGACCAGAACCTTCTTGCTGAAATCGCAGATTACTTCCGTCCAATCCGTGATGACGCTCTTGACAGCGGTCTCCTGAATCCAAAGAACCTTGGTGTTAACATCAAAACTCTTCTGTATCAGGTACCAGGCGGAATGCTTTCCAACCTGACTTCCCAGCTGAAAGAACAGCATGCAGAAGATAAATTCTACGATGTACTGGAAGAAGTACCGAAGGTTCGTAAAGACCTTGGTGAACCGCCTCTGGTTACACCGTCTTCTCAGATTGTCGGCACACAGGCTGTATTTAACGTTCTTATGGGCGAAAGATACAAAATGGTTACCAAAGAAACCAAAGATATCCTTCTTGGCAAATATGGTGCCACTGTAAAACCATTCAATGAAGAAGTACAGAAGAAATGCATTGGTGACGCAGAGCCAATTACCTGCCGTCCGGCTGATCTTCTTGACAACGAAATGGATAAACTCGAAAAAGAAGTTGCTCCTTATAAAGAACAGGATGAAGACGTTCTGTCCTACGCTCTGTTCCCACAGGTAGCTACTGATTTCTTCAAATACCGTCAGGCACAGGAGAAAAAAGTAGACGAAAAAGCAGCAGATACCAAAAACGGAGCATATCCAGTTTAATATTTAAACAGACCCGTCAGAAACTCTGGCGGGTCTGTTTAAATTATGGTAATATATCTGTGAGAAAAATATTTTTATTTTACAGAAAGGAAATCCATGAACAAAGTCATAATCGTGGGTGGCGGTGCAGCCGGTATGCTGTCCGGCATCATTGCTGCCAGAAACGGATGTGAAGTATTTCTTTACGAAAAAAACGAAAAACTGGGAAAAAAACTTTTTATCACAGGCAAAGGACGGTGCAATGTCACAAATAACTGTGATCCCGAGGAACTTCTCCGTGCAGTAAAAAGCAACAACAAATTTCTCTACAGTGCATTTTATTCTTTCAACAGCCAGGATATGATGGCACTTCTCGAAGAAGCCGGAGTTCCTCTGAAAACAGAACGTGGTAACCGTGTTTTTCCTGTATCCGACCATTCTTCTGATATCATTCGGGGGCTGGAACGTCTCCTCAGGAAATATAATGTCCATATCAGTCTGCACAGCCAGGTATCTGAAATCCTCACAGAGAATGGAAGAGCAGCAGGAATTGTCCTGAAAAACGGCACTGTTCAGAAAAGTGACTCTGTAATTGTTGCCACAGGAGGGCTGTCCTATCCTACAACCGGTTCTACTGGTGATGGATACAGATTCGCCACAGACACCGGACATTCAGTTACAGACTGTATCCCTTCACTTGTTCCGTTAACTGTAAGTGAAGATTATATTCCGCAGATGCAGGGACTGTCTCTCAGAAATGTAGAACTCACCATTAAAAGCGGCAAAAAAATCCTGTATCGGGATTTTGGCGAAATGATGTTTACCCATACAGGCATCACCGGTCCGCTGGTATTGTCTGCAAGCGCAGTAATCGGCCGCCGTCTTCAAAAAGAAGGGCGTCTTGATGCCTTTATTGATCTGAAACCTGCGCTTTCCTTTGAACAGCTGGATGAACGTATATTAAAAGAATTTGAAAATTCCAGAAACAGACAGTTCAAAAATGTAATTGATGTTCTGTTTCCCGCTTCTCTGACACCTGTTATCATCGGACTTGGCGGTATTCCTGCAGACAAAGTGATTCATGAAATTTCCCGGGAAGAACGTCAGCATTTTGCATCTGTTGTCAAAGCCTTTCCGTTTACTATAATTGGACTTGGACGATACTCGGAGGCGGTCATTACCAAAGGCGGTGTATCAGTAAAGGAAATACAGCCCGGAACTATGGAATCCAAAAAAATTTCCGGTCTTTATTTCATAGGCGAACTTCTTGATCTTGATGCACTGACAGGCGGTTTTAATCTTCAGATTGCATGGTCAACTGCCTATCTGGCCGGAACTGCTGTAAGTGAAAATAATATATAAACTGGAGGAATAAAAATGATACACAATATTGCCATTGACGGACCTGCCGGAGCCGGCAAAAGCACAATCGCAAAAAAAGTAGCAAAAGATCTGTCCTGTATTTATGTAGATACAGGAGCCATGTACCGTGCGATGGCGCTTTATCTCATCAGACAGAATGTAAACAGAAATGATACTGTTGAAATCGGCACCGTATGTCAGAATGCTGATATATCTATTGAATATCAGGACGGAGTACAGATTGTACTTCTCAACGGAGAAAACGTAAACGACTATCTTCGTACAGAAGAAGTAGGAAATATGGCTTCTGTAAGTTCGGCAGTTCCTGAAGTAAGACAAAAGCTTCTGGATCTTCAGCGCAAACTTGCCGCTTCCATGAGTGTTGTCATGGATGGCCGGGATATCGGTACAACTATTCTTCCTGATGCAGAAGTAAAGATTTATCTTACCGCGAGTTCCCTGACAAGAGCGAAGAGAAGATTTCTTGAACTTCAGGAAAAAGGAACCGACTGTGAACTTTCTGAAATCCAGAAAGATATTGAAGAACGTGATCAGCGAGATATGAACCGTACAGTTTCACCTCTCAGACAGGCCGAAGATGCAGTTCTGGTAGATTCTTCAGATATGACCGTTGATCAGGTAGTTGCCAGAATTCTTGAAATATATCATTCTAAAATTGCAGATGGAGAAACAGCTGATGAAAATTAAAGTTGCCGAAACCGCAGGTTTTTGTTTTGGTGTCAAACGTGCCGTTGATAAAGTATACCAGTTGATTGAAGAGGGTGTAAGCCCTATCTATACCCTTGGTCCGATCATACACAATGAAGAAGTAGTATCAGATCTCACTCAAAAAGGTGTGCAGGTAATCTCAGAAGATGATCTTCCATGTCTGAACAGGGGAACTGTCGTTATCCGTTCTCACGGAGTCGGCAAGCATATTTATGATCTTCTTCGTAAAACAGGACTTGATTATGTAGATGTTACCTGTCCTTTCGTTCTGAAGATTCACCGCATCGTCGAAAAAGAAAGCAATGATGGAAAACAAATCGTTATTTTCGGTGATCCGGATCACCCGGAAGTAAAGGGTATCTGTGGCTGGTGTAACGGTCCGTACACAGTTCTCTCCGGAAAAGAAGAAACTGAACACTTCACTCCTGTACCAGGAAAAGAACTGTGCGTAGTATCTCAGACGACATTTAATTACAACAAATTTAAAGAATTAGTTGAAATTCTCAGCAAAAAGAGTTATTATAATAATGTTTTAAATATTAGCAATATTTTAAACACTATTTGTAATGCTACTGAAGAACGGCAGAAAGAAGCAAAAAACATAGCCGGAGAGGTAGACACTATGCTTGTCATCGGTGGCAGGCATAGTTCCAATACTCAAAAGCTGTTTGAAATATGCAAAGAGGAATGTGGAAATACTTACTATATACAAACACCTGTAGACTTGGATTCTGAAATGTTCCATCACAGTAGTTATGTAGGTATTACAGCAGGGGCATCCACCCCAAAGAAAATTATTGAGGAGGTTCAAGAACATGTCAGAATTAAGTTTTGAACAGATGCTGGAGGATTCCGTAAAAACAATCAGAAATGGAGAGATCGTACAGGGTACTGTCATCGACGTTAAAGAAGATGAAATCATCCTGAATATCGGGTATAAAGCAGACGGTATTATCACCAAAAGCGAATATTCTAATGACGCTTCCCTTGTACTGACTGATGCAGTTCATGTGGGAGACACAATGGAAGCAAAAGTTCTCAAAGTAAACGATGGTGAAGGACAGGTTATCCTCACATATAAGAGACTTGCCGCTGAAAAAGGCAACAAACGTCTGGAAGCTGCATTTGAATCACAGGAAGTACTGAAAGCGCCTGTAACTCAGGTACTTGATGGAGGACTCTGTGTTAATGTAGAAGAAGCAAGAGTATTTATTCCTGCAAGCCTTGTATCTGATACTTACGAAAAAGATCTTTCCAAATACGCAGATCAGGAAATTGAATTTGTTATCACAGAATTCAACCCGAGAAGACGTCGTATCATTGGTAACCGTAAACAGCTTCTTCTTGCAGAAAAAGCAGAAAAGCAGAAAGCGCTTATGGAAAAAATCAATGCAGGCGATGTTGTAACAGGTGTTGTTAAAAATGTTACAGATTTCGGTGCATTTATTGATCTTGGCGGAGCAGATGGTCTTCTTCATATTTCCGAAATGTCCTGGGGCAGAGTAGAAAACCCGAAAAAAGTATTTAACGTAGGTGATGAAGTAAAAGTTCTCATCAAAGAAATCAATGGAGACAAGATTGCATTATCCATGAAATTCCCGGAAGAGAATCCATGGCTTACAGCTGCAGAAAAATTCGCAGTAGGTAACGTTGTAACTGGTAAAGTTGCTCGTATGACAGACTTCGGTGCATTTGTAGAACTTGCTCCTGGAATCGATGCACTTCTTCATGTTTCTCAGATTTCCAGAGAACATGTTGCAAAACCATCTGATGTTCTTTCCATCGGACAGGAAATCGAAGCAAAAGTTGTTGATTTCAATGGCGAAGACAAAAAGATCAGCCTTAGCATGAAAGCTCTGGAAGCTCCTGCACAGGAAGAAGCAGAAGATACTGAAGCTTAATCGCAAAATATAATTATATAAAGAATATATAATAAAAAATTCCCGTTAAATTAAATTAACGGGAGTTTTTTTATACTCTTATTACTTTTTACTGTTCCAGGTCTTTTTCAGTATATTCAAAAAATATGTAAACGTATGTTTAAGATACTGTATCTGCTTTTGCTTATCTGCAAGGAAAGCCTCATTACACTCAAACCATGTATAACAATTTTCCAATGTTGCCGGCCTTTTCAGGCTTTTATCCATATATCTGCTCAAAGCTTTGGTAATGGCCATATCTTCCCCTGGAATATACTCATAATCTTTATAATTGCTATAATGCTGTTTCAGTTTTCCATCTTTCAGATGAATCAGAAGTCGTGCTTCCTGACCTGATACGGTCAGATACATTTCAGGCACACTATTTGAAAAAGCAATCGGTACTTCATAGGGAAGGTCTAAACATATTGTCAGTTCCTGTTCATGACAATTTATCTTTTTTATCTCAAATTCACCTTGAAAAAAGCACCGATATTTCAGAAGATTTAAAATCTGCCCAAGTCCCAGCAAATCTTCCTGGTTGTGTCCCATAAGAGTTTCTGCCACAGATTCTTCCGCTTTTTTCATATAAGATCTGTACAGTCGGATGCATTTTCCTCCATCACAGTACCGGCGGCCTGGCAAATGCATAAATTCTTCCATGTCCGGCTGCTTCATCCGAGACAATTTCAGCAAACTCTGATATGGTTTTAACAACTGATATATATCAATTGCAGGTATTTCACCAAAAGGAGAGTCTATTTCATTCTGTCGGAAACGTTCTTCAAGATATGGCTGGTCAAAGCGGTTTCCATTATACTGGACCGTACAGGAGGCTCCTTTAAGGAAACGAGAAAAAGTCTCAAGAACAATTGACTCTTCCTGTGGTTTTTCCGCCATCCACTGGTAAAGAAACCAACTATTTTCTTCCCACTTTACCGCCCCGATAAGGTAAAGAAAAGAAGTAAAACGGGAGAGTCCAGTTGTCTCAATATCGTAAAAAATGGGATTAAATTCTGACAATTCATTTTTTGAATTCGACAATATTTTAACAGTAAAAATGTCTGGAAACCCTTGTAAAATAGGTATTTTTTTAACAATCATGTTACTTTTTTCCTTTCTCGATTGTATCTAATTATACACAATATTGGCTAAATTGGGTAGTGAATTTTTCGAAAAAAAGAGTTATATTATATATATGCATTTTGCGGCGACAAAGAAACAAGGCAGAAAATATATGTTGGATTTTGTCTTATACATATTATAAATATAAACACTATCGTCTGCATCATGAAAAAGAAAATAAACATGAGTGAGATCAAATGCTCATGAAAAAGGAGGAAACAAATATATGGGAAAACTGACCTTTAAAGGCGGAATCCATCCTTACGACGGTAAGGAATTATCCAAAAACCAGCCAATTGAAAAGTATCTTCCCAAAGGAGATATGGCTTATCCGCTTTCTCAGCACATTGGTGCACCCGCTGTTCCCTGCGTAAAAAAGGGTGACCATGTACTTGCAGGACAGAAGATTGCCGATGCCGGTGGATTTGTATCTGCACCGATCCATGCTTCTGTATCAGGTACTGTGAAGGGAATTGAAAAAAGACTGACTGCTGTCGGAGCAATGGCCGATTCTATTATTATCGAAAACGACCAGCAGTACCAAGAAGTTGAATTCCAGCCTGCCAAACTGGAAGATCTTTCACGAGAAGAAATACTGAACAGAATCAAAGAGGGTGGAGTAGTAGGTATGGGTGGTGCCGGTTTCCCGACACATGTCAAACTTGCACCGAAAGATCCTTCAAAAATCGAATATGTACTTGTAAACGGGGCAGAATGTGAACCATATCTTACCAGCGACTACAGAAGAATGCTGGAAGAGCCTGAAAAAGTTGTTGAAGGCCTTCATGTTATTCTTTCTCTTTTTGACTCTGCAAAAGGTTTTATCTGTATTGAAGATAACAAACCTGACTGTATCTCAAAAATGAAAGAACTTGTCAAAGACGAACCGCGTATTGAAGTTAAAGAGCTTATGACCAAATACCCACAGGGCGGTGAGCGTACACTGATTTATGCTACTACCGGAAGAGAAATCAACTCCACCATGCTTCCTGCTGATGTCGGCTGTGTTGTTGATAATATCGATACTGTTGTTGCAGTATATAAAGCCGTTATCCTTGGAAGACCTGTTATGAGCAGAATTGTTACTATTACCGGTGAAGGAATCAATAATCCCAAGAACTATACCGTACTTACAGGAACTGATATGTCAGAACTGGTAGATGCTGCCGGTGGGCTGAAAGCAAAAATCGCAAAAGCAATCTCCGGTGGTCCTATGATGGGATTTGCTCTTTATGATCTTCATATTCCATGTGTAAAAACAACATCTGCATTCCTGTTTCTGGAACACGATGCTGTTTCTGAATCGCAGGCAATCCAGACTGCTTGTATCAACTGCGGACGTTGCGTAGGTGTCTGTCCTGGCCATGTTCTTCCTGCGCGTCTTGCAACACTTGCTGAACGAGGTGATATGGCTGGCTTTGAAGCACTGGATGGTATGGAATGCTGCGAATGTGGATGCTGCAGTTATATCTGCCCGGCTAAGAGACCACTGACCCAGAGCATCAAATCTATGCGTAAAATGGTTCTTGCAGAACGCAGAAAGAAGAAATAAGGGGAGGATATAGGAAATGGAAGAAATGTATAATGTATCATCGAATCCCCATGTGAGGGACAAAATGACCACAAGCCGTATTATGCAGTTAGTTGTCATCGCACTGCTTCCGGCTACTCTGTTTGGAATCTGGAATTTCGGTCTTCATGCACTCCTTGTTGTGCTCGTAACAGTAATTTCCAGTGTATTTTTTGAATGGCTTTATGACCGTCTGATGCATAAGAAAAATACGGTCAATGATTTCAGTGCCGTAGTTACCGGTCTTTTACTTGCTTTAAACATGCCGCCGCAGATTCCGCTGTGGATGCCGGTACTTGGCAGTGCATTTGCTATCATTGTTGTAAAACAGCTCTTTGGAGGTCTTGGACAGAACTTCATGAACCCGGCATTAGGTGCAAGATGTTTTCTTATGATTTCTTTTGCAGCTAAAATGACTGACTTCTCTGTATCCAAGAGTTACAGAGGTGTCCTTGATACAGTAACAGGTGCAACACCTCTTGCCGCACTGAAAAAACAGGGCTTTGTTGCAGCATCATCTATTCCGGTAAAAGATCTCTTTATTGGTAATATTCAGGGAACTATCGGCGAGACATCTGCCCTTGCAATCCTGATAGGTGCAGTGATCCTTCTTGCATTTAAAGTTATTGATCTCAAAATCCCGCTTACATATATCGGAAGTTTTGCCATTTTTGTAATCTTCTACATGTTTGGTACTGGTATGGGATTTGATATCAACTATCTGTTAAGCCATCTGTTCGGAGGCGGACTTATGCTTGGTGCATGGTTCATGGCTACAGATTATGTCACAACACCGATCACACCTAAGGGACAGCTCGTATACGGCTGCTGTCTTGGTATTGTAACAGCCGTTTTCCGTCTGTTCGGCGGATCAGCAGAAGGTGTTTCCTATGCAATTATCTTCTGTAACTTACTGGTTCCGCTTATTGAAAAGGCAACCAAACCAGTAGCCTTTGGAAAAGGAGGTAAAAAGGCATGAATACAATCCTGAAAAACACCATTTCCATTACTGTTATTACTCTGGTTGCAGGTCTTGCCCTTGGTGTCGTACAGGACATTACAGCAGGCCCGATTGCAACACAGCAGGAAAAGTCAAAAGAAGAAGCTTACAAAACAGTCTTTGAGGATGCTGATAAATTCGAAGTTTATTCTGCTGATGATGGTCTGACTTCTTATCTCAGCGATAATGGCTTTACAGCCCAGACAATTGACGAAATTATGGTAGCAGAAGATGCCTCAGGCGAAACACTGGGTTACGCATTCACAGTAACAGATTCCGAAGGCTACGGTGGAGATATCCAGTTTGCCATGGGTGTTCAGAATGACGGTACTTTAAACGGTATTTCCATTCTGTCCATCAGTGAAACTGCAGGTCTTGGTATGAAAGCCACTACTGACAGTTTCAAAGATCAGTTCAAAGATAAAAAAGTAGAGAAATTTACATACACAAAAACAGGTGCCACCTCAGATGATCAGATTGACGCTATCAGTGGTGCTACTATTACAACAAATGCCATGACAAACGGTGTCAATGCCGGACTTTGTGCATTTCAGTATGTGGAAGGAGGAGCAGAGTCATGAAAGCAAATACACCTGCTGAACGTCTTGTAAACGGTATTATTAAAGAAAATCCGACTTTTGTGCTGGTGCTTGGTATGTGTCCGACACTGGCTGTTACAACATCTGCAATCAATGGTATTGGTATGGGTCTTACTACAACAGTAGTACTGGCTGCATCCAACCTTATGATTTCTCTTTTAAGGAAATTTATTCCTGACGGAGTGCGTATGCCTGCATTTATCGTAGTTGTTGCTTCTTTCGTAACAATCGTACAGATGCTTCTTCAGGGCTTTATCCCAAGCCTGTATTCCGCACTTGGAATTTATATTCCTCTTATTGTTGTTAACTGTATTATCCTTGGCCGTGCAGAAGCATATGCTTCCAAAAATCCTCCGATTCCTTCATTATTCGATGGTATTGGTATGGGACTTGGTTTCACCTTAAGTATCACATGTATTGGTGCTGTTCGTGAACTTCTCGGTGCCGGACAGATTTTCGGAAAACAGATTCTTCCTCTGGCAGCAGACGGCAAATTTGGTTATGAACCGATCACAATCTTTATCCTTGCACCTGGAGCATTCTTCGTTCTGGCTATGCTTGCAGCACTTCAGAACAAATTCAAAGTTGGTGCAGCCAAAAAAGGAATTGATCCAAGTGAAGGCTGCGGTTGCTGTGCTGGTTGCGACAGTTGCGGAAATACTGCATGTAAAGGAGGTAAATAAGCATGAAAGAATTATTGATCATCCTTGTCAGCTCTGCTGTTGTACATAACGTAGTACTTAGCCAGTTCCTTGGTCTGTGTCCGTTTTTTGGTGTTTCCAAAAAAACAGAGACAGCAGTAGGAATGGGTGGAGCTCTTGTTTTCGTTATCACTCTGTCTTCCTTTGTAACAGGGCTTATTTACAATTTTATTCTTGTTCCTACAGGTATGGAATACTTACAGACAATCGTATTTATCCTTATCATTGCAGCACTTGTTCAGTTTGTGGAAATGTTTCTCAAGAAATGTATTCCTTCTCTTTATCAGGCACTCGGCGTTTATCTGCCACTGATCACTACAAACTGTGCAGTTCTCGGTGTAGCGCTTACAAACGTTCAGGATGAATATAACATTCTTCAGGGTACTGTAAACGGATTTGCAACAGCAGTAGGTTTCACAATTTCCATCACACTTATGGCTGGTATCCGTGAAAAAATTCAGTTTAATGATATTCCGGAATCATTCAAAGGCTTCCCGACCGTACTTCTTACAGCAGGTCTGATGGCCATTGCATTTTTCGGATTTTCAGGATTAATTTAAGGAGGCGTGATCATGAATATTGGAGCAATTATTACCGCAACCGTAGTTGTTGCAGCAGTCGGCCTCTTTATTGGTATCTTTCTTAGCATTGCAGGTAAGAAATTTGCCGTTGAAGTAGACGAAAAAGAAGTTGCTGTCCGCGAAGCACTTCCGGGAAATAACTGTGGTGGTTGTGGATACCCGGGCTGTGACGGACTTGCAGCTGCCATTGCCAAAGGAGAGGCACCTGTTAATGCATGTCCTGTAGGTGGAGATACAGTCGGAAAAGTCATTGCCGGCATTATGGGACAGGAAGTTGTTGAAACTGCCCGCATGGCAGCATTTGTAAAATGTACCGGCACCTGTGACAAAACTAATAACAACTATAAGTATACAGGTGTAGAAGACTGTGAGATGATGGCCTTCATTCCTGGCGGCGGATCAAAAGCATGTTCCTATGGCTGTATGGGATTTGGTAGCTGCGTTAAAGCATGTCCTTTCGATGCTATCCATATTGTAAACGGTGTTGCAGTTGTTGACCGTGAAGCCTGTAAAGCCTGCGGTAAATGTATTGCAAAATGCCCTCATCATCTGATCGAGCTTGCACCATACGTACAGAAAACATTTGTTGGATGCAGCTCCCACGCAAAAGGAAAAGCAGTTACATCTGCATGCGAAATCGGATGTATCGGTTGTAAAAAATGCGAAAAAACCTGTCCTAACGGTGCTATCACTGTTACAGATTTCTGTGCACATATTGATTATGAAAAATGTACAAATTGCGGCGCATGTAAAGAAGCCTGCCCAAGAGGTATCATTCTTTAATCTTTATATTTATGTATGTAACCTCCGGCCTGATAACACCAGGTCGGAGGCTTTTCTTTTTCCGAATAGATGTTTGCTTTTTGCTATCTGTTATGTTATGATTGGTAAAGCACAAATGCAGGAGTTATATTATGATTTCATTTATTAACGGCTATGTAGCTGATACAACAGAAAATTCAGTCATTATTGAAACTGGCGGAATAGGGTACGAGATATATATGACAGGATCTGCTCTTGAACAGGCAGTCCGGACCGAAGGCAAACTTAAAGTGCATACATATTTTCATGTACGCGAAGATGCCATGCAGCTGTATGGTTTTTTATCCAAAGATGACCTGGAAATGTTTCGCCTGTTACTTGGTGTAAACGGAATCGGCCCAAAAGCAGCAATGGGTATTCTTTCCGGAATGACCTCTGATGAACTGCGTTTTGCAGTATTATCCGAAGATATCAAAACCATCTCCAAAGCACCTGGCATCGGCAAAAAAACTGCCCAGAAACTCATTCTTGAGTTGAAAGATAAATTAAAACTTGAAGATGCTTTTGAGCAAAAACTGGCCCATCAGCAGGAGACAGCCATGATCACAGGTGAAATTCTGCACGATGGGCGTCAGGAAGCAGCAGAAGCGCTGATCGCACTGGGATACAGCAGTACCGATGCCATGAAGGCTGTACGTAAGGTAACTGGCGTGAGCTTTGATGATGTAGAAGGTATTCTTAAGGCAGCCCTAAAACAGTTATAAACGGGAGCACCAATATAAATGGAAAAAAGAGTTATCACAACCGATGTCACAGAAGAGGATTTTCCTCTTGAAGGAAATCTGCGTCCTCAGACACTTGACGAATATATCGGTCAGGAAAAAACAAAAAACACACTGAAAATTTATATAGAAGCGGCAAAGCAGCGACATGATGCACTGGATCACGTACTTTTTTATGGCCCTCCCGGGCTCGGAAAAACAACTTTATCCGGTATTATTGCCAATGAGATGGGAGTTCATATGAAGGTTACTTCCGGGCCTGCAATCGAAAAACCCGGTGAAATGGCTGCCATCCTCAACAATCTTCAAGAGGGAGATATTCTCTTCGTTGATGAAATTCACCGTCTTAACAGGCAGGTAGAAGAAGTTCTTTATCCGGCAATGGAAGATTTTGCCATTGATATCATGATCGGCAAAGGAGCTTCTGCACGTTCTATACGTCTTGACCTTCCGAAATTCACTCTCGTAGGAGCAACAACACGCGCCGGACTTCTTTCAGCGCCACTCCGTGACCGTTTTGGAGTCATGCATCATCTTGAATTCTACAATCAAAAAGAACTTCAGACTATCATCATGCGTTCAGCAGAAGTACTCAATGTTGAAATCGACCCCAAAGGTGCTGCTGAAATAGCCAAGCGTTCCCGCGGAACTCCGCGTCTTGCCAACAGACTTCTGAAAAGAGTCCGTGATTTTGCGCAGGTCAAATATGACGGAAAAATCACTTTTGATGTGGCTGCCTTTGCCCTTGATCTTCTGGAAGTAGATCAGTATGGTCTTGACAAAATTGACCGAAGGATCCTGCAGACACTTATTGTTAATTTTCAGGGAGGGCCTGTAGGTCTGGAAACTCTGGCCGCTGCCATAGGCGAAGATGCAGGCACTCTGGAAGACGTATATGAGCCATATCTGCTGCAAAACGGCTTCCTGAACAGAACCCCCAGAGGCCGCATTGCATCCGATCTGGCTTATAAGCATCTGGGAATCGAAAAGAAATCGTAAAAATTCCTATACATTTCTACAAAATTCGATTATAATCAATAGGAGAATTAATTACACAGGAGGCTTGTTATGGCAGTCAAAAATACGGCGCAGGTAGTAATCGGCGGAAAGATCATTACGTTAGGCGGCTACGAATCTGAAGAGTATTTTCAGAAAGTAGCATCATATATAAATAACAAAATAGCAGAGTTAAGCGAAATGCCAGGATATTCCCGGCAGCCTGTAGAAACGAAGCATACTCTGATCAGTCTGAATATCACAGATGATTATTTCAAAGCCAAAAAACAGGCAGAAATTTTTGAACAGGATCTTCAGCAGAAGGATCAGGAAATGTACGAGCTGAAGCATGAACTGATCGCTCTTCGTATGAAAATAGAAGAAACCGAAAAAAAGGAGCAGGAAACTGCACACCAGAAAGAACTTCTGGAGGGAAAAGTCAGAGAACTCGAGGGAGAAATCGACAAATTACTAAAATAATTCAGAAAGAGGGGATTGCTTCGGTAGTCCCCTTCATTCATTTATGTATGAAAGGAATTGGACATTTTGGACAAAAATAATATTGAACTTCTTGCCCCTGCCGGTTCTTACGATGCATTTCTGGCAGCACTTGGTGCAGGTGCAGACGCAGTATACGTAGGCGGTCCCGATTTTAGCGCCAGAGCCTACGCACAAAATTTTACACAGGATGAACTTGTCAGTGCCATAGAAACAGCACACATTCACGGCAGAAAACTTTATCTGACCGTAAACACACTTCTGAAAAACAAAGAAATCCAGGACAGACTCTTTTCGTCACTGCTTCCTGTATATGAAGCAGGCCTGGATGCAGTTATCATACAGGATTTAGGGGTTTTTCAGTTTATACGCCAAAATTTTCCCGGTCTTCATCTGCATGCCAGTACACAGATGACCGTTACCGGACCTGATGGAATGAAATTTCTCGAAGAACAGGGCGCTTCCAGAATTGTTGCGGCACGTGAACTGAGTCTTCGCGAAATTTCTGATATGCATAATACCAGTCCCATTGAAATAGAAGCTTTTATTCATGGAGCTCTGTGTTACAGTTTTTCCGGTCAGTGTCTTATGAGCAGTATGCTCGGAGGCAGAAGTGGAAACCGCGGACGCTGCGCACAGCCATGCCGCCTTTCTTATCAGGTCCGTGAAGAAACAGGACATTACAGTAACCAAAAAGACTTCTGTCCTTTAAGTCTGAAAGATATCTGTACAATTGACATACTTCCGGAAATTATTAAGGCAGGAGTTGTATCACTGAAAATTGAAGGCCGCATGAAACAGCCCGAATACACAGCCGGTGTTACTTCCATCTACCGCAAATACCTTGATCTTTATCTCAGTGATCCCTCTCACTATCAGGTGGAAGAGAAAGATCGCAGATATCTTCTCGATATTTTTAACCGCGGAGGTTCCTGTCAGGGTTATTTCAAACAGCATAACGGTCCTTCCATGATGGCTTTCACCAATGACAAAAAATCAGGTAATATCTCTGTTTCCCTGACACAACCTAAAGAAAAAATTAAAGGAAATTTAATCTTGTATCCACAAAGTCCTGCTATACTGAAAGTATCCTGCAGAAATTTTCATACAGCAGTTTCCCTTGGCGAAGTACAGACAGCCAAAGACAGACCTATGTCAGAAGACAGGATACGTCAGCAGATGAACAAGCTTGGCAATTCCGAATTCTATTGGGAATCTCTGGATATCCAGATGGGAGAAAATATTTTTATCCCTGTGAAAATCCTGAACGAACTACGACGCACTGCACTTCACGATCTCCAGGAACAGATCTGCGGCACAATGCGCAGGGTCGCCTCTAAACCACCGGTTTATGCAGCATCAGATATCAGAAATACCACGTCCCGGCCAGATGGATTTTATGTTTCCTGCGAAACTTCTGAGCAGGCACTTATACTCTGTAAAAGAGATTCCGTCAAAGGTATGTATCTTTATCCTGATGCAATGCGGCAGTGCCTGCAAATGGGAATACAGAACTCCAAAGACCTGTTTCTGACACTTCCCTATATCACACGCGGAAATGTACCTGCTGACTTTATCCCCACAAACAGGGAATGGCTGAAATCGGGAATGAAGGGATTTCTTATAAGAAATCTTGAAAGTTACGGAATTCTTAAAGAAGCCGGTCTGGAAAAATACTGTGTACTGGATGCCTCCATGTATACCTGGAATAACGAGGCAGTTTCTTTCTGGAATGATCAGGGTATCTTCCGCAATACAATCCCTCTGGAGCTCAACGAAAAAGAACTGCTGCACAGAAATAATCAAAACAGTGATTTTATCATCTATGGATACAGTCCACTGATGCTGTCTGCACAGTGTGTACGAAAAAACTGTCTGCAATGCGACAGAAATCAACACAAAATGATTCTTAAAGACCGGTATGACAAAGAATTTACCTGCGTATGCGTCTGTGATCCATGGAAAACAGGGACTACAGGTCCGGAGAATTACTGTTATAATATTTTATATAACAGCATCCCCTATGGTCTTCTTAAAGAAGCAGATCATGTAAGAAAGCTTGGTGCCGGAGAGCTCCGACTTAATTTTACACTCGAATCTCCTGCACAGGCCGCAGAAATCATGAAGGATTTTGAAGCTGTATATCTTAATGGTCAATTTCCTTCCAGCCACGACTTTACAAAAGGACATTTTAAAAGAGGAGCCGAATAAGGTATATGATTAATGTAATTGTTGAACTGTCCAAATACATCATCCTGACACTGATGATCGTGTATACGTTTCATTGTTTCTATGCAGTACGACAGCCAGATAATGACGAACGTAATGAATTACTGCAGAGACAGCTTACGCTGATTTTTTCCATGGATTTCATGGCGTTTCTTGTGATCTATCTGAAAACTTTTGATTTTAAGGTAGTTCAGTTTTATGTGGAAATGCTGGGATTTTTTGCTGTTATCCAGATACTCTACCGTATCTTTTATAAAAAAGCATCTCTGCTCCTTCTTAATAACATGTGCATGCTTTTAAGCATCGGATTTATCATGTTATGCAGACTGGATATCGCAACTGCCAACAAACAGCTGCTTATTGCTTCAGCCGCAAATATCATAGCACTTGTCATTCCGGTTATGATCCGTAAGATGCGTTTTTTACGTAAACTTACATGGATCTATGCCGCTATTGGTATCATCCTTCTTGCAGCAGTATTTGTTCTTGCAAGGACAAGCTACGGAGCCAAACTTTCCCTGCTTGGAGTTCAGCCTTCAGAGGCGATCAAAATCACCTTCGTATTTTTCCTTGCCTCATTCCTGTCCAGAGATACCAGTTTCCGTGCAGTTATACAGGTTTCAGTCGTTGCTGCACTCCATGTCGGTATTCTGGTATTATCCAGGGATCTCGGAAGTGCCGTTATCTTTTTTGCTGCATATCTTGTAATGGTTTTTGTAGCGACCCGCAACGCTGGTTATCTTACTCTGGGAATTGCCGGCGGAAGCGCAGCCTCTGTAGTTGCCTATCATCTTTTTGGTCATGTAAGGCAGCGTGTAAGCGCCTGGAAAGACCCTATGGCCGTTTATCAGAATGAAGGCTATCAGATTGTGCAGTCTCTTTTTGCCATCGGTACAGGCGGCTGGTTCGGTATGGGCCTGTGTCAGGGATCCCCTGAATCAATCCCTGTTGTCAAAAACGACTTTATTTTCAGTGCAATCTGTGAGGAACTGGGAGGGATTTTTGCAATCTGTCTTATCCTTGTGTGCATGAGCTTTTTTCTGATGATTGTTAATATAGCACTGCGTATCATTAATCCTTTTTATAAACTGATTGCCCTTGGTCTCGGTACAGAATATGCCTTTCAGGTATTCCTGACCATCGGTGGCGCCAGTAAATTTATTCCGATGACCGGAGTCACACTTCCCCTGGTAAGTTATGGTGGAAGTTCTGTACTCAGTACGATCATCATGCTTGCAATTATCCAGGGACTATATATTTTAAGAGAAGATGAGGATGAAGAATTTGAGAAGAGAAGAAAAGAAGCAGTTCAAAGAATACGAGCAAGAGAGGAAGCAGGCAGAACGGGCCAGATCTAAACGGCGCCGGGGCAGAAACCGCGAATATACTTTTGTATCCATTTTCTTTGTTGCCATATTTATGGGACTGATCGGATATCTCATTTACTTTAACGCTGTTAAAAGTGACAGTTTTATAAACAGTCCTTATAATACCAGGCAGGATACTTTTGCCGACAGGGTAGTACGTGGAAAAATCATGTCTTCAGACGGTGAAACCCTTGCTGAAACCGAGGTAGACGATGATGGTACCGAAACACGTGTGTATCCTTACAACAATATATTTGCCCATGTAGTCGGTTATGATACCAATGGAAAAAGTGGTCTGGAATCCGAAGCGAATTTCCAGCTTCTGACTTCCCACGAATTTTTTCTCACTCAGATCAAAAATGAATTTCTCGGTACCAAAAATACCGGGGATACTGTTATATCCACTTTGCGTGAGGATCTTCAGACAACTGCGTATCAGTCTCTTGGAGACAGAAAAGGTGCTGTTGTGGCGCTGGAACCATCTACTGGAAAAATTCTTGCAATGGTCAGCAAACCTGATTTTGACCCAAACAGTATTTCTTCTGAATGGGAAACACTTGTAAATGATGAAACAAACAGCAGTCTGCTGAACAGGGCAACCATGGGTCAGTACCCTCCGGGTTCCACGTTCAAAATTGTTACCGCACTTGATTATTTCCGTACAAAGGGAAGTTTTAACGGTTTTTCCTATAACTGTCAGGGAACGGTTACTCTTGACGGACATACTATTCACTGCTACAACAGCACTGTTCACGGACAGGAAGATTTTTACACTGCTTTTGCCAACTCCTGTAACTGTGCTTTCGCAGAGATAGGTACAGAACTGGGCGGTGATTCTCTTCTGAGGACCAGCGAAGATCTTCTTTTCAACAAGAAACTTCCTCTGTCATCCTACCGTAAAAGTTCTTTTACTCTGAACGGCAAATCCGGAATACCGCTGACAATGCAGACTGCCATCGGACAGGGAAACACTCTTGTTTCTCCTATGCACATGGCTCTTATTACCAGTGCAATTGCTAATGGCGGTGTGCTCATGAAACCATATCTTATCGACAAAGTTCAAAATGCCAGTGGTGATCTTATCAGCACAACCGATCCGGATGCCTATACCAGACTGATGACAGACAATGAAGCTTCTCTGCTTGCGAAGCTGATGCAGGGCGTTGTAGAAAAAGGTACTGCAAGTGCCCTGAATGGAAGAGGCTATACCGTTGCCGGCAAAACAGGTTCTGCTGAATATGATGAAAACGGATCCAGTCATTCCTGGTTTATCGGTTATTCCAACATTGATGATCCGGACCTTGTTGTAGCAGTTATTGTGGAAGGTGGTGGCACAGGAAGTGAAGCAGCAGTACCTATTGCGGCCGATCTTTTTGATGCGTATCACTTTGACTGACAGTATTCCTGATAACTTATAGTTGTCAGGGCATCAAAAAAGAGTTATACTATATGCAGTTCAGGATATGAAACTCACACGCATTACAGGAGGAAATTGCAATATGATAGAAGCAACGAGCTGTGGCGGTGTGGTAATTTATCGTGGTAAGATACTGGCACTGTATAAGTCTTATAAGAACCGTTATGAAGGCTGGGTACTGCCAAAAGGAACTGTAGAAGAAGGCGAAACACATATACAGACTGCACTCAGGGAAGTGCAGGAAGAAGCAGGTGTAAAAGCCACCGTTGTAAAATATATTGGCAAAAGTCATTATAATTTTTCAGTTCCTGAAGACATTGTTACAAAAGAAGTACACTGGTATCTGATGACGGCAGATAATTATCATAGCAGACCTCAGAGAGAAGAATTTTTTATCGATTCAGGTTACTATAAATTCCATGAAGTTTATCATCTTCTTCGTTTTTCCAACGAAAAACAGATTGTTGAACGTGCTTATCAGGAATATCTGAATCTGAGAAGTCAGGGACTCTGGGGAAAACAGCGACGAGGTGAATAACTTACGTCCAGAATAAGGCATCAATAAGGACTGTGTTTTTACGCAGTCCTGTTTAGATTAAAAATATCCGGGGAAACTGTAACTGTAAGATTTCCCGGTCAAAGGAGCAGCAAACTGCCATGTTGAAATGGAACAGGGATCTATTAATTGGAGAGAATATCAAAAATATCCGAAAAATTCAGAAAAAGCTGAATTCCGGCAGACCATTACCAGGAATCTATCTGGTAACCCTGTCAGATAATCCCTCCGTCCTGCTGGAAATTCTCCCTGCCCTGACATTAATACAGGAAGCTGCTGCGGATATATGTCCTGAAATCATAGGCATAACCAAGGGCAAAGATGCTGCCTTTGATATGGTTTCAGATATTATCCGTGAAGTATATCACGAAACCGGTGAGTTCCGGATCAAAGAATATTGGAAAAACAGGTGAATCTATGCTACATATTCTGTGGTTACTTGCAAAAATCATACTGATCATTGTCGGATGTATACTCGGACTTATTTTATTGATTCTTCTGCTGATCCTTTTTTGTCCGGTTCGCTACAGGGGAACGCTTTCAAAAGAGACAAACTCCTTCAGAGAACTGACTGCCGGAGGAAGGGTCAGCTGGCTTTTCGGTCTGATTGTATTGAAATGTAGATTCTGCAATGGACAGTTCACAAAGGAAATCTGTATTTTGGGAATTCCACTCCTGAGACTCCTGAGATTTTTGCGCAATCGAAAATCTCGTCCTTTATTGGATTCTTCTCCGGACAGCAGCGAATTTTCCTCTGATTTGCCGGAAACAGAAGATGAAATCCCGATGCAGCACATAAAACAGCCGGAAATATTTTCCTCAGAATCAGATTCTGATACAGAAGAGGAGGAATCCGAAGAATTTTATCAGGAAATAAAAGAAACCGGTGAAAATTTTTTCTTCAGACTCGGGCATAAAATACGTGCGTTTTGGGAGAAAATAAAAAAAATATATTTTAAAATCAGAGGAATTCCTCTGACTGTAAAGAAATTTTCATCAACAATCCAAAGTACCTGCACCAAAATAGAGTGGTGGAAAAAATTTCTCGGACACCCCAGAACAAAAGCAGCTCTTTCACAGGCCAGAGCTTCTGTTTTCCGCCTGTTGAAACATGTTTTTCCAACCAGGGCAACTGGTCATATAACATTTGGCAGCAGTGATCCGTCAATTACAGGTACTGTACTTGCTGTTCTGGGAATGACTATCCCACTGCATCAAAATTGTATTCAGGTTACACCTGTATTTGAAAACCAGAATTTTCTACAGGGTAATATTAATCTGAAAGGCAGGGTTTATGGAATTGTTTTTCTACAAACTGCAATCAGATTATATTTTAACAAAAATATCAAATATGTGATCCACAGATGGAAACACAGGGAGGGCTGAATATGTCAGGCGAAAATAATTTTAAAGATACTGTTAATTCACTTTTTAAAGGTATGGATGCCTTTATCTCTGCCAAAACAGTAGTCGGAGATGCTATTCATGTAGGAGATACCATTATTCTTCCTCTTGTTGATGTATCTTTCGGTGTAGGTGCTGGTGCTTTTGAAGGTGATAAAAAAAGCAATGGTGGTGGCGGTATGACCGGGAAACTTACTCCAAGTGCCGTACTGGTAATCCAGAATGGTACAACCAAGCTTGTTAATGTCAAAAATCAGGATGGACTTACCAAAGTTCTTGATATGGTTCCTGATTTTGTTGATCGTTTTGCTTCAGGATTCGGGAAATCAGATTCTGATGAAACAACAGAAGATTAAGGAGTATACAGAAAGTTTTTTCCGCATAGAATAGTATAAGCCCAACAGATGAGGTTCGGAGATGGGAAGATTTTTTGGATTTATGTTATTCTGCATCGGAATCGGAATGGTGATCGGTATGCTGATAAAAGAAAGCGCTGTTATCATAATTTCCGCCGGGCTTTGCCTGCTGTGCGGATATCATATGTTTTGCAGATAAGCAGGTTCCATACAGGTTCCTGCTTTTTCTGTTCTTTTACAAAAAAAGGCCCCCGCAATTCTGCGGGGGTAGCCAGGAAATTTATGCTCTTTCCACTTTTCCGGATCTCAGACAAGAAGTACATACATACATCTTCTTTGCACCGCCGGTAGCGGTTTTAACTTTTACGGACTTCACATTTGATTTCCACATTTTATTGGATCTTCTATGGGAATGACTTACATTATTTCCGAAATAAGCACCTTTTTCACAAACTGCGCATTTAGCCATGATAGCACCTCCTTGACGCTTTTTTTCAACAGGTTTTATTTTAACAGATGAATTTCCCTTTTGCAAGCAAAAAAAGGAAAAATATAAAAATAATATTCCTTTTTCTCCAAAAAGAGGTTATATTGATAGTAAAATATCCTTTACCCTTTGATTTTAGGGCAGTTCACGACATGACAAATTGAAGGAAACAGAATTTCATACCAAATTTATACCAAATGCCAAAGAAATTCATAAAATGCCGAGATCAGACATATTGATTTACAGAAACGCATATGCTATAATGCCAATAGGCAAAAAAGATATGACGATGTTCCATGTGTTCCCCTCCTCCCGTTGCCGGGTATCGGTTGGGCAACATAGTTAGTATAGCATGGGTTAGAACAAATTGGAACAGGGGAAAAAGATTTACCCGGTGCGGTTAACGTGCCGGGTTTTTCTATTCGGTGGCATCCTTTTTTGACATTTAGTTTTTATGACATTATAGATTTCATAACCTATTTCTTATTTTTCGGTATTCTCTT